>NC_015577.1:3213059-3855671 GCF_000214355.1 Leadbettera azotonutricia ZAS-9 | reverse complement strand
AACGCTATTCTACTTTGCCTTTACTTTTTTGTTCAAGATGACTATGATGGAATAATGAATTCCAACTATTCGGCCCAGAGCATACAAGTTTTGAAGGGCCTTGAAGCGGTGCGGAAACGCCCCGGCATGTATATCGGCACTACTGATTTTGACGGTCTCCATCATCTTGTATTCGAAGTTGTTGATAACTCAATTGACGAAGCCATGCAGGGCTTCTGCGATGATATCCTCGTGGTCCTCGAAGGCAACGATGTAGTCCGTGTGGAAGACAACGGCCGCGGCATCCCCGTGGACATCCATACCGGCGAAGGGGTCAGCGCCCTTGAGCTCGTCATGACCCGTCTCCACGCGGGCGGCAAGTTCGACAAGAATTCCTACAAGGTGTCGGGCGGCCTCCACGGCGTCGGCGTATCCGTGGTGAACGCCCTCTCCGAATGGTGCGAAGCCTTTGTCCACCTTAACGGCAAGGTTCATACCCAGAGCTACAAAATCGGCATTCCCGATGCCCCTGCCCACGAAATCCAGCCCTCCGTTCTGCCCTACGCAGGGGCAGGCAAGGAAAGGGGCACTGTGATCCGCTGGAAGGCTGATACCTCTATCTTCGAATCCACCACCTATAATTTCGACGCCCTCTCAAACCGCCTGCGGGAACTGGCCTTCCTCAACAAGGGCCTCAAGATCACCATACGGGACGAGCGGCTCTCGACCCCCAAGGTCCACGAATTCAAATTCGAGGGGGGGGTCCAAAGCTTTGTAGAATACTTGAACCAGAGCAAGACCGTCCTCTACAAAGACCCTATCTTTATCGAGGGGACACGGGACGACGGCAAGGACGGCGTCATCGAGGTTGAGGTTGCCATACAGTACAACGACGGCTTCAACGAGATCATGTACTCCTTTGTGAACGACATCAACACTAGGGAAGGCGGTACCCACCTTGTGGGCTTCAAGTCGGCCCTTACCCGTACCCTCAACGAATACCTGAAAAAATCCAAGATTGCCAAGAAACTCGAAGAAAGCCTCTCGGGCGACGATGTCCGCGAGGGCCTCACTGCGGTGCTTTCGGTGAAAGTCCCCAACCCCCAGTTCGAAGGCCAAACCAAGGCCAAGCTGGGCAACTCCGAAGTCAAAGGCATAGTCGAAGCCCTGGTCAACGAACAGCTTGAACTTTTCCTGGATCAGCACCCCGACGTGATAAACAATATCCTCGAAAAGTCGGTCCTTGCAGCCAAGGCCCGCATAGCCGCACGCCAGGCCCGGGACGCTACCCGCCGCAAGAACGCCATGGATTCTGTCGGCCTCCCCGGCAAGCTCTCCGACTGTTCCGAAAAAGACCCTGCAGTCTGCGAACTTTTCATCGTGGAAGGCGACTCGGCCGGCGGTTCCGCCAAGCAGGGAAGGAACCGCCAGTTCCAGGCCATCCTTTCCCTCTTCGGCAAAATGCTCAACGTGGAAAAAACCCGCATCGAAAAAGTAGTCACCAACGAAAAGCTCCAGCCCATCATAGCCAGCATAGGCGCAGGCTGCGGCGTCGAGTTCAACGTTGCCAAAATCCGCTACCACAAGATCATCATCATGGCCGATGCCGACGTTGACGGCTCCCACATACGCACCCTGCTCCTCACCTTCTTTTACCGTTACATGACCGAGCTCATCGAGAAGGGCCATGTCTACTTGGCCATGCCCCCCCTCTACAAAATCCCCGTGGGCAAGCAGAATTTCTACGCCTACGACGACGCCGAAAAAGACAAGATCCTCGGGGGCCTGGGCAAAGAGATAAAAAAAGAAGCCATCCAGCGTTACAAGGGCCTTGGCGAAATGAACCCCGACCAGCTCTGGGACACCACCATGGACCCCGCCCGCCGCAACATCATCCAGATCCACCTGGACGACGCCGTGGAAGCCGAACGCATCTTCTCCACCCTCATGGGCGAAGTAGTCGCCCCCCGCCGTGAGTTCATCGAGGAGAATGCGCTGGCAGTGTCTAATTTGGATGTGTGATGATGGATGCTGATGAATTATCGGAAATCCCCGATACCGGGGCATGATCAATGGGCAGAACCGTGATATAATCAAGCAGGTTGGCTAAAAAAGCGCGGGCAAGAGTGTCCCCATATTCTCTGCTTAAAAAATAATAGATATTGGCAATACAGACTGATGAGGTAAATCCCTGAAACTTCCGATTTTGGGATATATAGAATTTATACACGTGTTTATCAAGACTTCATACTGTGAAATCCAGTAAAAAGTCCAGGGCGTTTACCGTAATAATTCCCTGGTCATTGCCGCCCAATACCGGGTCCATGGTGATAATATATTTTCCGTAGTTATCCCTGATTTTTTCAAGGGGGCGTATTTCCCACTCCCAGGTTTGTTCATCTGCGACTGAAAAGGCAACCTGGTAGTATTCGGGAATTCCTGCCTTAAAAGCGATAAAATCGATTTCCAGATCCCCTAACCTTCCAACATGGACTTTATATCCCCTGCGCCGCAATTCCAGGTATACAATATTTTCCAGTATAGCCCCGTAGTCTTTCATTTTATCGCCCAGGAGATAGTACCGCATCCCAATATCGGCCACATAGTATTTATCATTGGCTTTGAGATACTCCTTACCGTTTACGTCCAGACGGCTTACTTTATGGATAATAAAACTATCTTCCAGGGCAGAAAGATAGTTTTCCACGGTCTGTACGCCGATATTGAAACCCGAGGACTTCATGGTATCTGAGATTTTTTTGGTAGAGGTAATAAAACCGATATTACCAAAAATAAATTTCATAAGCCGTTCCAGAGCGGCTACGGCGCTGATCTGTTTCCGCTGCACCACATCTTTTAGGACGATGGTGTCGATAATGGCGGCCAGATATTGATGGATTTTTTCAATGTCATTATTCAGCTCCAGAGTATAGGGAAAGGAACTATACCGCAGATACTGTTCATATAATTGCCGCATCTTGTCTCTTGGGCGGGGGTTTCCTGATTCGTCAGAACCAGCGGTGAGATATTCCCTAAAAGAGAGAGGGGTCATTTCAATGGACACATACCTGCCGGCAAGTAAAGTTGCCAAATCGCCGGATAAAAAATAGGCATTGGAACCGGTAATATAGAGATCGATATTTTTCCGCAGCCGCAGGCTATTGGCCGCTTTTTCAAAGTCCTTAACCATCTGGATTTCGTCAAGGAAGATATAGTTCATTCCATCAGGGACAAGACGGCTTAGGACATGATCATGCAATACTTTGGGATCAGTCAGATCGGCGTTATTAAAGTCCTCAAAGTTGATAAATTGAATTCTGCTATTTCCCACCCCCGTAGAGCGTAAATAATCGGCATATAGCTTCAATAGAGTGGATTTCCCGCATCGCCGTATACCCACAATGACCTTAATCAGGTCCTTATCCCTAAAACCAATTAGTTTTTTGAGATATTCTGGTCTTTCAACTATCATAATTTAAAGTATAAGTTAAATTTATACTAAAATCAATAGGAATTTAATGTGTATAGTAAATTTTATATACAAACACGTATTATGATAAAATTTACGCACGTGTTTATCAAGGTCGGGGAAATTACTTCCTTAGCCAGTATCAGGGAACGTATATCGGGGCTAAGGGATGACAGGACTTTTTCTTTGCCCTGACGGACTTCGCCACCCGTTGCCAAGTACTCCACAGAAACCCCCAGTGCCTGAGCAATACTCACCGCTGCATCCACCGAAGGGGTATAACTGTTTTCCCGCAGATAGCTGTCGATAGTCTGTTTTTTGACACCGGATAGAGCAGCCAGTTCTTTAACCTTCATGTCTGCGTAGCTCAATTCCGCTTTCTGTTTCTTGTTTATGGACAGGATCGTTTCAACCTCAAAATTATATAAAGTCGATTGATATTGCCGTAATAATGGGGTATCGTTGGTGCAATAAACTTTAGGAGAAATCATGAAAAAGCCTGTGTTTTTTACAGTTATCTTTCTATTTTTGTCAACATTTGTCCTTCAAGCCCAGAACCGTCAGGGATACGCCCCGAGTGATTTTGTTAAGCTTGAAGCGGGCACTTTTATGATGGGAAGCCCCGCCAGGGAATCTGCCAGGGACAGGGATGAAACCCAACGTCAGGTGTTGGTGGGCAGTTTTTATATTGCCAAGCACGAGGTAAACCAGGATGAATACGAATCGGTGATGCATAAGAACCCCAGCAGGTTCAGGGGCCCCAATCTGCCGGTAGAAAATGTAAGCTGGTTTGACGCGATTATTTATTGCAATGCCCGGAGCGAAAAGGAGGGGTTTACCCCGGCGTATATTATCCGGGATTCGGAAATTCGCTGGGATCATGAAGCGAATGGATACCGCCTTCCCACAGAGGCAGAATGGGAATATGCCTGCCGGGCTGGAAGCTCTACCGCGTTCAATACGGGGTACAATATTACCGTTAACCAGGGCAACTTTGACGGGAATTTCCCCTACAACAGGAACCCCAAGGGGAATTACCGCAAAACCACGACGCCGGTGATGAGTTTTCCCCCCAATGCCTGGGGTTTGTATGATATGCATGGGAATGTGTACGAATGGTGCTGGGATCAGTATAGCGTGAATTACAATTCAGGCAATCTTAACGGTTCTTTGCGCGCCAGGGCGGTAATCCGGGGCGGAAGCTGGTACAGCGAAGCACGGTTCTTGCGTTCCGCAAACCGGGCGAACGCCGATCATTCTGCCATGACAAATTATATCGGCTTCCGGGTAGTCCGTTCCGTTTTATAGGAAAACAAATGCGCACAAATACGCCCAAGGTTCTGTTAGTGGCTTTTCTGGTTTTCAGCTTTCCCTATTTTCTGGTATCCGAGGGGCTGACAGATGCCGCCCCCTTGTACACCAGAAACCGCTATCGGGCCAATAACGGCATTATTGTACCCCCAGAAGAGATAAACGACGGCAGCTATATCTCTTTGTTCAATTACCAGTACCCGGAACCGGATACGGATATTGGGCTTTTTCTTTACAATAATCTTAACCCTGAAGATAACAACAGCCCCGGAAGCGGCAGGGACGGCTTGCTCCAAATCGGCTTGCAGGGGAAAAGCCTGTCCTTCCAGGAAATTCCGTCCCTGAATCTGGTATTCGTGGTGGATACCTCCGTTTCGATGAATGAAGGCGAAAAGATTGGATGGGTCAAGGAATCCCTGGGCAGTTTTGCAAACAAAGTCAGGAACATGGACTCCCTGGCGCTGATAGGTTTTAACGATGCCGCGCAGGTGTATTTTGAGCCCGCCCGGATTGACAGTTCCGCTAAACGGGCCGCATTCATCAATGCGGTAAATTCGCTTAGCCCTAAGGGCGGAACCAAGCTTGAGGATGGAATCAACCTGGGCTATGAGCAGGTCCTGAAAAATCGCGGGGCAAATGCAATCAACATGGTGTTGGTTATTTCCGATGGCGATGAATTTTCCAGCCGTCTTGCCGGGGCGCTTGCACACACCGGGGACATACGGATCTCTCTGATGTGGAATAATCGGAACGACCTGGATCTGCATGTCATAACCCCGGCCAATGAGGAGATCTTCTTTAACAGAATGAGGGATTCAACCGGAGGATGGCTCGATGTTGACAGAAACGTGAATGGCGAAACACTCGACCCGGTGGAAAATATTTTCTGGTATCGCGGAGAGGCGGCCCATGGCACGTATCAGGTTTGGGTGCAAAATTTCGATTACCACAGTTCGGAATACGAAACTCCCTTTCAGATTGAGCTGAAAAACGGCAATGAATATCGTTACTACGAAGGCACCGTCAGCGAAACCGGCTCGAACAGCAATACGCTGGTCTGCACTTTTGATTTCAATGATTCCACTACTATATCCCCGGCATACCAAATTGTAGAAACCTATACAGGCGATGGCGTCTCCATCTCTACCATCGGCATTGGGGGGAATTTCGACGAAGATCTGCTGCGGACTCTTGCGCAAAACGGCAGGGGGAATACCCGTTCCCTGGATACCCGTGAATCAATGAACGCAATACTCAATACGGATCGTGAATTCGAGCGCTTCGCTGTTCCCGCAATCCGGGATATGGGATTGTCGCTGGAATTCTCGCCCGATGTTGAGATTCTTGGAGTTTGGGGATCACAATACAAATCCGAGGGCAGCACTATTTCCTGCGTAATTCCCAGCCTTAACCAGGGCGACTATAAAACATTGCTGGTTCATTACCGCATTCCCGGCGGGAATCAGAGGCAGCAAACCGCGCTCCTGCGGGGCAGAACCCTGGATGAATCCGGGCTAACTCCGTTTCCGGAACGCACAATAGTTTTGGCCGATCCTTCCAACGCGGACGCCTTGCAGATGCTTACCTATTCCCAGGCTATAGCGAGCTTTGCCCTTTCCATCAAAGAGATAGGGCGGATCTTCTATGCCGATAACAACCCGGATCGTTTAAGAACGTCCCTACGGCTGACCGGAGAAGCTGAACTGGCGCTTCAGACCGCAAAGCGGACCCTTGGTGAAGGATCGTTCTTTGCGTCCGAATTCGCCCTGCTTTCAAAGTACACGGAACTATTGAACCGTGAAATGCGCGGGGGAGGAGCAGGGGCTGTTGAAAGAACTTCTGCTATGTCTATAGAGGGCGGACGCTACTCGATAATGAATTTTGGGCAGTAACGCAGGACGGTCTGTGCAAGCCATCGAAAAAATCTCCGCCAAAATCGTCGAAGCTGCTGAAAACTCAGGCGGCCTCATCCTGAGCCCCTTCGGCGGTTTTTTTGAGACCTTCGATCCCGGTTCCCTCGACGCTGCCCTCAAAGCCGCAGGCCGGGACGAGCTCCTCAAAATAAAACGCTTCAATGTCTCGGGCGCCAGGATTTGGCGTCTCCCCGATTCCGTCTGCCTCATGGAAAACCTTGAAGTTTTGGATGCTTCCTATACAAGCCTCAGATCATTGCCTAAATCCATCCATAAATTAAAAAACCTTAAAGAACTGGACATAAGCCGCTCGGAAATATCCGGGATTCCGCCTTCCCTTGCAAAGTGCGCAGGGCTGGCTTTTTCGCGCCGCCATGCAAAAGCCATTGCCTTTAGCGGCAATACCGCGAGATGGCTTTCGGGTAAATTAAACGTATTTGTGCTATTCCAAAAATGGATCTACAGTTATATGTACCGCCGCCTCGACGCCATGCAGCAGGAGCTTGATCTCTGCGGCTGGAGGGAGCTGGCCGGAGCATGCCGGCGTAATTCCGAACCCTGCTGCACGTCCGGGGGGAAGTGCGGCTATCTTGGCGACAAGGGCTGCACAGAGGAAGCCCTGGCCTGTAAAATGTGGCTCTGCAGAAAATCCCTGGAATATATGCGCCTTCTCGAGGCTGACAAAAACCACCCTCTGCACAAAAAGTGCTTGAAGTACCAGCGTATGAGACGGAAGTACGATGAATTAAGCCGGGCTCTTGATATACGTTTTAAAGGCCGTGCGTCAAAGGAAGACTGCTTCAACCCCGAACACCACGGCTATCAAAACACCACCATCGATCATTGGTACGACAATATCTACATACGCCCCTGGGGCCAGTTCATCTCGGAAGAAGACGCCGGCCACGAGCGGGAAGTAAAGCCCTCTTTCAGCATCGCTACTTAACTGATCCCAAAATCCCCGCCACGAACCGCCTCTGCTGTGTCACGAATATAAACAGGGTCGGCAGTGTACAAATCGTAACCGCCAGCATCAATATTCCGTAGTCAGTGACATAGCCCGCCGTAAGGCCCGTGAGCATCAGGGGCATGGTGCGGCTTTCCTGCTTCTGCAAAATGATGAGGGGCCAGAGGTACTGGTTCCACTGGTTCATAAAGGTAACGATGGCTGCCGCCGCAAGGGTGGGGGCCATGACCGGAAGGTAGATCCTGAGGTAGATGCCGAACTCTCCCACGCCGTCAACACGGGCAGCCTGGACTATCTCCATGGGGAAGGACGCGGAACTCTGCCTGAAAAAGAAGATGAGGAAGGCTGTGGAGAGGCTGGGCAGGATGATGCCCATGGTGCTGTTAATAAGCTTCGCCTGGCTGAACATCCTGAAAAGGGGAACCATGATCGACGCAAAGGGAACCATCATGGAAAGGAGCAGTATGCCGATGAGCCTGTCCTTGTATTTGTCCCTGTAGATCTGGAAGCCGTAGCCCGCCATGGAACAGATGATAAGGCTCGCCAGGGTGCCTGCAATGGCGTTTCGCAGGGAATTCCAGAAGATCTGCCCCAGGGTAACCGTGGCGACCAGGGTCTTGATGTTCTCGATGAGGTAAGTCCCGAACAGGAGCCTGCCTTTGATGATCTCAACGCTCTTGTTGGTGGCAGCGGACACCATCCAGAAATAGGGGAAGGCCGCGAGGAAACAAACCACCACAAGGAAAGCATACATAAATACCCGGGATACTCTGATTTTCATACCTTGTCCCCCACTTTCATCTGGATAAAGGATAAGAAAGCCACCATGATAAGGATGGTGTACGAAAGGGCAGCCGCATAGCCAAGCTGGGGAACATTGGTGAACGAGACATTATAGATATGCTGGGAAATCGTAATGGTCGATTTAAAGCCCGTACCCGGCGAAATCGTCCTGACTTCGTCGAAAAGCTGCAGTGTGCCGTTGGTGGACATGATGGTGGTTAAAAGAATCACCGGCCTCAAGAGGGGCAGGGTGATCTTGAAAAACTGCTGGGATGCCGAAGCCCCGTCAATGCGGGCAGCCTCGTACACCGAGGTGTCGATGTTCTGAAGCCCCGCCATATAAAAAATGGTGTTATACCCCGTCCAACGCCAGGTGATAATGATTATGATGATCACCTTGGACCAAATGGGATCAAGGAGCCAGTTCTTGGGCTCCGAAATAATATGCAGGTTTTGCAAAGTAAAATTGATAATGCCGTCCATGGAAAAGAAGGACTTGAAGATAAGGGCCGACGAAACCAGGGCTGTTGCGCAGGGCAGGAAGATCAGGGTCCTGAAAACAGTCTTGCCCTTTAAATCCGGCTGATTCAGTATGGACGCGAGAATCAGGGCCGAAAAGAGCATGATGGGGACCTGGAAAAGCAGGTAGATAAAAACATTGGCTACAGAAGAATGAAAGGTCAGATCCTCGAAAAGGCGGGCATAATTCCTGAACCCGGAAAACTTGAGATTATTCCCCAGCCCCGATCTAAACGAGAGGAAAAGGGCCTGTACCATAGGATAAAAAGAAAGGATAAAGATTAGGATAGACGCGGGGAACACAAAAGCCCATCCCCACCAGGAATATTTTTTTTCCAGACTGAATCGCCGCATGTTTGCCTCGCTTTGAATGAAATAGGGCTGCCCATAATGGACAGCCCCACAAGCTAGAACATGTTACTGAGCTATAAGGAAGTCAACTTCATCCTGGGCTGCCTTGAGGGCGGCGGCAGGATTGGCGCCGTTCCTGATGTCCATCATGGCCTTGGTCACCGCGCCGCGGGCTTCATAATTGAAGACGCCGTATTTTACGCTGGGAACCTTGCCGACATAGTCGATGAGCTTTTCATAGACTTTGTCGCCGCCGAAGTAGGCGACGGGCTGGGAATAAACCGGAGAATCAGCCGCAGGAAGCCATGTTGCAATGGCGCCCGCGGGGGGCAGAATGATTTCGTAGAATTCTTTGCTGCCCGCGAAGGTCTTGGCAAGGAAGTCCATGGCCACGTCGGGGTTCTTGGAATTGGCAAGAACCATCCAGCCTGAACCACCCTGGCTCGAATAGTTGACCGATTGGATATTGGCGAACTTGGGGGTAGAAACAAGGGCCCACTTCCCTGACTGGGAAGGCTCGGCGCTGATTGACCCGATGATCCAACAGCCCTGGATGGTGGCCGCTACGTTGCCCCTGTTAAAGGAGGCAATGTAATCGTTCCAGTCGGAAGCCAGGTAGAGGATTCCTTCCTGGGCCATCTGGATGAAGAGCTCAACCGCCCTGGTAAGGGCAGGGTTGCCGGTGATGAGGGTTTTGCCGGTCTGCTGATCAAAGAGCCAGGTGCCTGCGCTCTGGAGCATGATCATGATGAGGTCCGGGCCGGTACCGTCGGTGGAAAGAAGGGGAAGCCCTGTCTTTGCTTTCACAATCCTGCCCAATTCAATCACGTGCTCCCATGTGGTGTCATTGAAATCTTCGACCTTGAGGCCGGCCTGTTCAATAATGTCGCTCCGGATAAAGAAGCCGGTTGTGCCGTTATCAAAGGGCACGCCGTAGTACTTGCCATTGTAGGCAGCCACGTCAACCTTGAATTTGGCAAACTGGGAGAGATCGACCTTGTCGCCCACAGGGAGGAAATTGGAGGGATAGGTTATGATGTTCTTCTGCATGGCGTTGTCCTGCATCAGTACAATGTCCGCCAGGCTGCTGGTTTCGCCGGACGAGAAGCCGGTGATGAGCTTTTGCTGGACATCGTCCCAGGGAGTTTCAACAACATTGATAGTGACATTCGGGCGATCCCGTTTGTAGATTTTCTCCGCTTCCTTCATGGCGAAGATATTGAACGCCGGGTCCCAGCACCATACCGTGATGGTGACAGGAGCATTGGGGTCTGCCGCCGCTTGGACGGGGGCCTCTTTTTTACTACAGCCGGTGAGCATAAATGCCGCCGAGAGCAGTACCAGTAGGCATGCGATACCTAACTTTTTCATGTGTCTCTCCTCTTAGATTTTAAGCGTTGCCGCTTTGATTGGAGATATTATAAACCACATCCCCATTTTTTGCAACTCGACTTTTTTTGCCAAATTTAGTACACTGAGCTATGGCTGAAACCTCCGATATACCCGTGCCAACCGGGAAAATTATTCCCGTTGCGATAGAAGACGAAGTAAAAACCGACTACCTCAATTACGCAATGTCCGTCATTGTTTCCCGGGCGCTCCCGGACGTGAGGGACGGGCTTAAGCCTGTGCACAGGCGGCTCCTCTTCTCCATGGGCGAGCTGGGCCTCCACCCCAATGCCACCACCAAAAAGTGCGCCCGCATCGTCGGCGATACCATGGGCAAGTACCATCCCCATGGAGATCTTTCCCTCTACGATGCCCTGGTGCGCATGGCCCAGGATTTTTCCCTCCGCTACCCTCTGGTACAAGGGCAGGGCAATTTTGGGTCATTGGACGACGATCCTCCCGCGGCCATGCGTTATACCGAGGCGAAGCTCTCCAAAATCGGCGACGAAATGCTCCAGGATCTCAACAAGGAGACCGTGGACTTTACCCCCAATTTTTCAGAAGAAGAGCTTGAACCTACGGTGCTTCCTGCGGCTGTTCCCAATCTCCTCATAAACGGCTCAAGCGGCATCGCCGTCGGCATGGCTACCAATATGGCCCCCCATAACCTCGTGGAAGTCTGCGAGGCAGTCTGCGCCTTTATCGACAACCCCGATGTTACCATCGAAGATCTCATGAAGTTCATTGACGGCCCGGACTTCCCCACAGGGGGCATCATCTTTGGCCGCAGGGGCATCAGGGAAGCCTACAAGACAGGCAGGGGCAAGATCCTTGTCCGGGGCCGCTTTATCATCGAGACCACCAAGTCGGGCAAAGAGCAAATCGTCTTTAACGAGATACCCTACGGGGTGAACAAGAAGCTCCTCATTGAGCGCATAGGCGTCATGGTGAGGGATAAAGAGATTGACGGCGTTTCCTACGTCAATGACGAATCCTCCGACCGCGAGGGCATCCGGGTAGTCATAGAGCTTAAGAAAGGCGCCATTATCAAGGTGGTATTGAACCGGCTTTTCGCCAATACCCAGCTTCAGGCCACTTTCGGCATCATCAATCTCGCCCTGGTCAACGGCAGGCCCCGGACCCTCAACCTCAAGGAGCTTGTCAGCTACTTTGTGGATCACCGGGTAGAGGTCGTTACCCGCCGTACCCAGTACGATCTCCGCAAAGCCGAGGAGCGGGCCCACATATTGGAGGGCCTCGTTATCGCCCTGGCGAACATCGACGAAGTGGTGGCCATTATCAAGGCAAGCCGCGATGTCGCCGCAGCCAAGGCAAAACTGCAGGAACGCTTCCTCCTTTCGGAACCCCAGACCAAGGCCATAGTTGAAATGCAGCTGGGCCGCCTCACCTCCCTGGAAGTCGAGAAGCTCCAGGCTGAATTGGCGGAACTCCAGATTCAGATCGCCTATTATAAAGACCTCCTTGCGGATCCCGTTAAGCTCCGCAATGTCATCAAAGATGAAACCAAAAGCATTTCCAGCCGCTACGGCGACAAGCGCCGCACCGAGATTGTTAACGGCGAAGTTGAAAACATCAACATTGAAGACCTCATAAAGAAAGAAGAGATGATGATCACCATCTCCAACCTGGGCTATGTGAAGCGTGTGCCTGTTTCTGCATATAAGAACCAGGGCAGGGGCGGCAAAGGAATGCAAGCCGCCAAGCTTACGGAAGACGATTTTGTGGAGCAGATCTTTGTGGCCTCTACCCATGAATACATCATGTTCATCACGAATGAGGGCAAGGCCTACTGGATGAAGGTTCACGAGCTTCCCGAGGGAACCCGCACCAGCAAGGGCGCCCACATCAAGAGCCTCCTCACGGTCTCGCCCAACGAAGACATCACCGCCATCGTGTCTTTCAAGGACTTCTCGGACGATCAATACATCCTCATGGGTACCGCCCGTGGTGTGGTCAAGAAAGTCAAGACATCCGAATTCTCCAATGCCAAGACACGGGGCATTATCGCCATCAAGCTTGACGAAGGAGACGAACTCGTCAGCGCCCTTCTCACCGGCGGCAAGGACGAAGTGGTGCTCATCTCCAGGCGGGGACAGGCCCTGCGCACCCACGAGGACGCCGTAAGGCCCATGGGCCGCGCGGGCCATGGTGTCACCGGCATGAAGCTCGCCTCGGGCGACGAGCTCACCGGCCTCCTCAAGGTGTCGGAAGACGAGAAGATGCTCATCCTCTCCGAATACGGCTTTGGCAAGCGCGTGGATTTCAGCGAGTTCTCCTCCCACGGCCGAGGCACCGGGGGCCAGAAGATCTACACTGTGGGCGAAAAGACCGGGGAAATCGTAGGCTGCGTAGGCGTGCGTGACAAAGAAGAAATCATGTGCATCACCAGCCAGGGCAAGTCCATCAAGCTCAAAGTCGCCTCGATCCGGGTGATGGGCCGCTCGGCCCAGGGCGTAAAGATCCTCAGCATAGACAAGCCCGACTTCGTGAGCGGCCTTGACCGCATAGTCCAGGAGGAAGAAGCCCCCCATGCACAGGACGAAGGGCAGCTGGAATTCCCGCTGGAAGAAAATGACTCTAGCGCCGTCTCCTCTGAGCCAGAAGAATAAGCCTGACGAAGCTCATCAGGGCTGTCAGGGCAGAAGCCACATAGGTCAAGGCTGCGGCGGTCAGCACTTTTCGCACTCCCCGAAGTTCATCGGCGCTGAGTACATTGTTGCTTTTTAGAATCGACAAGGCCCGTGCGGAAGCGTTGAATTCCACGGGCAGGGTTATCAAATAGAAAACCACGGCCCCGCCAAAAAGAACAATCCCGATGTTGATCAAAACAGGGAACGACAGGAAAATCCCCGCGATGGCGATCCAGGGCCCGATGGTTGAGCCTATGTTCGCTATGGGCACCAGGGAGCTCCGCAGCGCCAGAGGGCCATAGGACGTGGCATGCTGGATGGCGTGGCCGGTCTCGTGGGCCGCCACCCCCACGGCGGCAATGGAGGGATTGCCGAAGACAGGATCCGAAAGGCGCAGCACCTTGGCGCCCGGATCGTAATGATCCGTCAGATTGCCCCGCACCTGCTGAATGCTTACGTCCCTGATATTGTTCGCCCGCATCAGCAGGCTGGCAGCATCCTTGCCCGTGATGCCCCTGGAGCACCTGATCTTCGAATATTTTGAAAAGGTGGACTTCACCAGGATCTGGGCAATCAGGGACAGGATAATGGTAGGGACTACCAGAACCACATAATAGTAATCAAAATACATCACGAACCCCCTGCTTTATTTTTCTGCAAATTTGGTGAAAGCCTTATTAATATGTATACTATAATCATAGGAGCAAAAAATGCAAAGCAGGATTAAAGAAACAGGCATCAGGATGGCAGGGTTGCTTGCCCTCCTTGCCGCAGCAATGCTGGCAGCTTCATGCGCCGGCGGGGCAAAAGCCAAAGACAGCGGCGCGGTTTTCAGCGATGTCCAGGGCAGGGAGTGGACACTGGCGGAAGTGAAAGGCCCTTCCGCCACTATCCGCCTGGACAGGCAGCAGCTCGAAGCCTCCGGCTTCAAGGGGACTTACACCCTCACTTTTGAGGAAGGCCGCCTCAGCGGCATGGGCGCGCCCAACCGCTACTTCGGTCCGTACACCCCCGGCGAAGGCCGGTCGCTTGTTGTCGGCAATATCGCCGCCACCCTGATGATGGGGATCAGCGAGCCCCAGGATCTCCCGGAGCACGACTACTTCTCTTACCTGAATCGGGCTGCCCGCTGGGATATCCGCGAAGGCCGCCTGGAACTCTACAGCTCTGACAACACAGGGGCAGAGCGGGTTCTGGTCTTTACCGCCCAGTAACGGGAATTCGCCTGTATAGAAATTCATACTAACAAACAAGCGGATGGACACGGAAAAAGTACCGGTTCATCCGCTTTTTTTGAGGATAAAGCCGCAAATTCCGGCATTAATTTAATATGACTAAATTAGTAATCTATAAACAACCCCGGAGTATTATACCCCCTCGCCACGAATAAAACCTTCCCTTGAAGTTTTTTGAAATTTTTGGCAGGATTATGCAGGAATAAAAGGATGGCCTGGTATGTCTATTGAATCGGTGTGCCAATACCTTGCCAGGTGGGGCAGGGACAAGGATATTATCGTGATGGAAGAATCCACCGCCACAGTGGCGCTTGCCGCCGCAGCCCTGGGCGTAATCCCCGCCCGCATAGCCAAAAGCATCTCCCTCAGGGTAGAAAAGGACGGCGTCCCCGCTGCCATGGTAGTAGTCACCGCCGGGGATGTGAAGCTGGACAACCGGAAGTACAAAGACCGTTTCGACCTTAAGGCGAAAATGCTCAGCCCCGGCGAAGCCCTGGAATACACCGGCCATGCAGTAGGCGGTGTCTGCCCCTTTGCCCTTCCGCCGGGTGTAGAAGTGTACCTCGACGTTTCCCTCCAACGCTTCCAAACCGTCTACCCTGCCTGCGGCAGCGGCAATTCGGCCATAGAGCTGACCATGGACGAGCTTAAGGAATATTCCGCCAGCCTGGATTGGGTTGATGTGTGCGCCCCCATAGGCGCCTGAGCAATGTTTCACGTGAAACATTCATAGCCCCTTTCCGGCCAGTTCCTTTGCAATGGCAACATATAGTTCCGGGATGCGGACTCCTTTATACGGTACCCTGTACAAGTCCAGAATGCCCGCATGGGAGACCCCGAAGTATCCCTGGGTGGTTATGATCCCCCGGAATTCCCCCCATTTGGCGGACTCTACCGGGCACAGGCCGTCGTTGTCGCCGTCAAAGATCTTTACTAGAATCCAGGTAAGCAGATAGGCAGGGTCGCCGAAAAAGTATTTCAGCTTAGAGGCATAGCTTTGGTAGAGAATCCCCGGCTTATCGGGATATTTCCGGTTGAATTCGGTGCAAAAATATTCGGCCAGCTGCCGGCTGCCCCGGAAAAAATCAGGCCCCCCATCCCCCAATATCCTGCTCCAGAGGTTCGCAAGGACAGAAGCAGGGCGGTAGAGCCAGAGGGGAAGCTGCAGGGCTGTGTTCATGGCCTTAACCCCCCTGTGGGGCGTGGACATGGTGGTCAGGGAGGCAACCCTGGAATCCATCCCCAGGCAGCTTATGGCATACCGCGCCTCCAGGCCGCCTTTGGAATGGGCAATGATATTGACCTTTTCCGCCCCGGTCTTGTCCAGGGTCTCCAGGATCGCCCGCTTAACCATTTCCCCGTTGCTTTCCAGGGTTCCCCAGGCGTCTGTGCCGCCGTAATGGACGGCAACCCCCTGTTCGGCCAGATACCGGGGTATCCTGCCCCAGTAATTGATGCCCATGGTCTTGTCCCTGAACCCCGCCCCGTGAATCAGCAGGAGGGGGTATTTCAGCTCAATATGTTTCACGTGAAACAGTATAAAGGGGAGAGGAAGGATTTAGAAGGGGATGCCTGCGTTGCTGTACTGTTATGCCCAGTCTTCGTATTTTAGGGTATCTATGTTTTCAAAATGCTGTATATTGTTTGTAACGAGGGTAAAATCATGCTGTAGGCAATAGGCAGCGATCAATATGTCGGCATCTTCTACAATCTTGCCTTGCTTTGACAGGCTGGTGTATATTTTGGCGGCTATCTAGGAGGTTTCCTACTTCGTGGATTTTGCAAAACTGGTTAAATGTGGCGGTTTTAATGGGAGCGTTTGTGGATAATAAGCCCCTTCGGACTTCGTAATAGACGATCATAGTGCAAATTCGCGGTGCAAATTTGCCCGTGGGAAGTCGGGTACTTCTTCGTCCATGCTTTCGTCAAGGAGACGTAGGCATTCCTTCCATTCAGCCATTTTGTTAGTTTTAGCAGTATCTTCTTCGAGTATAGTTACTATGGCTTTTTTATGGTCGGGGATTTTTACTGCTTCATTGGAGATGAATTTGCCCTCTACAAAAAAACCTTGAATTGTTAGCAACATGGTTACCTCCTGAAAGCGGTTTTCAATATGTACTAACTCTATATCAAAATTGATAAAAAAACAAGTTCTCGCACCCTTAATCCCAATCGGTGCCAGGCACTTTTGCGTTGCCGGTAAAAAAGCATTGAAAATCCATGAAAAATTTGGTATTATTAATGTCAGGGGTTTCTATGGGTGCGAATCGGGAGTATAAAAATAGCGTATTTTCGCTGCTCTTTAATGACTCTGATGTTTTGCGGAGTCTATACAGTGCACTGGAAGGGGTTACGCTGCCCCCTAATGTGTCCATCGACATCAATACCTTAAGCGACGTGATTTTTAAGGATCAAATCAATGACCTTTCATTCACTGTGGATAACAGGCTGGTTGTCCTTATAGAGCACCAAAGCACGATAAATGAGAATATGCCCCTCAGATTGCTTTTGTACATTGCCAGGGTATACGAAAAAATAATAGACAGGAAAAAGATATACGCCAAAGATCTGGTTTCCATCCCCTGGCCCGAGTTCATAGTGCTATACAACGGCACTGATCCATACCCGGATCAAGCTACTTTAAAATTGTCCAATGCTTTCAAGAAGCTGGGGGATTTGACGGACAAAACCGAAATGCCGGTGGGGCTGGAACTTGTTGCCAGGGTGTATAATATCAATACTGGTCACAACGAGACAATATTGGAAAGGAGTGAAGAACTCAATGGATACAGCGCTTTTGTTGAAAAAGTCCGGGAATACACCAAAACCATTCCCGATAACAAACGTGCTTTTAGGGAAGCAATCAACTATTGCATAGAACACAATATCTTGCGTCAATTCCTGGAAGAAAATGCATCGGAGGTGCTTAATATGTTGTTAACCGAATGGAGTACAGAGGAAGCCATGGAAGTCAGCCGCGAAGAGGGTCGTGAAGAAGGCCGTGAAGAAGGCAAAAGCATAGTTTTGGAACTCGTAAAGCAAGGCTACACAGCAGGGCAGATTGAAGAGAAATTAGCCCAAACAAAAGCCACCAAGACAGCTGGAAAATAAAAGCCTTGAAAGCCTAATAGGGGTGCCAGGCACTCTTGCCGTTCCTCTTTGCGTTGGCAACAGGTCATTTATGGGGCAAATATAAAAGGCGCCGGATTATTTCGTGATACAATTTATTCGTGGCGAGGGGGTTAATACCCAAGAACACGCTCACGCGTGGAAGCCTTGGGGCGGTTAAAAAGGTATTAAGCCCCGAGTCCAATTCCTTAAGAGAACAACATACCTCGCGGCTTGCCGCGGGGTTGTTGATTCCTATTTTTTGATTTAACAATGCCATATGTCTGTCCGTCGAAAATATTCCTATGCCATTTTGTTTTGCATTTTGGGCGATTGCAATATCCAGTAGGCCTAATTTGTTGATTCCGGATTTAATGCATTGATGCTGAATTTCTATTATTTCATCCCATTCTATTTCGCGTAATATTGAGATCAACATCCAATTTAATTGTTCCGGCCATCTCAATAAGTTTCATCCGTTTCCTATATTGTATGGCTTCTTTTAATGCCTCGTTAATTACACTGGTTTTAGTTGATAGACCTGTCCATTTCATTGCTTCATTCAATAAAGCTTCATTTAGATCGAGTGTCGTTCTCATTTCAGCAATTCCTATGCATATACAATATCACATTTGATATGCATTATCAATGGATTTTTGTTTGCCATGAATTGCATTGACAAAAATCCGGTGAAGGCGAAACTCTCATCCTGCATAGGCGGATGGGAGAGGCTTCCGTGCATACCCTATTCAGGAAAACATTAAAGAACTTGCATGCTACGATAATTTATCCATAATCTTTATACCCGGCAGAAACTTATAACATAAAAGGGCGCCAAGCACTCTCCTGGGAGATGAGCCGAACGGTATTCTTTGCACTATTGAACTGTTTGCCCAATGCTGCAATATAATTATCATTTAAATCCTTTATAGCCTCAAAAAAACGATATCTATTTATAATATATCCGGTTGATAAAAATTCAATACGAATTCTTATTTCACGGCTATTAACCACGATGGTATCATCCAAGTCAAAATACAATGGAACATCCTCTACAATTATCTTCATATTATCGCGCGTTCTTAAATTATTTATGCAATTATCTTCATTCGCACTATATAATTCTTCTTGCATAAATGACAACATATCTTGTGTGACTAATCCGCCGGATTCATCAACAACAGTTATTGGATTCGTTCCTATGTAAAGTGTATAATTTTTCTGTTTGCAATCGCATAAACTGGCACCGCATGCGCATGGCGCATCGCCATGGACTTTATCTGGGCATTCGCATACTTTCGGCTGTTGATCCGTCGGCTGTTTGCATGCACCGAATATTGTCGCAAATCCCATCATTCCGGCGGCGGCCACTGCCTTTGCGCGGCGCGAATTCATTTTCTGCAATTCCAATGATTTAATCATTTCTTACTCCTTGCTATGGGCCGCGTGAGCGGCGAAGCTAATTGGAAGGGAAACACCGTTTCCCGTAAAAAAAGCCCGGCAATTGCCCGGACATGATTTGAGGAATTAAAATGGCGGGAACCATTATATCCTAGTAATCCGATGGAAATGGGGGGGGTAATTCACTATAGGTAAAGAACCAACTTGAATCATAACCCAGTCTTGCCTTTGCGCAGGTTTATGTCAAGTACGTTAACACGGAAGGAGATTCCAACTGCGGAGGTTGAAGTATCCGATACAAAAATCAGCCCGTTTTGCATCGCCAAGGGTGGAGTTTAAGGCAAAAGCCAGGTCAGGCTTGTGGATATTGTCAAAAATTGTCGGCAAAAATTATCCTCCCGTCCGGATTAGTAAACCATGAAGGGAAATATTTACCTAAACATTCAATAGCTGAGGAATATATTTCTGCAGCTTTTTAAAAATCTCATCCATATCGATGGGCTTTCCCACATGATCGTTCATACCGGCGGCAAGGCACCTTTCCACATCTTCCCGAAACACATTTGCAGTCATTGCTACAATAGGGATAGAAGCGGCATGAGGAACATTCTCCAGTGCCCGTATCCGCCGGGTCGCTTCATACCCGTCCATTTCCGGCATCTGCACGTCCATAAAAATCATATCGTACTTTTCAGGCGCAGCGCTGAACATGCTTAAAGCCTTCGCGCCATTGTCTGCGCAATCTATCGTAAGACAGGTCGGCTCCAGGAGGGTTAGTACAATTTCCTGATTTATTTCCACATCTTCCACCAGAAGAATGCAGTGACCCTTGTAGGAAACGGTTTCTCCGGTTTGTATTTCCCGGATGGCGCCTGTTCCCAGACATTCGTTGATGCTGTCCACAATGGGAGATGGGAACAAAGGCTTGGATAAAAATTTATCCACCCCCGCCGCTTTTGCTTCACCCTGAATAAGATCCCATTCGGTGGCGGAGATCATTATTATTACCGACTTTGCCGCTTGTTCTTCCTTTCCCTTGATCTGCCGGGCCAGCTCAATGCCGTTCATGCCGGGCATTTTCCAGTCAACAAAATAAATATCGTAGGCGCCCTTTTCTGCAATCAGGCGGAGAGCGTCTTCTGAACCGGAGGCGGCATCACAGGCAAAACCTATCTGTTCGGCGATTTGCATAAAATACTCAAGAGTATCCGGATCATCGTCCACCGCCAGGACTTTCACATTGTCCCAATTTCTTCCGGGAACAGGAACCTGCTGGTCTTCGCTGCCCCTGGGGACCTGCATAGTAAAGATAAATGAGGAGCCTTTGCCGGGTTCCGACTCTATCCAGATCGAACCGCCCATCATTTCTACGATCCGTTTTGAGATGGCAAGCCCAAGGCCGGTGCCCCCGTATTTCCGGGAGGTGCTGTTTTCCGCCTGCTGGAAAGAAGAAAAAAGCCGCCCTTTTTGTTCTTCGCTAAGCCCAATTCCTGTATCGCTTATCGAGATTTGAATAGTATAGATACCCTTTTCTTCCTTCAGCAGACGGGAATCCAGGTGTATTCTGCCCTTTTCCGGTGTAAACTTAACGGCGTTGGAAAGCAGGTTTGTAATCACCTGGGCCAGCCGCTGGTCATCGCCGATTATAATGCTGGGGATCTTCGCGTCGATATACACCGTAAAATCCTGCTGTTTTTCAGAAACGCGAAAATTAATGACATTTACTGTTTTTTGGAGCATCTTCTCAAAATTAAAGGACTCCGGGGACAGCTCCAGTTTATTCGCCTCAATTTTTGACATATCAAGAACATCATTAATAACCCCCAAAAGATGGGTAGAGGCTTCTTCTATTTTTTTGAAACAGTAATCCTTCCTTTCCAGACCGGGGGCTGCTTTGCCGATAGAGGTCATCCCGATGATGGCGTTCATGGGAGTACGCATTTCATGGCTCATAGTGGCCAGGAAGGTACTCTTTGCCAGATTGGCCCGTTCCGCCTCCTCCCGGGCCCGCTCGATATCGGTAATATCGTGGAAAAGTATCATCACGCCTTCGTGTTCTCCCTCCTTGTTCTGCATGGGGGTAAAGTACACCATATAATTGCGCGTTTCGTCGGCGATGCCGAACATTCCTGCTCTATCCACTATCAAGGTTGTTTTGGATGCTATGGCATCTTCCAGGGCTTTAAGAAGCCCGGTAATTCGTTCCGGGGAAGCGTAGCCGCTGAAAACATCCTGCATGGTTTTTCCGATAACCAGATTATTGTCCGTAATATGATTGATTTTCAAAAAAGTATCGGTACAATAAGCAACCTGCCCGTCCTTATCAATAAGAAGAATGCTATTTGGGCTGTTCCCCAAAAGCAGGTTCATGTATTTTTCCAGCCGCTCCTGCTCCTGGGTACGCAGGGAAAGCTGGTTTTCCTTTACCAAGGTGCTGTATTCATTGTACGCAATGGCATCCTGCAGCTGTTTGTTTTCCCTGGCGCTTTTCCGTACCTGCTTTTTTAGTTCCGCTTCACTGCTTTCCAGTTCCGCCACCCGCTGACGCAGTTGTTCTACCAGGAAATCCACGTCTACGCCTGTCATAGGTTAAAAAACACAGGCAACAAAGGAATACCCGTGTAAATGGTTGTAGGTTTTTCCGTCTTCCCCGTACACAGGGCAGATTTCCCCGCCGGAATAACTATGGGCGTAGGGAATTTTTCCGCCAAGATATTCCTGAATAGTTTTCATTTCATCATCCTTATTCGGAGTCAGCATTATGTAGCGGCTCATGCAGGTAAAGATAACGGCTCCCTGGGCATCACCATCTTCGAGAATCTTGTGCAAAGCCTCCTGGGCAGTCCCGATTATACCATCCCTGTCTACCTGGCCGATGGAAAAGGTAACGCCCTGGGGCATTGGGCCGCTGAACAGGGCATCCCCATTCTCCAAAATATTGTGTGCCCGCAGGGCGACCCGCTTGGAACCATTGCCGTAGTCCACCATGAAGGGTTCTTTTACCGTACCGATACCGCTACTGATTCGGGGGACAATACCCATGTCCTTCAAATATTCCAGCAAGGTTACACCGTTTACCTTTTTGACCAGGCATCCTTCGGATTCGGTAACCACGGCTTTTTGGCGGCCTATGTTTTTGTCGGGAAGTGAGGATACGATAAACCGGGGATTCACCGCACCGTGGATCAGAAGAAGGGCGGCGGCACGTTTTTCACCCTGCCCATTACGAAGGGTATAGCAGTTTTCCTGTGTCAAAGTTACATCCCCGGAAACGGTGCCGAAAATGGGTACACCTTTACAAAGGACATTCAGGCTTTCCACAACCCCGGAAGTGCTAAAATCGGACACCAGGGGCAGAAATGCGAAAATCAGGGACGGATCGCCGGGCAGTTTGCCAAGGGCGTCATGATACGCAGTGGAAAGGCTCTCCTCGTAACCGCCCGGGGTTAGGGGCGCTGAAATAGCTGTTTGAAAACAGGTATCGTCGCTGGTTAAAACAGTAAGGCCAAGGCTGTACATGCCGTAATTCCCGGCGGAATCGGGAGCTTCCACCGAACCCAACGGATGAGGTCCCCTTCCGGAAGAACTGGCCATGGTGGTTGCGCCGATTATATCGAAGGGCAGTTTTTCACTCAAGGCGGCGATGATTCCGGTGTCAATAAATTCGGAATAGCAGCTTATAAGCCCCACGGAATTTTTTGCCAGCCCATTTAGATCGATCCGGGCAATAATTTCAGCAAGGGCGCCATCAACATCATCCAGCTCTGTGGTGTACGCAGTATATATCTTTAACACAAATTTCCTCTTTTTACAATCTGATGTATATTCTACTATAAAATTTAAAAGATTCAAGGGTAGGTAGGAACGCTCAGGCGCCTGGCACTCTTTCCACAGGAAGCGGAAACTTTAGTCCCGGTAATGGAAATTCCCCCTGCAAGGATCTGAAAGGGAATGGCCCGGGGGGAAGTCCTAGGTCGAGCGCGATTAATGAACCTTCGAAAGAATTTCCGGGTTATCTGCAACGTAATTCAACACACATAATGCCGTTTTGAAGCGGACACGGAAGAATCAACTTGTTTCAGTGGAAATCCTTGAGAACAGGACCATTACTGCGGATATAATTGAGGACAAGGCCAGTATTCTCGATGTCCGGGCAAAGACCGATGATGGAACGAAGGTGAAGATATAAGTCCAGCTTAAGAATTTAGGAAACAGGGACAAGCGGAGCCTTTTTTATTGGAGCCAGGACTATACCCGGAGCATTGAAGCCGGGGACGATTACAAGGTGTTGCCCAATGTCATAGCCATAAACGTTGTCAATTTCGAGTATCTGGCAACCAAAAACTTCCATGCTTCCTTCCACTTGCGGGAGGACGCGGAGAGGGATTATATTTTGACAGAAGCGCTGGAAATTCACTTTATCGACATGGTGAAATTCAAAAAGCTCCGGGACAGGGATATCAAGAATGACCCCCTGCAGCGGTGGATGACATGGCTAGATCAGGGAAGTTCACCTGAGATAGTGGAGGAGGTAGTTAAAATAGATACGGCAATACGGCAGGCCGAGAAAAAGATGACTTTTGTAAGCAACGACAAGGAAGCCCTCCGGGTCTATCAGATGCGGGAAATGGCGCTGTCCGACTGGACCAGTGGTGTTAACTGTGCGCGACAGGAGGGGGAACTGAAAGGGAAGCTGATAAAACGTCCATGGATCTTATAATCAAATACACTGGGCTTACGCCTGAACAGATTACTGGCGCATAGCGTGTGTTAGATGCTGTTAAAACCCGCGTCGAATAGCCCGCCATGGACCTCCCCCGCGCAGCGGGTTCCTGGCGTATTTTCACTTTAGTCAATTTATTCTATACTTTGTCCTGTTCATATATTCTTATTGGTATATATTCTGCCATTTCAGTAAAATGTTTATCTTGTGCAATAAGTTTCAGATTATTTTGTAAACAGTTTTGTGCTATTATTAAATCTGTAATGCCTATGTTATTGTATCCATGTTTGTAATTCATTACTTGAATTTTTTGTAATTCGTTCCAATTTATTTTCATTTCGTATTTTGTTAAACTATTCAATAATTCTTCCAGATGTTTTTCATTTCTATGAATTATTGAGGGCAATAATTCTGTTAATATCAGATCATTGGTACAGGTTATATTACTGTATATTAAGTTTTTAATGTACCTATATTTTTCATTCCCTCTGAAATATTCTATCCAAGCCGAGGAATCTATTAATATGTTTTTCATGCGTCACTCCGTTCCGCTTTCCGTTAGGAAATTAATTTATGCACCGCTATCCAGCGGTGAGGCGTCATCGTTTTCTCATTTCCTCAATATTAATTCCCAGGTCGATTTTTCCAAAATAGTCTGCTAATTCTTTGACTTTTTCTCGTTGGATTAAATTTTCCAGAGCTGTTTTAATAACTTCTGTTTTAGTGGAGATATTGGTTATTTCCATGGCTTCTGCGACCAATATATCAGGTAATTCCAATGTAGTTCTCATAAATAGCCTCCGGTACATATAATATCTTAAAATAGTATGTACTGTCAAGTGTTTTTTTGCATATTCTTTGATATTATTGTTTTTTGAGGGCCGCATGGATGCGGCTCTGCCTCTTATTAAATTCTTGGTTTTAATGGCATCTAACATCCTATTTTAGAAGTAAGACTGTTTTCAAGCTCCTCAACGTTTAGGCTATTGTGGGACTAATTATCAGGAAGTGCATAAAAAACAATAAAAGAGGGAAACATACTTGGTTTTTGTTCAGCAATTCTTCAGTAAAGCCCTGGGAGTCACCACACCCGGAACCGCCCCGGCGGGAAAGTAGAATATTATCAGGTAATACAAACTTTACTGGACAAGAAAGTTTTTGAAAGGGAATTAGAGCCATTGCAAGAGATAAAAGACAATTACCCAAAATTTATCTTAAGCCGCGATTATGACAGCAACAATTTTGCCGGAATCCGGCATATTAACGTGCTTGAATGGCTGGCCAACCCTTGACGGATAATGCCACAGCGGTCCTTGCAATTTCAAAATTTGATTCGTGGCGAGGGGGTTAATATCCATGATAACTTTTCCTTTCGGCCTTCCCGCCGGACATATTCCCCCTGGAATATGCAATAAATAATCCAGAGTAAAAAAAACCCTGCCGCGCAATTTATTTGCTTGGCAGGGGGTATGGACGGATTAGCCTGAGGATACTTGTTTATTCAGGCAACCACAGTGTCCAGGGTACATTTTCGGTGGCGACTTTATATGAGAAGGTACCCACGACATTATTCCCACTTACCCTTATTATTTCATCTCGCTGTACTAAATTCCATCCGGCTAATAATGAGATATTGACGGCTGGACATGTTTCTGTTCCGGTATCTCCATTATCCTGTGTATATTCTTCCGTAAAGGCAGGCCTTGTCAAGGTTGCGCGTTGCCTCATAAATAATCTAACCCAAAACAGGGAATGCCTCATAATAAAATTCTAACCCAAATTATGTAGCCTATATCCGGTAACAAGGGTACCGGAGGGCTCAATGGGGTTAACGATGAAAGAGAAACAGGCGCTTGCCAGAGAAATCAGCAAGCGGTATCGCAAAGCCGGGAAAAAGGGCAAGACCGCTATCCTGGACGAGTTTGTCCAGAACACAGGGTACAACCGGAAATACGCCCTGCACCTTTTGGCGAATTGGGGGAGAACGGAACTGGTCAGACTGGCCGGAAGGGTTGTTAAGCTCAAGGCCGATGCGTTTAAAAAACGAAAAGCAGGGGGAGGGCGGAAGCCGGTCTACCAGGCGGCAACGATAAAAGCCCTCAAACTGATTTGGGAGTTCTTTGATTACATGTGCGGGAAAAGGCTTTCCCCCTTCCTCCGGGAACAGATGCCTTTCCTCAATCCCTGCAAGGAGTTTGGCATCACCAAGGAGGTAAAGGCGCAGCTGCTTGCCATAAGCCCCGCCACCATCGACCGGAAGCTCAAGCCTGAACGGAAGAAGCTGGAATTAAAAGGACGGAGCGCCACACGGCCCGGCGGCCTCCTCAAGCACCAGATCCCCATCCGTGTCTTTTATGCCTGGGATGAGAGGAAACCGGGCTTTTTTGAGCTGGATACGGTGGTTCATGACGGCGGAAACGCCTCAGGCGAGTTCTGCTGTACCCTCAATGCCACCGATGTCTATTCAGGCTGGGTGGAGCTCCGCGCCCTCCTCAACAAGGCCCATCGCTGGGTTAAAGAGGAGGTGTCTCTCTTCCCCTCCCAGTTTCCCTTCCCCCTTTTGGGCATCGACAGCGATAACGGCGGGGAGTTCATTAATTACCAGCTCAAGGCATGGTGTGACGAACACCGCGTCCAGTTCACCCGCAGCCGTTCCTACCACAAGAACGACAACTGCTTCGTGGAGCAGAAAAACGACATGACCGTCCGCAGGACCGTGGGGTACTATCGCTATGACACCCTCCAGGCCAGAGACGCCCTGGCCGAGGTCTACCGCCATCTCTGTCCCCTGCTCAACTATTTTTACCCTTCAGAAAAAATAATCGCCAAGGAGCGGATAGGGGCCAGGGTCAAGAAGGTGTACGACAAACCCAAGTCGCCCTACAGGCGCCTCTTGGAATCCCCTGACCTTCCTGATATTTTTAAGAACGAGCTTCGACGCAGGGCTGCCCGTCTCAATCCGGTCAAGCAGAAACGCCTGGTCAACCATGCACTGATGGCTCTCTTCGAGCTTCAGAGCCAGAAGTCCCTTGCTGCTTCGGCTCTTGAAGATATTTAGCTACGGTTAGATTTTTATTGTGAGGCAGCCGTTCTTTTCGGTTAGATTTTATTTTGAGGCATTACGGGTTGCATCATTGCTCAAATATATATACCCAATAGAGGCCCCTTCTATCAAGGTAGCTAGATTGGTTATTGTTGCATCTCTATTGAGCCAGTAAATATATTCAGAAGTGTCGGTATTGTCCTTACAAACAGAAAAACCACTTACATACAGGAATTTTACATTACTTGGCGTAACAGTCGCTGGATGTTCTTCCTCTCCTCCAAAGTAATAGCTAAGATTTGAACTTGCCTGTAATGTATTGGCGCCAGGCGCCGGCAGCGTTAGGGTCAATTTTCCGTTGGTAATGGTACCGACGTTTCCGCTAAATCCATCTGCAAATACATAGCCATTTACACTTGTGGCCGGACTGGTGCTTTCACCTCCGTTCACTGATATTGTAAGCGGAGCATTTGTTACCGTAATCGTTGCAACACCGCGGGTCTGCTCGTCAATAGGCGGCAAGTCCAAGCCGCCGCCACCGCCGTCACTGCTGCAGCCCATCAATGCCAATCCGAATACCAGCGCGAGAGCCGTCATTGCTGCAAAAACCCTTTTGTAACTTTTTTTCATGAGTCACCTCCTGATAATATAAAAACCTCATACGAGGATTTTTTAGGTAATCACCGCCATTGCAAAGATTGCCTTTTGGATAATCACAATATACTACTATAATTGCCTTATGGGCAATCAGATTGCTAGCTTAAGGAAGCTTTTGGCGCTAAATATTAAAAAGAACAGGGGAATTCTTGGTTTGTCCCAGGCAAAACTGGCAGAAAAGGCTAACGCCTCAACCCACTACATAGCCATGATCGAGTTAACCAGGAAATTTCCCACCCCTGAAATGCTGGAAAGAATTGCCGCAGCCCTTGAAATCAACGCCAATGAATTATTCTTGACATCTTCCCCGACGAGAGACCTAAAGAGCTTCCAAAATGTGGTTCTGGCAGAAATTGAAGAAGAGGTCGATAGAGCTATCAAAGAAGCAGTGCAAAGGGTAATCGCCAGGCATTTGGTGGAGTAACGCAGGGGCACCTGGCACCTTACATTTTAACAGGATTTGCAGTATGGTTAAGGGGTGAGTGATGAAAAACCTCAGAAAGACAGGTTTCCGATAATTGAAATTCCAAAACTGAAGGTCTATTTGGACACCAGTATTATAAATTTTCTCTATGCTTATGACGCTCCGGGTTACAAGAAGGAAACCGAGCATTTTTTTGAAACTGTTCTGGCCCCCGAAAAAGTTGAGGGCTACATTTCGGTAGCCGTTACTGGTGAAATAAATGGTACGAAAGACGGAAAAAAACGAGACAGACTGCTTGAAACTTTTAATAAATATCCAATGATAAAAACGCTTGTTACCACCACCGATGAACAGGCAAAAAATGTACTCTCTTTAGCAGAAGCCTATTTGAATGCAAAAATTATTCCCCCGAGTAAACCGGTAGACGCATTACATATTGCGTATACAACCTTATTTCAAATGGATATATTGTTGAGCTGGAATTTTAAGCATTTGGCAAATGTGAACAAAGAGCAAAAAATTCTTATTCTGAATAAAATATACGGATATGATTACCAATTCCGAATGGTAAACCCAATGGAGGTAACTTTTGATGACGAATCCAATGAATGAAATTACCCTTGAAGAAGCCCTAAAACCCTTTTGGGAAGAACAGGATCGTTTTTATGAAACAAACAAGCATCTTACCATGAGGCAGCTTCTTGAAAGCATGGAAGGCCGCAAATACAATTTTACCGATGCCGATATAACAACCTATGCCCCTGTTGTGTTTCATGATTTAAGTAAAACATTTTAAAAAAAGGGGTTGTCCAAAGCTACCAGAAGCCGGACAACAAGAAAGAAATCTATTTCAGGCTTACCAGGAAAGGGAAGGCGGTCAACGGGATCCATGACGCGCTGCATAAAGAGTTCCAGGATCGGGACAAGACCGTATTCGGGCAGATAACCGACGAACAGTTCGACGGCATGCTTGGCTTCCTGGATATATACAGCAGGCATTTGGACGCAGAAATCGGGAAAACCAGCCATGGGTAAAAACGCGATATTCCACAGGGATTTTATACTTGTCGCCATAGGCCAGATCATTTCCATATTCGGAAACCAGATATTGAGGTATGCCCTTCCGCTTTACCTGCTCAACCGGACGGGATCGTCCGTCCTGTTCGGGACAGTTTTGGCGATTTCCTTTGTCCCCATGCTTCTGCTCTACCCCATAGGGGGGATAATCGCGGACCGTGTCAATAAACGGAACATCATGGTGATTCTGGATTTTAGCACGGCCCTCCTTGTTTTCCTGTTTTATCTTTTGGTAGGGAAGATAGACATTGTGCCCCTCATAGCAATCGCCATGATTGTTCTCTACAGTATACAAGGCGCCTATCAGCCGGCGGTTCAGGCGAGCATACCTGTCCTGGTGGAAACGGAGCATATAATGCAGGGGAATTCGGTCATCAATCTGATTACTTCCCTGGCAAGCATGGTGGGGCCGGTAATCGGCGGCGTCCTGTTCTCCATTGTCGGATTGACGCCTATCCTGTATGTAAGCATAGGCTGTTTTTTCGCGTCTGCGGTAATGGAAATTTTCATCCGCATTCCGTTTGAAAAAAAGGAAGCCACAGGGAATATGTTCGTTACCGGCTGGGGCGACCTCAAGGAAAGCTTCAGTTTCATGTTCAACGAGAGGCCCGTTTTGTGGAAAATGTCTTTGATATACGCCTCTATCAATTTATTCCTCACTTCCTTGACCCTGATTGGAGTTCCGGTTTTAATCACCCAGCATTTGGGATTCGAGCCAAATACCGCCAACCGCCTGTACGGTTACGCCCAAGGCGTAATCGCCGCCGGCGCGGTGCTGGGGGGGCTGCTGGCAGGGGCCCTGGCAAAGAAACTGAATTCCAGGGCAAGCCCGTTCCTCTTGAGCGGGTGCGCGCTGTCCGTGCTTATGGGGGGAATTGCGCTGCACCTGCTGAGGGGCTCAATGGAAATCTACATTGTCCTGGTAATCGGGTGCGGCCTGCTGGTGGCGTTGTCAACAGTGTTCCAAATTCAGATAATGGCAAACCTGCAAATTCTGACCCCCGGACATTTAACCGGAAAAGTCATCGCATGCGTGATATGCGCGTGCATGTGCACAATCCCTGTGGGCCAATTCATGTACGGTCTTGTTTTTGAAAGCATAGGAAGCAGGGCCTATCTGCCGTTTTATGCTTCCGGATTGATAATGACGGGAATTGCTGTCTTTACCCGCCGAATTTTCCGCGAAATTGACCAATTAATTGAAAAAAGGGCGCCAGGCGACGATTGACAAAATGATAATATTGTTATAACATCATTATAAATGATTCAGGCAGGAAAAGCGGCGCATGTGATCTTCGATATGGATGGCACTTTGTCGGACACGGCCAAGGCGACAAGCGCCGGCTTCCATAAGCTGGCAAAGGAATGGGGGTTTCCCCCTGTCACTGACGAGGCAATACGCAATGCCATGGGGCACCCAAGCGTGGAGTTTTGCCAAATCATACTCCCTACCCTGGATGACAGGATGGCTGAAAAATTCGTGGCCGAACTGGACATACTCGAAGAAGCGGCTATCAGGAAATTGGAAAAATCCATGCTCTTTCCGGGCATAGAAGAAATGCTCGCCAAACTCAACAGCTTGGGTATAGATTGCTATATAGCAAGCACGGGCAGCAACGATCATGTGAACTGCATGATGGAAGCCACAGGGCTGGGCGGCTATTTTGCTTCCCTGCACTGCAACGAAAAACGCAAGGGCGATATGGTGAGGAGAATCCTCAACGGGAGCGATCCTGTTGAATGGCTTCTGGTGGGCGACAAGCACATAGACGCCAGCGCCGCCAGGGAAAACAAGGTCAAATCCCTGGGCGCTGCCTTTGGGTACTGCACCCCTGCCGACGAAGCCCTTTTCGACGCTGTGCTGAGAAAACCCGAGGATCTCTTTGAACTTGTCAGGCTGGCATAAGCCCCTATAACCTCGCCGCTTCCTCGTCCTGCAATAAATTCATTACGATGTTATAATCATATAACGTTTATAAAATGAGGTATTATTGTGGCGCAATCAGACGATACGGTGTTTGACAGGAACAAACCGATTTCCCTGTACTATCAGTTGCAAGAAAAACTTTCCCAGAAGATACAAAGCGGCGAATGGAAGAGCGGTCAAAAGATACCTACCGAAACCGAGCTTTGCAGCATATATGGGCTTTCCCGCATAACAGTGCGCAAGGCTGTGGAGGAGCTTGTCCACGAGGGGCGGCTGATCCGCTTCCAGGGCAAGGGCACTTTTGTGGCAAGCATCAATTTTGAACAGAAGCTTTCAAAGTTTTATTCCTTTAGCGAAGCCCTTAAAAAGAAGGGCAAGAACGAGCATGTAAAGATGCTCTCTTTTGATATTATAAAATCCGATGCTGCCACGGCGGCCCATCTTGGCCTGGGCGAAGACGCGGTGTTTTACAAAATTACCCGGCTCCGCATGGTGGACGATACCGCCTATACCGTGGAGACTTCCCTTATCCCCCATGCGCTTTGCCCTCGCCTTGCTGAAAAAAGCATCATAGAGAAGGGTCTGTATAATTCCATGGCGGATGACGGGGTTGTTCCCAAGCGCATTGTAGAAAAATTCCGCGCCGCCGCGATCAGGGCTTATGAGGCAAAATACATGGACCTTAAAATCGGAACCCCCGCCATACACCTGGAACGGACCACCTACGATTCTACCAGGATCATCGAGTACTGTGTTTCCATTGTCCGGGGCGACTTCTTTACCTATACTGTGGAAATGAAAAGCTAAAACAAATTTTTGACGCGGTTACGGGCATCATAATAAGGGCCGCAGGTATTCATTCCAGGAAGCCTATCTTTCTTCGTGCCTTTTCCCAGCCTCTGTGCAATTCCTTCTTTTTATCTTATATTGATAGTATTATTATGGAATTAAAAAGGCGAATCGTGTGCATAGCTCTTGGCGCCATCTTGGCGCTCATCATTATCGCGGTGGCAAGCAGCTGCCGTTCATTCGGCAAGCTCCCCTCGGGCGAGAGGCTCGATCGCATCGAAGATTCCCCCTACTATATAGACGGCTCTTTCCGCTACCCCGGCGCCCTGCCGGTGCGCCCTGAACCGCCCGAAGAAACCGGCAAGAAAAAGAAATCCGGCGGCATGTTCAATGCCATCTGGCGCATCATGTTTGGCGGCAAAAACCGCGAAAAGCCCGCAGCCCCCCTCCCGTCGTCCAAGACCGATCTTTTTTCGCTGGATCCCAATGACAACCTCATTGTGTGGATGGGCCATTCTTCGTATTACATGCAGGTGGACGGCAAGCGTTTCCTGGTTGATCCTGTTTTTTCCGGCAAAGCCCTTGTGGTAAAAGCTTTTAAAGGCAGCGATGTCTATAAGCCCGAGGACATTCCGCCCCTGGATTTCCTTGTCATATCCCACGACCATTGGGATCACCTTGATTATAAAACAGTGAAGGCCCTGAAGGAAAAAACAGCCAAAGTCATTACCGGCCTTGGTACTGCTTCCCACCTTGAGTATTGGGGATTCAAGAACGAAAACATTGTCGAGCTTGAATGGAACGAATCCGCGGATTTAGGCGGCGGCTTTTCGACCACCGCCATTGCCACCCCCCACTTCTCGGGCCGCGCCCTCAAGCGCAACAAAACCCAATGGTCGGCTTTTGTCCTTGAAACGCCGAACCGCACCATCTACATAGGCGGCGATGGAGGCTATGCCAGCTTCTTTGCCGATGTGGGCATGCGTTATGGCCCCTTCGATCTTGCCATTCTTGAATGCGGCCAGTACAACGAACAATGGCGCAACAGCCACATGTTCCCCGAGGACACAGCCCAGGCTTCCATCGACCTCAAAGCCAACAAGCTTTTCGCAGTGCATTATGCCAAGTTCATACTCTCCACCCACTCCTGGGACGAACCCATCACACGGCTTCGTGCCGTCTGCGACGAGCGGGGTATCACGCTTATTCACCCCCTTATAGGGTCGCAGGCCAATTTTGATGAGGATGAAATTTACCCGCGCTGGTGGGAAGGGATCGAGTAGGCAATTTTCGGCAAATCCGCATAAAAGCTTTCAATAATAGCAAATCCGGTAATCCCCCTGCACCGTAAATCCTGTATGCCGATAAACCGCCCTGGCGGCGGCATTTTGCTTCTTGACAAACAAAGTAACACCCCGCCCTTCGTTGATAAGCCCCTTGAGGAAAACCGCCGCCATGCGCACAGCTATACCCCTGCCCCGGTAGTCGGGCCTTACATAGACGCCGCCAATTTGGTAGCGGGTAAAGGATGCGGCGCTGGTATTGATTTTTCCGACAATGCGGCCGTCCAGGCAGGCAAGGAGCATCTGCTCGTTTCTGAGGAGCCGTTCTAAATTAGCCCTGCTTGCAGCCGGATAGAACACCGCTCCTTTGGGCAGCACTTCTTCCTGTTCGTAGGCGGCCTGGAGCTGGAAGAGTTCTTCGATATCGCCTGGCATGGGGGGGCGGAGCGCCAGATTGACGGGGCCTGAACGGAAACAGCTGGAAACAGGCGGGTCTTCGAGAGCCATAAGGTCGTAATCAATGCGTTCCGCAGGGTGGTAGCCCTTGCTTTCCATGGCTGCCTCCAGGATTTCCGCATCGGGTTTGAGGCCCTGCACTGCGTGGATGGGTACTTTGAGGAGGAAATTGTTGAGGAACTTTGGCAGAGCTATGTCATGGTTTCCGTTCAGTATGGGGTAAAGGGAACGCCTGCTGTGGAGGAGCAGGGCTTTTATGCTTCCTGTGCCATTGCGGAGGGCCCACACATGATCGCGGCTGCCCTTCATGTGCAGAAAGCGCGCACAGGCCGAGACGCATTGGTCTTCACGGTCTTCCAAAAATTCCTGGGCTTCCGAATACATTTTGCGGGGGAGTTTTTTCCAAACTTGTTTTTGCTGATTCTTGTCCATCTTAGTTTTCCGTCACAGCCTTGAGGGGTTCATTCAGGGGGAAGGGCAGCTGCCCTGCTGCGCCTATCCTTCCCAGCATGGCCGAGAAACCGGCGATGAAAGATTCAGGGGCATAGCTGTAGACAGCCACGGCCCCGTCCGCCCATGAGGCTTCGTCAAGATAGACAGGGCTTAAAACCGAAAAGACGACGATCTTTTTTTCCATGCCCTTGAGGCTGCGGAGCACATTGAGGCCCCCCTGGTCAGAAAGGCAGAAGATGATGGTATCTGCATTCCGGGCATAGTAAAGCAAATCCGGCGATGACCATGACGAGTACCAGTAAGAAACAGCATTGGGGTATGCCTTTTTCCCTGCATTGAAAAAATCCTGGTACTGGCCTGCAAGCAGCACTTTTCCGGCTTTTTTATCGTCAAGGGGGAAAATAGTTTCCCTGCCTTTAACAATAGTGGCGCTGCGGGCTGCGAGATCCAAAAAGAATGCGGCCCCTTCGGGATCGGGGAGGCCTTCATCGACTTTTTTTAGGTCAGGGATATACGCGATCTTTTTATCCCCCCGCAGGTATTCAAGTTTTGTTTCGAGAATTCTTTGGGCGGCATCCCTGACCCGTGCACGGAAATCGGCTTCGTCCTTCATTGCCGCAAGAAGATATGTCCATACCTGATCGTTAAGGCTTGGGGTTTTGGAAAGCATGATGATATCGTTCCCTGCCATAAGGGCCTGCTTGGCAGCCCGCGAAAGGCTACCGGCGAAATTGGTCGCGCCGTTCATCATAAGATCGTCAGTGATGATGAGCCCCTGGTATCCGATTTTTTCTTTCAATATATCGCGGATAAACCAGGAAGAAAGGGAGGCCGGGGTATCCCCTGCCTGGGTCTTGGGAAAGGAAAGGTGGCCTGTCATTACTGCGGGCAGTTTTTCTTTTGCCAGAAGCCTGTAGGGTATGAGTTCCCTTTCCCAGAGCAGCTCGAAGCTTGCGTCAATGCGGGGGAGGACGCCGTGGGAATCAAGGTCGGTGTCGCCATGGCCGGGGTAGTGTTTTGCGGTGGCGATTACCCCCTGGGTTGCGAGGCCCCGCACAAAGGCTGCCCCCAAAATCCCTGCCTGTACCGGATCTGTTCCAAAAGACCTGGGGCCTATGAGGGTAGAATCCCTGTTGGTGTAGAGATCCACCGCAGGGGCGAAATTCATGTTGATCCCTAAAATTGAAAGCTCTTTGCCTATATAAAAGCCCGACCAATAGGCATCCATGGGGCGTCCTGAGGCTCCTATTGCCATATTCCCCGGAGTCTCGCTGGTGGTTCCTTTTACATGGCGTACCAGGCCCCCTTCCTGATCGGTTGCCACGAGGAGGGGGATGTTGAACCTGGTATCCAGGGCATTTTCCTGGAGATTACCGACTGTCTCCGCAAGCCTGCGGGTATCGCCGGTATTCCAGCCAAAGATTTTAACCCCCCCGATGTTCCTGTCCTTTATCCAGTTCAGTATAAGGGGCGAAGGTTCGGCCCCTACCCAGCCGAGCATGAAGGTTTGAGCCAGGGCCTGTTCATCGCTCATTTCCATGGCAATGGCACGGGCCAGAGCTTTGGGGTGTCCGCCGTCATTAAAGGAGAGGGCCGCTGTTTTTGGAATAATGACAATTAGCAGTAATACTGCTAAAATTGATGAAATTAAAACTTTTACTGCTTTCACTCTAAAACTGCCCTAATATGCCTGGCCCCTGAGGGCATCGATATACTCCGCCGCGCTGTGGGCTGCTATGGCCCCTTCCGCAGCTGCCACTACCACCTGGCGGAAGGGCGTTGCCCGCACATCCCCTGCTGCATAGAGGCCCGGAAGGGAGGAAGCCATGCGTTGATCCGTGATGATGTAGCCGGTCTCATCCTTCTTTACGTCAGACACTAATGCTGTTTGGGGATCGGTCCCGGTAAAGATAAAAACCGCGTCCGCTGCTTCTTCATTTATTTCGCCCGAAGGCTTGCATTCGGCTGTGGTCTTTTCGAGAATCACAGAGGCGGTTTTTTTATCGCCCTTTATTTCTTTCATTATCGTATTGAAGCTGATCCGGATATTTGGGTTGTGGAGCACCCTGTCCGCAATGGCCTTCTGCGCCCGGAATCTGTCCCTGCGGTGTATGAGTATCACCTGGGAGCTAAGGCGCGAAAGGTACTGTGCCTCGTCGCAGGCGGCATCCCCGCCTCCTACCACAAAGATTTTTTTGTTCTTGAAGAATGGGCCGTCGCAGGTTGCGCAGTAGGAAACCCCCCGGCCGTAAAATTGTTCTTCGCCGGGTATGCCAAGTTTGCGGTGCTTTGCCCCGGTTGCAATGAGAAGGGCGGGAGCTGTCCTAACCGCGCCTTTATTCAGGGTGACGCTGAAGATATCCCCTTCCTTTTTAATGGAAAGAACCTGTTCGGTGAGGAATTGCGCGCCGAAGCTTACTGCCTGGCGGTGGAGATCATCAGAAAAATCGAAGCCTGTTTTGCCCTGGGCAATGCCGGGGTAATTCTCCAGTATGTCGATGAGCAGGACCTGGCCTCCTGGGGCCATTTGCTCCAGCACAAGCACCCTTAAGTTTGCCCTGGCCCCGTATTGGGCCGCAGCAAGTCCTGCCGGGCCCGCGCCTATGATTATCAAATCCGCATCTGTTTCTGTCATGTCTTCCCCTTGACCTTGTATACGTTAATATGTTACTTCAATTTAAGATAATGAAAAATACCTGTCTAGGGTTCTTTTTCCTATTTTTGTCCATCCTTCAGCCGTTGGTGGCCCAAAGTTTCCCTTCACTTGATCCTGACCCCAAGGCTCTTGAATACGCAGCGAAGGCCAAAAATGGCCTCTCCTGGGAGGATCTGGCAGAGATAAGCCTCTGGGCGTCTGCGGGGAGGCCTTCGTATCTTGTTATCATAAAAACCGCCGTGAATGAATTGCTCCGTGATCCTGATCTGCCCCCTGATCAGCGCGGCAGGGGCGAATATATCCAGGCCTTTATGTTCAAAAAATTCCTTAAAACCTATTCAGAAAAACAGACCAGGATTGATACCATGCTCAATAACGGAAGCTACAATTGTGTTTCCTCGGCGGTGCTGTATGCCATATTCGCCAGGGCAGCCGGTCTTGATGCCCGTGGTGTGGCGACCAAGGATCATGCTTTTGTGAAGGTTCTTATTGAGGGTGAGGAGCTGGACGTGGAGACCACCAACCCCTACGGTTTCGATCCCGGGAACCGCAAGGACTTCCACGACGGCTTTGGCAAGGTAACGGGCTTTGCCTATGTGCCTGCCAGGAACTACCGTGACCGGGTTGATCTTAACGCCCTGGAACTGGTTTCGCTCATTTTTAATAACCGCATTACGGAGCTTGATACCCGGAGCCGCTATGCTGATGCCATCCCCCTGGCCCTGGACAGGGCAGCCCTTCTTTCAAACCCCACAAATACGGAGTATTCGGAACTTTTTGTTGATCCCAAAAAAATGGTTATGGACAGGATTTTCAACTATGGGGCGGGTCTTGTCAAGGCAGGAAAGGAAAATGACGCCCTTGCCTGGGCGGCCCTTGCGGAGCCCGGATATCCTGAGCCCTCCCGTTGGCAGGAATTCTTAAGCGTAGTGGTGAATAACCTTTTGGTAAAGCTTGTCAGGGCCGGCCGTCTTGATGAAGCCCGGAATGCACTCAGTGGCAATGCTGATAAAATCAGCCCTGAAACGTATATCCGCCTGGACGCTATGCTTGCCGAGACGGACATTGTCCGGCTTGTGAACGCCGTCAAAACCATGAAGGATGTCGACGCTGCCCTGGCAGCCCTGGATAAAGCGCCGTCATCAATAGCCGCCGACAAGCTAAAGGAAATGCGGATTTTTACACTCATAAAGAAATCCGAGTTTATCGCAAAGGAACAGGGCTGGTTCGAAGCCATAGTTTTTGCTGAAGAGGCTCAGGCAGCATACGGCGCTGATCCCCGCATGGACGAGCATCTCCGCGCCTATAGAACCAACAGGGTGGCGGATCTCCACAATGCCTTTGCGGACGCTTACAACGGGAGGGACATAGAAAAAGCCAGAACGATAATTCGGGATGCCCTTAATGAATTCCCCGGGAACCGCCAGCTCATTCAGGATAGAGAACTTGTGGACAGGGGTTTGCGTTAAGGGCATCCTGGTTTATAGTGGATTATGCCTTCAGGATCCAAACCCGCTGAGATTGCCAACGGCTGCAACCGTGTGCTGGAACGCTTTATGCCCATACTTACCCCCATTGGAGTGATTCTTGGGATGCTCCTCCCTGGTTTTTTTATAAAACTCAGGCCTTTTGTACCCTGGATTTTTGGCATTATGACCCTTTCGGGGGCATTAAAGCTTAAAGTGCGCGATCTGGGGCAAACCGCACGGCATCCCCTGCCTATTATATTTTTTCTTCTGACTGCACGGATCATCACGCCTGTTATGGTATTTTTATTGGGCGCCCTGTTTTTTGGAAGTGACGCAGACACCATCTCAGGTTATGTGTTAATCTATGCGGCCCCTACAGCAGTGTCGGGCTTTGTATGGGTGACCATTTTCCGCGGCGACCCTGCCCTTTCATTGGGGCTGATACTTTTGGATACTCTCCTGGCGCCTTTTGTGGTGCCAGGCACCGTCAGGCTGCTCCTTGGAACCAGAATAGTGCTTGATATGTACGGCATATCGCTTTCTCTTATGTATATGGTGGTGATACCAACTATAATTGGTGTTGCCCTTAACGAGTTGAGCCGGGGGGCTGCGCCAAGAATCGCAGGGCCGTATCTCACACCTCTGGCAAAAATCTGCATGATCATTGTGATTTGCGCAAATGTCGCAGCAGTAACCGATCAGATCCATTTTATCAGTTCGCGTTTCTGGATAGTCGGTGCGGCTTGCATATTTTTTTCGGTATTGGGTTTTGTGGTTGGCAAACTCGCCGGCCTTTTGGGGAAATTCGACCGAGGCAAACAAGTGTCCCTCTTTTACTCTGTGGGTCTCCACAATACCAGCGCCGCCATGACTTTGGGTATAGAATTCTTTCCCGGCCCCGCAGCATTGCCTTCGGTATTGGGAATTATCTTTCAGCAGACCATAGCTGCCCTCATGGGGCGTGTTTTTATGGGAAAAAATCCCGCAGACGAATAAATATTCTTTTGCCTTATTTCCAATAGTGGGTTATAATGAACCAACAGGAAGCAAAAAATGACAAGCAAAGAAATAATTCCCCAAATGACCCTGGAAGAAAAAGCAGCCCTTTGCTCGGGCAGGGATTTTTGGAGCTTAAAGGGGATTGAGCGCTTTGGCCTTGAGGCGATTATGGTAACTGATGGTCCCCATGGGCTTCGCAAACAGGGGGGCGACGGGGATCACCTGGGGCTTAACCAGAGCGTGCCCGCTACCTGTTTTCCGGCGGCTTGCGCAACTGCCTGCAGTTTTGACCGCAGCCTCCTTGAAGAAATAGGCGCGGCCATGGGCGAAGAATGCCGCAAGGAAAAGGTGGCTGTACTGCTCGGGCCTGCGGCGAATATTAAGCGCAGCCCCCTTTGCGGCCGCAATTTTGAATATATCAGCGAAGATCCTTTTTTGACCGGCGAAATTGCCGCAGCCCTCATCAAAGGCGTTCAGAAACTTGGCGTAGGGACTTCTTTAAAGCATTATGCTGTCAACAATCAGGAAAAGCGCCGCATGACCATTAATGCTGTGGTGGACGAAAGGGCCTTCCGCGAAATATACCTTGCAGGTTTTGAAAAAGCGGTAAGAGAGGCAAAGCCCTGGACGCTCATGTGTTCGTATAACAAAATTAACGGAACCTATGCAAGTGAAAACAAAAAACTCCTCACAGATATTCTGCGTGACGAATGGGCTTACCAGGGTCTTGTGATGACCGATTGGGGGGCTTCAAACAATCGCCTCGAAGGAATTAAAGCCGGTCTGGATTTGCAGATGCCCGGCCCTGATGCTGATAATGACAAGCGCATTATCGAAGCGGTAAAAAGCGGCGCATTGAGTATTGAAGATTTGGATAAAGTTGTTGCCCGGGTTGTGGATCTTATAATAAAAGCCGGGGAAGGCGACAGTATTGGTTTTGCCTGCGACATGGAAGCCCATCATCTTCTTGCAAGGCGGGCTGCGGCGGAATCGGCGGTGCTGTTAAAAAATGATGAAAATATACTGCCCCTGGTTCCGGGCAAAACCCTTGCGGTCATAGGCGCTTTTGCAATAAGCCCCCGTTACCAGGGAGCGGGGAGCAGCAAGATAAATCCCAGTCACTTGGACAAGGCATTCGATGCCATTATGCGCACCGGCATAAAAGCTGAATATGCCCCAGGCTATTCCCTTGAAGCAGGAAGCGGCGTAAATGAAAAACTCATAGCCGAAGCAGCAAAGCTTGCAGGGGAAAAGGATAGTGCCGTGGTTTTTGCGGGCCTTCCAGATGAATATGAGAGCGAAGGTTTTGACCGCGCGTCTATGGATATGAGCGAATCCCACAACAAACTTATTGAAGCAGTGGCAAAAGCAAATCCCAATACGGTGGTAGTTCTCCAGTTGGGTTCCCCTGTTGCCCTTCCCTGGGCTGATAAAGTAAAAGGCATACTCCTCCTCTATTTGAGCGGACAGGCAGGGGGCGGGGCAGCGGCGGATCTCCTTACCGGTAACGCATGCCCCGGCGGAAAGCTGGCCGAGACCTGGCCCCTTGCGCTTGAGGACAACCCCAGTTACGGCAATTTTCCGGGAAGCACAAAAACTGTGGAATACAGGGAAAGTATTTTTGCAGGCTACCGCTGGTATGACGCCCTCGAAAAGGAAGTGCGCTATCCCTTTGGGTTCGGCCTTTCCTATACTTCCTTTGAATATTCGGATCTCAAATTGGGAACCTCCGCTGAGGCCAAAGACAATTTCAAAAAAGGAGATGCATTAAAAGTTTCCTTTACTGTGAAAAATACCGGAAGCCGCGAAGGCTCTGAAACAGCGCAGCTCTACATAGCGCCCGATGCGTCTGTTCTCTTCAGGGCAAAAAAGGAACTCAAGGGTTTTGAAAAACTCCATCTTAAACCGGGAGAGTCCAAGACAGTCACGCTCATTCTGGACGAGAGAAGCTTTGCGTATTACAATGTCCAGGCAAAGGATTGGTCACTGGAAGGCGGGCTTTACCGTATCCTGATTGGGGCGTCGAGCCGTGATATACGCCTTGAGGGAAAGCTTGAGCTTACAGGGGACAAGCGGGAGACTGCGTTTGCATTCTTGAAAGGCGGTCGTCCTGTTTTTGATGACGCTTCTTTTAAGGCAATCTATGGTGCGGAGCTTCCTCCCAAAGAGCGTTTGCCCGGCGAGCCTTTTACGGTGAATACCTCTGTAGAGGAGATCAAAGACACCCCCATAGGCAAAGCCCTTTTCGGGATGGCTGTACAGGGCCTGGAGCAGGCCTTTGGAAAAGAGAAGTCGGATCTCAAGGTGATGATGGAGAGCATGCTCATGGATATGCCCTTGAGGGGCCTGGGCATGATGAGCGGGGGCAGGCTGACGCCTCCTGTAATTGAAGCTTTGGTGGAAGCCCTGAACGGCAAACCGAATCCTATAGCATCGGGCCTTTTGGGCATGAAGTGATACACAAGGGGTGAGAAGATGAAGCAATTTATGGATAAGGATTTTCTCCTCGGCAACGAAACGGCAAGGAGGCTTTTCCACGAAGCGGCGGCAGCGGAAGCGATTTTCGATTATCATTGCCACCTTCCCCCCCAGGAGATTGCGGAAAACCGGCGCTTTGCAAATCTGGCCCAGGTGTGGCTTGGGGAGGGGAACTTTGGCGACCATTACAAGTGGCGGGCTCTCAGGGCCAACGGGGTAGACGAAAAACTCATCACCGGCAAAGACGCCGATCCCTACGACCGTTTCCTTGCCTGGGCGGAAACCATGCCCAGGCTTCTGGGAAACCCCCTCTACCATTGGACCCACCTTGAGCTGCAGCGTTATTTTGATATTCATGATCCGCTGGACAAGGGAAGCGCCCCTGCTATATGGAAGGCGGCCAACGAGAAGCTGCAGAATGATCCTGATTTTTCAGTGTACGGCATCTTCAGGAAATTCAAAGTTTATGCAGTGGGCACTACCGATGATCCTGCCGACAGCCTCGAATATCATCAGAAGATTAAGGCATCGGGTGAAATCGCGACTAAAGTGCTGCCTTCGTTCAGGCCCGACAAGGCCCTTAATATCGAGAAGGAAGGTTTTGCCGCCTATATAGCCCGGCTTGGCAGGGTGGCGGGCAAGAGCATCAACTCCCTGCCCGATCTCCTTCAGGTTCTCAAGGAAAGGGTCGCCTTTTTTGACAAGCTTGGCTGCAGGGCCTCTGATCATGGCCTTGAGTATGTCCCCTTCGAGGCAGCAAGGGATGGCACAACCGGGATTCTTTGGGAGAAGGAGGCTGCCGAAACTTTTGCCAAGGCAATGGCCGGGGGCAAGGTTGATGCCGGGGCTGCCGAGTCCTACAAAACCTTTGTGCTAAGCTTTTTGGCAGGTGAATATGCCGAAAAGGGCTGGGCCATGCAGCTCCACGCAGCAGCTTTGCGGAACAACAATACCCGGGCTTTTAAGGCCATTGGCCCGGACACAGGCTATGATGCGGTTCACGACCTCCCCATGGCTGCCAAGCTTTCCCGTTTTCTGGATAATTTGGAGGTTCAGGGCAAGCTTCCCCGCACCATATTGTACAGCCTCAATTTTGCCGATTTTTACCCCATGGCTACGATTATGGGCTGTTTTCAGGGGGGGATTCCAGGCAAAATGCAGCTCGGCTCAAGCTGGTGGTTCCTGGATCATAAAGACGGTATGGAAGATCAGATGAAGCTTCTGGGCAATGTGGGGCTCCTCTCGCATTTTGTGGGCATGCTCACAGATTCCCGGAGCTTCCTCTCCTACCCCCGGCATGAGTACTTCCGCCGCATACTTTGCAATCTCCTCGGCACTTGGGCGGAGGATGGAGAAATACCCAACGACTTCAATCTGCTGAGCGGCATGGCAAAGGACATTTCATTCGGAAATGCCTTCAAGTACTTTAATAGTTGATGATGATAGGATAGAATAGCTTATGGATCAGCAGCCCAATACCGAGGGCAAAAAGATATTTTTCCTCCACCCCCACAGTGTAATCCACCAGGAAATGTTGGACATACTTATCATGGCAGGCTACGAGACCTATACCCTTCTTGATGAGAAGAAATCCAGAAAGCTGCTTGCAAAATTCCCCGGCTCCATTATGTTCATTAATATTGATGAGGGCCTTAAGGAACCTGAATGGGAAGTCTATATACGGGGCATCATGGAGGATCCCAAGACCAAAGACAGCCGCCTGGGCATCATGTCATATAACCAGGACAAGACCCTGATGCAGAAGTACCTCATGGATCTGGCCATACCCTGCGGGTACATTCAGCTCAAGCTGGGGCTTCAGGAAAGCACCAAAATAATCCTCGCAGCCCTGGAAGCCAACGAAGCCAGAGGCCGCCGCAAGTATATACGCGCCGATTGCGAAGACGATATAAATGCAACCATGAATTTTAAAGGGGATATGGATATCTTCCACGGAAAGATACTGGATATTTCATCGGCGGGCATAGCAGCCCGTGTCGAAAAGTCTCCTGTCTTAACCCCCAATTCTTTGCTCCGCGAGGTTCAGTGCAAACTCCGGGGCGGCCTTTTCATGACGGATATGATCTTTATGGGGACCCGCCGCGACGACAAGTCCAATTATATTTTCCTCTTCGATCCTAAAATGTCCCAGGACAATAAGATAGCTGTACACCGTTATATCAAGTTGTGCTTGCAGAAATACATTGATGCGCTGAAGGTGTAATTAAATCCTATTTGTCAGCTACACTTCCAATTGAACCAGATGCCCCGCAGCCTTTTCGGCAAGATAGAGGTCGTACACGTATGCGGCATACAGATAGCGGAAAGCCTCAACGGCTGTCAGCCCCTTTTTGCCTCACGGCGCCAAGGGGGCTTCGATCTCCTGCGCCGGTTCCGCATCGTTCCTGCTCTGGATTTCGTTGTTGATATAAGGCTCGAAGTAAGGCTCTGTTCCATTTAGCATTTTTGGAATGGAGAGGAGAAACATATCGCCCTTCAGGGGAAGGGCGAAAGTTGTGGTGAATGTTTCTGTTCCATCGCTGAACTCGATAGTGATCCTGTGCTTGCCCCCACCGACTTTAAATATATCGCGGTCGTTGCGAAAAAATTCCAGGGGCTTAAGCTTATCAACTGTAACGGTGATAAGATCCGGGGCCCTGAGATTAAGAGCCTCCACGCTGTGATTATCCATCAAAATCGAATGGCCCCTGTTTAGTACAAAAAGTACTACACCGAGGCAAATCCAGAATACCACCAGCGCTATGCGTATGATTAAACGCCGCTGTTTCGTTTTGTTGTCCATGTTCTATCCCTTAATTTCCGTAACACCGCCGCGGAGGTCTGAACGGGCTGCATCTGCCTGGGCCCGTTTGCGCCATGCGTGTATGACCAGGGCCAGGGCGATGATAGCGTAGCTGAACGCGTCGCGGAAGTATTCGCCGATCATGGCGTCGCCGAAGAGGTTGGTGCCCGCGCGGGGTACTACAATGTACATGAGGTGGAGCAGCATGGTGCCGATAAAGACGTTGGGTATGCTGGCCTTTGAAACCGATGCGCCCCCCACGAGAATGGCCGCAGCGGCAAAGAAACCTGTCTGCTTGTGGGCATTGTAGGTGGCGATGTTCCCCATGTTCTGCAGGAAGATGATCTGCCCAAGGCTTGCGAGTATGGTGGAGATCACAATCGCCAGTATGCGGGTGCGGTCTACCGGAATGCCTGCCGCATGGGCTACCGCCTGGTTCTGCCCCACGGCGCGCATGTCCTGGCCCAGTTTGGTTTTGCGGAACCAAATGATAAAGAGGCAGAGGACGCCGATAACCAGATAGTTCATAATAGGCAAGTTGAGTGATCCTATTCGCAAGGGAATAAAGTGGTCCAGGGATTGGCGCACCGAATCAAGGGTAAGGGTATTTCTGATACCGTAACCCCGGGAAAGCACGATGTTGAGGGAGTGAATGGGGATGATGGCGCCCATGAGATAAAGAACAATAAACTGGTAAAAACCGTCCATGAAGAATCCCAGCACATAGCCGGTGACCATTTCGCGTCCCCTGGCGCGGTTGAGGATTTCCCCTGCAAGCCAGCCCAAAAGGGCTGCAATGGGAATGGCGATGAGGCTTGCAAAAACAAGGCCCGGCACGCCCACTATGTTCCAGTCAACCGCAAAGATGAGGCCTATCTGGCCCGCCATGGCGCCCAGCACCATGCCGAAGTTGATGCCCATGCCCGCCATGATGGGGAGTATGAGGCTGAACACCAAAAAGCAGTTTCTGCCGATGCGGGTAAGAATTTCCTGGAGTATGGAGTTAAGGGGCAGACCGGAAACCGGAATTGCCGCTATGGTGATGACCACGAAGATCAGGACTACTGCGTTGTCCGCAAGAAATGTGGGGCTCAGTATTTTTTTTAGCTTGGATTCCTGCTTCATTTGGTTACCTTCGATTTTCTGGTTAAGGCATAAATGATCATCCCGTTGGAGATAAGTATGCGTATTACTTCCGACATATCAGTCCTGAGCACGCTGTTGATAACCGAGGGCGTCATGGTAAGTATGCTTTGGAAAAGGAAAGTTCCCACTACCACGTTGAGTATGCTGGCCTTGTTTACCGAAGCGCCGCCCAGCAGTATTGCTGCTACTGCGGGAAAGGCCATATAGAGTGGTGAGTTGTAAAGCTGTATAAAGCCGAAGCCCTGCTGATAGGTGAGTATTCCTATGGCCCCATAAATCGAGGACATCATGACGCCTATGATACGGCAGCGGTTTACCGAAACCCCGCCTGCCCTGGCAAAGCCGGGATTGGAACCCACGGCAGTAAGGGCAGTACCAGTGCGGCTCCTCATAAAAAGCCACATGATAAAGGCCATGACAACGAAGAAAAGAATTGCCCCTGTGGGGAATTCAAAAAAAGGCCCTATTTTTACCACGAGAAAGTTATTTAGTATTCTTGACCAATAGCCGTCCAGGGTGATGGTAGTTCTTAAGCCCTTGCCCGTGTAACCCCAAACCATGGTGGGGTTTGAGAAAGGAAGTATGAGCCACATGATGGACATGAAGGTAACAATGGAAAAGCCCACGTACATTGCAATGGTCATTTCTTCTCCCTTTACCTTGTTGAGGAGAAGGCCGTAGAGATACCCAAAAAGGATGGCAAAGGGCATTGACAGTAATAGTGCGCCGAAGAATCCTGCGGGGCCTGTAAGCTGAAACTGCATCGCCAGGGTGGAACCCAAAAGGCCCGCAACAATGCCCACAGGGAGCCCGAAGTTCAAGCCGCTCCCCGACTGCATCATGGGAACCATGGCAAGCACCATGACGCCGTTTTGCCCGAAACGCACCAGCACATCTTTAATGGAAGAATCAGGATTGATGCCTACAAAGGGGGCGGCGATAAAAAGGGCAACCACAAAAAAGAAAATGATGAGCCTGGGCCAGCCGAAATCGCTGATAAACTCTTCTATTTTGTTTTTATCAATTTTTACAGCGATGTTGCTCATTTTGCGCCCCCTGCATTTACGGCTATCCCGGACATTAAGAGGCCGAATTCGGCGGCCTGCGCGTCAGGGGGCAGTATGCCGGCTATTTTGCCTTCGTCAACAATGGCGATCCTGTCGCAAATGGAACGCAGCTCTTCAAGTTCGCTGGAAATCATAACAATAGTGGTTCCTTTTTCGCGGTTATAATATCTCAGGGTATCCAAAACAATTTTCTTTGCTCCCACATCTATTCCCCTGGTAGGCTCCGAAACAAAAAGCAGCCTGGGGTTAAGTGCAAAGGCTTTGGCAAGGCAGACTTTCTGCTGGTTGCCGCCTGAAAGTTCTTTTGCAGGCTGTTTCGCACTGGTACACTTAATTTCGAGTTTGGCGATATAGTCGTCGGCCAGCGTCCGCATGGCTTTTTCATCACGAAGCCCAAAAAGACCGCCGAAGAAAGTTTTGAGATACTCGCCCTTGGTCTGCATGGCCCCGAAGGCAATGTTCCAGTCAAGGCTTTCGTCCAGCAGTAATCCTACACCCCGCCGGTCTTCCGACACAAAGGCAACGCCTGCGTCCAGCACCGGTTTGGGATCGCCCAGCGCAAGGTTTTTCCCTTCCATAAGGGCCTTGCCCCCTGAAGCGTAAAGCCCCATGATGCCGTTGGGGATGCCGAGCTTGCCCTGGCCTGCAAGGCCCCCTATGCCGAAAATCTCCCCCTGCTTGACCGCGAAGGAAACATCCCGCACGGTTTCGCCGGGCATATCCACCCAGAGGTGATCCACCTTAAAAGCCTCGCCCGAAAGTTCCCGCTTTTCCAGGACGCTTGAAACATCCACTTCCCGACCCACCATCCAGGTAGTGATGTCGGTAATGCTGATGTTTTCGTTTTTGGTATCCCTGACAATATGGCCGTCCCTAAGCACGAGGATCTTGTCGGCTATCTGGGTAATTTCCCTTAAGCGATGGGAAATAAAGATGATGGCAATGCCTTCGCCTGCAAGGCGTTCAAGGGCCGCAAGCAGTATTTCCGCTTCACTCTCGGTAAGTACCGCAGTGGGTTCGTCTAACACTAAAAGTTTTACTTCGTCCCGGTCTATTTCGCGGGCAATTTCGGTGAACTGTTTGTGGGCCACAGGCATTTCGGAAACCACCGTATCCGGGGAAATATTGACCCCCAGCTTGGCGATGGTTTTCGCTGCCCGCTCCTGCATAATGTCCCGCTTTAGGGTGGCAAGCCTTTCGCCGAACACTTCCACTGCGGGGTTGAGCTTAACCGGTTCGCGGTTAAGCATGATATTTTCGCAGGCTGTAAAACCCGGAATGAGGGAAAATTCCTGGTGAACCATGCCTATCCCCGCGTCAAGAGCGTCGAAGGGAGATTTGAAATGGCAGGGCTTTCCGTTTATATAAATTTTGCCGTGGTATCCGCCTGTTTCGGTGATATCGGACATGCCAAAAAGTATGTGCATGAGGGTAGTTTTGCCGGCGCCGTTTTCGCCGACCAGACCCAGGATCTGCCCTTTTTCAAGGGAAAAATCCACGCCTGTAAGTACGGTGTTGCCGTAAAAATCTTTCGTAACATTTTCAAAACGCAGAAGGGGAACATCATTTGCCATACACGATCCTTGGGAAGAAATTACACGCGCGTACAGAAAACAGAAACCGCGCATTACGCGCGGTTTCCATCGATAACTAACTTATTGCTGCTGGAACTTTATCTGATAGTACTTGTCCGGTACAACCTGGGCGGTAGTGGGGAGGTAACCCTTGCCCATGATATAGGTGTCCATATAGATGAGGATCTGGTTCCTGGCGCGTATGCCGGTATTGGCATCCACATAGTAACCGCCGTTCCACTTGGCGCCGGGGGTGAATTCCCCAAGAGCCGCATAGAGATCCGCAGCGCTGTCAACTTTAGCCTTTCCATCGAGGATCCTCTTGGCGAATTCGCCGAGGCCCGCGGAAGCGGTAAAGCCGTAGGAGAAGGCCCAGGTACCGAAACGGCCTGCGCCGCCCTTGTCTACCACAGAGGCTTCAACCTTTTTGAGGATGGCGGGGAAATTACCGGCTTCAGCCGAGAGGTCGATGCCCAGGGCTCCGGGGTAACCCATGAGGGGGCTGGGGAGATCGGCTTCTACGAACATTCCGCCGTAGGTGAGGAGCTGCTTGAGCAGGGGCTCGGTATGGGCGTCATTGGTGCAGAAGTATACGGAATTTTTGCCGTACTGGGCGATCCACTGGGGAGTCTGTTCCAGAATGTACTGCTGGGCGCCGGCAACGCCGACATCAGAAGTGGGGTCAGGGGCGGTTACAAACACGAACTTTATGCCCAGATCTTTGCAGGCGGCTTCGAAAATCTGCCTGCGGAGACCGAGGGATTCATAGCTCATGTGCCTGGGAAAAGAGATATGCACAAAGGTGTCGGCGCCAAGCTGTTTGGCAGCCCAGGGGATGGTATAACCGCGGGATACAAAGTCGGCGCTGATGGCCAGGGTGGCTGACTGCTGAATTATCAGAGGATCCTCGTGGGATTCACCGGCAAAGAGCAAAATGTCGGGCCTGGAATCCTTGATACGCCTAAAGGCTTCGGCAGTGCCGGGTACGCCCTGGTTTACGACAATGGCCTTCATCAGGGGATCAGACGCAAGAGTGGTGATCTGGGTGATGGTGGTTTCCTGCTGATCCATGAAGTTGTCGGGGTAAGTTACATGCTGGATGACGCCGCCCGAGGAAACAGCCCCATAGCGCCTGATGAGTTCTTCAGCGCCCCGGAGGTCGTCTTCAGACTGGGAAACTGTCCCGGTCACTATGCCAATGTGATAAGCCGCAGTAGATCCTGTGCTTCCGCTGCTCTTCTGGCCGCCGCCAGAGGCAAAAATCAGGGCGCTACCCATAATAAGGATAAAAGCCGCTAAACCGATTCTTTTCATTAAGAATCCTCCTATTGAATTTGAAAATTATACCATTTTTTAGGGGAAAAGGGAAGAGGAAATTAGTTATCTATCCCCGCCGCTTTCCTGAAGCGCTTAACCGTGGCGGCGGCAATGGGCCTGGCCTTCTCGGCGCCCTGCGCAAGAATGCGGTCGAGGCCGGCAGGATCTGCTATGTAGGCATCGTAGCGTTCGCGTATGGGGGTAAGTTCGCGGTTCACCACCCTGAAGAGTTCTTCCTTGGCCTCGCCCCAGCCCATGCCTCCGGCGCGGTAACGGGACGCCAGAGCGGCTTGTTCCTCTTTGGAGGCGAAAAGCTTATATAATAGAAAGATTTGGCTTGCATCGGGATCTTTGGGCTCATCGACACCCTGGGAATTGGTCACGATGCGCATGATGGTCTTGCGGAGCTGTTTTTCCGGAGCAAAGAGAGGGATGACGTTGCCGTAGCTTTTGCTCATCTTCCTGCCGTCAAGGCCGGGTACTACGGCCACTTCTTCCTGCACCGCCGCCTGGGGGATTTTAAGCACTTCCTGCTTGTAGTTGAAGTTCACGGCCTGGGCAATGTCCTGGGCCATCTCAATATGTTGAACCTGATCCTTTCCCACAGGGACTACATCCGAATCAAAGAGGATGATGTCGGCGGCCATGAGCACGGGGTAGGTAAAGAGGCCCATGTTGACTCCCGCGTCGGGATCGTCCCCTTTTTCATTGTTGTCCTGCACTGCAGCCTTGTAGGCGTGGGCGCGGTTCATGAGGCCCTTGGAGGTAAAAGCCATGAGCATGGTAGAAAGCTCGAAGGTTTCGGGGATGGAGCTCTGGCGATAGAAGATCACCTTGTCGGGATCGAGGCCCGAAGCGAGCCAGCATGCGGCAACCTGCCTGATGGTGGCGTTCAGCTCCTTGGCGTCCTTCATGGTGTTAAGGGCGTGGTAGTCGGCGATAAAGTACCGGGCGTCGTACTCGGCGGTAAGGGCAATAGCGGGCTTGATGGCCCCGAAATAGTTGCCGATGTGGAGGTCGCCGGTGGGTTTTACCCCTGTGAGAGCTATCTTCTTCATAATACGAGGCATAATAGCTCTTTTTCAGAAAAAGAGAAAGGCCAAATATGAAGGGGCTGGAATTTTTCCTGAAAAACTTATAATTTTACCGTACTTGGCTGCCAGGAGAGTATATGCAGGTAATCGGCATTCTGTTTCATTTAGTCGGCGGTTTGTGCCTCTTCCTCTATGGAATGAAGGTGATGAGCGATGGCGTCCAGCAGGCTGCCGGCGACCGCATGCAGCAAGTCCTTAACTTTATGACCAGGAACCGTTTTATGGCGGTTTTTACGGGGTTTATCGTGACAACCCTGGTACAGTCATCTTCGGCGACCACGGTCATGCTGGTGTCCTTTGTGAACGCCGGCCTCCTTACCCTGACCCAGTCCATTGGGGTCATCATGGGCGCCAATATAGGTACCACCACCACAGGCTGGATCGTGTCCCTCATTGGCTTCAAGTTTGATATCGCCTCCCTGGCGCTGCCCGCCATAGGCATAGGTTTTATTGCCCGTATCATCAAGTGGAAGCACCAAGCCTGGGGCGAGGCTTTTCTTGGCTTCGGCTTCATCTTCCTGGGCCTCGAATTCCTTAATACCTCCCTCCCTTCCATAAGCTCCGATTCAGTTATCTTTATCAGCAAACTTTCCGGTTATGGGATGGGCTCGATACTGTTAAGCGTAGCCATAGGGACAGTGGTCACCCTTCTGATGCACTCTTCCGCCGCAACCCTCACCCTGGTGATTACCCTGGCCTTTAGGCAAATCATAAATTTCGAGATGTCCGCGGCCCTGATCCTGGGCGCCAATATAGGCACTACCATCGACGCAATTTTGGCAGCCTTCGGAGCCAAAACCGCAGCCAAGCAAACCGCTTTGGTGCACGTGCTTTTCAATGTGGTGGGCAGTATTTTGGCACTGCTATTCTTTAAGCCCCTTTTGACTTTTGTTGATTTTATCACCCCCGGATCTTCATCAGGCGAGGGGATAACTTCCCACCTCGCAATGTTCCACTCGGTGTTCAATATAGGGTGTACCATTGTGTTCATCCCCTTTGTAACGCAATTCGCAGTGTTGGTAAAATTCATCATAAAGGACGATCCCCAAAAAGAAGCGGCTGTGCCGGACCATTACCATTTTGTATACCGTGCTGCTTCAATCCAGGATACGCCGGAACTGAGCATCCTGCGGGCAGAAAAAGAAATCCGCGATATGGCAGGCATTGCTTCTTCCATGTACGCCTCCTTCAGCGAGGGCCTCAAAGCCCTGCCCGAAACCGAGGACAAGGATACCCTGGTCAACGTTCTCATGGACGAGATGAAGGTAAAGGAAGCCTATGCCGACGAAATGCGCGAAACCCTCACAGCCTTTCTCATCGCCTGCACCAGGGAGCAAATTAACCCCCGCTCGGGCAGGAGGGTAACCCTGCTGCTCCGGGTTATCGCGGATCTCGAAGACATGACCGATGACTGCTGCGGGCTTGTGTACCTTCTGGATCGCAGCGTCAAGAAAAACCAGCTTATCAAGGGCAAGGAGATGGAAGCCCTCGTCCCCTACGTCAAACAGGTTGAAGATTTCCTCACTCTGGTGCGCGAGCACCTTGGCCGCAGCCTCACTGCCGAGCAGGCCCACCAGGCCCGGGAACTCGAAGACGCCATAGACCAGGCCCGGGACCGTCTCCGCAAGCTGAGCCGCAAGCGCATCGAGGCAGGCAAAGACGTTAAGACAGAATTGCTGTTCATAGACCTGGTGCGGCGCATCGAGAAGCTGGGTGATTACTGTTACGATATTTCCAGCGGCCTTGCCAAGATGAGATAGAATGAAAATGCTTCAGGAAGAGATAAAAATAGCTATCAGGGCAACCTTTTTCATTTAAGCAGTGCCAAGCGCTCCGGCTCTGCCTTGATATGCATTTCTTCCAGCAAAGCCATAATGGCATCCGCCACGGCTTGCTTTTTATCCTCAATTGCTTCGGTGTTTTCGGTTTTTCGTGCTTCAACTTCAGCGCGGATCTTTTCACGGAATTCAGAACAATCCAGTACAGGCCCGGCAGTAAGGCGAATAAGATCGGGGGTAAGATAATCGTCCAGCATATCGCCCTCGGCTACATGGAGGACTTGCCCGTTTATGGCTACAAGGCACATATAATCAAAAGATTTAATATAGGAATCGATTTCCCTAACGCCGCGCTTGGTGTTTGGATCCCAGGGGCGGTAACGGGTTCCGGATGGGAACAGCAGAATAAGTTTGCCGTCCACCTTTACGCTCATGAGGGATTTCATGGCAGCCCGGTTAATTGCATTGCTGCGGATAATTTCAGCTTTGTCTTTTTCAGCATCAAGGCCCTGGAACGAACGGCTGGGATAAATTACAATCCTGGTATAAGCGCTTGCAAAGGCAGATACGACAGGGTTTTCTTCGTTAAGCTTCATGCCGGCTATGGCGACCACAGCTTTTGCTATTTCTTCCCCATGGCCGCCTTCTTTTCTTACCAATGAAGAAAAAAGCGAAAGATCCATATTACTGTAATGCTCCAAAAGGAGCAGGCAGGACTTTCCCGACCGGGCTTTTGAAAGGAGATCTTCAAGATGGGCCATGCCGTCCACTCCTGATCCGGGGAGGATCAGGCTATCCACCATTTGATCCAAAAAGGGGAGTATGTTATCCGCCCCCTGCTGATATACGTTATGTTCAGTAATAAGAGTGGAAGATTTTGACAGGCTCACTACCTGCTTGATTTGCTCTCTGAATGCAGTGGCTAATGTTTCCATAAGCTAGTATAAACTACTCTTATATCACATGCAAGTATAATTTAATTATTTCCCCAAAGACGTATAAGTTCTGCTGTTAATTGACAGGCTGCAGCCATTTCAGGGATAGAAACCCACTCAAGGCGGCTGTGGGCATTGCGCCCGCCGGTAAAAATATTCGGGGTGGGTATGCCGAGTTCGGTAAGGCGTGAGCCATCGGTGCCGCCGCGTATGGGTTTTTGATGGATCTCTATGCCCAGATTATTGAAGGCGGTTTTCAATTTTTCCAGGATTTCGGGTTTTTCATTTATCTTTTCCTTCATATTAAAATACTGGGCCTTGGCCTGTACGCTTACTTTGCCGCCGGAAAATTGGGATTCTACAGCCCGGGCAAATACGTCGAGGGCAGCGACCCGCCTCTCTGCGCCTTTGCTGTCAAAGTCGCGGATGAATACTTCGAGGACAGCGTTTTCGATATCCCCGTGAATTTCAAGAGGGCAGTAATAGCCGTAATAGGCATCGGTGGCTTCGGGACTTTCGGAACGGGGGAGCATGGCGGCGAAAGAGGCAGCCATGCTGGCGGCGTTCGCCATGATGCCCCTGGCCGTCCCAAGGTGCATGGATTTGCCGGTAAATTTGATATTGGCGCCCCAGGCATTGAAGCACTCAATCTCAAGTTCACCTATTGGGCCGCCGTCAAGGGTAAAGCAGGCTTTGGACTTGAGCGTTGCGAGGGGAAATTCGGGGAGCCCTTTGCCGGTTTCTTCGTCAGGAGTAAAAATAAGTTCAACAGTTCCGTGGGAAATTTCCGGATGCTTCAAGAGATATTCAACGGCGCCCATAATTGCCGCAATGCCTGCCTTGTCATCGCCCCCGAGGAGGGTACTGCCGTCGGTGTGGATCAGGGCTTTGCTTTTTTGGGCCGCAAGATCGGCATCGGCTGCAGGATCGAGGGAAAGGCCGGCTCCAAGAATTATGGGCTTGCCATCGTAGTTTTCTATTACCTGGGCTTTTATGTTCTCCCCTGAGACTTCGCTTGAAGTATCAAGGTGCGCGAGAAATCCCACTGCGGGAATGGATTCTTTGCCGGGGCTTGCGGGAAGCCGGGCGATCACATAGCAGTGATCCGTCAGCTCTATATCTTTGAGGCCCAAGCCTTTTAGCTCTTCCACAAGATACTTCGCTAAATCCCACTGGCCCGGTGTCGAGGGGGTGGCCTCTTCGTGGCGATCGCTCGTGGTGTTAAAGCCCACATATTTTAGAAAACGGCTTGTTGTGAGCTGGGTAAAAATCTTTTTGTCTTCATTGATGATGGCGGTATTCATATAAAAAGTATGATCCAAAAGGGAAGTTTTTTCAACATTGCTTATTGCCCCCCTGGGCAAAGTTTTCTATACTGTATACATGTCCATACCATGTTTTCCTGAATTTGTGCCCCTCACCATGGAATTGAAAAATGAGATGCACCCGAAGCTTTCCCTTACCCCTGACGGGGTCTCGGAATTCACCTTTGCGGGCCTCTACCTGTTCAGGAAGCGTTACAGTTACAGGGTTTCTAAAATCGAGGATAAAACCTTCATAATATCGGGCATTCAGCCCCCCCACGGCGAAGGTGAAACCGCCCGTCCTTTTTTTATGACTCCCTGCGCGGCCCCAGGCAAAGGCATATTGGAGGAGCTTCTTAAGACCCATGACTTCTGGAAGAATATATCCGACTCGGTGCTTATACCAGTGAGGGAGCGCCTTGAAGCCTGGGGGCTTTCCATCACCGAGGATCGTGACAATTTCGATTATCTCTACCCCAGAACGGATCTCGCCGAGCTTGCAGGCAAGAAGTTCCACAAGAAGCGGAACCTCGTTAGCCAGTTCCTTACGCTGTACCCCCGGCATGAAGAAAAGATCCTCACGCCGGAATTAATCCCCGATACCTTTGAGGTGCTTGAAAAATGGAAGCAAACCAGGGGCGACGATGGTGACTATGTTGCTGGCCGGGAAGCTCTGGAGCTTTTTGCGGAGCTCAACCTCAAAGGCGCCATTTATTATATAGAAGGAAAACCTGTTGGCTGGTGCATGGGCGAGCCCATTGCCAGGGGCAGGATCTTCACTATTCATTTTGAAAAAGGCTTGGATGAATACAAGGGTATCTATCAGTTCATTAACCAGGCTTTTGCCGCTTCTCTGCCCGAATATTTTACTTATATAAACCGTGAGCAGGATTTAGGCAGCGAGGGTTTGCGGCAGGCCAAAATGACTTACAGGCCTTCGGGGTTTGTGAGGAAATACACAGGCAGGATTACTGCATGAAAAAGAGATATAAAACTGCACCCATGTCTGCAGTTTTTCTTTGAAAAATGCTTAGATCTACGCAGTTTGGAGCTGATATGGCCGGAAAAAACCTACCGATAAAGCCTTACCTAAAATGGGCCGGTGGGAAAAGGCAATTATTGTCTGAAATAAAAAAACATCTCCCTCAAAATATAAACAGCCTCACCTATTATGAACCTTTTGTCGGCGCAGGCGCAGTACTATTTGACTTGCAGCCCCAAAAAGCAGTGATCAATGATTTTAATACTGAGCTTATCTTGACGTACAGGGTTATAAAAGATCATATAGAAGAACTTATTCAGGAATTGCAAATTCATAAAGAAAAAACCAATGAGGCATATTATTATGAGATTCGGGCAACAGACAGAGACAAAACAGAATTTAATACCTTGAGTGAAATTAAAAGGGCTGCCCGGCTTATTTATCTTAATAAAACTTGTTATAATGGACTCTATAGGGTCAATTCGCAAGGATTGTTTAATGTTCCCTATGGCAGGTATAAAAATCCTGCAATTTGCGAGGAGCCAGTATTGCGTGCCGTTCATAACTATCTCGCCGCAAATGAAATTACCATCACCAGCGGTGATTTTGAAGATGCGGTTAAGAACATCAATAAAGAATCTTTTGTCTATTTTGACCCTCCCTATCACAGCCCGGATAAAACCAATTTTACCGGATACCAGGCTGACGGATTTAATGAGGATGAACAAATAAGGCTAAGGGATACTTTCTTGAATCTGACAAAACAGGGTATTCAATGCTTGTTAAGCAATTCGGATACGCCTTTTATCAGGGAATTATATCAGAACCCTTCTTTTGAAATCATCGCTGTTTTGGCAAAACGAACAATAAATTCAGATGCCGATGGCCGGGGCAAGGTAAACGAAGTGCTGATAAAAAACCGGAGCAATACATGAACTGGCAGAATATACTCAATTCCCTTCCGGGCATCCTGATTGGTCTTACGGTGCATGAATTCAGCCACGCCTGGGCGGCTTACAAGCTGGGGGATTATACGGCAAAGGATCAGGGACGGCTTACGTTTAACCCGCTCAGGCACATAGACCCTATCGGTTTTCTTTTTATCATATTTGCGGGTTTCGGCTGGGCAAAGCCGGTGCAGTTTTCGCCGGATAATTTGAGCCATCCCAGGCGGGACAAGGCTCTTATCGCTGCCGCAGGACCTCTTTCAAATCTTCTGCTGGCTCTGATTTTTATTTTTACCATCAAGGGGTACAGGGCCCTTCTTGAATATTCCTATGATTCCATGAACAGTGATGCGCTTTTTGTATTTCTCCAGTCGGAAACTTTTTATCGGGTAATTATGATCATTCTGCAGGCGGCGGTAATCAACCTGGGGCTTTTTGTTTTTAACCTTTTACCCATTCCGCCTCTGGATGGGAGCCATATCTTTTTCTCGGGCCTCAATTTAAGGCCCGAGACTGAGCGGAGCATCATGAAGATTGGTACTCCCCTGCTCTTTATCATTCTGATTATTCAAAACTATGCAGGGATTACCATACTTCCCATAGGCAAACTTATCTTCGCCATACTGGGCTTTTTTATACCGCAATTGAGGGGAAATTAAAAGGCGAAAGCGACCTTAAAATCCCCATGGGTTCCGGCTGCATATTCAAAGGCTTTTTCCCATTCCTCAATTTTAAAGATATTTGAGACCACGCCGTTTGTTTTAAGATTCCCTTTACTGATGTTCTCAATTACAAAGGGGAAACAATAGGGACTGAGGTGGGCGCCCATAATGTCAAGTTCTTTGGTATCCCCTATGATGGTCCAATCCACGGTTGTAGGCGCGCCGAAGACCGAAAACTCCACGAATTTTCCGAGTTTTCTGATTATCTTAAGGCCCTGAATTACGCTTGAAGGATGCCCCGTGGCTTCGATATACACATCGCAGCCATAACCATTGGTGAGTTTTAAAATTTCCTCCATTAAATCGACTTTGGATGGGTTAAAGATGTGGGTTGCGCCGAATTCCTTCGCCTTTGCAAGACGCTGATCGCTTATGTCGAGGGAGACGAGGGCTTTGGGCCTTTTCATGGCCGCATAGGCTACCATGCCAAGGCCAAGTGTACCGGCGCCTGATATGACAACGACTTCATCGCACTGAATATTGCCCCTGTCCACCGCGTGTTTCGAACAGGAATATGGTTCTATCAGGAGGGCTTGTTCCAGAGGCATGTCCTGGGGAACCCGGTGAATCACTGCATTTTTGGGGTACTTCACATACTCCGCCATACCGCCGGGCAGTTCTTTTCTGAAACCAAATACATTATGCACCTGGCACATCCAGTATTTACCGCTTTTACAGAACATACATTCGCCGCAGGGTACGATTTGATCCGCGGTAATACGTTCGCCCAAAGCGTAACCCTTGACATTGCTTCCCATGGCGGCAATGACGCCGAGGAATTCATGGCCCGGAACAAAGGGAGGCCTGGCGTAGCCGGGCTGTATATCATCACCCCAGAACATGGCGGCTCCATGCCGGCATTTTAAGTCTCCGGCGCAGATGCCGCAGCCCTCGGTTTTGATGATGATATCATCGCTTCCGCATTCGGGAACCGGGTAATCCGGTACGAAACGATAATCCGTCTGGCCGTAAGAAACCAGAGCTTTCATTGTTTTAGGTAAACTCATATAACCTCCGTTAACCTAATATTTTTCCCGGTTAACGAAAAATAACGCAAACCGGAGCAGGAACAGGGTATTCCCGTTTCTTTTCAATACAACCTGAAGTTTCATCCCTGTGGAAAACCACAAGATTGTCTGAATCCTGATTCAGGGCAAGAAGATAATTCCCGTTGGGAGTTATACCGAAGTCCCTTGGGGTTCTTCCCCCCGAGGAAATAGCGTCAATAAAATCAAGAGTATCATCGCGCTTAACTTTAAAAACAGTAATACTGTCATGTCCCCTATTGGAGACATAAACAAAATTTCCATCAGGACTTATCTTTACTGCCGCACAGGTACTTTGGGTTTTACAATTTTCAGGCAGGCAGGAAATGGTTTGAATGTTAATAACGCTTCCATCAATAGAATTATATTTTAAAACATTTAGTGTTGAATCGATCTCATTGACTATGTAAACGCAGGTTCCCCGGGGATTGAAAATCCCATGCCGCGGCCCTGACCCGGGGAGTGAATTATACCAGGGGACATCGGCAGGTTTTAAAGGTTCGGCAGTATTGCTGCTGAATTGATAAGCCATTACACGATCGGTACCAAGATCCATGGCTAAACCAAAAGCGCAGGTTTTGTCAAAGAGGAAAGAATGGGCATGAGGGGCTTCCTGACGGAGAGAGTTCGGACCTTTTCCGCTGAATTGAATAATCTGGCACGGATCGTTTATGGCGCCGTTATGAGCCAGGGGAAAGACGGTAATGCTGCCGCTGTAGTAATTGGCAGCTATAGCATAAGAAGCTCCGCTGTTGATTGCCAGATGGCAGGGGGACTTTCCTTGGGTGGTCTTCTGATTGATAAAATCAAGGCTCCCGTCATTTTTAATACTGTAGACAGAAACCGCGCCGCCCTTCTCTTTTCCGTTGAAATCGTCCAATTCGTTTACGACATAAAGACACTGGCCGGCAGGATGCAGGGAGAGCCATGAAGGATTATCCGCTCTGGCTGCAAGATGCAGATCTTCTACTTCTCCGGTTTTTGCATCCAAAGTAAATGAATAGATCCCCTCGGATTTGGAATTTGAACTCTGGGTATAAGTTCCTATAAATCCGCAGTAAAAGGGGACCATTTTACTTAACTTCCTGATTGAGGAGGGATTCCCAAAGTTTCACTATTGCAGGCTGGGATTTTTTACCGTCCCCATGGGCTCTTGAGGCTTTGAAAATTTCATGAACCAGAGCAGTTACCGGAACCGGGGTGTCTGTATCCTTTGAAAGATTCAGGGCATAGCCAAGATCTTTCCAGTGTATGTCCACAGTACCTCCGGGCTTAAAATCCCGGGAAAGCATGTCTTTTGCTGCTACATCAAGCACTTTTGAACCTGCCCAGCCGCCTTTTATGGCTTCGTAGAGTATTTTAGGATCGAGACCGCTTCTTGCACCAAGGCTGAAAGACTCGGCAATAACCGCGAAGGCTGCCCCGACTATCATCTGGTTTACTGCTTTAGCAGTCTGGCCGGTTCCTACCCCGCCCATGTGAACCACCGAAGCGGCCATAGTACTGCAAAAAGGTTTTATTTCAGCAAAGACCTCTTCTTTTGCCCCTGCCATGAACGAAAGGGTCCCGTCAATAGCCGCCTTCTCGCCCCCCGAAACCGGAGTATCGGCAAAGTCGATTCCCATTTTTTCAAGTTCCAGGGCTAAAACTTTTACTACCGTTACTTCAGTAGTGGAAGTATCGGCAATTATGCTTCCGGATTTAAGAATGGGAGAAAGACTTGTAATTACATTCTGCACTATGGAAGAATTTGGCAAAGAAAGGAAAATCAAATCCGTGGAACCCATATCCGTAATACTTGAAGCGCCTGCGGCAGCAGCACCCCTGGTTTCGGCAGCCTTTACCAGGGCTTCTGTTTTTGCCTTGTCAACATCAAAGACAATCAGCTTAACCCCGGCAGGCATCTTTTGCGCCAAATTGAGGGCCATATTATGACCCATTACCCCAAGCCCAATAAAACCAACAATTTTAATCATTTCTTTTCCTTATAGCAGCATTTCTACTATTTTTTTAAGGCTGTCTTCTTCTCCCACGTTTCCCGGAAAGATAATGTAGGGAGTTTTGGGAAAACGGCTTTCGGCGCCTGTAAGCCAGACAGGTATGCCGGGCAAAACCTGTCCCAAAACAAGGGCTTTTTTCACTTTCAGGGCTTTGGTACCAATTTCACTTGAAGTGATACCGCCCTTGGAGATGATGAACCGGGGCCTTCCCGGAAGATTCGTAACAAAGCTTGTTACCGCATTTGCTATTTTTACCGCTACCCGGAGTTCATCTTCCTTTTTCCCGGTGTTAAGATCAAAACGGTTTCTGCAGGTGAATACCGCTGTCGTACGCCCGGCTTCGATAGAATCATTGCAGAGTTTTTGCACCCGGTTTATTTCTTCGTTAAATTTTTCATCGTCCAATACAAGATGGGTATTGAATTCGATGGCGCTGATGTTTTTATTTTCCAAAAGCAGTTCAAGCTGGCGTGTGGTTTTTTTTACATGAGAACCTATGACCACAAGGCCGCCCCGCTTGTTTCCCGTATCAAGCAAATCATTCTTATTAAGAAGGGGTTTCTCGCCGATATTACCGAGAACTTTGGGAATTGCTGCCGCAGACCGTATGATAAAGTGTTTACCATTATCCAAAGCCTGATAAAGTGCGGCGCAGAAGATCCTGATATCACTGTAATCCAGGGCGTTTACAACCACTTTACCGAAATCTTTTACCCCCATAAGGAGGGCCGTCACCTTCTCTGCCCCTGTCTGCCTTATATCCTCAATGGAAACGGCTGTCACCTTTGCCGCAGGAAAGACGCCGGGGGAGAAATCGCTCCCGGTCATTTCTTCCACCCACTCGGTCAAATCAGAATGATGATAACCGAAAGTTTTATCCCCGGCGAACTCGGTTTGGGCTGCAGGAACCAAGACGTCACCGGTCTTGACATAGTGGATGTTCCCCGCAGTATAGCGCCCCCCCTCAATAAAAAAAGGACAGATGATTTCGCCGTCAAAACAAAAATTTGGATTGTCGGAATGGCATTCAGCCTCTATCGCATCTTTGAGAGTTTGGGTTTCCAGGGGATAGTGGCCCCTCAGGGTAGAATCAGAACGGCTGATAAGTATAAATTCACGGCCTTTCTTTTTGGCAATTTTTGCTATGGTTTGGCCAATTTCACTATGAACCTTTGCGGTTTCAGCGGAGCCCATGCTCCGGGAATTGGTAAGGATGAAAAACAGGACGCCGGGCTCGTCAAACCCCGCTTCGATGCTTGAAGCGTCCCAGCCTGTGTACACACTGACCCCATGGACAGTTTGTACCCCCGTGGGATCGTCGTCGAGGACGATGATTTTACGTTTTTTGCTTTCGATTTCCCCGGCGATAAACGCAGCGGCTTTTTCCGCCTCGGCGGAATTGGCCGGCCCATACCGGGCGAGCATTTCTGTTAAGGGTATATCTTTTTCTGACATCCACAGAAGGATACCATAAAGATCAAAGCCATAACAATAAGCCCTATGGATATCCTTAAACTATATGACCCGGACTTTTGCGTCAATTCCTAACCTTTGAATAGCCCCATATCCTTGAGCATTTGTCTCATTTCCTGTATTTGCAGGTCTTTCCTGGTCTTATCCGCAAAATAACGGAAATAACAGGCCCACCTTTCTTTGCCGCTCATGGCAGCCACCGGTTTGTCTGCTATCTTCTCTATTTTTTTTTAATAGCTGATTCTGCCAGTCAAATCATTGTTTCTGTAGAAGCCTTCGGCTCCGGGAGTGAGAGCCAGCATTTTCCTTCAATGCTTGATTCCCTTAATGAAAATATGCGGATGGTAACCGGTAAAGAAGAACCGCTCAAAAAGCGTTGGTCACCGGAGATGCCGGCTATTTCTCTGAAAATAATTTACAGGAAGCGGCGAAGCGGAATATTGAGGTACTTATCCCGGACCAGCAATTCCGCAAACGGGATCCTTGTTTCGACAACCGGAAAGGCCATGGAGTGAACCGGTTTACTGTTCGGGATTTTACCTACAACAAAGAAAATAATACTTTCCTCTGTCCAAATAAAAAAATACTTATATATAAAGGATTTGTTAAGCTCAACCGGAATAGCGGAGATAAGTATCAGGCATCCCCTGGGGGTAAAACGCATATGCGGACTTTATATCTTGCCATGATTTACTATTTTATCATGGCTTTTTATTTTTGTAAATTCCTTTTTGTCAAAAAGGGGCTTTTTCTGCAACCTGGTTATGTGCTGGTTTTTTCCTTTTATATTATGCTTCAAACTGTTCAATAACTGCCTGTCTTATACCTCTGCTGTTAACCATATATTCTTTAATGGAACTAATATTTGCATTTGTTATCATTATTTGACCCTCATATATCTCCGCTTTATCATAATCTTTTTCTCTCTTTGATGTGTTTTCATTCCGATGTTGTGGTGTAAAATCATGATGCTTTTGTATAACACTATTCTTTAAAACCCAATATTTAATACTGTCACGATATGCTGCAATCCATATAAAAACATCACAACAGGAAGGCTTCAATTGTTGAAAATTCATCAAAAAATTACCTTTTGATTTTGAAGAAAAAGCCTTAACAATCATCGGCTCATCAGCCTTGTCTCTATCTTGGGCACGCGATGCTTTTACTTCAACTTTAATATTTCCGTTGGGACAAGGTAAATATAAGTCATATTCAAGTTGATAGGTAGGATCGATTTTTTTATTGGGCCTCTGCAAGCATGGTTCTAATGACATTAGATGGCTTAGTCCCCAAGTATCTCCAAAAGTACGAGGTGCCATTTCAAAAAGATATAGGTATAAATTTCTATTGATATAGGTATCGCGCAGTTCTAAATAGTCATCAAAAGACAATACATTTTTCGAAAGCAATGTTGATATGATATATTCATATTTACTAAAAGGATATACAGAACTAATATTTTCCAATTCCATCCTAAAATTGATTGAATTATTCAATTTGTCAATCAACGTATCAAGTTCTTTTTCAAGTGTTTCCATTTAGATTTCTTCTTTAATGTAGACATACTGCTTATTATCTAGCGAAAAATAATTACAAATAATTTTATCTATACTTTCCTGAAATGTTTGCATGTTTTCTTCTTCAAGAATCATTTTTTGATACATATCATAAATATTTTTATGTTCATTTGTGGTTAGAATTGGTAATGGCATATCTTGTAAATGCGATTTTAAAACCTTGCAAGAATGAAATTTCTTTTTGAAAATAAATGAATATATATCACTATTAAATAAACCTACAATTGTTTCCATGGGGTAATTGACGGAAATAAAAATATTAGCGCTATTCAAAACAAGAGCATTACTACAATCAAGCGTACAAATCAATGTATCACTAATAAATCGATATGCTATTTTTTTTTGTCGATAATATTCAATTGGTGCAATTTGTTGATAAGCGCCGGGATTAAATACAATATAACATTGTGGCAATTCATAGTAATACTTTTGTATATCCTTACCACGAAATATTGGCTCTGTTTGTTCGGTAGGATTTTGTAATATATGTTTTGCATTATTTCCCGTAACAACACCGAGAGCAAATGACGTGTCTTTTTTCAAATTAACATGAGGAGTATTATATATTTTATTTATTAAGAGAAAATCTCGAGTCTTAATATTTGCACTGATAATGTAATCAGGTGAAGTGATACTTTTTTTTGACAATTGATATATGTTATTATCCTTATCCTCAACATGTATATTCTCATCTGCCCTTTCAGTCTCAATATGGAATAAAATACTTTCGGATAAAACACCCTTAAAAGCGTTGCCAAGTAATTTAATTGACAGCTTATTGTTTTTCTTTAAGATATAATTTCTAATATTGTGATGTGCCGCTACATTTAAGAAACTATGCGGAAGAAAGAAATATAATTCCCCATTATTTTTTAGCATACCTATTGCATTATATAGAGCAATACTAAATATTTCATTTGTTTCAATTTCCGGGTACAATTTTAGGAGATATTCTTTTTGAGACTTTGTCCATTTGCTGCCCCATGGTGGATTAGTAACAATAACGTCAAAATCTTCTTTTAGTTTTTGATTAAATAAATTGTCTGAATCAACAAGCGCTATATCTTGTTTCAGTATATTTGGCAATATATTTTTATTATCAAAAAACAGAACAAGGTTTATAAAACATATTTTTAAAGCTATTTCATCGATATCCCGTGCAAATATTTTTGAAGGATCATGTGCTTTTGTTAATACTCTAATCAATATACCGCCACTACCACAACACGGGTCGAGAATGGTTTTATTCTTGGGTATATTTATTCCGCTTAATAATTCAGATGGAGTATAATATGATCCAAGCGTTGATTTTTGAGAAATGCTTTGAATAGATTGATAAAATGCTCCTAGAATATCGTCATTTTGATTGATTATTTCATATTCTGAATAGAGTGATTTAACTAAAGCAGGATTTTTACTTTCCATTATCCATGCCGACAAAAATGAATCAAGAGGCGTGTCCATATTTATTTGCCAATTATTATTTATTATTTTATTTGCTCGTAAGATTGTTAATACCAATGCTAATACACCATCGTTTAACGACAATCCTGACATTTCAAATTCTGTTACTAAGTTATTTAACATTATCTTTCGTGATTTTTCTGTTATTCCTAGATAACATATATTATTTTTTTTCTAATAATGACCTATTAGCCCGAGAATTTAAACGCGATGGTTCATCTTTTATTCCATTTATGATAGATACAAATGTACTTTGACTATAATGATCCAGAATATCAGGAGGGGGAATAACCTGTGTTTTTATCCAATTATTAACAGTAGCTAAAGAGATACCGAGTTTTTCCCCAATATGCTCTTTTTTTAACAAATTCGCCATGAGTAAAGCATATAATAACGTATAAATTTTGTCAATTGGTTCATTTAATGGTATATTTTTGGGCCTGTCCTGAAGTTTGTGTAAATGGCCAAAATATGGTAGAAATACCAAGGAGACAAAATGGCCAGTACACGAAAACTGAAAGAGAAGGATCTGATCGACCAAATACTCGATCAGATAGACCTTAAAGGAATGACCCAGGAAGAAATCCTTGGACAGGAAGGATTATTAAAGCATCTGACAGGGAAGCTGCTAAGCCGTGTCATGAATGCTGAAATGGACGAGCATTTGGGGTATGAAAAGAATTCCAACGCCGGGGACAATTCGGGGGACAGCCGAAACGGGTACAGTGAAAAGACAGTCCTGACAGAGAATCAGAGTGCAGTGATACAGGTACCACGGGACCGCAATGGAACGTTCGAACCCAAGATACTGGCGAAACACCAAAGACGGCTCCCTATATTTAACGACCAGGTTATTTCGATGTATTCCTTTGGGATGACCGACCGGGATATTAAATCACACCTGGAAAAAATATATAACGTGGAAGTCTCCCCTGAATTGATAAGCCGTGTCACTGCAGCGGTGATGGAAGAAGTGAAGGAGTGGCAGAATCGGCAGCTGGAAAAATCTTATGCCATCGTGTATTTGGACGCCCTGAGGGTCAAGACCAAACAGGACGGGAAAAGCTGTACCAAGAGCGTCTATGTGGCTCTGGGAGTGAATTTCGAGGGTCAGAAGGAGGTATTGGGCCTTTGGATAGCGGAGAACGAAGGGGCTAAGTTCTGGATGGGCGTCCTGAACGAAATAAAGAACCGGGGAGTGGAAGACATACTCATCGCTTGCATGGACGGCCTTACCGGTTTCCCCGAAGCGGGGGCCTGTCCTGAAGTTTGTGTAAATGGCCAAAATATGGTAGAAATACCAAGGAGACAAAATGGCCAGTACACGAAAACTGAAAGAGAAGGATCTGATCGACCAAATACTCGATCAGATAGACCTTAAAGGAATGACCCAGGAAGAAATCCTTGGACAGGAAGGATTATTAAAGCATCTGACAGGGAAGCTGCTAAGCCGTGTCATGAATGCTGAAATGGACGAGCATTTGGGGTATGAAAAGAATTCCAACGCCGGGGACAATTCGGGGGACAGCCGAAACGGGTACAGTGAAAAGACAGTCCTGACAGAGAATCAGAGTGCAGTGATACAGGTACCACGGGACCGCAATGGAACGTTCGAACCCAAGATACTGGCGAAACACCAAAGACGGCTCCCTATATTTAACGACCAGGTTATTTCGATGTATTCCTTTGGGATGACCGACCGGGATATTAAATCACACCTGGAAAAAATATATAACGTGGAAGTCTCCCCTGAATTGATAAGCCGTGTCACTGCAGCGGTGATGGAAGAAGTGAAGGAGTGGCAGAATCGGCAGCTGGAAAAATCTTATGCCATCGTGTATTTGGACGCCCTGAGGGTCAAGACCAAACAGGACGGGAAAAGCTGTACCAAGAGCGTCTATGTGGCTCTGGGAGTGAATTTCGAGGGTCAGAAGGAGGTATTGGGCCTTTGGATAGCGGAGAACGAAGGGGCTAAGTTCTGGATGGGCGTCCTGAACGAAATAAAGAACCGGGGAGTGGAAGACATACTCATCGCTTGCATGGACGGCCTTACCGGTTTCCCCGAAGCGGGGGCCTGTCCTGAAGTTTGTGTAAATGGCCAAAATATGGTAGAAATACCAAGGAGACAAAATGGCCAGTACACGAAAACTGAAAGAGAAGGATCTGATCGACCAAATACTCGATCAGATAGACCTTAAAGGAATGACCCAGGAAGAAATCCTTGGACAGGAAGGATTATTAAAGCATCTGACAGGGAAGCTGCTAAGCCGTGTCATGAATGCTGAAATGGACGAGCATTTGGGGTATGAAAAGAATTCCAACGCCGGGGACAATTCGGGGGACAGCCGAAACGGGTACAGTGAAAAGACAGTCCTGACAGAGAATCAGAGTGCAGTGATACAGGTACCACGGGACCGCAATGGAACGTTCGAACCCAAGATACTGGCGAAACACCAAAGACGGCTCCCTATATTTAACGACCAGGTTATTTCGATGTATTCCTTTGGGATGACCGACCGGGATATTAAATCACACCTGGAAAAAATATATAACGTGGAAGTCTCCCCTGAATTGATAAGCCGTGTCACTGCAGCGGTGATGGAAGAAGTGAAGGAGTGGCAGAATCGGCAGCTGGAAAAATCTTATGCCATCGTGTATTTGGACGCCCTGAGGGTCAAGACCAAACAGGACGGGAAAAGCTGTACCAAGAGCGTCTATGTGGCTCTGGGAGTGAATTTCGAGGGTCAGAAGGAGGTATTGGGCCTTTGGATAGCGGAGAACGAAGGGGCTAAGTTCTGGATGGGCGTCCTGAACGAAATAAAGAACCGGGGAGTGGAAGACATACTCATCGCTTGCATGGACGGCCTTACCGGTTTCCCCGAAGCGGTTCGGGCAGTATTTCCCAAGACCCGTATCCAATTGTGCATTGTCCACATGGTGCGTAATTCCACCAAGTTTGTTTCCTGGAAAGACCTGAAAAAAATCTGTGCCGATCTTAAGGCCATATATTCGGCAGCCACCGAGGAAGCCGGCCGTGACGCACTGGAAGAATTCGGCAAGATATGGGATGCCAAGTACCCGATGATATACCAGTCCTGGGATACCCACTGGGATGACTTAAGCGAGTTCTTTAAATACCCGCCTGAAATCCGCAAGGCAATTTACACGACAAATGCAATTGAGTCATTAAATTACCAGCTGCGAAAAGTCACAAAAAACCGCTCGACATTTCCGAACGATGATGCTATATTTAAGATATTGTATTTGGCAATTAGGAATGCGTCAGAGAAATGGACAATGCCGGTACGGGATTGGGGGATGGCGCTCAACCAATTCGCTATTATTTTTGGCAATGAACGGGTTCCGTTCTAAATAATTCATTGCCATTTACACAAAAATTCGGACACGTCCCGAAGCGGTTCGGGCAGTATTTCCCAAGACCCGTATCCAATTGTGCATTGTCCACATGGTGCGTAATTCCACCAAGTTTGTTTCCTGGAAAGACCTGAAAAAAATCTGTGCCGATCTTAAGGCCATATATTCGGCAGCCACCGAGGAAGCCGGCCGTGACGCACTGGAAGAATTCGGCAAGATATGGGATGCCAAGTACCCGATGATATACCAGTCCTGGGATACCCACTGGGATGACTTAAGCGAGTTCTTTAAATACCCGCCTGAAATCCGCAAGGCAATTTACACGACAAATGCAATTGAGTCATTAAATTACCAGCTGCGAAAAGTCACAAAAAACCGCTCGACATTTCCGAACGATGATGCTATATTTAAGATATTGTATTTGGCAATTAGGAATGCGTCAGAGAAATGGACAATGCCGGTACGGGATTGGGGGATGGCGCTCAACCAATTCGCTATTATTTTTGGCAATGAACGGGTTCCGTTCTAAATAATTCATTGCCATTTACACAAAAATTCGGACACGTCCATATTTTTGCAGACTAAGGTGAAAAAACTTGCACAGACCTGTTGAAGTTGTCGGACGAATACCTATAAAGAGCCCCTGCTCTTTATTTGTTTTTTTATATCTTGCCATGATTTGCTATTCTATCATGGCTTTTTATTTTTGTAAATTCCTTTTTGCCAAAAAAGGGCTTTTTCTGCAGTCTGGTTGAGACTGCTGAAAAACCTTGCTTTTATCATCTGAATTAAAACCTAAATAGTATTTTTTTACTCGTATTGATTTATAATCATATTATTATTCAGAACTTTGAAACGAATATTCAAATAAGACATTTTATTCGCTTTTTTCTTCCTGTTATCTTCCTTATACCGCATTTTTCTTCCCTTTTGCCTGCTGGAATTTGCCTATGTTATGCATTATGCAATATAGTTTCCACTGTATGTCTACTTTCGCTTTACTCCTCATCGTAAACCTGTCCATCCCTTTGCAATACGTAATATCCGCAAATACCGGTTCGATTATTTGCATCCTCTTGCTGTATATCTTCCGGTATTCTTTCTTGTCTATCTTTTCCCGCATTTCCTGTGAAAGGTTTCTTTCATATTCTCTCACCGGTATATATAATGTCCTGTAGTTTTTCTTTTTGCTCCGTATGCATTTGTCTTTATACGGACAAAATATTGTCCTTCCGCTGCGCTTCCGTTCGCGTCAGCGGCTATTATTACCTGATTCTTGCTGTCCGCTACCGCAAGCCCGTTATACCCTTGTATATAACCGTGGGGCCCTTTTATTTTCCCGCTTTCATTATCGGTTATATTCGATTTTACCGTCTCTCCCCCGGCTCCTTTCCGTTCTTCCTGGGTTAATATAAAGTTTCGTATCCGAGAAGCCGCCGCTTCCAGCCGTTCCAACTTCTCTTCTTCCCTTTCCTGTTCCTTTGCCGATATCCGGTCCTTGTTTTTATGTTCTTCCACTATCTTTTCGCACATCGCCTTTATTTTGTCATATTTTTTCTTTAATTCCTTTTTTATCCCTGACCATTCCTTTGCCGCATTCGAAGGAAGTCGGCAGCCGTCTATGGCAAACATTTTCCCTTTTATCAATCCCATTTCAGAGCATACCATAAGCACTTCGGTGAATAGTTTTTCAATCTCTCCGCTCATTCCCGATATAAAATTTGAAATTGTAGTGTAATGGGGTTCCGCATCTTCTGCCAAGGCCTTAACTACCATGTTGTCATGGCACATTTTCGCTATCTTTCGTGAAGTGATTACCCCTAATGAATAGCTATAGAGGACAATTTTCAGTAGAATACGGGGCTCAATTGCACCCGCCCCGGTTTCATCGTTGTTATACTTTCGGTCGAATATACCAAGATCTATCTTTTTATCAAATAATTCCTGCAACGTATGCTCAAATGTTCCCGGAACTATTTGATCTTTTAAGTTTACTGCTGTAAAGAGCCCCTGCTCTTTATTTGTTTTTTTATATCTTGCCATGATTTACCATTTTATCATGGCTTTTTATTTTTGTAAATTCCTTTTTGTCAAAAAGGGGCTTTTTCTGCAGCCTGGTTAAGCGAAGTGGGGCGTACTACAGTAACATATTATTCACCGGTATATGCTCGATAATATTTTCTTTTATAATTACCATTAAGAAACTCTTTTGCTCTATGATCAGAATTTGGGTGGGTACTCAAAAAATTTGACCATCCATTACTAGAATTTAATGCCATCCTAGACCATAAATCATATCCTTTTTCCGTATCATAACCTACACTGGCAGCAAATTTTGCTCCTTCCTCATCGGCTTTCTCTTCCTGCGATCTACTATATTTTAATAATGCCAATTCTCCTGCCAAACCAAAGACTAATTGAAACATTTCTTTATCAGAAATTTCTTTGTCTGAAATTTCTTCTGTATTTAATCTTTTATTTTTCCGTTGTGCTATAAATGATGATATGTGCTCTATAATTGGTTCTTTAACGATCCTTGCCCCCAATTGTTTCTTTACATGATCTTCTGTCATATGAGCTATCTCATGTCCAATAATGATGGCTAATTCATCATCATTTTGACAAAAATCGACTATCCCCTTATTTATTATTATGATACCGTCTATAGCCGCAAATGCGTTTAACGAATTCGTGTTTTGTAAATAAATTCTCCAATTATATTTATTCACATCTCTCCTAAGGTATTGAGATGTCAGCAGTCTATCAAAAATATTTTTGATACGTTGATATTGAGAAAGCCTAATGTTATTTGTATATTTACCATCTCTTAAACCCGTTTCAATTTCATTTTCCCAATAATTTTTAACTTCATTTGTTAGCCTTCTATATTGGACATATAATCCCCATGCTTCTTTTGCGATTTCTACAGTAACACCCTGATTTTCATTATTTTGTGAATCATCGTCATTTTGAGCAAATATACCTAACGATATTACAGAAAGGCAAAATATACAAAACACCGTTTTTTTTAACATTTTCAAAATCCGCCTGCAAATACAGTTATAAGTATAATGATGACTATAATTATACCGAAAATAAGTCCACAGCCAAACCGAAAGCCCGAAAAGCAACCAGGATTTTCATTTGCCATCTTAATCCCCCATTTATTTTAGTTATTTTATATTGACCAAAAAAATTTTGTCAATATCTTTTCGTTAAAAAAAATTAGCCCCATTTCGTCTAACGAAGCTATGATGAAAGAAGATGRGGAAYCTGGTATAATAAAGGCAATTCGGTAAGAACGATTGCTGGTTGTAGCCAGAACTGAGGCAAGGAAYCTTGACCCCGTACTAACGAATAACAGCCGGCGACCGCATCGCTTTTTGGGGAATAGTCCTAATCACATTATTACCCCGTATAGACGTTTGGCAATGTGCCGTTTTTCTTCCGAATCTTGATTTTATTTAGCTGGAGGGTTTTATGCAATTTGTAGGGATTGATTTGCACACCAACCGGTTCACCTGCTGTTATCTCAATGAGGACAGCAAGGAGAAAACCATGCGGACTTTCGAGCTCAGTCCGGAGGATCTGAAGGGGTTCTACAAGACTTTGACCAAGGATACCATTGTCCTTATTGAAGCGACCATAAACACCTTTGCCTTCGCGAAGCTGTTTCGGCACGCGGTCCAGGAAGTCATTATAGCCAARACCTATCAGCTTAAAAACATCAATCTGTCGGARAAAAAGACGGACAAGGTTGACGCRGACAAATTGGCCAGGATGCTCAAGCTCCAGGTTTTGGGCGGGGAAAAGCTTATCGTCGGCGTTACGATCCCTCCAAGGCGATCAGCGACTTGCGTTCCCTCTTTGCAAGCTACAGGATTATCAGGAAGCAGATTACCCAAACCAAAAACCGCATACATTCACTCCTAAAAGAGAACCTGTATCCTTTTACCAAGGAATACATCTTCGGGAAGAAAACACGGAAAGCCATCTGTTCCATTTCCCAGGACCAGATCCTTTCCTTCCAGATTAATTTCTGGATGGACTCTCTGGAGCGGCTTGAATCCTCGTTTGGCATTCTTGAAGAACGGATCAAGATAGCCGGGGCGCCTTTCATGAAGGAGATTGATATTCTCTCCTCCCTGTCCGGCCTAAGCGTAATTACCGCCCTTGCCATCATTGCCGATATTATCGATGTTTCCCGTTTTAAGAACTCAAAGAAATTCGCTTCCTACCTGAGAAGCGCCCCCAGGGTGGAAAGTTCCAATGAGCACACGATTATTAAATCCACCAACAAGGCGGGGAGGAAGCTGTCAATCACGCTGCTTTCCCAGTCGCTTAACCATTTCAGGGATTCGAACAAGAAATTAAACGCCTGGTATGGGAGGCTTAGTGCTTACAAGAAGAAAGGAGTTGTTCGCATGGCTTTATGCCGGAGGGTATTTACCGAGATATATCAGGTGCTTAAGAAGAATGAATACCACCGCTATATAAATCCACGGCTTCACGGTAAAAAGATGCTGGAATACAAAAAGCTTCTTGAAAGGAATAATATCGTTTTTCAAGAAAATTATCAAATTCCTGCTTGACTTTTCTCATAGACGTATTGATTGTATACGAAGGTTTGCCAGCCCGGATAAGGGCTTGCGAAGCAAGACCAGGGCTGGCAAACTTTGCCGGAACAAAACCCCACAAAGGCGCTACTGCGCCGACTGGGGTTTTGTGAAGGCCGAGGAGCGCAGCGACGAAGCGTATACAATCTGTTGAGACTGTCGGATTAATATAAAAAGAAGTATTGTAACAAAAAAATAATTTTACTTAAAAAAGGATCGACCAGATTTAATCTTCGTGATATAATTCAATTATTATGGCACGATATAAATACCAAGACCCTTCCCAGGGCTTATTTCTCAATGTTAATCTCAAAGACCAGCTGCTTCCCGGTTCCTTTGAGTGGACCCTGGATTATTTAATTGATAGAACAGACCTTTCATTATTCTGTCTTGCATATAACAATGATGAAAAGGGAGCGCCGGCTTATAATCCCTCTGTTTTATTAAAAATAATCTTCTATTGTTATTCAAGGGGAATTATCACCTCCCGTCCTATTGAGCAGGCTGCCAAAACTAATGTGGTAATTAAAGCCCTTGCCTCTGATGCTGAACCGGATCATGATACTATCGCCCATTTTATTTCCTCAAATAGCGATGCAATAAAAGACTTATTTACACAAATACTTATCCAGTGTAGCCAATTAGGGTTAATAAATGGAGAAATGTTCGCCATAGACGGCTGCAAATTACCTTCCAATGCTTCCCGTGAATGGTCCGGCAGTATTGGGGAACTTAAAAAGAAAAGGACAGATCTTCAAAAATTAGCTTCCAGGATAATAGAACAGCATAAAGAACTGGATAAAAGCGAATCGGCAAAGAAGATACAAAAACCCTTTAAAAAGACCATGGGGGATGACGAGGAAAGGAGACAGCGGCATATAGACCGTATAGAAAGGAAAATAGCCAAACTGGATGCCTTCCTTAAAACAGCGGAAAAACGCATAGGCAGTTCTGCAGGGGAAGTGCAGTCAAATATCACTGACGGCGAGAGTGCGCGGATTAAAAGTTCCCACGGCTATATTCAGGGATATAATGGCATCGCCATAGCTGATTCAGCTCATCAAATCATAGTTTCGGCAGAAGCATTCGGTTCAGGGAGTGAGAGCCAGCATTTTCCCCAAATGCTTGATTCCCTTGAAGAGAATATGCGGACAGTGACGGGGAAAGAAGAACCCCTCAAAAAATCACTTGTTACAGGAGACACGGGATTTTTTTCCGAGAATAATTTACAGGAGGCAAAAAAACGAAATATCAACGTGCTTATCCCGGACCAGCAATTCCGCAGGCGGGATCCCTATTTTGATAATCGCAAAGGTCATAAAGTGAATCGGTTCACTGCCCATGATTTTACCTATAACAAAGAAAACAATACCTTTATTTGTCCTAATAAAAAAGTACTTATATACAAAGGCTTTGTAAAACTAAACCGGAATAGCGGGGACAAGTATCAGGCTTCCCCCGGTGATTGCAAGTATTGTAAGTTTCTTTCACGGTGTGTCGCTTCCCGCGGAGGCAAAACCCATATGCGGACATTATATCTCCCTGCTTCAAAGAATATTGAAAATCTTAGTGACAAGATGCGGAATAAGATAGACGATCCTGCCTACCGGGAACTATATTCCCGGAGGATGCAGATAATAGAGCCGGTCTTTGCGGATATTACGTATTGCAAAGGCATGAACCGCTTTAGCCTGCGTTCAAAGGGAAAGGTTAACATTCAATGGCTGCTATTCTGTATGGTACATAATATTGCCAAATGTATACACCCTCTGGAGCTTGGATATGGTAATTAAGCGGAATAATAAAAGAAATATGCCTGTAATTCGTATAAAAGATCATTTATTTGTCTGAATTTAAAATTAAATAAAAATTATTTCTGAATTGAATTATTTGGGGAAATTACTATTTTAAAAATATATTAAATCGACAGCCTGGTTATGCGCTGTTGCCCGTACTTTTACCGAGATATATTAGTTCTTTCGGTATTACTTTGAAAAAATTACTATCAAGTGTCCATATTTTTGATTGACTTTTTATTCCATGTAGTAATATGATTGCGTCTATTAAACCAACTCCTTTGTCTATTAATTTATTTTTATTTGAATATATTCCTGCCTCTATTATTATTTCATTATATTCAATTTTTGACAAATGTCTCCAATACCCTAAAATGGTATTTTGCTCTCCTTCTTTTCTTACTCCCTGCAATAATTCCCCAAAGACACATTCGACCGCTAATACTGCCTTTTCCTCTAATAACGGTGCTATTATTGTAAAATATGGTTCATGTTTTTTGAGAAATTCAATCCAAACAGATGTATCCAATATTATCATGTTCTTCTGTTTGCCTCTCGAATTTTGTCCCCATGTTCGATGATTATAGGTTTTTTGGATATTTCTTTATTGAGTTCTTTGATATTATAAATATCTATCCAATCCCGCAAAGCAATGGTTATTGCTTCGGTAACGGTTGAACTGTGGGTAAATTCCTTTACGTCATTTACTAATGTGTCTTCAATAATTGCTGTTACTTTCATATGATATAGTATACGATAGTATATCGTATATGTCAAGAGATTTTATTCGATTTTCTTAAATTTTTCTTGATTTCCCTACAAATTTTAGGGCAATGGCATCTAACTCCTTTTATGTGTATTTGCGTAGAGGGGGAATTAGTCGGCGGCAGGGCCGAAATCGTCGAGGGGGCTTTTTATCTTGAGGACGTTGCGGCGGGCTACGTGGGTGTAACGTTCGGTTGTTTTGAGGAAGGCGTGACCGAGGAGTTCCTGGATGTATTTGATGTCTACTCCGTTTTCCAGGAGATGGGTGGCGAAGGTGTGCCGAAGACTGTGGATGGAAACATCCTTTTGAATGCCAGCCTTTGCCACGGCTTTGTTGAATATGCTTTGGGCGGAGCGGATTGAAAGATGGCTGCTTGGCTGAGAACAGCCAATCTTTAATGCCGTAAATGGAAATGTATTCATTTATGAAGGATGCTGCACGGCTAGATAATATTGAATTCCGGGAAAAATCAATGTGTCCTATTTTTAGAGATACTACTTCGCTGACCCGTAGTCCTGAAGAATAAGCAAGCATTATCAATAGGTTGTGTTTTGGATTTTTTTCGTATTCCAGGATAGTATTGATCTCCGACTTTGACAATATGGACGGTAGGCGTTCATCAAGTTTTGGGCGGCGTTGTTCTTCTATGATTTTTCTTTGAAGCACACTATGATAGAAAAATTTTAGGGCGCTGATTGCCAAATTCATTGTGGAGCTTGAGAGAGATCGGGATTCTTTTGAATGAATCGGCAAAATGATTTATTGTACTGGATATAAGTCCGAATGGTTCGCGGGAGCTAACTACGGCTTGTCTGACCACGGATACCAGTAGTGGGAGCAGCGGGGTATGGGAGGCACAAAATTACAAATAGACTTTCAGACCACTTTTGGCTGTGCTATCCACGAGTATGTGCAGAAAGCCTGTATGAAGGAAGATTTATACCGGATTGAACATACCGATGATCCCCTGTATTGCATTTCCAAAGATGGGCGCAGTTTCACTTTCAAATGCAGGTACTGGGGCGATTTCAAAGCCCGGCGGCCCGGTAGTGGGGGTAATAATATCGCGTGTTTAAGGTACCGCCCCCTTCCTTCGGACTATCTTGGAATAACATTCTCTTTGCCGGGTAATTCAACAAAGAGATTTTTTCTTCTATAATGAGCGCAATGCGTATAGTTATAGTCGGCGCCGGACTTGTAGGCACACAGCTGGCAAAGCATCTCGTTCAGGAAAAACACGATGTTTCCATAATTGAATCAGACGAAGAGCGTGCCCGGCATGCCTCGAACCACCTCGACTGCATGGTTATCCATGATGAGGGAAACAGCATCAAAGCCCTGAAGGATGCGGGTATCGCCAGGGCCGATGCCCTGGTCTGTGTCACCGATTCGGACGAAGTCAACATGATCATCTGCGGCCTCGCCGCTTCCCTGTTCCCGGATCTCCTTAAAATCGCACGGGTCAGGAACGACGACTATCTCCAGCTGAAACGCCAGGAATCTGCGGATCGCCGCATCCTCGGCATCGATCACTTTATTCATCCCGATGTGGAGGCTTCCCGTTCAATCATCAACGCTATCGAACATGGCGCCCTTGGGGACATCATTTCTTTTTCCAACACCCCCTACGAACTTGGTTCCATTGACGTGACCCCGGACAGCGCTTTTGACGGGCTTGGCCTTAAGGACTACCGTTCCCTGGTTAAGGAGGAAAGCCTCGTTACCCTGGTTGAACGGAACAGGGAAGTATTGCTGCCGTCCGGCTCTACGGTTCTTGCCAAGGGGGACCGGGTGCATATCCTTGCCAACGGAAGGGATATGCCGCGGATCTTCAAATTTGCGGGGAGCACCGATAAGCCCATCCGCAAGATCGGTATCGTGGGGGGCGGCAAGGTCGGTTCCCTTATCGCCGAAGGGCTTGTCTCCAAGCACGGGGCCTTTGATAAACCGGATCAGCAGGAAAAAGAAAAGGGCAAAAGGAATATTCTCTTTCCCCTGCTGAGAACCCTGATCCCCCGGAACAGCCGCAGAATTGTCATTATTGAACAGGACTATAAACTCTGCAAAGAGCTGGCGGCCCGTTTTCCCGAAGCTTTGGTCCTTAACGAGGATATATCGGACGAAAGCTTTGTAACCGAAGAGCAGCTTGACGATCTGGATCTGCTGATCACCACTACAAACAATCAGGAACTCAATATTATCACTGCGGTGTACCTTAAATCCCGGGGCATTGCCCGGACTATCGCCATGGTTACCGGTTCGGGCTACGCCGCCATGGCAAGGCAGCTTGGGGTGGATGTGGTAATCCCCATGAAGTCGGTGGTGGTGGATTCCATCCTCTCCCACCTTATGGGCAGCGGGGTTAAAGAGGTGCACCGCATAGGGGACGGAAGCGTGGATATCATGGAGATTGAAATCGGAAAGGATGTGCCGGCGCTGGACAAACCCATTTCCGACTTGAAATTTTCCGCCGGGGGCCTGGTAATGCTGGTAAACCGGGACGGCAATTCCTTCATACCCCGGGGCGATTATATTTTCGGCCGGGGGGATCGCATCGTCCTTATCGCCAAGACCGGCAGCCAGGCGGAAGTCGAAAAATTCTTTGGGCCCACCTGAATAAAATGAAGATATCCCGATTCGCAAAACAATTCATCCTTCTCCGCTTTTTGATAATACTGCTGGGTATCATAGCGATCATTATGGCCCCTTCGCTTGTCATCGCTATTGCCAACGGAGAGACCGCCATGATCCGGGCCTTCGCCTTTCCCATGGGGATTGTTTCCGTCCTGGCCGGCCTGAGCCTTCTCTCGCTGCGGAAAAAAAATCTCCACCTGAACGCCAGGGACGGTTTCCTCCTGGTCTTTCTGACCTGGGTATTGGCAAGTCTCCTTGGGGCGATTCCCTATTTTTTGGGTGATGCCATCAGCCTCACCGATGCGATTTTTGAAAGCGCCTGTTCCTTTGCGACCACCGGCGCCACCACCATCTCTGATGTGGAGGCCCTCCCCCAATCCCTGCTTTTTTGGCGGAGCATCGGCCACTGGTTCGGCGGCATCGGGATTGTGCTCATCACGGTGGCCCTTATGCCTGTCCTGGGGGTCGGCGGCTTCCAGCTTATCAAAGCGGAAACCCCGGGGCCGGAAAAAGAAAAGATCACCCCCAAGATAACCGTTACTGCCAAACTCATTTTTCTGGCCTATGGCATACTCACTGCCGCTTTGATGCTCCTCTACCGCCTGGGAGGCATGAACTGGTTTGACGCGATCTGCCACGGCTTTACCGTGATGGCTTCAGGAGGGGTCAGTACCCGGAACGCGGGAATTGCCTATTTCAATTCCGGTTTTATTGACGGAGTTTCCACGGTCTTTATGCTCCTTGCGGGGCTCAACTTCAGTCTCTATTACCGGCTCCTTCGGGGAAGGTTCCGTGATGTGCTGGACAATACCGAAGCCAGGGCCTATCTCATTATTTTTCTCGTGTCCGCGGCGCTTATTACCGTAAACCTGATCCCGGTTTACGGTTCCCCCGGGGCTGCCCTGCGCCATGCCTCCTACCAGACAGCTTCAATTCTTTCCACCACCGGCTCCGCAATCGCCGATTATGAAACATGGCCCAGCTTCGCCCGGACAGTGCTTTTCTTCCTCATGTTCATAGGCGGCTGTTCCGGTTCCACCGCCGGCGGCATCAAGGTGATACGTCATGTGGTGCTGTTCAAACAAATGGGAAATGAACTGCGGCGGATCATCTATCCCAGGGGGGTATTCAGCATCCAGCTGAATAAAAAAGTCGGCCGCAAAGATGTGATCTACGGGGTGGCGGGCTTTTTCTTTTTATATTTGATAGTGGTCGCTGTTACCACCCTTGTCACCGCCGCATCGGGAACAGATCTCTTTTCGTCTTTCAGCGCGGCCCTGTCCATCACCGGCAACGTGGGAACCGGCTTCGGCGCCATCGGGCCCCGTCATAATTACAGCGCCTTCCCGGATCACATCAAGTGGCTCTTTTCCTTTGTGATGATCGCGGGCCGACTGGAACTGTGGACAGTGTTGGTTATTTTTACGCCGGCCTTTTGGAGAAAATGAGATCCTCAAAATTTATGTCCAAGGCAATAGGATTACAGATACTTCCGCAGTTTGGCCATCACGTCATTCATGTCCAGGGGCTTGCCCACATGGTCGTTCATGCCCGAGGCCAGGCATTTTTCGATGTCCTCGCGGAATACGTTGGCGGTCATTGCAATTATCGGAACCGGCTTAACGGGCCCCGTTGATTGCAATGCACGGGATTCTTCGATACCGCGTATTGTGCGTGTTGCCTGATAACCATCCATTTCCGGCATTTGCACATCCATTAATATAGCGTTATATATACCATGGTTTTTGGAAAACAAATCAACTGCGACTTTACCGTTTTCTGCGTAGTCAATTTTAATCCCCGTTGGTTCCATCAAGGCTTGCACTATTTCACGATTGATTTCGATATCTTCCGCAAGCATTATATGATAACCCAAAAAGCAGTTGTCATCATGGCCCTGATCGGAGGCTTTGCTCCCATTTGAGGTCTGGCTTCCGCTGGAATCCTGGGAGATTTTCGTGGAAACATGCAAACAATCATTTATGGTTTCTGCAATCGCGGAGGCAAATATCGGCTTTTGGATAAATTTACTGATTCCTGCATCTTTGGCCTCTGCCTCGACTTTGTTCAGGTCGGCGCCTGAAATCATAATGACGATGGATTTTCCTGCGCTCTTCGCCTTGATACGCCGCGCCAGTTCAATGCCGTCCATACCGGGCATTTTCCAATCAATGAAATAGAGGTCGTAAATGCCTTTTTCCTCGATCAGTTTGCAGGCTGCCTCCCCGCTATCCGCATAATCGCAGGAAATACCCAACTGTAAAGCGATTATTTCCATGTACTCCAAAATAACAGGGTCATCGTCGACCACAAGGGTTCGCATAGTTTCCAGATTGACCAGGGGAGACAGCAAGCTGTCATTTTCTTCATTTGCGCCTTTTTCTGTACGGAAGGTAAATGCGAAGGTGGAACCTTGCCCGTATTCGGATTCAACCCATATAGTGCCTTCCATCTTTTCGACAATAGCTTTCGATATGGCAAGTCCAAGCCCGGTTCCGCCGAATTGACGGGAGGTACTGCTGTCAGCCTGCTGAAATGATTGGAACAGCCTGCCCGCCTGTTCTTTGGTAACCCCTATCCCCGTGTCTATCACCCGGATTTGCAATACGCAGGAAGCGGATTCTTCTTCAACCAAACTGGCTTCCAGCGTAATTTTGCCGCCCTCAGGGGTAAATTTGACTGCATTGGACAGCAAATTGGCTATTACCTGGGCTAAATGCTGGTCATCGCTGATAATTCTGCGGGGAACATTTTCAGCGATTTTGACCATCAGGTTTTGATGTTTCTCATCCACACGGAAATTTATTACATTGACCATTTTGATGATCATTTGTTCAAAATTGAATTCCGTATTGGAAAGGTCTAATTTATTCGCCTCGATTTTTGACATATCAAGAATGTCGTTAATAACACCGAGCAAATGAACCGAAGCCTCATTGATTTTGCCAAGGCAATAATCCTTTCTGTTAAGCTCCTTCGATGCTTTGGCGATGTTGGTCATGCCTATGACCGCATTCAAGGGTGTGCGCATTTCGTGGGACATATTGGAAAGGAAATCGGATTTTGCGATGCTGGCCTGCTCTGCCTTTTGGCGCATCCGCTCAATTTCGGTAACATCGTGGCAAATGATAAGGCTGCCCTCGATGGAACCGTTCACGTCAAGCATAGGAGCATAATGGACTTCGAATTTGTGTATGTCGCCGTTCGGCATGATTGCGTCAGGATCTTTAAAGGAAGCGGGTTTGTTTGCACGCTCCGCTTCTTCAATTATTTCAAAATACTCATCAGGCCACTTGTGTTCCGAGAATTGCTTAAATATTTCTCTCAGCGTACGGCCGTTGATTTTTTCGATGTGGTTAATCCGGGACATTTGCAGAAACGCGTCTGTGCAGTAAACCAATCTGCAGTTTTTATCCATCAGCAAAAGAGCATTGGGCGTGTTGGCAAGCAGCAGCCTCATATATTTTTCATGTTCCCGCTGTTCCAGGGTGCGGACGGCATTGTGGTTTGACTTTATCAGGGAAAGGGCGCGTTCTCGGTCCAATTCGCCTTTTAGGCGCGAAACATCGCGGGAGACTCTCTTTAGACTTTTTTCCAGATCCGCATTTTGCTGCCGCAGCTGCTCTATCAAAACCAATGGATCCGCGTCTGTAGACATAAAGCTCACCTCCCTCGTGGAAAATATACAGCTAGAAAGTGCAGGCCACGAAAGTATAATTGTGAAAACGATTATGCAGCTTGCCGTCGCTCCCCGGCACGGGGCATACTTCCCCGCCTGAGTACGCAAGCAAATAAGGGAATTTACCGCCTATCTTGTCTATGACAAGGCGCATTTCGTCCTCGCTATGGGGGCTGGTCATCACATAGCGTGTAACGCAGGGAAACATCATCATGCCGTTTACCTGTTCTTCTTTCAGCGCCTGAAGGATGGATTCTTCCGCTGTCTCGATAATGCCTGCGTAATTTATTTCGCCAAGCGAAAACGAGGCGTTATTGGGAACTTCAACCCCGGCCAAACCGCTGCCATCGGGGTAAAATTTGAAAAATGCGCTGGCGACCGCTTTACCGCCGTCTCCGTAATTGAGCATAATCGGAACTGCCGTTGCGTCGGGGCCTTCTTTTACCGCGATTCCCATGCTCTCAAAATACGCTCTCAGGGGCATATCGTTTACGGTTTTCACAACGTACCCGTCAGATTCGGTAATAATCACCTTGCGCGGCGATATATTCCTGTCGGGCAGGGCGGTTACAATAAATTTAGGCTTGATCGGGCCATACATGAGAATCATTACAAGAGTGCCGTCGTAGTCGATACCGTTAAAGATGGTTTTTACATGTGTAAAGGCCATTGAGTCATCGCTTGCGGCGGTTCCCCACACGGGAATACCTCCGCAGGCTTTATCCAGATGCTTTACCATCATTGAGCCGCTTATATTTAAGTTTGAGGGGAGTATCGTAAAAATAAGCGATGGAGCATCGTGAAACCCCGCAAGCCCGGCTTGATATGTTTTGGTCAGCTCCTCCTCGCAATTTTCAAGGGTGAGCGCAGACGATTTTATGGCCTTGAAGGAGACATCATCGCTTGTCAGTACGGTAAGCCCCAGCATATACATATCGTATGTGCCGTTTACAAGGGTAACCATGGTGGTAAGTCCAATTACGTCAAAGGGCATGGCCTCGCATATTTTTTTAACAATCCCAGTGTCGATAAATTCATGATGGCAGCTTAGGATACCGACAGAATTTTTGGAAAGGCTCTGAACATCCAGCTGTTCCTGAATTTCTTTAAACGCCAGCTCAGGATCATCAATCTCCAACGTGTGAGCGTTCAACATACGAATCATACGGCACCCCCTAAAGGACTTTAAATTTTTTTCTATAAAATGTTACCACAAGGCGGTGAATAGTACAATGCGATTACAGACTCGGTGAGGAAGGGCATGCAGAAGTTTAGCATGGATGGGGATTACGCCAGCTCATCGGCGATTTTTTCCGCCTGCTGCAAAACCGTTTCGGTTGCCAGGGCTTCCATGTCCGGGGGATAGCCGTATTCGCGGAGAAGGCGTTTCACCGTCACCTTGAGCTTGGCCCGCACATCTTCGCGTATAGTCCAGTCGATGGAGGCGTTCTCTTTTACTTTCCGGTAGAGTACCACTGCCAATTCCCGGAGCTGTTCCTTGCCCATTAATTCGCGGGCGCTTTCGTTATTCGCCACTGCGGTATAAAAAGCATATTCGTATTCGGTAAGCTTAAGTTCCTCAAAAGCCGTATCCCGTTTATGAATATCCCTGGCAAGGGATATAAGCTCGTCGATGACTTCCGCAGCGGTGACGATTTTATTCTGATAATTTTTGATGGAATTTTCCAGCATTTCCATCAGGGTCTTCCCTTCCACCAGGTTTGTTTTAAGCCGGGCCCTGATTTCATCGGCAAGGAGTTTTCGCAGCACTTCCATGGCGAGGTGCTTGTGCTCCATGTTTTTTACGTCCATAAGGAATTCTTCCGAAAGGATCGAAATATCGGGCTTCTTGATTCCCGCCGCTTCATACACATCGATCACCCGGCTTGTTACCAGGGCCTGGTCAACGATCTGGCGGATGGCGGTTTCCAGGGAGGAGGCTGTCTGCGCGGAGGCGCCTGAGGATTTACCGGAAACGGTTTCGTCGGAAGCGGGCCCGTCAAATTTTGCAAGCCGGGCCTTTACCGCCTGGAAGAAGGCGACTTCATCCTTTACATCCATGGCCTTGTCATGGGGAACCGCAATAGCGAAGGCCTGGGACAGGGCAGTTACCTGATCGAGAAAACGCCGTCGTCCGTCTTCCTGCTGCAAGATATGTTCCTCCGCAGCAAGAATGAGGGAAAGCTTCTGCCCCGTACCGGCACTAAAGTAGGGGGAATAATCGAAACCGTGGAACAGCTGAGACACCACTTCCAGTTTTTCCAGCATGAGGGAAACCGCCTGCTCCTGGGTTTCCGCCGGATCGCCCCTGCCCCCTGAGGCGGAATAAAAGGAAAGGGCATCTTTTAGATCCGAAGCGATCCCCAGATAATCCACGATGAGGCCGCCCTTTTTATCCAGATATACCCGGTTGACTCGGGCTATGGCCTGCATCAGGTTATGGCCCCGCATGGGCTTATCAATATAGAGGGTATGGAGAGCGGGCACATCAAACCCGGTGAGCCACATATCCCGAACGATCACCAGACGGAGTTCGTCATGGGGATTTTTCATCCGGTCAGAAAGTTTGCGGCGTTGATCCTTGGTAGTATGATGTTTGGATATTTCAGGCCCATCGGAAGAAGAAGATGTCATCACCACTTTGATACTTCCCTTATCCAAATCGCTGTTGTGCCATTCGGGCCTCAGGACGGTAATTTCCTCATACAGGGCGGCGGCAATACGGCGTGACATGGCGACAATCATGGCCTTGCCGTTTAATACCGTTTGGCGCTGTTCAAAATGGGTAACAATATCCAGGGCTATTTTTTTTATCCTGCCGGAGCTTCCGACAAGGGCTTCAAGCTGGGCCCATTTCGCCTGAGCCTTTTGGGTCTCCGCGAGTTCAGTCATTTCAAGGTCATCGTCAAATTCCTGAATGAGCCTTTTGCCTTCATCGCTCAATGAAATTTTCGCCAGACGGGTTTCGTAATAGATGCGGACTGTGGCGCCGTCTTCCACCGCCTGGGCAATATCGTAGATATCCACATAATTGCCAAAGACCGCAGGGGTGTTCACATCGGCGCTTTCGATGGGGGTGCCGGTAAAGCCCAGATACGTCGCGTTGGGCAGGGCGTCCCGCAGATATTTGGCAAAACCGTACACCGTCTTTTTGCCGATCACTTCCCCGGCTTCGTTTTTTTCGTCCAGCGTTTTTGCAGTAAACCCGTACTGACTCCGGTGGGCTTCGTCGGCAATAACGATGATATTTTCCCGCTTCGACAGTTCTTCGTACAGATTACTGCCGTCCTCGGGCTGAAATTTCTGAATGGTAGTAAACACCACGCCACCTGAAACAACCTTGAGAAGTTCCTTGAGCTGGCCTCGGCTCTCCGCCTGAACCGGTTCCTGACGGAGCAGTTGTTTTGAAGCACTAAAAGTGTCAAAAAGCTGATCGTCCAGATCATTCCGGTCGGTGATCACCACCACGGTAGGGTTATCCATGGCAAGGATGATCTTGCCCGTAAAGAACACCATGGACAGGGACTTCCCCGAGCCCTGGGTATGCCAGATAACGCCGCCCTTCCGGTCCCGCAGGGGCTGGGTTTTTACACCGGGCAGTCCGTAGGATTCAGGATCTTCGGCAGCGGCATTCTCCGATTCTGCGCCAATCCCCTTGTGTATCCCCTTTGACTTTTTTACATACCCCGATGCCCGCAGGGTAGATTCCACCGCCTTGTTCACCGCGTAGTATTGATGATAGGCCGCAAGTTTTTTAACCGTCTCGACGGCGGTAATTCCTTTACTGTCTTCCCGTCTGGTTTTTTCAAACACAATAAAGTGGCGGATAAGATCCGGCAGGGTTTGCGTATTCAGCATCCCCTTAATAAGGGTCTCGATCTGCCCCGTATGCCCGGACGCATCTTTCCTGCCATCGGCGCTTTTCCAGGCCATAAAGCGGCTCTGCCCCGAAGAAATGGTTCCCGCCCGCGCCTCAAGGCCGTCAGAGATAATTGCAAAACTGTTAAAGGTAAAAAGGGAGGGAATCGCCTCTTTGTACGTTTGTATCTGCTTCCAGGCTGATGCAATATCCGCGTTTTCATCGGCGGCGTTTTTTAATTCGATTACCACCAGGGGAATCCCGTTTATAAAGAGGATGATGTCGGGCCGTTTATTGATATGATTCTCGATAATCGTAAACTGGTTGACCGCTGTAAAATCGTTAGTCTCAGGATGTTCAAAGTCAACCAGCATCACCCTGTCTCCCCGCTCATAACCGCCTGAAACACTGGTTACAGGAACCCCCTCGGTGAAGAAGCGGTGAAAGGTTTCGTTGTTGACCATAAGATCCGCACTGCGGAGCCGGGCCAACTGCCTGACCGCATCCTCCCGAAGCTCCCGTGAAAGGTTCGGGTTAATCCGGGCAACAGCGGCTTCCAGCATATCAAAGAGGAGAACCTCATCAAAAGATTTACGGAGCGGATTATGCCCGCCCGGCGCAATGTCCGGGCCGTACAGACAGTCATAGCCCTGGGCTTCGAGAAGTTCGAGGGCGTATTGTTCAATATCAGACTCGGTGAGGAAGGGCATAGAAAAGTTTAACATGGATGGGGGATGGGAGTAAATGTAACCAGTAGGCATCAGGTATTATGAAGCAAATGAACCCACGCCTGTCATAAAACCTTTGCAAGGATCTCCGGGTTATCGGCCACGTAGTTCAATACATCCCCCATGGTACCGGTATAACCTTTCCCCAAGGCCCTGTATTTTTCCAGGGCCTCCGGCTTTACGCGAATAGAAACCACGGGGGAAGCTTTTCGCTTTCGAAGTTCCCGGGCCTGAGCTGCGAACTCCGCCAAGGCTTGCGGAGAGCTGGGAGGGCATTCGGGATCGTATGATTCCGGGTGTTTCCGGGCTTCTCTTGCCACTCGTCTGGCTTCTTTGATAATTTCAGGGGGTGCTTTCTTCCCAGCCCTTACCATCGATTCTATAGTATCCTTCATAGCTTTTCCTTTCACCCCTTTCTGCCGGGTAACTTCATATTCTTAATGTAGTCTATTTTTGTAGTATTATCAAGTAGTAGGCATCATTTTATCAAGCTTTGTTTCAGCATGCTGTAGCAAATCTTTGACCCCTTTAATTTGGACTTCTATTTTTTGTTCCTCTGTACTCTTGCCCGCCATAAGATAATCAACAGTAACACCCAGCGTTTTAGCGATATTGTAAGCGTCGATAACCGGCGGGTATATATTTTTTAATATCCATCCGTGAAGGGTATTATAGGATATATTACAAGCCTTTGCGATTTCCACCTGAGTTGTCTTGTTTTTCGTTACCATGAACCTTACACGGTTCCAAAAATCCTGAGCACTCATATTTCCCTCCGAATTTAGAATGGATCTCAGGAGATCCTTCTTATTAAGAAATGGATCCCAGAAGATCCATTTATTCCCTGGTATCAATATACTGAATTTGGAGAAAAAAGCGAAGAAAAAATGACGATTTTAGTGAAGAATTTTGGATAAATAGATAACGACTATTTTCTTGAAGATAAGCAGGCCTTTTTTATTCCTCCTTAAAGAGTGAGAAAATATACAGGGCGCTCTGCCCATAAAGGCCGGTTTCATCGTCCGAAAGGGAAGCTGCCGTTGCGGAAGTATAAAACATGTCCAGGGCCTTTTGTTCGGAGACCGCGTGTTTTTCGGCTATCAATTTTACAATTTCGGGGATGATTGCCGCTTTTATCAAACTGTGGGCCATGTTATAACTCCTCAAATCCGATATACATTAAAAAGGACAGGGCCTTTTCGGTGGCAAAACATATCTGATTATTGATCGTTTCAAATTTCAATTTTTCAAGGGCATCTTCTGGCCGCATAATTCCCTGTACCACAAAGGACACTGTTTCGCCCACATCGTCATTGGCAATTTTGCCGGTAACCATATCGTATCCATGGTTATACTGTATATTACTGCGGCAGGCGCAGACAAAGGTTTTTAAAAAAGTTGCCTGGTACTATCAAGACATACAGATATTTAACCCCCACAATAATTTTAATTATCAGCTTTATTATTATTTTTAAAATTGACAATTATAAAAATACTTTTTGAAGTATCATATAAAATAATTAAGTCATATATAAATAGGGAAATACAAAATGTATCGATAAGTTCCCTATATTCAGAATTTTTTATTAACCAATTTGAATCATTTATTATAAAAAAAATGATAGAAATAATGACTAATATTATTTGCTCTGTTATTGAACTTAGCATTTGTTTTTTTGTATTGATGAAATAATCCTGCTTTAAATTATTAATTATTTCTCGTATTCTGCTTAAAATAATACCAAGGGTGGCGGTGTTAATTGCTAAAAGAGCAATGATAATGGTAATTAAATTTCCTTTTAGGTATTCTGTTAAGTATTGAGAATCCATTATCTTTTGAAATTGAACAATTAAAAAGGAGAATCCTATTGAAATAAGTATATGTATCACTATATTTTTCATTGTAGATTCCTTTTTAGTATTTGTATTATTTCTCCAGGGTCTTTACCAATAATTTCCATCTCGTTTATCTCAATGGTTTTTTTTGTTTTAGAAGTTTGAATTTTTGATTTTAGCCCCTTAACTCTAATCGTAATATTACCTCCCCCTTCACTAGAATATTTAACCAAGTTATTAATCTGACTATTGTCATTTTCAATTTTTAATGATGAGCCAACATCAGATGCAATCGTTAATTGCGATCTTGTAGTATTAGTTGAATATGCTAAATTTTTTAAATCGGTACTTAAATTATGTGAAATATTGGCCATATTTGGAGTAATTAATTCAAATTGAATTTCTTTGATGTTGTTATAATGCTCTGAAATAATATGCCAAAAGTCTTCTATGTTGAATAATGGTTCGAAATGAATCGTCAAGCCATACTCTTTTAATTTATCCGATAAATAATTTTCAATATAGGAAGTTATAGTGTCGATATGCTGAAAAGCTTTCTTACGCTCTTGAATAATTAAATACTGTTTTTTAGGGTCATTCCAGAAATATACCAAAAATGATGGCCAATTCTCCAATTCTTCTTCTGTAAAAATTTTTGTTTCTCTGATCATTGAACGGTTAACTGCAAATTTAAATAATAAAGAATCTTTCTCTTCATTCATATGCTGAACAATGATTTGTGATTTTTCTTTTGTTAGATTTCCAAATGTTTTGAGATATTCTTGAAAAATATCATTTTTCTTTGCAATGAGTTCATCTATACTATTAATATTCTCAAAAAGAAATCCTTGGAATTTTCTATCAATAGGAAGTATTTGGTATCGAAATATAATAAACTTATTGGTTTTCAGCTTTTGCATAATATTTCCTCCTTAATCCACACTCACTTCTCCACTCATTAATTTTGGTAACACCATATCCCGCATCTGCATGAGAGCATTAATTTGCTTCGAATTACCAATTTGCTTTTCCAGTAAAGGATACATCTGTTTTGTCATAGTTTCAAGCTCCTTTTTTAGTGGAACTACTACCATGGCCGCATCCAAATCACCTCTCTTGATATGTCCCATAGTTGTGGCATGGGTCTGAGCAATAGCTATAAATTCTTCTAAATGATATTTACACCACCCAAAATAGAACCACTTGGGGTATTCCTTGGAACTAACTTTGAATAAATGCTGATTCAGAATACAGTCTCCGCCATCCCATATTTTGACCATTAATGACGCTGACCAAGAAAAGATAACATCTCCATTATGAATGATATAATTTTTACTTACGTCAGTTGTGGCCCAATCACATTGTTCGGATATTCCACTACTTAACTCTCTTATTTTTAATACAGGTAATTTTTCGTTATCATTAACGGGAGGATAATTTTGACATGCTAATCCATTAAGAAATTCAGCTATGTCACTTAACGGTTTCTCCTCCCACCTCTCGTCTGCCTCCTCCACAAACCATTGTCGAAACAACGTTTCCGCCATTGCCTTTAAGGTCTTATTCTGCCTATTCAGTAAATCAATTTTATCATCAAGGCTTGACAGGATTGAAACGATAGCTTTTTGTTTACTGATAGAAGGAAGTAAAATAGGTATAGTATTGAGTATTGACAATGTAAGAAATTTTGTTGCTGTTCCATGAGAAGTAAATTCCAAATTTTTTATTTCTTTTTGTAAAGCATAAAATATATATTTATAATCACAAGAATTATTTAGATTAATAATATAGGTTCGTTGATAAGCGTTAAATTTCCCATGGAAATATTTTAATGAAAAAACCCCATTTGCATTATTTCCAGCTAATAATAAGGCTTCTTCATCAAATGCATAGTTATCTATTTTTAATGTTTCCGGTGAACAAGTGAAGAAAGGATAAATCCCATCAGCTGCTGCGGCATTTGAATTTAATTTTCCAGTTTTAAATTTAGCTACATCCCCCAGCTTGCACTCCCGCCACCCGTCCCTGCTCATGCCCGCCTCCATGTCTCACCACCCGACAAACCGAGTGGGGGTAGCGGAGAAGAGTTTTTGGCCTCTGGCCAAAAACCTTCGGAGCGAGGGGGAGCCGCGGCGAATAAGGGTAAAAGGTTTAGCCGGTTCTGTATTACATACACGGTTTTTACAGTGCTCCCCCTTTTTATGCTCTTCATGATTCTTCCTTAGTGGAACTCGCCGTCGTAGCCCCAGTTTTCGTATTCGCTGATGGTGAGGTATTGGCGGTCTGGTTTTATGCCGTATTCGGCGGTGATAAAATCGAAGAGTTTTTTGGTGAAGGTTTTTTTGGCGTCTTCTTTGGTTTTGGTGTAGACGCGGAGGTCGATGTAGACGGAGGGGGTTTCTGTTCCGCCCATGTAGACGGCGCCTGAGTCCTGGATGTGGACGATGAGGTCGGGTTCGGTTTTGCCGGGGATGATGGTGATGAGGCGGCCGAGTTCGGCTTTGAGTTTTTCTTTTTCTGCGCTGTTTAGTTTTTGTCCGATGGTTACTGAAATAAATGGCATTTTAGTTTTCCTTTAAACTTCTATTTTTAGGGGCCGCGTTGGCGGTTCCTTTTTTGGGTTCGGGATTTATTTTCTTGAGGTTTTCCAGTATCTGCTTGTTAAGACGCGCTTCTTCTTTGAGCTGGGCTTCGAACTCGGCTTTAAGGCTGGTGAAGCGGGTGGCAAAGTCAAAGTCGTCTTCTTCGTCGGGGAGGCCGACGTAGCGGCCGGGGGTAAGGACGTGATCAAGGTCTCTGACGCGGTCTATGAGGGCGGAGGAGCAAAAGCCTTTGATGTCTTGGTAGGAGGGGTTCGCGCTGCGCCAGTGGTGATAGGTTTCGGCAATTTGCGCGATGTCTTCGGGGGCGAGTTCGCGGGTGCGGCGGTTGATGAGGCGGCCGAGGCTGCGGGCGTCGATAAAGAGGATTTCGGCGGAGCGGGGGCCTCGGGCTTTGCTGCGGGAGAGGAACCAGAGGCAGGCGGGGATTTGGGTGTTGAGAAAGAGTTTGGCCGGGAGGTTGACGATGCAGTCTACGAGCTGCGCTTCGATGAGGGCTTTGCGGATGTCGCCTTCGCCTGAGCTCTTTGAGGTGAGGGAGCCTTTGGCAAGGACGAAGCCGGCAGTTCCTTTGGGGGCCAGGTGGTAGAGGAAGTGTTGTATCCAGGCGTAGTTGGCGTTTCCTGCGGGCGGGGTTCCGTACTGCCAGCGGGCGTCGGTGCGGAGGAGTTCCCCGGACCAGTCGCTGTCGTTAAAAGGGGGATTGGCGATGACGAAATCGGCCTTGAGGTCACGGTGGGCGTCTTTGAGAAAGGAGCCTTCGTTGTTCCACGATACCTGGGAGCTTTCGATTCCCCGGATGGCGAGGTTCATTTTGGCAAGGCGCCAGGTGGTGTGGTTGCTTTCCTGGCCGTATATCGAAATGTCCTTGAGGCGGCCCCGGTGGTTGGCTACAAATTTTTCGGACTGGACAAACATGCCGCCGGAACCGCAGCAGGGGTCAAAGACCCGGCCTTTGTAGGGTTCCAGCATGGAGACTAACAGTTCTACTACGCTTCGGGGGGTGTAGAACTGGCCGCCTTTCTTGCCTTCTGCGAGGGCGAACTCTCCGAGAAAATATTCAAACACGTGGCCCAGAAGGTCGGCGCTCCGGGCCTCGGCTGTTCCCAGGGCGGTGTTGCTGACAAGGTCTACCAGGGCGCCGAGGTTCACGGGGTCGAGGTTGCCCCGGGCGTAGACTTTGGGGAGTACGTCCTTTAACGAGGGGTTGTCTTTTTCGATGGCGTCCATGGCGGCGTCGATATCTTTGCCTATGGAAACCTGTTTTGCCCGTGAACGGATACGGGTCCAGCGGGCGTTTTCGGGGACAAAGAAAATATTTTCCGCCAGGTACTCGTCCCGGTCTTCGGGGTCGGCGCCTTTGTATTCGCCTTTTCCGGAGGTCAATTTTTCGTGGAGTTCCTCGAAGGCGTCGGAGATGTACTTGAGGAAGATGAGGCCCAGGACGATGTGCTTGTATTCTGCGGCGTCGATGTTTTTCCGCAGTTTGTCTGCGGCTTTCCAGAGTTGTTTTTCTATCGGTTCTGCGGAGGCGGGGGGCTTCGCGGAGATATTCTTTTGTTTTGCCATGATACTCCGGTCATTGATTTACAGTTAAATATACCCAAAAATAAAAAATAATTCTATACCAATGACGACAAAATGCCTATTTTAAGCAGTATATATGAATTGTCAGTCCCCGTATTCCGTGGAAAATGGCCGCAAGAGAATCCTCCTGGTTGATGATAGCCAGGTCAACCTGAAAATGGCGCGCAACACCCTGATGAACAAGTACGATGTGTTTACTGTTCCCAGCGCGGAAAAGATGTTTCTTTTCCTGGAATCGAATCCTGCGGATCTTATCCTGCTGGATATACTGATGCCGAATGTCAGCGGCTACAAAGCTATCAGCGTTTTAAAGAAAAACGAAAAAACCAGGGATATACCGGTTATATTTTTAACCTCCAAGTCCGATCCGGGAAGCGAGCTCGAAGGCTTTAATCTGGGGGCGGTGGATTATATCGCCAAACCTTTTTCGCCGCCCCTGCTTATCAAACGGGTTGATGCGCACATGCTGGTGGAATCCCAAAAGCGGGAACTCCAGTATTTGAACGACAACCTTCAGCATCTGGTAGATGAAAAAACCGGCGCGGTCTTAAGCCTGCAGAACGGCATCCTCAAAACCATAAGCAATCTGGTGGAATGGAGGGATGATGTTACAGGGGAACACGTGGAACGGACCGAATATTCTTTGCGCATCCTGACGGAAGCAATGCGGAAAAAGCAGGTCTACATTGATGAGCTTGAAAACTGGAACCTGGAGCTGTTTTTCCAGTCGGCCCAGCTGCACGATGTGGGGAAAATCGCCATCAGGGATCAGATCCTGCTGAAGACTTCCAGGCTGACTCCGGAAGAATTTGAGGAGATGAAGAAACACACCACCTTCGGCGAAAGGATCATTAAAAAAATACAGGAAGGCGCAAAGGAAACTGTCTTTCTGACCCATGCCCGGATTATGGCCGGTTCCCATCACGAAAAATGGGACGGGTCCGGGTATCCCCGGGGTCTTGCGGGGGAGGACATTCCCCTTCAGGGAAGGATCATGGCCGTCGTGGATGTTTACGACGCCCTGGTTTCGCAGCGGCCCTATAAAAAGGCATTTTCGCCTGACGAGGCGGCCGGGATAATCGGAAGCGAGAAGGGGCGCCACTTTGATCCCCGTATCACGGATATTTTTCTGGAGGTTTATCCGCAATTCAGGCTGCCTGTCCAAGTCCTGCATTTTGAAGAACCTGCAGGGGAAGAAAAAGATGTACCCGCTTAAGGCCACGAAGACCAACCGGATCGCGGTGCAGCTTGTCTTTGTTTTTTCCGCTTTTTTTCTGATGATACTGGTGAGCTATTTCTTTGTCCGCAACATTCTGGAAAAACAGATCGATGTAGCAGCGGCGGGCACCCTGAAAACGGCGGAACTCAGGCTGTACTCCACCCTGCAGAAATCTGAACTGATCCTGACAGAAGCATCCTACTTGATCCGGAAGCGGCTTTTCTCTGGGCAGAAGGAAGACATTCAGTCTTTTCTCAGGGAGTATGTCGAGTGGATAGGCGAATCGGAGGATTGCGAAAACTGCACTTTTGAATTTGTCGATCTCTACGGCTGCTTCCGGGACCAATTTGCAAGCGGTTCCGGCTGGGAATTCCCGGATTCTTATGTACCCCAGGAAAGGCCCTGGTATACTGCGGCCCGGGACAACCCCCGCGAGATAGCCGTCACCGCCCTCTACACCAATCTCGCCACCGGGGAAAAGGTTATTTCCGTATCAAAAAGCCTCTACGGCAGCGAAGAGGAATTCTACGGCGTTATCGCCATGGATCTATCCATAAGCGGCATCGCCGAATATGTGGAGAACATGAGCATCGCCGAAGGGGGCTACGGCATGATGCTGAACCAGGACCTTGCCTTTGTCATCCACCCCGATCCGGCGCGGATAGGCGAATATCTGGGACGGTTCAGCCAGGACCATGAAAAAGTCGCAGATATACTGCGCTCGGGGGAAATAAAAACCGCCGCAATGCAGATACTGGACCGGGAAAACAAAATCATGGCGACCTATTACAAACAGCTTTTTAACGGCTGGTATGTAGGTTTGGCAACTCCCCTGAAAAGCTACTACGAGGGTCTGCGGCACATGTCCATCGTGCTCTCCGCTCAGGGGATCATCCTGGTGTCCTTTTTAAGTTACCTTCTGGTCCGCCTCAACAGGGAAAAGATCAAATCGGAAATGGAAAACAGGAGCAAATCGGCTTTTTTGGCGAAAATGAGCCACGAGATAAGAACCCCCATGAATTCCATTCTGGGTATGTCCGAACTCATCATGCGCAAGGATATCCCCGGCAATATTTACGAATACATTTCGATCATCAATCAGGCGGGGAATTCCCTGCTGGCAATTATCAACGATATTCTTGATCTTTCAAAAATTGAATCCGGCCAGATGAAGCCGGAGTCGAAGGCTTATTATTTTTCATCCCTGATAAACGATGTAGTCAACATGATCGGCATCCGCTTTACCGACAGGCCGGTTGATTTTTTTGTTGATATCGACAGCGCCATTCCGGCCCAGCTTTTTGGGGACGAGGCCAGGATACGGCAGATTCTGTTCAACCTGCTTAACAATGCGGCTAAATACACCAAAGAGGGATTTGTGGCTCTGAGCGTCAAATCAACAATAACCGGCAAAGAAAAACTGGAACTGGAATTTGCGGTGAGCGACAGCGGGATCGGCATAAAGGAAGAGGACCAAAAAAATCTGTTTAACGAATTTGCCAGGATGAACCTTTCCCAAAACCAGGGGATCGAGGGTACCGGCCTCGGTCTTCCCATTGCCCTGAATCTCTGCAAGGCCATGGAGGGGGACATCACCGTGGAAAGCAGCTACGGCGGAGGCTCCACTTTTATCGCCAGGATTGTGCAGGGCTTTACAGACCCGAAGAAGACAGCCGCCCTTGAACGACCCATTGCGAAGGGAGTGCTGATTCTGGAGGAGCGTCCCCGCTTTTACCGGTTTTTAAACGCGGCCCTGGAAGGCCTCGGTGTATCCCCCCGGCGCGCCGAAAACCTGGACATATTTACAGAGGAACTTGAAAAGGGGGCCTACGATTTTGCCTTTGTATCCTCAAAACATGCCGCCGATTCTGTAGCCGCAATGGGGGAAAATCCTTCTCCTCCCCATTTGGTGATCATGGTGGAAAAGGGAGAAGGAACAGCCTACCGGGATATCAACTGCATACTCATGCCGGTTTATTCCATCACCATGGCCAATGTGCTCAACGGCACTTCCGCCGGAGGATTTTTGCCCCAGGATCATCACGGGGTGGAATTTACCGCCCCCTCCATACGGGTGCTGATTGTTGATGATATTTCCACCAACCTGTGGGTCGCCAAGGAACTTATGGCCGCTTACGGCATGGACATCGACACCTGCCTTTCCGGTTCCCAGGCAGTGGAAATGATAAAAAACAGCCACTACGATCTTGTTTTTCTGGATCATATGATGCCCGGCATGGACGGCCTTGAAGTTGCCGCTGAAATCAGGGCCATGGGAAAAACCGACGAATACTACCGGAAGCTGCCCCTTGTCATGCTCACCGCAAACGCCCTTGCAGGACAGCGGGAACTCTTTCTGAAAAGCGGGGCCGATGATTTTCTCGCAAAGCCTATTGAGACAAAGAAACTCAACGCCATACTGGAAAAATGGATACCCCGGGAAAAACGGATAAACTCCATCGCCGAAGAAGCCCGCCATCCCGGTGAAAAAAGCCCGCCCCTCCCCAGCATACCGGGACTTGATCAGATCCGGGGCATGCATAATTCCGGGGACGATCCGGCGATCTACCTGGATATACTTTCCTCCTTTATACAGGACGGGGAGGACAAGGCGGCGGAATTGGCAGAGGCCGCGGAAAAAGGGGACCTCCGCCTCTATGCCATTCTTGTCCATGCCCTCAAAGGCGCAGCCCGCAGCGTAGGCGCCCTCGAGTTCGGAGACGCTGCGGCGCTCATGGAAGAAGCGGCCCGGCGAAAAGACCCAGAGGCCGTGAGGGAAAAAACAGCCCCCCTGCTGGAAAAGCTCAAGTCCCTGCTAAACAGCATACACGATGCCCTCCTTAACGAAGCGGCCCAGACGGAAACAGCTGTCCCAGGGCTTGAGGAACTCAAAAACGCCCTCGCCGGAATGAACATTGAAGAAGTGAACAAGCTGCTCCTGAATTATACGCTTATGCCCCTGGATAAAAAAACAAGGAACCGCATAACGGAGATAGAACAATTTATCCTGATGTTCGAATATGACAAGGCGGTTAAATGCATTGACCGGCTGCTGGCCTTGACGGTATCAAACTCCTGAAGTAAAATTAGTGTATCACGATTAAGTGTTTTATAAGACACTGAATCGTGATACAGCAAATTGATATCAGGAGAAAGATCGTGTTTGTAGGCAGGAAAAATGAACTGGAAAGCCTCCACCGCCGTTTTGATGGAAAGGACTTTGAATTTGCCGTTATTTACGGCCGGAGAAGGGTGGGAAAGACAGCGCTGATAGGCGAATTTATAAAGGACAAAAGAGCCGTTTTTTTACTGCCCGGGAGACAAACGCCCAGGAAAATCTCGAGCTTTTCAGCCGGAGTATTCATACTGTGTATAAAAAACCCGAAGGCACCCGGAATAGCAGCGGCCCGGTTTATAAAAATTTTGATGATGCCCTTGATTTTTTGTTTCAGGAAGCACGCACATCCCGTCTTATCCTGGTGATAGACGAATTCCCCTATCTGGCCAAGGCCTGGCCGGGTATTTCTTCGGCGCTGCAGGCAAAGATAGATCACCGGCCTCCCGGCTGCAAGCTCTTTCTTATTCTCTGCGGATCTTCTCTTTCCTTTATGGAAAATCATGTATTGGGTTATCAAAGCCCCCTCTATGGACGCCGTACTACGCAATATAAAATACAGCCAATGGATTTTTTTGAAACTGCCGAATTTATCCCGTCCATGAGCCGTTTTGACAAGGCCTGTGCATACGCCATGTCAGGCGGAATACCCCTGTATGCGGTCCTTTTCAGCGGCCGCAGATCCTTAAAGGAAAATGTAATAGCCCACTTTTTGTCTCCCTCGGGCTTTCTGTTTGAAGAACCGGAAAACCTCCTCAAGCAGGAACTGCGGGAACCGGCAAGCTGCAATGCCCTCATCAGGGAAATTGCTTCGGGAACTACTCGGCTTGGCGAGCTTGCGTCGAAGACCGGTTTTGATACTGCACGAGTAAGCCATATGCTAAAGACGCTTATGGATCTGGGCATTGTCATAAAAGAATCCCCTGCAGAAATTTCTTTAAAAACCGGCAGAAAAGCGATCTACCGCATCGGAGACGGATTATATCAATTCTGGTATTGCTTTATACCGCCGCTTATTGAGCTCGTCCAACGGAACAGGGGCGAAGAGGCCTGGAAAATCATTGAATCAGGTTTATCAACCTACATGGGCAGGATCTTTGAAGAAATCTGTAAACAGTTCCTCTGGCGGGAAAATGCCGCAGACCCCAGGCCCTTTGTGTTTCAATCCATCGGCCGCTGGTGGGGCAATGATCCGCTCCGAAAAGAAGAAGCTGAAATTGACCTTGTCGCCTTTCAGGGAAAGGAGTCGGCGCTTTTTTGTGAGTGCAAATGGAAAAATGAAAAAACCGGAACCGATGTACTCAATGCGCTCATCGCTAAATCCGCGCAATTCAATTATGCGAAAAAATACTACCGGATTTTTTCAAAAAGCGGATTTGCTGCATCATGCGTCAAAGCCGCGAAAGAAGCCGGAAATGTTCAGCTGACGATCTTTGACGAAATGTGCTGAATATGAGCCGTAAGGACAAGTGCCGCCAGTTTGGTATATGCTATTAAAAAGGAGCATCCTGATATGCACTATGATGATTTTTTAGACCTTTGTAAACAACGGCAGAGCTGCCGCGGTTTTTCAGATCAACCCGTGGAGCATGATAAACTGGTTCTATGTGTAGAAGCGGGCCGCTTAGCCCATTCCGGCTGCAATGCCCAGCCCTGGAGTTTTGCGGTAGTAGAAAATCCTGATATGGTGACTCAAATAGCGCAATGCGGACAACAGTTAAAGCAAAATGTTTGGCTGGAAACAACAAAAGCCTTTATCATCATTTTTGAAGAGCATGCGGTTTTAAGTCCTGTTATCAGTTGTTTTCTCGATAGTCAATATTATGCGAAAGGCGATTTAGGAGCGGCTGCCGCCTATGTTTGCCTTGAAGCTGCCTCACAGGGACTTGGAAGCTGTATCATTGGGCTTTATGATCGCAAAAAGATTTGTGAATTGTTGCATATTCAAAGGGATAAGCAATTCGGTTCGGTAATTGCCCTGGGGTATCCTCCCAATGACATCATCCGTCCTAAAAAACGGAAAGCATTTGAAGATATTGTTCGGTTTGTATAAGCGTGAGAAAACTCACTCGCCTGACAAGACAGGCCGTATCAACATTTTTAGCCTAACGGGATCTCTATTCGCACCATGGTTCTATACCGATAGTTTATCTAGCGCAAAATACACTGTTGACGGTACTATTTTACCCGTTTCAACGGAACCTGGTCAAAGCAATAAGTCCGACACAGCTCGCCATGTCCCTTGGGCCGTTATCGGAATATTCATACCACGATCCTTCCCCGCTTGTCCGCCAGGGTGATGACCGCTTCGGTTCCTGAATTAAAACTGATAAAGTCGCTTTCGATGCCGTCGCTGAAGATGACGCCGCTTTCCCCCATGAGGGATTCGATGCGCAGGGGCGCCTTGGCGGAAACAGTTCCGAACACCAGATTGGTTCCCGTGGTTTTGCTGGGGAAGGGTTCCCGCACTGCGAAGATGAGTTCGGCGCTGGACCACTTCCCCACCACCTTTGAAAGTTCCGAAGGGCCATAGGTTTTCTTTTTTTTGCTCAGCCGGGCAGCCTTAGCCTCGGCAAAGACAGGCGCTGCCGCTATCTCCGCCATCATATTACTGGAGACCGAATTAATTCTGGCATTCTCGTTGACATATACCTCTTCATCGACCTCGGTTACATCATCACGTTCCTGGCCTGAGCCGTAGGGCCGGCCTATGACCGAGGCGGAGATCCGGGAGGCTCCGGCAATGACGCTCTTCATCCAGCCGGTGGAACCGAGGCCGGTGGAAACAATGATCCCGCTGGAGGACTGGTTTTCCTTGAGGCCCCCGTACTTGATCACGTACCGGGCGCTGGTGTGGGTTTTCTGCCCGATGAAAAAATCGTTCACCGCGAGAAGTTCCTGGCCATTCTGAACCCTGGCCTTGGCCATGGTTACTTCTTCGTATTTGCGTTTGCCCAAAATTGTTTCTTCCACGATCCTGGAGACCTCGGCAGGCTTAAAGGGGAGGAGCACTCCGTCCCAGCGCTCAGGATCGGGATTGACGCCGATCACCGGCTGCCCTGCAAGGTATTTGAGGGTATTCGCCACCAGCCCGTCCTGGCCCACCACGACCACCATATCATCAGGGGAAAAAATAAAATTGGGAAGGAACTTGCGATCCAGGAGCTGGATGTTCCCCAGCTCCTCCAGGCTGCGCCGGACAAGGCGCAGGGAATCGCCGTACTGTTGGTGTTCTGTCTCGTACTCGTCAAAATCGCTTCCCAGCTGATTCACATAAAACCGCGCCTGGGAAATCGTGTTCTGGCTTTCCAGCACTTTTTCCAGGCGGGTTGCCCGGGTTACAATGACAAGACGGTTCTCAAATTTTTTCATGCCTGCAAAGATATACGGCGCAGCAATTCTGCCGCCATTTAGCGTTCCCGATCCGAACGGGGCCGGGGCTGGGGATTTTGCTGTATAATAGTAGAAAGCAGATCCGGAGTGATATTGAGGTTCCCGATTTTTTCCGCTTTGTCGGCAATACCCTGGAAGGCGAGGGCCATGAGGCGGCCCGAATCCAGCCCGCCGTTAGACAGGGCTTTCAGGGTTTCCACATCCATTTCCTGATAGACCTTCATGAGTTCCCGCAGGGCATAGGCTTTGGTATCGGCCTCTATTTTTTCGTTCCGGGCCTTGAGGTCCACCAGCTCCTTGTTCCGCTCTTCCTGCTGAACCATAAAGGCAAGCTGCGCCTCTTCCATAGAGAGCCTTTTCCGCTGGGCCTGGGCCTCGGTTTCGAGCCGTGTCTCCTGAATTTCCCGGTTTTTGTTTTCCACCGCAATTTCCGTGTTAAGCTCGCTTTCGCGGATGATCCGTTCCTGCTCCACCGCGTAATTCCTGCGCTGAAAAATCGCCTGATCCGATTCCTTGAGAATGGCTTCGCGGGTCTCCGCTTCCAGGGCCTTGGCAGTTTCGGGATTCGGTTTGATGGCCGCGATAGTCACCGAAAGTATTTCAACCCCCAGGCTGGTAACCATTACATGCTCCGCCAGCGCCTTATAAGCCTGCTGGGCTACCTCGTCAGAGGCGGTAATGGCCTCTTTAAGGAGAAGTTTCTTCACCGCCCCTTTTACCGTAATCTGCACCAGGCTGATAAGCCGGTCCGGGAGTTTCTGGGGATCGTCGGAAACATAATTATCATGATCGTCCACAGTGTAATTCAGCATCTTCGCTGTCTTGGCAGGGTCGGCTATCCTGAAGGTAAGCTGCCCCTGAATGGAAAGTGCCTGAAAGTCCGAGGAATTTTCGGCGAACATAAAGGGGGCGTCGGCGCTGCCGACAGGAACCGCCACCAGGGAGGTAGTAGGCGCGTAATACCAAAATGAAAGCCCCTCCCCCTGGGCAGCGATCCGGCCTTTCTTATACCTGAAAACATAAAGGCCCGGCTCAAATTTAACAAACCGAAAACCAAACATACTCACCCCCTGAATTGTGCAAGTTATTCACGAGGAAAGTATAACACCTGTGATAGTGGCTGAAAAGACCTGACACAGATGGGAAATTTGTGTTATCGTTCAGCCTTTTTACCTACTGGTCCGAGAATGGAATTAAAAGTGTGAATGTCGTGCCCTGATCCAAACGGCTTTGCAGTTTTATTTCTCCGTGAAGATCCTTGACCCGGGCCCGGACGAGGCTCAATCCCATGCCCCGGCCTGCATGGGCGCCTTCATCTTTGGAGGTGCTGAATCCGGGCATAAAAATTACCTGGGCCAGGAGGGTTTTATTTTCTTTGTTTTTCTGGATGAGGCCCTGCCGTTCTGCTTTTTCGCTGATGCGGTTAAAATCAAGGCCCCGGCCGTCGTCTTTGAGAACGATTTTAAGCGTGCTTTTTTTAGTCTGCATGGAAAGGTCTATCACGCCTGTGGGGTCCTTCCCCTTGGCCGCCCGTTCATCCGGCAGCTCTATACCGTGATATATGGCGTTGCGGATAAGCTGTATGATTATTTCTTTGACTTCCCTCCGGGGTATCCTTTGCAGAAGCTCCGGGTCCACTGCTTCCATGCTGAAGCGTACCTGCTTGTTCAGATCCTGGGAAATACGGGCGCAGGCCTGCCTGAAGGATTCAAGCATCATATTATCAACATTGTCGAGGGTTTTTTCCTTGTCAAAGTTCCGTATGCGCCCAATGATTTCCTCAAGCTTGTCCTGTTCCGCAAGTATATTTTCCACGCCGACTACCAGATGAAGCATTTTCGAAAAGCTGGTGTCTTCATCCTGCTGCAATTTTTTTATTTCCGATTCCAGGTCATGCAGTTTGCCGCCGAAATCTTCCAGGCCCAGGATATACGCATCGGATTTTATCGCATGCACCAGCTGGTATATCTCTATCAGCGCTTCGCTTGATTCAACATCCTTGTTCTTGAGGATGGCAGTGATGCGGTCGGAATTGTATACCACATCGGACATGAATTCGCTGAAAATAGCGGGGTCCAGCTGGATAACCTCAAAGAGGGACCGCATTTCCGATTCCCTTTTCTGCTGCTCCTGCTGAAGCTGTTTCTGCAGCAGCGTTTCCCGGGAAATATCGGTAATGGTTGCAAGAATAAACAGCTGCCCACTGCCCTGGTCGATAGAAGCAAATTCACAGCGCAGGGTTTTTTCCTGGCGCGATGTAACGCTGACATAATTCAGCTCATCCATGGGATTCATGCTGTCGAGTTTGCTTGCGCTCACCAAACGGTTCACCACCATGGTAAAATAATCCCGTACGCTTTCCATTTCCTTGGCACTGAACGAAAAGGAGAGAAGGTCCGTAAAATACTTCCCCGCCAGATCTTTCTCTACCAATATTTCTTCCAGGGCCGCAGAATAATTGCCCTGAATGACAAAATCCTTGTCCATAAGGAAAATCCCCGCTTTGAGATTGTCCTGCATAATGGTTATGGCATCCCGTTGGGCTTTAAGATTACGATTGGCTTCTTCTATTTCCGTGACATCGTGGAAAAGAAGCATGGCGCCTTCGTACTCTCTCCGGGGATTAATCATGGGCAGCACCGCGACTGTATATTCATGGGGATTGTCAGAATTAAGAAAACGGGTGCCCGTAAGTTCGACAAGGGTTTTCTTTTGTACCGCCTTTTCCAATGCTTCTTTGAGTTCTATAGCAAGAGTGCTGCCGGTAAAAACACCTGACAATTCCGCAAAGTTTTTTCCAATAACTGTATTACTGTCGCTTACGTGCAGGAATTCAAGAAAGGTTTTGGTGCAATAAGAAAGCCTTCCCTCTTGATCCAAAAGCAGCAGGAGGTCATAGCTGTTTTCCATGAGCAGCCTTAAGAATTTGTCCCCTTCCCGTTCTTCCGTAGTTTGGGCGGCCTGCTGATCCGCCTTCATGAGGGCAATGTTTTTTTCCCGTTTTTGAGCTTCCTGCAAATGGACAAGTTCGCGCTCTTTTTTGCGGTACCCAAGCTCCAGTTCTTTGATCCGCTGCTGCAGGGTTTCTACGGTATCACTCATAAAAAGGCTCCATCAAAAAGAGCAAATTATCAACGAATAGTTGTGCAGACGGTTATGGTATATTCCTTCCCTGTCCAATGAAGGACATAGTTCTCCGCCTGAATAACCCAGGGCATAGGGCAGCTTGTCTCCCATTTTTTCAATGATCAGCTTGATTTCGTCGTCCCCAGCCATAAGCTGATAACGGCCTTCGCAGGGGCACATTAAAAGCCCCTGGGATGAAACGCCGGAGAGAATCTGCTCAAGGGTTTTTTGGGTAGTCTCCATGATGCCCTCCCGGTTGATGAGGCCGATTGAGACAGAAGCCCCCTCGGGTACCTTTCCGCCCATGATCGCACTGCCGTCTTCGTTAAACCGGTAAATAGCCAGGGCAACGGCATTGCCGTCGCCGTAATCCACCATCAGGGGAATAGTCCCGATTTCCGCTCCCTCGGAAAAACCCGACGCGGCAAAATAGTCCCGCAAGCGGATGCCGTTAACTTTTTTTAAAATACAGCCCTCTGATTCGGTGATAAGGGCCTTATAGGTCCGCACGCTGCGGGCCGGAAGGGATGCGGTGAAAAAATTCGGTTTAATATGGCCGCTCAAGAGCAGCATCGCAAGGGCGTGCTGCTCGCCCTTTCCTTTGTACAGTATCTGGCATTTTTCGGGGGCCCCGGTATAATTGCAGGCGACAGTCCCCCAAATGGGAATACCTTTGGCGACCTTGTCAAAACACTCAAGCGTGACAGCGCCGCTTAGTGTTGAAACAAAAGGCAAATAGCTGATAATAAAGGCAGGTTTCATTTTTAATTTGCTTAATGCTTCCCCATAGGCGTCGCGTATAGGATTTTTATAGTCAAATTCGGACAGGGGGCGGGACACGGCCGTTGAAAAAGAAACATCATCGCTGGTTAAAACCGTAAAGGCCAGACTGTATACGCTGTACTGACCCCTGGCGGCGCTGGCCATAGTGGTATAACCCAATATGTCGAAAGGCAGCCTCTCTTGAAGCGCAGCTACAACCCCGCTGTCGATAAATTCATAATGGCAGGATAAAAGCCCGACTGAATTAGCCAGGAGTTTTGTTGTGTCAATCTGGGAGAGTATGTCCGTGATTGCCCCATCTACATCGTCGATTTCCGTGCAATAAGCGGTCAACATTTTTATCATGGCGATCTCCTTTTGGTTTTATGTCTTTTCCAGTGTCACGGATAAAACAAAGTTTTCATCGGATGACAATTTAAAAGGAATGCAAATAATGCGGGGACTTTCGCCCGGCCAATGGATGATATGTTTGCTTCCTTCGATAATCGAAGGAAGGGAAATAACCAGGGAAAATTCCTCCTCCAGGCGGTGCTTGGCCCTTCCGGCGATAATATTGATAATTTCGCCTATCACATCCACGACTTCTTCATCAAAATCGCCGTGGCGCGCGCCGGTAAGCTTGTCTACCATGTGAAGGGCGCATTCCTTTTTCATGGAAATAACAACCGCACCCCTGGCTTCGCCGGTAAACCCAATAAGCCCGGAAATGTCCCATTCCCCGACAAAATCCTTTTTTACGATATACGGCCGCCCGGAACTTATGGCAATACCGCATTGCTTGTCGAACACCTCAACGCAAACACTGATAAAAGGATTTAAATACGATTCTATGTTTAATTCCATTGCCGGATCTCCCGTGAATTTGTCAACCGAATATCTCCTTGATTTTTTCCTTGAATATGCGTCCGTCAATGGGCTTCAATATATAATCACTGACTCCGCTTTTAAAGGCTTCTATTACATTGGCCTTGGCCCCTTCGCTGGTAACCATGATAATAGGCAGATTTTTTAACGATTCTATGGCCCGCACTTTTTTTAAAAAACTAATTCCCGTCATGGCGGGCATATTCCAGTCAAGCAGAACCAGATCCATACGTGTTGACTGCAATATTTTCAGGGCTTCCAGACCGTTCACGGCTTCAAAATAATGACAGGGCATACCGATCTCGGAGAAATAGCTTTTAACTATGTTTCTCATAAATTTGGAATCATCAACAACCAACACATTCATAACTAAGCAGCTCCATCTTTTAATTATTTTGAAATCGCATCACATTACAGAATTTAAGTAAATTCAAAATAATTGTCAATGAAACGGCAAAACAAGAGTTGTTCAAAATACCAAAATAATGAATATATTACATAGATAAACAGTCCTGGCAGGCCATGTTGCCACTGCGCAGATAGAGCAGGAGTCCAAGAAAATCACTATTGGTGTAGCTGCCCGGTATGCCGGGATGAACCGCTGTGAGTTTGAACAGTATCTTGCCCAATACAATGTCCCCTGCTCTCTTCTTGAATACGATGATGTAATAGCCGACCTCGAAAAAATGAAAGGCATCGCTGTTCCGGCGAGGTAGCTTATGGTTATTGTCGCCGATACCGATGAATATTCCGCAAGTGTACAGCCTTACAGTCTGTTATTCTACCGGATGTTAGAGAATGGGCATGAAAGTTCCATCTACCACACTGGATGACCTTCTTGATTAGTCAAAAAACCCGAATTTGCCGAAAGCTGATAAAAATAGAAATAAATAAGCCTTGCATACGTACAAAAGTGTATATTGTAAATTAACCCAAAAAAACCTAAAATACCCTCATGGAAACCAGCCTTTTAGATTCAACCCTCATCAAAAAGCTCTGGCTATCTGTGAGAAAGTTCTCGGGAAAAATCATCCTAAGACTGCCATTAGCTATAACAAAATCAGCTGTGATTATTCAAAGCTCGGCAACAAAAAAGGCAGAAGAATTCCATCTTAAAGCAGACAGCGCCTGAAGTGTTAAGGGTGCAGATGGAAGCAGGGATATAGTAGTAAACACAGTGAATCTACTGTGGTTTTCAAGGGGATTATAAATGTTGGAAAAAGGTACAAATATTTTTGTAGGTTTCCATCCGGATGACGAAAGACTTGTGTTGCCTACATTGGAACAAGTCCGGGCGGCAGGATGGTACAATATCGACATTCCGGGATTACAAGCCGAGCAAACGGCAATATTGGAGTCTATCCGGCAAAGCGGCATGGTTTTGATATTCCTGACCAAGGCGTATGTACGGGATCAGCGTTTGATGCTTGAAGAATTCGCTTATGCAGCCACCGTTGCGCGAAAACCATTTATCCCCGTCTGGCTGGATAGCCTTGCGGATATACAGCAGGATTACCAAAATAGAGAATGTGATCCGCAACTTCTCAGCGCGTTGGAAATGCTCACAGCAAGATATTCATGTACCTCCATCGGGAAGCTCATTGCCGAGTTGGAACGATTTACTCCTGATGACACACCTTATACACCATCAACCCCACAAATATGCGATAAGCCTTGTGAGGCTTATGAGGGGGATGAGCCGTATATATTCATTAGCTACGCCCATGATGATGCAATACAGGTTTATCCCAAAATAAAGGAATTATATGAATCCGGCTGGGATTTGTGGTACGATGAGGGCATTAAAGTAACGGAACGTTATTTACCCGTTATCGCCGATCATGTCAGGCATTGTTCGGTATTTGTATTAATGCTGACAAACCGTTGCTTGGATAGGCCGTTTGTTATGAATTATGAACTGGAGTATGCCCGGCAACGAGGGATTCCCATTGTTCCGGTTTTATTAGAAGAGTTAACCCCGCAGCCTTGGTCTATGGAAAATGCTGCGCAGCTTGTAAAGACAGCAATAGCACCGGATGCATTACAGATGAGCATAAGCAGTGTTGACCTGAAAAACTGCGGGAAACGTACGGCTGTTCCGCCTGCCATCAAGCAAAATGTAGTATATGACGTTAATTTACCGCTGGATATGCCCGGATTCAATATTCTGGTACAGGGGGATAAGATAACCATTACAAGGTATGTCGGAAATGACAGAGATGTTATTATTCCCAGTACAGCTACATCCGCCGAAGGGAATATAACATTTCAGGTTACTGCTATTGGCGACTATGCCTTTACAGGAGGCAGCAGGGGTATTTCCAAAATTATGTTAAATATTGGCATGATCAGTTCAGGTATGCTCAATGACAAAACGAAAACAGACAAGGATTTACTTAAGAAGTGTAGATTGTTGACAAGTATTACCATTCCCGACAGTATTACCAGTATTGGACAAGGCGCTTTTTCGGGCTGTGAATCGCTGGAAAGTTTAACTATTCCAGACAACATCACAAGTATTGGCGGCTTTATTTTTTTTGGCTGCAGGTCGCTAAAAAGTATAACTATTCCAAAAAACATCATCTGCATTGGAGACTATGCTTTTAGTGGTTGCAAATCACTAAAAAATATAACTATTCCGAAAGGTATCGTCAGCATTGGAGACCATGCTTTTAGTGGTTGCAAATCACTTATTTCTGTTGTTTTGCCGGATAGTGTGACAAGTATAGGCGGTTCTGCTTTTTTTAATTGTACATCATTAACCGAAATTGACATTCCCGATAGCGTTGAAAGCATCGCCGATGAAACTTTTTCATTTTGTAAATCGCTTACAAACCTTATCATCCCAGATAGTGTTACCAATATCGGTTATAAAGCTTTTTGTGGGTGCAATTCTTTAAAAAACATAATTCTCCCCAAGGACATTGAGATTGGCAAAGAAACATTTTCATACTGTCATCAACTGGATGCGGTTTTTAATACCGACAAAACAACCATTTTCTGCGGACCTCAAAACTGGAACTCTGCAAAACCGTATGCCATCCCTGATGGTGTAATAATAATCAACCCAGGTGCTTTTTCAAGTTTGTCATTTTTTTCAAGAATAATCATTCAAATATTAACCAAGTGCCAAGTGATTAAGTGTCGATTACCCGATAGCATAATCATCCCAGACAGTGTTACAGAAATTGGTGCCGAAGCCTTCGCAGGCAGTGTCAATTTAAAGAGCATTATCATCCCCAATAGTGTTACAAACATTGGCGATAAAGCTTTTTCAGGCTGTAAATCCTTAAAAAGAGTTTTTATCCCAGATAGCGTTATTAAAATTGGTGACGATGCCTTTAGTAAATGCAAATCAATGAAGAGTATCACTATTTCGGGCAATGTCATAAATATTGGACAGAGTGCATTCAAAGAATGTAAATCCCTATCAAATGTTATCATCCCAGAAAGTGTTAAGGAGATTTGTGCAGAAACTTTTTCGAAATGCAGTTCGTTGAAAAATATCACTATCCCAAACAGTGTTGAAAGCGTTCTTGACAATGCCTTTGCGTATTGTATATCACTTTCGAGCGTTATCTTACCTGAAGGAATTACAGGTATTGATAATAGGGTTTTTCAGGGATGTAAATCTTTAGAAAACATCGTTATACCGAAAAGTATCACAAGCATTGGAGAAAGTGCTTTTGAGGGTTGTAAGGCACTAAAAAGCGTAACAATACCAGAGAATGTCGTGAGTATTGGTGAAAAATCTTTTTGGGGTTGTACATCATTAAAAAATGCCGCCATACCGGATAGTGTAACGAGTATTGGTTATAAGGCTTTTCGTGGAACCCCGGTGGAATTGTCCGTCCTCGAAAGAATTCCTGTTGATGAAGTTCAAGAACAGGAAATGGAAATACAAGAGGTTAAAAAGATAAAACCCGGACAATTAATTCCAAAAAGCAATGAAACACCGCGAGCATATATATGTTGTGCAAAATGGGATATAGAGCATATTAGTACCTTACTGGCGGAACTCTACTGGGAGGGATTTAATTTTTATTATTCTAAAACTACGGTTGAACAGGAAATTGATGACAGTCAATGTGTTTTGGCATTTTTTTCAGATAAAACCGCAGGATCCGGACAAGCAATGAAAAAAATAAAATATGCGGTACAACATGATCCTTCGCATATCATTCAAGTTTTTTTGGGAGGTTGTACCGATTGGCCTGATGAAATCAGGGGTAAATTGCATGATCGGCAGGCAATAATCCAAAGCCTTTGCTCGCAACAAGAATTTTCCGGAAGAATACGCGACAGTCTGCGGAAGTTTGGATGCAATATTGGACATCCCAGAGGGTTTGATGTGCAAAAAAATGATAACACTGTTGAAATAGTGAAATTTTACCCAACTGATTTTCCACGGCTAATAATACCGGAAACATTTTTTAACCCTCCCTTGACGCTTACAAGTATTGGCGCAACCGCATTTAGGAATTGTGAATCTTTGATAGATGTTACTATCCCAAATGGCGTTACGAACATTGGCGGCATTAATATTTTCAGCGGTGCCTTTTCAGGATGTAAATCATTAGAAAATGTCAACATCCCAGATAGTGTCTTGAGTATTGGTGCAAACGCTTTTTCGGGATGTGAAACGCTGATAAACATCAACATACCGGAAAGTGTCACCAGTATTGGAGACTATGCTTTTAGTTGCTGTAGCTCGCTAAAGAATATTGTCATCCCGGGCGGCATTAGCAAAATTGCCGACAGCGTCTTTACATTCTGCAAATCATTAACAAGCATAGATATCCCTGATGGCATCAAAAGTATTGGTGATTCTGCTTTTTCAGGATGTAAATCACTAAGGAACGTTAATATACCGAATAGCGTCACAACTATTGGGGAAAATGCTTTTTCCAGTTGTGGGTCATTAGTGCACGTCACCATCCCGGATGAAGTCGAAGAAATTGGTAGCGGTGCTTTTAATTATTGTATGTCACTAAAGACTGTTATCATTCCGGAAAAGGTCAAAAAATTTGGCAAAATTGCTCCTGGGTTCTTGATATTTTTAAGAAACACTATCGCCTTCTTTGATGCAACAACCACAACCATGGTTGACTATGATGAGGTGTTTGAACATTGCAGATTTCTGACCATATACACGCCACTAGGCAGCAAGGCCTGGAAATACGCGAAAAAAAATAATATAAAACACGGTGATTATAAAGAAGCCATTGAATATTTTGATAAAGTAATAAAAAATCATCGGCAAGTATCTCCAAAGGATTCGAAAAAGCTGCTGGAATTGCTTGATGTATTGAGGAAGCTGCAAGTCAAGGTATATGGCGAAGAAAACGAGGCAGTTGCTACTACATATAACACTATCGGTTTAGCATACTTCAGAATAGGCGATATAAATATGGCGTTAGAGTATGCGCAAAAATCGTTAATGATGCGAAAGAAGGTTCTTGGTGATGAGCACGCAGATACTGCAATGTCATATTCCAATATGGCCGAGGTATATAAAAGTATAAAAGATTACAATATGGCATTAGAGGTCCAATTAAAAGCATTGGAAATTCGGTTAAGTATTTTCCCGGATAATTATAATTTGTTAGGGGCAACGTATTCAGGTGCTGGGGAAATATATTGTTGCCTACAAAAAATAAATGAGGCAATAGAATATTATAAGAAAGCCCAACAAAAATATAGGGCAAATAAGCCAAGGGATTTCAATGTACTCTTGAAAGTGACAAATAAAATGGTGGAACTGCAAAAACAAATATCTACAGAAGAAAATGCTGATATTGCTGAAAATTATGACGGCATTGGCAGTTTATATTTTGGATTAAAGGAATACAATAAATCCTTACAGTACGCTATACGTGCATTTGAAATTCGCAAAACAATCTTTGGCGAAGAGCATATTGAGGTTATTAAATCATTAATAAATGTGGGAATTGTATATAACAAGATAGGTAACTATACTGAATCGTTGAAAGCATTGAAAAGTGTTTTAGAAGTTGGCCAAAGAACAAATTCATTAGAACAATTGAACGTGGCTTTAATTCATGACCTTATTTCAAAAATGTTGACTCCATTGGTGGAATAAGGATCTGGTAATGTCGCTTTGATCCTTTTTGGAAGTTTTTACTTTTCTATAAGCTGGCAGGGGAAGCAAAATTTGATTTATAAGAGAAGATATGGCTCAAATGACTGAATAGGAGGTGTGGGAATTTGAAGTACGCTCAACTGCGCACTTTTTCAAAATATGCGCAGTTGAGCGTACAATTCAGTGGGTGGCGCCTTTAGGACGTTTGTGCCGGCAGGACAGTATTGTAACCCATCGCCTTGAGATCGGCCACCGAACTTGTAATTTTTTTAGTGTAAACGGTAATCATAGGGGGACTCTGTCTTCCCCGTAAATGATTGCGAATTGATTGAGGGCCGCCCCCCAATCTCGTATAGGCATTGTCCATTTTCTGGAAATGTTTTTCAAGCCCATAAAAATTAATTTCACCGCAGCTTCGTCATTCGGAAAAGACTGACGGTGTTTGATGATTTTTTGAATCGTGTAATTGACTGATTCAATGGCATTGGTAGTATAAACAGCCTTCCTGATTTCAGGCGAGAATTTAAAAAACGGTATGACCTCGTTCCATCGGGTGCGCCAAGATTTTGAAATCATCGGGTATTTTTTATCCCAGACTTTTGAGAATTCTTCCAGCGCGCAGGTGGCAAGTTCTGCCGAAGGAGCCAGGTAAATAGTTTTAAGCCCGGCGATTACCGCCTTCCGGTCTTTGTACGGGACAAATCGAACTGAGTTCCGAAGCATGTGGACGATACACAGCTGAACCTCGGTTTTGGGGAATACCGCGGCGATAGCGTCAGGAAAGCCGGTCAGCCCATCGACGGCGGCAAGGAGGATGTCCTGTATTCCCCGGCTTTTTAGTTCAGTCATAATGCCCATCTAGAACTTGGCCCCTTCGTTTTGCTCAATCCAGAGCCCTAAAAGCTCTTTCTGCCCATCCAAACGTATCGCCAAGGCCAAATAAACGGATTTTTTAACCACCGCTGCCCCATCGCGGATATTCACCCGGAGGGCGTCCAGGAAAAGCTTGCCGCGCTATGCTACGCTTCGCATTCCTACATCCGGCAGATTGAATGCGGCAGCCGCTACCCTTCTTTCGCATTTATCGGGAAGCTGGCCGACGTCCTGCAAATCTCCCCCCCCAAAAAAAAACGCAAAAGCCCCTTAATGAGCAAAAAAAGCCTCTATTCCCTCCAATACGGAGCGAAGATGCGGTTTGCGCTATGGCCGGCAGAGGGGGATATGCCAACCCGGGCGCCCCCTTTGGCTTTCTCTGCCTGCCTTGACATATCCGGCATTTTTGTACTATTCTGGGGAAGATATTTACTATATTTACGGTAAGGGGATATATATGGCATGGATATTTTGGATTATCCTCCCTTTTGCCGGGTTCTCTTTAGGCTGGATCATTAGATGGCTGTATGCCAGATTTCAACTTACGGCATCGGAGCAACGCGCCGAGCGTATAAAACAGGATGCGATAAAAGAAGCTGAAGCCAAAAAGAAGGAAATCCTTCTCGAGGCAAAAGAACAAGTTATCCGAGACAAGAACCAGCAGGAGAGGGAAACCCGGGAACGAAGGGCTGAATTACAGCGGTATGAACGCCGGGTAACGCAGAAAGAAGAAAGCATAGACAAGAAGACTGCCCAGATCGAAAAAACTGAGGAGTTGCTGGCTGAAAAGGAAAAGGCTTGCCAGGAGCGGGAAGGCGCCCTCGATAAAGAGGAAGAGCGTTACCGGGCCGAGCTTGAGCGCATCTCCGGGCTCAGCGCCGAGCAGGCAAAGGCCCTCATCATCCAGGATCTCGAAAACGAGGCCAAGCACGACGCCCAGGGCCTGATCAACAAGATCGAGCAGGAAGCCACCCTGGCGGGCGAAAAGAAGGCCCGGGACATCCTTGTCGCGACCATTCAGCGCCTTGCGACGGAAGTCACCGGCGAGGTGACTGTCGCCACTGTTACCCTTCCCAATGACGAGATGAAGGGCCGTATCATAGGCCGGGAAGGCCGCAACATACGCACCCTCGAGACCCTCACGGGCGTGGACATCATCATCGACGACACCCCCGAGGCGGTGGTCATTTCCTGCTTCGACCCGGTGCGCCGGGAAATCGCCAAGGTCAGCCTTGAGCGGCTCATCACCGACGGCCGCATTCACCCTGCCCGGATCGAGGAAATCGTTACCAAGGTCACCAAGGACATTTCCCAGAAGATCTTCGAAGAAGGCGAAAAAGTCCTCTTTGACCTGGGGATACACAACATCAAGCAGGACGCCATACGCGCCCTGGGCCGCCTCTATTTCCGCACCAGCTACGGGCAGAACGTGCTCTACCACTCGAAGGAAGTGGCGGTCATTGCCGGCATGCTGGCCGCCGAAATCGGCTGCAACCGGGAGCTGGCAAAGCGTTCGGCCCTGCTCCACGACATAGGCAAAGGCGTGGAATCCGACTCGGACCTCAACCATGCGGAAATCGGCATGGACATGGCGAGGAAGATGGGCGAAGACCCCCGGGTCATCAACGGCATAGGAAGCCACCACAACGACATAGAGCCTTCCTGCATAGAGTCCGTGCTTGTCCAGATTGCCGACGCAATTTCGGCAGCCCGGCCCGGCGCCCGCCGCGAAACCCTGGACAACTACGTCAAGCGTCTCGAAAACCTCGAAGGCATAGCCGTGGGCTTTACCGGCGTGGACAAGGCATTCGCCATACAGGCCGGCCGCGAACTCCGCATCATTGTCAACAGCGATACGGTCAACGACGATCAGTCCAAAGACCTCGCCAAGGACATTGCCAAGAAGATAGAAACCGACCTTCGCTACCCTGGCCGCATCAAAGTGACCATCATCAGGGAAACGAGGATCACTGAATACGCGAGGTAGGCAATAAGCCCATGGCGAGTGTATGGGTACTTATGATCGGCGATGTGATAGGCGATCCCGGTTTGGAGATCCTCGAAAAACGGCTGCCCGATCTTATCAAGGAATATTCCGCCTCCTTTGTCGCTGTTAACGGGGAGAACTCCGCCGGGGGGTTCGGGTTTACCCAGGAAACCTTTGACCGCATACTCAAAGCCGGGGCCGACGTGGTGACCAGCGGAAACCATGTCTGGGAAAAACGGGATTTCTGGCCTGTCCTCGAGAGCGACACAAGAATTTTGCGGCCTGCAAACTATCCCGGGGCGGCCGGGAATTCCAGCGCCCCCGGGCGGGGCTGGGTGCGTATGGACAAAGATGTCCGGGGCACGGCGGTTTCCCTTGTTGCCGTCAACCTCCAGGGCAGGGAATTCATGACCCCCATAGACTGCCCCTTCAAAGCCTTCGATGCCATCGACACGGAAAACGCCATAGTCCTGGTGGACTTTCACGCTGAATCCACCAAAGAAAAAGAAGCCCTGGGGTTTTACCTTGACGGGCGGGCCTCGGTGGTGGCCGGCACCCATACCCACATACAAACTGCCGACGAGCGCATACTTCCCAAGGGAACGGCGTATATCACCGACCTGGGCATGACCGGAGTCACAAGCGGCGTTATCGGCATGGATGCCAAAATCTGCATAGACCGCGCAAGGAACCAGGTGCTCTACCGCATGGAAACAGCAACAGGAGGACAGGGAGCAGCGGTTCAGGGCATTGCTGCAGAAATTGATTTGGAAACCAGGAAGGCGATTTCAGTAAAGAGGATCAATCTGGAACCATGAAGAATTTATTTAGCTAATTTTCTCAATGGCTTTATTGTCTTCAAACCCCATTCATAATGGCTTGATGTATTATAAATGAAATACGCTCTCAAGGATGTTGTTCCTGTCCATGGGTATTTCTGTATAATAATCATCCGTATACACTTCATTTAATTTTTTTGTAAATATTCCACTAGTGCATTCGCATATAATGTACTTCGGGGAACACCCATTTCATGAACCGTTTCTTCGGCTCCTACGCTCCACTCCACCCAAAGTTTTTATGGCGCGATAAAAACCTTCGTATGCAACCGGAACGTCTATGCGCAATTGGTTTTGAAATTGGTTGACAATATTTTAAGACCAATAGTATGATGAAAATATTGGGGTGCATAATAAATTATGGAAATTAAACTTACAAAAGATTTAAATGAAAACAAAGAGGAAAATATTGCCGAAGCATTCATTGACATATTTGGAAATATATTAAAAAATATTTCAGAAGATAAAAATATATTAAAAACAATGTGCTCAAATTTATTTAAACTTGAAGAATTTTATGTTTGTGAAATGAATCATTTGGGTTTGTGCGTTTATTCATATAAAGAACATTATTGTATAAAACCTAATAGAGAAATATTAATGAATAATTTAGGACAAGAAAAAGGAACATTGGCGAACACTATTTTAAAAAAATTTTTTAATAAATATCCAAAATATTTGATAGAAATTGATGTGAAAACAGGTTTTATTCATGGCGAGGGGGTTAATACCCAAGAGCCTGCTTCGCAGGGGAGCCTTGGGGCGGTTAAAAAGGTATTAAGCCCCGAGTCCAATTCCTTAAGAGAACAACATACCTCGCGGCTTGCCGCAGGGTTGTTGATTGAATTTGTAGAAACAAATTTGAAATATAAAGAAATGCCTATAGCTATATCAAAAAGTGCATATTATTATAGCATGAATATGCACGAAGCATATTTGACGAAAATTGCGGAAACAGATACACCTGATTTTGATTTATCCGAGGAATTAGACTATAAATTGGTAAATAAAAGTATATTAAAACATTCAAAATATTTAGTATATATGGAACACGATTTTCCGTATTCTTGATAAAAAATATAAGCAAAAATCTGCGTCAAAAGCACCGAAATAAATTCTGTTTTATTTATTCATCTTTTTCAGATTAAGGGACGTGTCCGAATTTTTGTGTAAATGGCAATGAATTATTTAGAACGGAACCCGTTCATTGCCAAAAATAATAGCGAATTGGTTGAGCGCCATCCCCCAATCCCGTACCGGCATTGTCCATTTCTCTGACGCATTCCTAATTGCCAAATACAATATCTTAAATATAGCATCATCGTTCGGAAATGTCGAGCGGTTTTTTGTGACTTTTCGCAGCTGGTAATTTAATGACTCAATTGCATTTGTCGTGTAAATTGCCTTGCGGATTTCAGGCGGGTATTTAAAGAACTCGCTTAAGTCATCCCAGTGGGTATCCCAGGACTGGTATATCATCGGGTACTTGGCATCCCATATCTTGCCGAATTCTTCCAGTGCGTCACGGCCGGCTTCCTCGGTGGCTGCCGAATATATGGCCTTAAGATCGGCACAGATTTTTTTCAGGTCTTTCCAGGAAACAAACTTGGTGGAATTACGCACCATGTGGACAATGCACAATTGGATACGGGTCTTGGGAAATACTGCCCGAACCGCTTCGGGGAAACCGGTAAGGCCGTCCATGCAAGCGATGAGTATGTCTTCCACTCCCCGGTTCTTTATTTCGTTCAGGACGCCCATCCAGAACTTAGCCCCTTCGTTCTCCGCTATCCAAAGGCCCAATACCTCCTTCTGACCCTCGAAATTCACTCCCAGAGCCACATAGACGCTCTTGGTACAGCTTTTCCCGTCCTGTTTGGTCTTGACCCTCAGGGCGTCCAAATACACGATGGCATAAGATTTTTCCAGCTGCCGATTCTGCCACTCCTTCACTTCTTCCATCACCGCTGCAGTGACACGGCTTATCAATTCAGGGGAGACTTCCACGTTATATATTTTTTCCAGGTGTGATTTAATATCCCGGTCGGTCATCCCAAAGGAATACATCGAAATAACCTGGTCGTTAAATATAGGGAGCCGTCTTTGGTGTTTCGCCAGTATCTTGGGTTCGAACGTTCCATTGCGGTCCCGTGGTACCTGTATCACTGCACTCTGATTCTCTGTCAGGACTGTCTTTTCACTGTACCCGTTTCGGCTGTCCCCCGAATTGTCCCCGGCGTTGGAATTCTTTTCATACCCCAAATGCTCGTCCATTTCAGCATTCATGACACGGCTTAGCAGCTTCCCTGTCAGATGCTTTAATAATCCTTCCTGTCCAAGGATTTCTTCCTGGGTCATTCCTTTAAGGTCTATCTGATCGAGTATTTGGTCGATCAGATCCTTCTCTTTCAGTTTTCGTGTACTGGCCATTTTGTCTCCTTGGTATTTCTACCATATTTTGGCCATTTACACAAACTTCAGGACAGGCCCAGATTAAGCTCTATATGGTATTTTTCCTTATATTTATAATATTTCTATTTACGTATCATTCCATAACTTATGAGCCTTGATTCTTCTATGGGTATTTTTATAGCAACTTTAAAACCATATTTTTCATAAATTTGAATATTATTTTTTTCCTGTGTTACAAGTATACAAGGCGAATGTGTTTCATCTATCTTTTTTAATTGGCTGCGGATTAAAAGGGAAGCGATCCCTTTTCCCTGCATCCTTTTATTAACAAAGACAGGGCCTAAATCCCAATATGGCTGAGTAAAATAGTTTTCTGCTTTTATAACAGTAGAAACAAATTTATAACAACGTTCACGTATATCATTACTAAATCTTGAAATCATCTCTTCAAAATCAAATGATTTTTCTCCATTATTTTTTTCTTTAATTGGAGGGACCCATACTGCGGCACCTGCAATTTTTCCTATATCATCAATAGCAACTTGCATTATTTTTTCCTCAAAAGCATTTTTTAATCTGTATTGAAAAAAGGTTTTTATAAAATCAGTCCGGTCATTATCATTTGGTGTTGTCCACTTATATAGTTCTTCATTAAAAAATGCAGAATCCGCTACAGAAAGCACTTCATCAATGTCTTCTGGTTCCATGTTTCTAATAGTCATTTAATTATTTCCTTTAACGATGTTTTATATTAATTTCTACAAAAAAGTCAAGAGCAAACTTTCGTTTAACATCCATTAGGCGACATACCAGTTCTTTCACATCTGTAATAATTTTATTCGTGGCGAGGGGGTTAATACCCAAGAGCCTGCTTCGCAGGGGAGCCTTGGGGCGGTTAAAAAGGCATTAACCCCCGAGTCCAATTCCTTAAGAGAACAGCTTACCTCGTGGCTTGCGGCGGGGTTATTGATTTTTGTCTCTATATGCATAGGGGTGCAGCCTGATACGTGGTGAATTCGGAAATAGACACTATCTTTATTTTGGTGTAGTATATGGAATCTTGGTAGTTGTTATGATTGATGCAGGAGTTAACCATGAGTGGAACAAAGCTTACCCCGGTTATTAAAGTTGATGATGAAAAGTGCGTAAATTGCTACGCCTGCGTGGCGGCCTGTCCGGTAAAATACTGTATGGACGGAACCGGCGATGCTCCCAAGATCAACCATGATCTCTGCATAGGCTGCGGGAACTGCATTACTTCCTGCAAGAGGGGGGCCCGTTCTTTTTTTGACAACGGGGATGCTTTTTTCCGGGATCTGGGAAGGGGCGAAAAGATCGTGGCCATCGTGGCTCCGGCGGCAGCCTCCAACTTTGAGGGCCGGTATCTCAACCTTAATGGTTACCTCAAGTCCCTGGGGGTTCAGGCGGTTTTTGATGTCAGTTTCGGGGCGGAGCTTACGGTCCTTTCCTATGTGAATTACATGAAGGAGAAAAAGCCTTCACTGGTTATTTCGCAGCCCTGCCCTGCCATTGTCACCTATATCGAATTATTTGTACCTTCCCTCCTGCCTATGCTGGCCCCTGCCGACAGCCCTATGCTGCATACCATCAGGATGATCAAGGAATACTATCCCCAATACCGGAACCATAAGGTCGCGGTGATTTCCCCCTGCATTGCCAAACGGCGTGAATTCGATGAAACGGGCCTGGGGGATTACAATGTTACCTTTATTACCATAAAAGGGCAGCTGGAAAAAGAGAAAAAAGATCTCGCCTCCTGCAAAGCAATGGAATACGACAACCCCGAGGCTGAGCGGGCGGTCACTTTCCCCATGCCCGGGGGCCTGCTCCGCACAGCCGACCGGGAAGTGCCGGGCATTTGGGAGCAGACCCGAAAAATTGAAGGGCCCGAAGCGATTTATCCCTACCTGGATCATCTTGCGGATTCCCTTAAAAAAGGCGGGCATCAGTCGGTGTCCTTTGTGGACTGCCTCAACTGCGAAAAGGGATGCAACGGCGGGCCGGGAACCGGGTTCTGGGAAGAGCCGCAGAACGAGCTGGAATACCCCATACAACAACGGGCAGTGGAAGCGGAGAAAAAATATACCCTTAAATCCCAAAAAAAATCCCGTAAGGAGCTTGCCAAGGTACTGAACAAATACTGGAAACCTGGCTTATACGGCAGGAACTATGTGGATTTATCCGGCAATTATACCATCCGGGAGCCAAGCCCTGCGGAACTTACCGAGGTCTACAAAAAAATCGGGAAATACTCTGAGGACGACATTTATGACTGCAATGCCTGCGGTTACGGTTCCTGCAAGCGCATGGCCAAGGCGATCTTCAACAAACTCAATGTGCCCAAAAACTGCCTCCACTATAATCTCTTCCTGCTGAACAAACAGGACAAGCTCGCCGAACTGAATGTGGAGATGAAAAAGCAAATTGGCAAGTCCCTGTCGGTCATCGACAGCATCAACTCCCTGGTGGATGTAGTGAGCTCGAAGATGGCAAAGCAGTCGGAATCAGTGGATCATTCCTCTGCGGCTGTTGGGGAAATGGTTTCGTCCATCCATAAGACCTCCGAGGTTTCCCAGAAGAAACGTGACGACCTCCAGGGCCTGGTCGATGTCGCCGCCAGGGGGCAAGGCTCCATGCGGGAAACGATTCAGGCAGTAGAGGATATCGCCAAATCCGTGGACGGTGTCTCTTCGACCATCAAGCTTATCAGCGGCATCGCGTCCAACACGAACCTGCTTTCTATGAATGCGGCGATTGAGGCCGCCCATGCAGGGGATGCGGGGCGGGGCTTCTCGGTAGTGGCAGGGGAAATCCGCCGCCTCTCGGAAGACACCCGGGCCAATTCCCAAAACATATCCGTGACCCTTTCCAATATCATCAAGGGGATAAAAGTAACATCCACCCGCTCAGGCGAAACCGAAAACCACATCGCCCAAATGTCCAGCGAGATCCACAGTTTTGCCGAAACCATGGCGGAGTTGATCAGCACCTTCGGCGAGCTTTCGTCCGGAAGCACTGAAATTACCTCCGCCCTGGAAAACCTCAAGGCCCTTTCCTCGGAAGTCAAAATCAGTTACAACGAAATGCTGAACATGACCCTTACCTTAAGGCAGGCCCTGGAGGAACTCTCGGCAGTCGCGGAGCGAAGCACGGCGGACTAATCCGTGCAACTATACTACCCCCTGGGCGATCATGGTGTCGGCCACGGCGATGACCTTTGCCCCCAGGGATTGGGCTTTCTGCGTGGCATGGATGGCTACATTGCCCGATCCGGATATCACTACCCGCTTGCCCTTCCAGTCGGTTTTCCTGTCCTGGAGCATGCGGGTGGTAAAGTACACGAGGCCGTATCCAGTGGCCTCGGTACGGGCCAGCGAACCTCCGTAGTTCAGCCCCTTCCCGGTAAGAACCCCGACAAAGGTATTGGTGAGCTTCTTGTACTGACCATAGAGGAAACCGATTTCCCTGCCTCCGACCCCGATGTCCCCGGCGGGAACATCCGAATCGGGCCCGATATGGCGGAAAAACAAGTGAGATTGCTATTATTCAAAAAAAAACGCCTTTGTTTTAGGCCTTCCTGGCGCCTTTTTTCACCACAGGTTTTGCATCCGCCAGCTCGGAGACGGCCTTAATCAGATCCTCGTCCATGGAGATCGCCTTGATGGAAGCGGGGAGCCTATAGGTCCAGTTGAACTCGTTGGTGGTGCCAGGCACGTTTATGCGTTCTGAGCCGGCATCCTGGGCATACCACTTGTTGGAAAGGTGGAGCAGATCCTGGATCTGGAAAACCCTGAAGCGCGAGGCTGAAGCTGCTATTTTGTGGAGCATGATCTTGGCCGTGCCAGGGTTGTATACCTTGGGCAGGGATGGAAAGCCGATGAACCCCGCAAACTGGTTCTGGTCGGCTTCCTTGTCCCACCATTCCCGCAGGGTGGAACTGTCATGCACCGCAGGGGTGCAGACGCTCAGCTCCGGGTAATCCTCGAAGGGGACATAAGGCTGGCCCTCCCTGTCCCATTGACGGTGCCAGCGGACCACCCTAAGCCCAAGTATCTTGAGCTTGGCAAGCGTCCGGGGGACGCAGTCGGGGACAGCCCCGAGATCCTCGGCGCAGGGCAGCATGGACGATGACTCGGTCAAGGTTGAAAGGAGCTTTTGGCCTTCTGCTTCCCATACCTTTTCAGACTCTACCCGTTTCTTTTCGAGGAAGGCTTCGAGCCTGCCCTTTTCGTCCCCATTGAGGGTAGGGTACGCGCGGTTTTGGCGCATGAACCAGACGGGGAAGAATTTGCCTTTTTCGTATTCCAAAAAGAGCCTGTTGCCCCAGGCTTTGGCAAGGTAGGCTTTGGCAGCCTGATGTATGTCCAGGGCCCAAATATCCTTTTCGCCTTTTATGTCTTTTTTGAAGAGCCAGAGTTCCTCGCTGCCTATGCGATCCAGGGCTGCCGAAAAGGCATGCTCTGCTGCAGCGGCTATGTCGGCGTCCCGGAATTCCTGGCCCCAGCCTGCCTTAAGGGCATTCCACACTTCCCCTGTGGGGATATGGGGCTGGGAGATCCAGCGTATGCGGCTTTCGTCAAAACCGAGATCCGAAAGCTCTTTTGCGGTGATGGGCTTATAAGGGACATAGCGGCCCAATGCAGCGGAGTTGTCGTCCCTCGAAGACGCCCAAATCCTGAAAAAGCCCAGAACATGATCGATGCGGTAGGCCTGATAGTATTTTTCAGCCGCTTGGAGGCGCTTCTTCCACCAGGTGTAGCCATCCTTTGCCTGGGCCTGCCAGTCATACGTTGGGAAGCCCCAGTTCTGGCCGTCGGGGCTGTACATGTCCGGAGGGGCACCAGCCGAAAGGTTTTGGTAAAATATTTCAGGATGAGCCCACACATCGCAGGAATCTTCGTTCATCAATATAGGAAGATCCCCTTCAAGTATGATGCCGAGCTTCGAAAGGGCCGCCGCCGCAAGGCGGAACTGCTTGTCCAACCCTTCCTGGATCCATGCCCAAAAAAGATGCTCGCCCTTTAGCTTGGCATCTTTCCAGAGGGCCTCGATTTCCGGGGCGCTAATCTTCTGATGGGTCTTCCATTCTTTCCAGCTTTTTTCGCCATTGGCTTCCTTAAGCCGCCTGAACACGGCATACGCCTTTACCCAGGAATTAGCCTCGATCCAGTTTGACAAGGGAGAGCCTGTCTTTGCCTTTGCGGCTATATCCTTCTCGCTGGCAGCGTAGACTTCGCGGAGCAGGGCCATCTTGTCCCTCAGTATTGCCTCATAGGGGTAGCGGGTTTCATTGTTGTACTTTTCGCCCAGGGCTTTGATCTTGGCTGCAAAGCTTGTCGCCTCGGGAAGATCCCCCAGCCTTAAATAGATGGGATGCAGGGCAAAAGCTGTCAGGGCGCTATAGGGCGAGCTCTGGTAGCCTGTGTCGTTTACCGGAAGGAGCTGGATAAGCCCTATGCCCATGCGGGCGCAGAGGCTGCCGAATTCAACAAGATCCGGGAATTCTCCTACCCCTATGCTCTTCTCGCCTCTCAGGGCGCCCACGGGGATAACAGTCCCAATTAAGCGGCGGTTTGTGTCTTGTTTTTCAGCCATAGAACCCTCTCTTTCATTTGAAATAAACTTTATTTCATTATAATACCAATATGTGGATTTTGAAAGCCTGATTCGTAGCGAGGGTAAACCGAGAATTGCCGGAACGGCTTGTGTACTTGAAATTTTCTATTCCGTTTTGTATAGTAAACACAAGAGGATAAGGTATCCAATATAATGTCCCTCAAACCAAAATCGCTTCTTAAATTTTTCATTTTCCCCCTCCAAATCCTAACGCTGCTCCTGGTGTCTTGTTCCTTCGATTATGGGAATAATCAGCTGGCCTCAAAGGATCAGCCTGATATAGTGATGCAGAATGTGGAATATGTCAGAGTCAGGGGCGGCGACCCTGTGGTGCGTTTTCATGCCGAGGACGCCGAGCGGTTCGAAGAACGGCAAATCATGAACCTTCGCAATTTTTCTTTTGAGCAGTTTGAAAATCATGGCGACGATATAGATGCCATGGGCAGGGCAGGGCAGGCCTCGGTTGCCCTGGATTCGGGGAATATCAACCTGGGGGGCGGAGTAATAATCTCCGTAGAGTCCGAGGACATTACCATCGAAACTTCCGGCCTTGACTGGCAGGACAAAGAACGCCGTCTATTGGGAACCCCCTCCGGGGATGTGAATATCAGCCGTTCTGACGGGACCGAATTTTCCGGCCGCGGCTTTTCGGCTGACGCACGTTCACGCACCTGGACTTTTACATCGGGTGTAAGCGGATCTTATGTTGAGAAAGAGGAAAAAGAGGCAGAAGAAGAGGGAGACAATTACCCATAATGATAAATCGCGGTTTGGTGCTTGAAGGCGGGGGGCTCAGGGGCAATTATACTGCCGGGGTTCTGGACGCTTTCCTCGAAAGGGGCGTTCAGTTCCCCTACATAATCGGAGTCTCGGCAGGGGCCGGTATGGGGGCTTCTTTTGCGTCTTCCCAGCCGGGCAGGAACCTTGCCATCCTTAAGAACTTCCGCCTGGATAAACGGTATATTTCCGTTGGCAGCCTCATACGCACGGGCAACCTCTTTGGCCTGGACTTTATTTACCATGACATTCCCCTAAAACTGGTGCCTTTCGACTTCGAGGCTTTTAACAAGTACCCGGGCCGTTTTATCACGGTTTGCACTGACTGCGAGGCGGGCAAGGCGGTCTATTTTGAAAAGGATGAGGATGACGTGATGATGGTCCTCAAGGCTTCTGCTGCCATGCCTTATGTCTCGACCATGGTGAAATACAAGGGCAGGAAATTCCTGGATGGCGCTGTTGTGGATGCCATACCCATACAGAAAACCATTGCCGAAGGTTTCCACAAAACCGTGGTGGTCCTCACAAGGCCCGGCAAGTTCCGCCGCAAGGACGAGGCCCATCCTCCCGATTTCTTTTTTTACCGCAAGTACCCCAAACTTTTGAATGCCTTAAAAGAACGGATTGTTTCGTATAACCGTTCCATGGTTCAGGTGGAAGCCGAAGAGGAAGCAGGGCGCGCCCTGGTTATAAGGCCGTCCCGGGATCTTGGCGTTACCAGGACCGAGAGGAACCTGGAAAAGCTCATCGCCCTTTACGAGCTGGGAGTTGCCGACGGAAAGGCGGCGCTTGAGAAGCTATGACAAAAACGCCATCCTGGCAGTATACGGTAATTGGCAGTATCGCAAGGAGGAGGGCAGCACCACTTCGAAGATTTTTACGATAGGATATGACATCGAAGACAATGTGATCTTTGGGACTGATTGTTCATCGAAGTACCGTTCATCCTATACCAGGGAAATTCTCGCAATGGACAAGGATGCATTGGATGCGGTCTCAGTATCTGCGGAAAACAGGGAAAAGTATTATTCCAGAAACGTGCTGCGCTTCCTGGGCCGGGGTTGACCAAATTTCCCAAACTTGATATGAATAGAGTTCCGCGCTGTCTTCATGCGCTGGACCCTTGAAACGGTTCGCCCGAGCCGGAAATTCCCGTGGAGGGAATCAAAAATCGTGTTGATCGGGCTCTGGCCGCTGCCAAAAGGCGGGCCGGGTACATCTGAGGAGGATTTATGAGCGCAAGCATCAGGCTCAAGAGGTTTGGAACCAAGAAACGCCCCTATTACCGGATTGTGGTTATTGACAGCCGGGCTCCCAGGGACGGCAAAACCATTGAGGAAGTGGGGTTTTACCATCCTATAGAGGCCGAAGAAAAGCAGATTTCTTTTGACGCCGACAAGGTCAGGATCTGGGTGGACAAAGGCGCCATGGTCAGCGACACAGTGCGCGGTTTGCTCAATAAAAAAGGTTTCTCCTTAAACTAAAGCGGAACTTCTCATTCTTCCGAAAATCTGTTTTTCCTCAATTATCTATAAAAAAGGAGCATTATTTATGGAGAAAGATCTGGTTGAATATATAGTTAAATCCCTGGTGGATGACCCTTCCCAGGTGAATGTGAACGTGGTGGAGGGCGAAAAATCCACCATCCTTGAGCTGAGGGTAGCTTCCGAGGACATTGGCAAGGTAATTGGCAAGCACGGCCGCATTGCCAAGGCTATCAGGACGGTTTTGCAGGCTGCAACCGCCAAAACCGGCAAGCATACGGTGCTGGAAATCCTGGACTAAGCGGGTTTTTAGGTTTGTGACAGAGAAATTTACGGTAGCCACGGTCAGCGCCCCCTTTGGCGTCAAGGGTTTTGTAAAAATCCGGGCTTTTTCAGGGGAAACTGAGCACCTTTTGGGTCTTACCGAGGCCATCCTAAGGCAGAATGATAAGGAAAAATCATATATAGTAGAAGAAACCGTCCCCCAGGGCGCTTCCCTGCTGATGAAATTCAAGGGGATAGACAGCCCGGAGGCCGCGAAGCCCTTGGGCGGCGCTGAAATCGTTGCCGACAGGGCCCATGCGGCGCCCCTCAAGCCTGGGGAATTCTATATCGAGGACCTCAAGGGGCTTGAGGTGATGGATAAAACAGGGGAAACCCTGGGGGTTATCACCGACATTATCGAAGGCGGGGCCGGGGAGCTTGCGGAATTGAAGCTCAAGGCCGGGGAAACAAAGCTTGTGCCCTTTAGAAGCGAATTCTTTGGTGGGGTTGATGTCGAAAACAGGCGGGCAATCCTGCTTGAAAAGTGGATTTTAGAGTGAAATACAAAGCGACGGTTGTCGCAGCGGATCTTGGATGAAATACACCGTGCTCTCCCTTTTTCCGGAGATAATTGACGCGTATTTTGCCAGTTCCATCATGGCAAAGGCCGTGAGCCGGGGCATTGTGGAATACCGTTCTATCAATATCCGGGACTACGCCCTGGACAAGCACCGTACCTGCGACGATGCCACTTACGGCGGCGGTGCGGGCATGCTGATGCTGGCTGAGCCCCTTGGCAGGGCTTTGGAGGCTGCGGGCGCATCCATGAAGACCGATCGTGAGGCCGGCAGCGGCCCGGGAAAAGCTCGTGTCATCTACCTGAGCCCTTCCGGCAGGCCTTTTGACCAGGCCCTGGCCCATGAGCTTGCCGCCGAGCAGGAGTTGATGCTTCTCTGCGGCCGTTATGAAGGTATTGATCAGCGCATTATCGACGCCTATGCCGATGACGAAGTGTCTGTGGGGGATTATGTGCTTTCTTCCGGGGAAGTGGCTGCCCTTGCGGTGATTGACGCGACCTACAGGCTGGTGGAGCAGGTGATTACTCCTGCGTCCCTGGAAGAGGAGAGCTTTTCCGCAGGGCTTTTGGAGTATCCCCAGTATACACGGCCCGAATTATATGGTATGATGAGGGTTCCAGAAGTGCTCCTTTCGGGGCATCATGAAAACATACGGCGCTGGCGTCTTGAGAGGCAGGTTGAAAAAACCCTTCTCCTCAGGCCGGATTTAATCCGCCTGGGCGAAGAAAAGGGCCTCTTTAGCGATGAGATCCGTAAAATCATAGAGGAGAAACGCCGGTCCGGAATGGCGGCGAGTGAGGAAAATGAACGAGATTAAGGCAATCGAAGCTTCCCAGATGAAAAGCGAAATTGACGATTTCAAAGTCGGCGACACTGTAAAAGTCCACTTCAAGATCATTGAAGGCAAGACCGAGCGTATCCAGATTTACGAGGGCCTCGTTATTGCCATGAAGAATTCCGGCGTGGGCAAAACCTTCATGGTCAGGAAGAATTCCTATGGCGTCGGCGTTGAAAGGGTATTCCCCATTCATTCGCCCCGCATTGCCAAGGTGGAAGTTGTCCGCCCCGGCAAAGTCCGCCGCGCTAAGCTTTACTATATCCGGGATAAGATCGGCAAGAGCGCCAAGATCAAGGAACTCATCGCCCCTCACAAGGTGGATGCCCGGAAAGCTGCTGACGCTGCCTCTGCTGCTGCCGAAAAGAAATAACCCTGGCTTCAATGGGCCCGGTAAAGCCCCCTGTAGGCTCTGACACGGCCCCAGGGGCAGCCTTTAAGGCGGTTCCTGCCAATAATGCCGGCCCTGCGCTGGCTTCTCTTTTTGATCCTTCCAGCTTATTGAGCGCCGCGCGCGATTCCGGTGCTTCTGGCGTTTCTCAGCTCATCCCTCCCAATCCTTTGTCCCAATTGGCTTCCGGTTTGGGGCTTCCCCAGGACAATCTGACCTTCACCCTTCTGACTTTTGCCCGTGCCTTTTCCCTGCCTTTCGAAAGCATAATCGACATCAGGAAGGAAGTTCTGGCCTTTGCCCCTTCCTCGCCCAAGACCGGGCGGGAGAAAGCCAAGGCTGAAGCCTTTTCCCTTGCTTCTACTGCTGCGGCAGCCAAGGGCTTTAAATTAAGCCAGGGAGCTTTGGCAGAATTGGCGGCGGCCATGGGGGATTATTCCGGGGAAAGCTCCGGCGAAAAAGATCATTCCGGGGAGCCCTTTGGGCAGCCACCCAATCCCGGAGAGCTGCGGGAGGCCTTTGCAGAATTTTCGGAAAGCCGTAGTCTGCTGGGCCTTATGGATCGGGTTCATAAGAAAAATGGGTCGAATTGGGTGGTTTGGCCCTTCAAAGTGAGCATTGGGAGTACAGAATTAAAGGTTTTTGTACGAATATTAATAGAGGAGCCTTTTTCTGATTCCGGTTCGGGCCTTTTAATGGCGGATATAACCGGGCTCAGGCGGCATTGGCGTTTTTTCCTTGAAAGATCCCATGAAGGGAAGTTCCGGGCCAGGATAGGCCTCGTCCCGGGACAGGAGCCGGAAGGGCTAAAAACGCTTGAAACAGAGGCCGCTAAAGCCCTGGGCTCCTTTTTGGGCGCTGACGCGGATGTGCGGATTTTGAATGGCGAAGTCATGCTTGCCGATTTCATGGGCTGCGAAGCCTTGCCTTCCATAAATGAGGAGGTGTAGCATGGAAAACAGCAGCCTCGATATCCAGGATAAAAAGGCGGCAGCCCTGGGATACAACAGGGAGGAGGGTGTTCCCCGCCTGTTGGCTAAGGGCCGGGGCAGGGATGCCGAGAGGATAGTCGCCATGGCCCGCGAAGCGGGCGTTGAGATAGTGGAAGATCCTGCCCTGACGCTTCTTTTGGACGCCGGGGTAAAACCGGGGGAATGGATACCCCCATGGTGCTGGGAGGCAACGGCTAAAATTCTGGCTTTTGTTCTCGCGAAGGAAGGAACATGAAGAAGATTCCAGTTAATGAACTCAAGGCCGGCATGAGCTTCTCTGCGCCGGTCTATATTGAAGGGGATAGCCTGCTTGTTCCTGCAGGGGTCGAAATCCGCAAAAAAGATCTTGAACACCTTAATTCCTGGGGCATTAATGCAGTGGAGACCGAAGGCGATGTCGTGCAGCCCAAGGCCGGGACCGATCCCAAGGGCAAAGCCGCCCCAGCCCCCGAAGCCCCCAAAAAAAAGCCCAGCGTTATCTCCCTTACCGAAGTGCAGGAAAACAGAGGCGCGTACCGCTCCTATGTGGATCTCATTGAAAGGCTGGACGCGGTTTTTGCCAGCATAGGTTCGGGTGTTTCTGTGGAGCCTCGTTCCATAGACGACATCACAGGGCGCCTGCTCCAGGCAGTGCGTGAACAGCGCAATTCGTTTATTGGCTATATTCTGGGCGGCGAAGTGGCAGGCCGCGAGATGGCCAAGAGTTCCGTGAACACCGCCATACTTTCTGCCCTTATCGCCATGGAATTGAAGCTCCCCAACCACAAGATCATGCAGGTGGTTACAGGCGCGCTGCTCCATGATGTGGGCATGCTGCGGCTCCCCAAGGAAATTGTGGACAAGAAGGGAGGGCTTTCGGCTTCGGAGCTGCAGCGCATACAGGCCCATCCCCTTTATACCTATAAAATTGTGAACAAGGAGCTCCTCTACCCCGAGGATGTGGGTCTCATCGTGCTGCAGCATCACGAACGCTGGGACGGCGATGGGTATCCCCGGCGCATTAGCAGTATCGCAATTGATATAGGCGCACGGATCGTGTCGGTGGCCGATGCTTTCGAAGCCATGGTGAGCCAGAAACCTTACCGCAATTCCATGATGGGCTATCAGGCCATGAAGAATCTCCTCTCGGACAATTCCCGGCGTTTTGATCCCGATGTGCTCAAGGCGTTTATACAGACCATGGGGATATACCCTATAGGTTCTATCATACTTCTTAACAGCGGCGCACTTGCAAGGGTGGTGGAAGTGCAGGGCACTGCCCCTCTGAGGCCGAAGATCCGCATCCTTATTGATGAGTTCGGAAAAGTCTTTAAGCAGGACGAAGGGAATTTAATCGACCTCCTGGCGGAGAAAAGCCTTTTCATCGCAAGGGCTGTGGACCCCAGGGAAGTCGCAAAGAAGCATGCCTAAGAAGGGCGGGGAAGGCGAGGCCGCCGCCGCTCTTTTCCTTGAAGGGAAGGGCATGAGAATCATAGAACGCAATTTCCGCTCAAGAAAAGGCGAGGTGGATATCATCGCCCTTGAGGGGGAAACTCTCATCTTTGTCGAGGTTAAAGCCTGGTCAACCCTGGGGATCGATGCTCTTGAGCAGGGGCTGGATAAAAAAAAGCAGGTCCGCATCATTGAAACCGCTAAGTATTTCCTTTCAATCCATCGAGAATATATGTATATGGCAATTCGTTTCGATGTGGTTTTTATAGCGCCTCAGGGTATTACCCATCTTGCATCAGCCTTCATGGAGCGTGTATGATTACTGCATCGCAGAAAGCTTCTGTCGCCTTGAAACCCGAGAATGGTTTGAGAAATGCTGAACTCGAAGCCTTGCGCGAGAAAATTAACAATGAGGAATATCTGTATGAGGCTATACAGCGCATAGCTTTAATCCTCAGCAATGAGCTTCTTGATATACCCCAGGGAGGATGGAATTACGAGCAACGGCGGAAAGGGCGGAGATAACCGCAACAGGCGGCGGCCTTTTAGGCGGGGCAGCCGCGACAACGATTCGAGGCAGGAGAATCAGGGTAGACAGAATCAGGGAACCGCCCATGGCAATTCCGGCAATTCCAGAACCTCTAATGACAATTCCCGGTTTGAACGAAACAAGGGCGTCATGTTTGACCGCCCCAAATGGACTCCCCCCCAAGCTCCCTCCGAACCTCTCCCTGTGCCCGATTGCCCCTGGTGCGGCAAACCCATTAAGGATATCGCTTCTGCCATTGCCGACAAAGACTCGGGCGTGCCGGTGCATTTCGACTGCGTTATTGCCAGGCTCTCCGAAGGCGAGATTCTCGAAAAGGGCGATGCCGTAAGCTATATAGGCGGGGGCCGCTTCGGCATAGTCCATTACCTGAACCCCCAGGATATGAGGAATTTCACTATCAAGAAAATTTTTGAATGGGAGAATAAGGAAAACCGGGCTGAATGGCGTTCCACAGTCTGCGATCATTATTCGGTAACCTGATGGATAAAATAGAACAGTCCGAAGACGAAAAAGATTTCCTTTCCAATCCTCGTATTGTCGAAAATTATTCGCTCCTTCAGGATATTGGGGTGTTTAAGCATATTGATTCCCTGAACCGCGAAATCCGCAATTACAAAAACCTTTTCGCCGGCGCCCTCGAAATTTTCAACCGCACCTCCATCGATCAGATCATGGACGCTACGGTATGGCAGATTTCCGATCACTTCCTCCCCTCTTTCATTGCATTCCTCTGGAAGCCCCTGCAGAACAGGGAAGAAATCACCATCAAGGGATATAAGAACTATAAGCTTGTGGATCTTGATCTTAAGATTGAGAATATTACGCTCTTTGAACCTTTTTTCAGAAAATATCCAAAACCCATCAGCTATGACCTTTTCAGTTTTGAACTGGGGGATCTTGAGGCCGCCAAAAGTTTCGACGAACTGCACCCTGAGTTGATTATCCCTATTCTTGGGCCCTCGGGCCTTTACGGCATGGTACTCGTGGGGCGCAAGATCCTCGAAGATGATTACAATTCGGCAGAGCTTGTATATCTCCAGAATCTCATGTCCTTTGTTTCCCAGGCGATACAGAACCACGTCCATTATGAACGCACCCTGCGGGACGTTAAGACCGGCCTTTTTAACAATGGCTTTTTTATGACCCGCCTTAACGAAGAGATTGCCCGTTCCCACCGTACCGGTTCTTCGTCTTCGATTATCATTATGGATGTGGACAAGTTTAAAAACTTTAATGACTCCTACGGGCATCTCGCAGGCGACAGGGTGCTCGAAAGTCTCGCCGTAACCATCAAACAGGCTGTGCGCCTTGAGGATGTGCCTTCAAGGTTCGGGGGAGAGGAATTCACTGTTCTCCTCCCGGACAGCAATAAGGAAGCCGCCCTCGTGGTAGCCGAACGCCTCCGTACTTCGGTCGCGGCCATGCATATTCCCTGGGACCCGCCCCTGCCCCAGGTTACCATAAGCCTTGGGGTGGTGACTTTTTCGAAGGATTTGGATCTTCCTGCTTCGGAGCTTATACAGCGGGCCGACGAAGCCCTGTACCTTTCCAAGGAGCGGGGCCGTAACCGCACGACCGTTTGGGGTTCGGGCCTTCTTGCCAAGATTGAGCGCCTGAATATAATTGATGCGATGATTTAAGGGGCTGCTATGATTGGAATTATAGGCGCTATGGAGGATGAAGTAACCCTTCTCCGTTCAGCCATGGAAAATACCGGCACTAATACTGTCGGGCCTTTTGAGCTTGTCACCGGGAAGCTTGAAGGCAAAGACGTAGTATTGCTGCGCTGCGGCATAGGCAAAGTGAACGCCGCAATCGGCTGCGCCATGCTGATTGACCGCTGCAAGCCGAGCCTTGTGATAAACACCGGCTCTGCGGGGGGCATAGATCCTTCCCTTACCTTTGGGGATGTGATCATTTCGGACGGCCTCATTTACCACGATGTTGATGTCACTGGCTTTAATTACGAACCCGGCCAATTGCCCGGACAGCCTCCGGTTTTTATTGTCCCCGAGGATCTGATTGCCATGGCTGAAACCACCATGGATGAGCTTAAGCGCGAGGGTATTTTGCCCCAAACAGTGAACCATGTCCGGGGCCTCATAGGCTCGGGCGATGTGTTTATGTACCAACCCGAACGCATTGCATCTGTCCTCAAGCTCTTCCCCAAGATGAGGGCTGTGGAGATGGAAGGGGCTGCCATTGCCCATGCCTGCGCCTTGTTCAAAGTGCCTTCGCTTATTATACGAGGCTTGTCGGATATAGCCGGTGTTGAGTCGCCGGTGACTTCAACTGAGTATCTCCCCATGGCAGCGAAGAATTCGGCTGAATTGGTGCGTAGGATCATAAGGAAGTATTGATATGGAAAAAATCGCGAGCTTTCAGGTAGACCATTTGCGGCTTAAGCCGGGTCTTTATGTTTCACGGCGGGATAAATACGGAACGACTGTGCTCACCACCTTTGATCTGCGCTTCAAGCAGCCTAACCAGGAGCCGGTGATCGATATGCCTGCCTTGCATACCATAGAACATCTGGGGGCGACTTTCCTTCGTTCCCATAAGGAATGGGCCAAGCGGGTAGTCTACTTTGGCCCCATGGGCTGCCGCACAGGGTTTTATGTCATTCTTGAAGGCGAATTGAGCTCTGAAGATGCCCTTCCCCTTATACAGGAAATGCTCGATTGGATTATCGCTTTTAGCGGGCCTATCCCCGGGGCCGCCCCCGGAGAATGCGGGAACTACAGCGAACAGAACCTGGGCATGGCGCAGTGGGAAGCCAGGCGGTATGCGGGGGTGCTGAAAAATCCGGGCAAGGAGAATTTGAATTACCCGGGATAATCCTTAAGCTCCTCGCTTTGCAGAGGTCATTTTCTTCTTTCTGTTTTTCAATAAGAACTCATACTCAAAATTCGCCTTTGTTCCCAAATCGCGGAGCTTTTTAATATGCTCTGACCGCTGTTCCAGGTGGGCAGGGTTGCTCATCATCAGCTCCGGGGCTACATGCACCACATAGCATGGATTGGCCTGGCCGTAGAATTCGATGCCGTCCTCTGCGGCATAGGATTTATGATCCGGCATGGCCGCAGCAAAGCTTCTGCGATCCATGGCCTTGGAAGCATAATAACGGCAAGGGCCGGTGCTGGTCACCCAATAGGCGGTATAACGCTCGCCCAGCTCGCCAACCCTCTTGTCCCATGAGAGGAGGATGAGGCCGTCCCGCTGGAGCAGGGGGCGGAAGTCAGGAATGGTTTCGGGCAGCTGCTTTTCGGGCTCTCCGGGTATAGGCACCAGGAAGGGCAAAGCCTGCTGCCCTTTTCCCTTGACCGGCTGGGTTTTCGTCATAGGCCCCGGGAAAGGGATGATGTTGGAAGGCAGTTTGGGTGCATCGATCCGGGGCTTCCCGCCTTCAATGCGATCTTTTTCAAGATCCAAAAGGCTCGAGGCGATGCTTTTTATTTGGTTTTCGATGCGAAAAGCCTGATCCGAGAGTTCCCGCAGCACTTTAGCCCTGTCCATGAGGGCCGCCCTGATTTGGGGCAGGGTCTGGGTCTGTTCCATTGTCATTGTAGTCCTCCTTGTTATACGGTAAATATAGCAATTATGAGCAAAAAAGTCAAGAATATTATTTATTTTTCTGAATTTTTTATTTATATATTGACATTTTTTATTTTAATTTGATAAATTAGAGATACCATCATTGGGAGGGCATCATGGCATTCAGCTACAAACCGCTTTTCAAGCTTCTGGTAGATCGCAGTATGAAGAAAACCGACCTCATTAAGGAGATAGGCTTCAGCTCAGCCACCCTGGCCAAACTCGGAAAAGGCGAACCCATCTCGGGCGAGAACATGGGCAAGCTCTGCGCTTATTTCCACTGCCAGCCTGGGGATTTGGTGATTTTCGTGGAGGAATAGCGGACCCAGTCAATTTGAGCCCCTTATTTTTGGTTTGTAAATTTTCAGCGGACGACGGGAGTCGAACCCGCGTCACAAGCTTGGGAAGCTTGCTTATTCATATATCAAGAAATATCACGCTGTAAAATCATGTAACGAACTCGCGGCTAATTCTTTTCTGAATAAAGAAATAGCTTCGTATCCTTATATTATGATATGCCATATTGTATCAGGGTGTAAAGTCTAAAAATGATAGGGTCTGTACCAAGAATGTGACTTTGAGTGTGACTTTTCCTGAATGATTGGTCGGCGTCTTTTACTTTGCGCTGCGTCCCCTGGAGGTTCCAGGACTTGCGGTCATGGCGGCAGAACGCAAGGCGTGGACTGTGGGAGTGTCGGCAGGGGATACAAGGCAAAAAGCATCATACCGGTGCATTTCTTCGGCGGTAATAGCTCCAGCCTCAAATCTATCTGTCGCTTCCTGGTGGATGTGCTTAAATATCGGACTTTTATATTTTTTCATGCTCCTAACTCCTTATACAAACCCTTTTTTACAAAGGCGTTCATTTGATCCTCGGTATATTCAAGGTCCCCTTTTGCGGTAGCCCTAAACGCTCTCAATTCAGCATCGTCTATATTCCCCCGGTTTGACTTGGCAAAAACATAGGAAAAAATCAGCCGTTCATCTTGCCGAAAAAACAGGATAACCCGATAGCCCCCAGACTTTCCAGCCCCTACCCGAGCTACTCGCTTCTTGAATACTCCCCCGCCTAAGTCGGCCTCATACTCTCCCCGGTTCACTTCCTCTGCGGCGGTGATCAGGTCTGTATCGGTGATCCCCGCCTTATCTGAAAGCTTGGTAAACCGCTTCGTCTTAAATATACGCATATTTCCTTACCCTTTCCAGTGGCGTACGGGCCATGGTGAGGTTTTCCGGGACTTAGTCATATCTCCTCGCCGCTTTCATTCATGCGAAAAACAGGGACCGCCTGAATGACCGTACAATTCAGAGCCTTTGCAATCGCTTCAAGATCCTCCTCTGTAAACCTTTCGACTTTCATTTTGCGATTAAAGTTTTGCGGGGTTTTTCCAAGCCTCCGGGCAAGTTCCGCCTCTGGAATATTCCGCCGAGCAAGCAAGACCCTGATTTTCTCAACTGTAGTCATTTTGTACCTCACTACAAGTATATACTCATATATCGTGAAATAGTCAACATACATGAATAAAAAATCAATTTTTTTTATCTTTTTATCGCAAAATCACTTGATATTATATTCATTATAGGAGTATAATATATTCATGTATTGAATATGAAAGGAGACCGAAACTATGACAGCCGAACCAAAAACCAGGCTTTCCAAGGCAATGACCCTGGGCAACAGGCTGTACCTAGGACGATTATCAGAGGCCAGTAGGGATATAGCCCTATTGCCCCGTCTCCCATCGGAGGCTTAGCGATGCAGAAGTTTTATTTGGTGTTCAGCGAGTTTTATGACAGCGGCGTGGTCAAGGCCGCCATTGTCCGGGAAGTGGAAGCAGCCGAGAAGCCGAAGGACACCTTCAAGGGCCTTCCCAAACTTGATGTGTACGGTACTTGGTATGCCAGCAAGGCAGAAGCCGAGGCGGCCGTCATCGAGGCAAGAAAGCAGAGCTTCAGGAGGCAGGTATGACCATAAGGGAAGCCATGGAACGCTACATCGAGGCCAAGGAGCTGCTTGAAGGCCTATTACAGACTGCGGCAGATCCTTCCCTCTTGAGGAAAACACGCCTTACAGAAACGGAGCTGGCAGAGCAGTTCAACAACGTTAGGAGCCAGTTCGAGGACGCTGAAAAGTGTTTGGCGAAGCTTGGGCTTCGGTGCGATCAGTGATTTTGGGGGAGGGTGGAGAACTAATCCAGGCAGTGAAGCCCCCGGCTTCTCCGCTCCGCCTTTAATTAACCGGCCCTGTATGGGGCTGGAATGTCACAATGCCGGGGAAACACCCGGCAGGGGGAACATATGAATTTGGAATACAGAACAGAAACCGAGGACGATATAGCCGATCTTGCGGGCTGTGTTTTGAGGGCCCGGGATATTACAACCATGGCGGAGAGAAACGCCCAAGACCCGGACTCCTATTTTGAAGTAATGGCTGCCTTCGAACTTATCAGGGTATTACTGGAACCGGTTGGCCGCTTTCTTTGCAATGAGGCCGTAGGCCTTGTGAAGGCTGCAGAGCATAAAAAAGCCCGCAAAGGCAAAAGGACAGCCAAGTTTCTTCTTGAAGCAAAGGAGGCGCCCATGAAGTAAACCTGTCATGTGTCCGGGGGGCTTACCGCCATGTAATTCACCCCCGGCAAAGTGATCACCCCTTAAAATATCAGCATTTTAAAGGGTTTCCTGGGGCCGTATGGCTTTCAGGTATTAAGCAACCCAGCCGGGGGGAAGCCCGGCAAAGGTGGAAAGTATGATATACGAAGATGAATTTATCCCGTCCCTTGGTTTCTGGCCTGAAGTGGATGTCCGTTCGGCATTCCATGAAGCAGACCAGGCAATGGGAACTAAGGATGAAGCTTTGGCCCTGCGGGTATTTTACCTGCGGATGAAGCATCATCTTAAAACAGCCGAACCCGCAGAAGATAACCCAGATATTGAATTCCGCATGATAGAGCATTATGAACGGCCTATGCTTGAACAAGCTATTGCCAAGCTGCGCTGCGGTGCATGCCCGGTTCCCGGATGCCCTTATGGGGGTACGAAATGAACGGAGTAATAAAAGTTGTTTTGCCCCGAGATAAAGTAAGTCTGTTATATACAGACTATACAACCGAAGATGCGGAAAACTTGGGCCATTGCGCCGCCGGTGTTGAGGCTATAGCTCGCGCCCTTTGGTTTTATGCCGAGTACAAAAATAATGATGATAAAGAATTTGCCTATACCGTAAGCAACTTATGTAACGTTATAGAAGCGTTAACTAGACCCGTGGAAAGTTTTCTTTTCAGCGGACAAACCGTAAGAGAGCCGGATAAAATACCGGAGGCGAAAGAATGAAAGTTCCTAAACAGAAGCGTATCCCCGTCAACGTTTCTCTGCCGGTGGATTTTTACGAACATCTGGAAAGTCTATGGCGGGACAGGTGGAACCGGGGCCATACAATGCTACGGCTCCGGGAGTTTATCGCGGAGATGATCGGCGTGGGTTTTCAGGTGTGGGAAGAAAGGAACGTTTCCCGGCAAGAGGGGCCAGCAGAAACCGACCCCGATCCTGCGGATGATGAAGTGTGGGAATTCCCCCGGAATAACCGGGAAAGGCGGATTGTATGACGTTCAATGATTGTCATGGTGCAGCCTATGATATTAGAGCTTTATCAAAAGTAATGACCGACTATGCCATAAATCTCATGTCAGACGAGGATTCTTCGGAAATATGTGTAAGCGTTTTTGGAATAATCCGGGATAACATTGAAAAAATCCTGGAACTATTCGACCGCATAGAATGTTTACCGGATATTAAGGCATTGGAACATGCAAGGAAGGAAGACCATGATTAACGGCGCCATTCATGCGGACCTTGGCGAAGTAAAGGCCCAGCTGACCGCCCTTTCCGATTGCCTCGCGGGGCTTGACCCACCGGGCAGACAGACAGGCCGCGGCCTTTCAATCATTATCTGCCACATCATCAAGGACGTGGACAATATTCTTAGGGAGATTGAAAACGATGGCTAAATTCACAAGGGAAAAACTGATAGCGATTCTGCGGTCCGATCTGCCGGGAATTGCGCCTCTGGACACCCACCATGCGCGAGAACTGGCGGCGCGGATCGTGGCCGGCATGGCTGCCGCCCTGGCCTCAGGCGATAGCGTGGAACTCCGGGGCTTAGGCGGCCTTGAAGTAAAGACCCACCCGGAACGCAGGGCGCGTAACCCCCGGACAGGAGAGCCGGTGATTGTCCCGCCACGGCAGTATGTAGTATTCAAGGCAGGACGAGAACTGAAAACGGCCATGAACTCCAAGGAGGTAGACGATCATGGAACTTGATAAAACAGTTATCGAGAAGATTAAAGAGGCCGCCAGGGATATACGGTTCGGCAGCATCGAAGTGATAATCAATTCGGACAGTCCCTATGTGGATGTTCTGGTTACCAACAAGGAACGGATATACGACAATGCGGACAGGGGGGCTTATGGAACTAACCGACGAGTGCATTGAAAAGATAAAGGAGAAAGCCAAAGAGGTAGACCACGGCAAACTTGTGATTACCATACTCCCCCGCCCAGAGGACAAACAGGTTTACGACGTTATCTTCGGGCAGGAAGAAAGGGTGCAGTTCAGCAGCCCTGACCCCTCTTGGATTTGCCCATAGGCCTACCTACCGGTACCACTGAGAGGGGTCTCGGTGCAAAAAGGCAAAATGACACGAGACGGGGTTAGACAGTCCTCAGCGGCCCGCTATTCGCGTCTCTGGTTTACCTGCCCCTGGACGTTCCGGGGGCTTTTTTTATTTGCCCAGAATGCCTTTAATGTTGCAGATTGTTTTTTCCTATTTTCAGGGTTGGCAAAATATGCCTGTGCTGCTTCGCTTTGTTTTTTCCGTGTTGTGTCTGTTGTCCTTTTCCGGCTTGGCTTTGGATCTTCTTTTGCTATTTCACATCGGTAATACTCTGCGGCTTTTTCCCGTATCGGCTCCGGGTCAATTTCCAGAACCAGACAATAGGCTTCAAAGTCAGGGGAATAAAACCAGGACATGAACCCATCCTTAATCCGGCCCCTTGCCTTTTGGCTCTTGCTGACTTCATAGTTTCCCTGCAGATCCTCCATTGCCCTGGAAATAATAGCCGCCATGAGCAGGCGGTATGCGTCTTGAAGGTTTGGTTCATCTGCCATGTTTACAACTCCTCCCTTGCAATAGTGTCGTGGGAAACTCCAGCGGTTTTCGCAATCTCTCTATTGGTATCAACAGCCTTGTCAGATTTCTGATAACCCTGTTCGATACCGCCTTGTACCTGTTTTTCTTTTCTCCACCTCCCTATTGTAATGCCAGTTCATCATCTGCGTCGATTTTCATAAGCTGTATACCGACCTTTATTTCCTGGGGCTTAATCATCTGGATATACTGCTGCAGCATCTTGACCGCCTCGTCCCTATCGGCAAATTTGTACGTTACCGTGCTATGGCCCTGGGCGTCGATTTTTTCGTTAATCGAATCTATGCAGACATGAAGCCCGCTTTCCTGAAGTTGCTCCTTGTTCATAAGCATAGTGCCGTCCAGGTCTATTATGTCGGTGATACGGTAAAAGGCCCGCTTCATCCAGTAATCGAATATGCGCTTCTCTAGAGGCACCTTATTTTGCCTAATAGCTCCAGCCAATATTTCCGAAATGTAGCTCTGAATGTTATCATTTGTTAGCATTCTGGACGCATTGCATCGTGCCGATTCCTCGGACGCCCTTGGGTACGCCTTCATATATGCGGCCGTAGCGTTCGTAAAATCCTGCTCAATGTAAGCGGTGATGAAATTTTTCCTGGCCTTTGTCATTAGTTTCTCCTGTAATTTATTATGCCTTGCCTTACCGGCTCGGATTTCCTGCCTTCCAGACCCTTGTCTTGTCATTGGAAAATCCTTTTTATCATGGCCTTTATTTCCGGTATGTGATGCTTCAGCGTGGGGCCGCAAATTGCGTATGCCCCGTCATTGGCCTCCTCAAGGGCTTTTCCGTATTTAACTCCTTGCCCTATGTAAATCAAGAACCCCTTATCGGTTTTTTCAAATCCACCGGTTAAAGAATCCCTTGCAATGCGTGTTTGATCAATCCACTTTGTACGCCCTCCCTCTTGAATATGTTCTTTTGTTCCTTGAGGTGATGATGCGTTTTCTTTTGCCCATTTTTCCATTTTAGCAGCTTCGCCTTTTAGATAATCCGCAAGGGCTTCCTCTCGTACGGCGTACCATTCCGTGGGCATTTGGTCTTTTACAGTTATTTTCATTTCATAAACTCCTTAAAAAATTATAGAAGGCCATATTTTTTCAGTATCTTGTCCTGGAATTCTTCCTCGCTCAGCAACACAGGGGAAACGGAGCACGAGCAGTTAGGATGCCAGGGTGGGATTGAAACAGACTCGCCTACGTATTTTCCGTCTTCGTCATCATCTGCACTAACTGTGACTATGCTTCCGTCCTCGTTGTGCAGGAAACCGTCATCGCCCAGTATTTTCCCTTTCCCGCTGGCTCTGCAAAACGCCGAGCACGCACAAGCCCAGGCGTCACGCCCACCTTCAAGTTTCAGAACAACTTTTTTATTATCTACCGCCGGGTTATTCAGGGCTATTTCTTTCTGCCTGTTTGAAAGGGTAACCGCCTGTTCGGTACGGAGCAGGCGAATACTCCTCCAGTCCCGGCCTTCCGCTCCGAAACGGGCGTAATATTCCTTTGACCCCGGCAAGCGTTCCCATCCGTTCTGCTTATAAATCTTTCCGGCCATAGATCGGGCGCCCTGAGGGGAATACCCTTCCTCTGCAATTAGTTTGTCTACCAGTGCATCAAATTCAGAATCTGGACGTAATTTTCCCCATCGTCCTTTGACGGGTTTTCCGTTAATATGGGCATCAAGGTCTTTCAGAATATCCGCAGCGTCTACCCCATCGGCTATACCGGTCCTAACAATACCCATAATTTCTTTTTCTTTTTCGTACGCGTTTGCCTGGCAAATATCGCCTATTTTCCAAACGTGCTGCGGCCTGGTGTCTCCGCTTAAATGGTATTTGCTTAAAAACTCCAGGGTTTTCTCGGCAGGGACATAAACCACGGTACCATCTGGGCGGCTCCTGTACTGGCCTTTTGGAATCTCATATTCTTTCTCAGCAGTAGCGTACAGTTTGCGCGTAAGCGTTTCCTTGTCGACTTCTCCCCGGATTCCTGCGCGGGTCATGGCTTCCTCGATTGCGCGGTCAGCGATCGCCTGGGCTTTTTGCGCCGGCAGGGACGCGCACTGGTTTATAATTTTCTCCAGTTCCAAGGCGTAATTTTTTACGTCAAAATTGTATGATCTGACTGCCATCTCTGCGTGTTTTTCGAGAAGCTTTCTAAGCTCTACTTCTCCGGCTCGGGTAACCTGTTCGGAATACCGCTGCAACTTTTCTTGTAAGTCTGCCCACTCTGCTTTTGTCATGATTGTTCTCCCTTGCCTTGCCGGTTCGGATTTGCCGCCTTTAGTTTTTGAAGCATACGCCAGGCTTTAAGCGAGCCCTTTTCGCTTAGCCGTAATTTCCCATGATAACGGATTTTTCCAGTTATTGTATTTCTCCTGTATGAAAATACATAAATACGATGGTCTGCATCGATTGCGATTCGCGCCGTTTCATTTGGATCCTGCATGGAGTAGAATTCGTCCAATTTTAGATAATAGGCAACCAAGTACGTACCTTCCTTGGCAGGAAGGACAAACAAATAAGAATACCCGGGCTTATGGATCAGCTTGTAGGAAATCCCCGGGGAGATAGAAAGGACATTTCCTTTAATCTCGGTTGCTGGTTTGTTTGGATTTCCATATCCGGCATATTCATCCTTGGCTGTGGCCAATGCTTGCCCTACAAGGAGCTCGGCTTCTCTTTTTATGGAATAGGGTTGTTGCGCGGGCGTCATTGGTAACTGCCATTCAAAGGGGGAAGCTGTCCCCGGTTCATAAGATCCACGACAGTTTCACCGATTACCTGCCCGTCCAATATTGATTGCACAATTATTGTATCGGGCCCCCCGCCTGCTGCCCTAATCCCCAAGGATCCATCCGCTGTTTGGGCTAATGGCATGATGGCCTCAGGCCCAGCTTCCCCCATCTGCCCGATGCTGAAATCGGTGGGGGTACTCACTACCCCTTGGCTGAATGCTCCTCCCTGGGCGAACACCTGCTTGCCGTCCACGAATGCCCCGCCCTTCGCGAACTGCTTCCTGGGCATGGATGACAAGAGCGCGGCGAGCTGCGCGGCGCCTACCGTGGCCATTACCGCCGCACCGACCGCGCCGGCAAAGGGACCTGCCTGGGCGAACCCCTGCATTATCGCGGCCGCTATCTGCGCGGGAACCATGGCGACCTGCATCGTCCATTGGGCCATGGCCTGTTTGTACTCTATCTCGGCGATTTCCCTTTTGGCCTTCTCCTGCTCGGCCCTTTCCTTTGCGTCAAAATCCTTGTTTATCTTGAGTTCTTCCTGGCGACGCTTCTCAAGGTAAATCAGCCGTTCGTCCCCGCTGTCCATGGCGGCTTGCATCGATTCCTCAAGCCCCTCCGCGCTTGTCGTGGCGATAAACCCGGCAGCTTCCAAGGCCCTGTTGCGCTGTTCATCAAGGGATTCCATGAGTTTGGCCAAATTATCCTGAATGATCTGTATCTGCTCTTGCGCAATGGCATTTGTCATCTCCAATATGCTTTGGCCGAATTCGCTGAAGTAACCGACCCCTTCGGATATCGCCGACGCCAATTCCTTTACCCCTTCTATTTTGGCATCGTATATTTTGCGGAAATACTCTGCCTCTAATTTGCCCTGCAAAAACTGGGTCTCCATGTCATAATACTCTTCCTGCTCGGCATCCATTAAATCGAGCAATTTGGATCTTTCTTTTTCCTTCTCCCTTTCCAGGGTCAATTGATTCTTGGAGAATTCGTATATGTATTTTTCGTCTTCAAGTATATCTTTTACCTTGGCTCCGTTTATATTGTAAAGCTCGTTTATCTCCTTTTTTATTTCATATATGCCCTTGGCGGATTTGAGGCGTTCTATGCCCCTGTCATAAGCGTCATCGGCTTTGCCCAATTCGACTTGCAGTTTTTGCGCATCTATTTCCATTTTCATTATGCGGTCTTGGATATCCATGGCGGCGTTCAAGTCGCCAAGCATGCTGTTTTTGAAATAGGAATCGGCGTCTTTGTAAGCCTGGCTCGCTTTTAGCTCGGCCTCCCTCCTTGCCCTGTTTATGTCGAACAGCTCCCTCTCCAATTCCAACGCGCCCAATAACGCTTTTTGCTTGTTTTCCTCGGTTTCAAAATAACGTTCGTTTAACTTTGCTTCTTCTACCAGCAAACCGTTATAACTGTCCCGCAGCTGCTGCGCTTGGCCAAGCATGGCCCTGTGGGCAGCCAATTGCTTCTGGCGCTCGTCGGTGATCTGCTTCTCGATGGCAAGGCGTTCTTTATCTGTAGAAACATTAGTTAAAGGGTCAGCCTTACCCATGGTCTCGGATAACTTCGTATATTCTTCCCGTGCTTGAGATAAACTCGTCGCAATACCCGCTACCTTATTATTGTATCTATCTACCGCTTTGGTATTAAATAACTCAATATCAGGTTTCAATTTTGCTTCTTCATCAAAAAGCTTTCCGGTTTCCATTATTATTTTCTGAAGATTCTGCAACCTGGATTTGTCGTATTCTTCTTGAGTTATAAAGCCCTCTTTTAATTCCCGGTCCAGGTCTTTCTGCGCTTCAGCCGCGCCGCCCAAGGCCTGCATCCTCTGCTTTTCAGCCTCCGTAAGATTCCGCAATGTCTTTTCGTTTGATTCAAAGGACAATCCAAGCGTCTCGTTTATGCTTGCGAAGCTTTCTGACGCGTCCGCCGCATCTTTCAATGATTGGCGGTATTCCTGCCAGGCTTTTATGCCCTTTTGCACCGCCGCATTCACAAGCTGTATCCCTATCCCTAAAGCCCCTCCGGCGCTGAATATCTTGCCTACAGAGATCCCAGCGACGCTGAACTTTTTCAGCTCGTTGGTTCCGCCTGAAAATGCCGTCTTGATTTTTTTGTCCGCCTCTTGGGCTTTACGTGCGACCTCTCCAAAGGATTTTTCCGCATCCACCACGCCTGCCTTAAGATCCGAAAGGTTCACCTTGAAGTCGGCGTCAAAAGTTACGTCAGCCATTTCACCACACCTCTCCATCGGAGCGGTTGCGGTACTCCGACATTAATGCAGGTTCATCTTTGCCGTTAAATGTTGGGGATGGATTACGAATCTCCATATCGAGATTGAAAAGTAAATTTTCCATCTGGCGGCTTAGATCCCCTGAATCAATCTTTTCGAGCGCGTTCTTCAAAAGCCTCTGGACTGAATGCGCGGCAGCCAGGGTTTCCGGCAGCTTAGGCAGGGCGGCGGCGGCACTATCAAGATTATCAATTTTGTCACGTATGCGGTTATAGTATTGCATGATTTGCTCCTTACACATTCGCGAAGGGGTTTGCTTCCCCTCGCGCTTCCCATGGGTTTGCGTTGAGCTCAAGCTCCGCATTTTTTTGGCTTCTCCGTTCCGTTGCTTTTTCAAAGGTAGTAGGACGTTGGATTTCCTGGTCAACCTTGTTTAAGAACCGGCTTAAGGTTTCGTTGAGGTTTGGCGCCTCAGGGGTGTAACCATCAAGATAATCAATAGCACCTTTAAGTGCATCCTTTATCACATCTTTGGAATACCATGTGTTTTTTATTTCCCTGGTATTTTTATACACGTTTTTCAAGCTCAATTCTCTTGGCCGTGTTTTTTCCGCCTCAGCTGCAGCCTCTTCCTGCATTTTCAGTTTCTCGTAATAGACGGCAAGCTGATCGTGCACCGCTTTAGTTATGATTTCCTGCACTTCTAATCGTGTGGCGTCTGATTTCTTGTTTGCCAATTCCTCATAGTGAAAGGCAATCTGCTCAATCCTGTCTAAGGCTTCTTGCGCTTTGTCTTCTGTCATAGCTCTCTCCTGAATCCTAAAAATATTCGAACGTCTAACAGACGTCTGCTCATTACTTAAAACAAACCCGTACCAAAAAGAAAAAATTCATAAAAAAGGTGCCAAAAACCCGCACGTGCTGAAAAGCACAGGCGGATTGTGTTTTACTATGTGCGTAGCACATATTATTTTTCCCTCTCCCTCTTTAAATATGTCTTTATAAAAATTCTCTGTCTTCTTACTCTTGTGTATTAATACGTGTCCGTTTTGGACACAAAGATTGTGTTCATTTCGGACACAATGCCATAAACTATTGTGTCCGTTTTGGACACAAAGATTTAATCTACTGAGTCCGTTTCGGACACAATGCCGGGTTCTCATAAACAACATATTTTGTATCACGGCGTTTATTCTCTCCTTGAATTTTTTCTACATAACCGGCTTTAATGAGTTCTCTCATGGCCGCTTCTGTTGGTTTTCTTCCGCTTGAACTTCTGACGAACAGATCCCGTAAATGTACTTCCCACGTTTCTGGTAACGATAGGAAATAGGCCAGCAGCCCTTTAGCCCCCCATGACAAGCCAGGGTCTTGAATTGATTCATTGTTCATCTGGAAAAATTCTTTTGTATGTTTGTCTTTGATTATCAATGGCTATGGGCCTTCTACATAATCTTGTAAAGGCTTTTGGCCCGGTTAATATTAATTACCTGACGCCCAAATTTACGTCGATACATACGTGCATATCGCAGAAGAGTATCAGGATAGTGCATTTCACCCGTAATATCAAAAACCCTCTGCTGTAGGTAGATTCCCGGGAATTGATACCCAGAGGGCATATCATCCAAAATTTGATATACCGTTTTCATTGCTGATTTTTTTCTCGGTAGTTTCATCTCGCGCCACCAGTCCGAGGCATAACCTTCAGGGCGATCTCCGCTTTTGTAGATATACGTATTATTTGCATTTGATGAAAAAATAGATCAATTCCAACTGACCCATATTCCGGTGAATTTCTAAGTAGTGATAATAATTCGGGCTTTATTTGTTCCAGTAATGTCTCAGCCCGGTCCTCATTCAATTGGTCCCGGATGTCCATTACTGTGCCTCGATCTGAGGCTTCATAGCCTTATTCTCAAGCTGCTGAATGAATGCCGAAGGAATTAACACTCTAGTGCCTATTTTTGTTGCGGGAATTTCGCCGGTTTTTATTCTCCGACTGATTGTCGGCCGGCTGATGTGAAGCAATTTTATAGCTTCGTCGATAGTAATAAACTGTGACATGGATAAACCTCCATTGCAAAATATTTTCTGCATATCGAGGGAGTATCCATCGAAATGCAGCAGATCATCCCTTAAAGAGATGATTGCCACACAACCCATTACCATTTATCAAGAATAAAAAATATTTGTCAATACTTGTCAAAACATTTTTATGTCTTTATTGTCTTTATTGTCTATAGCGTACCTTTTTGTCTAAAATAAATGAAAATATCTCAAAAACTTTTCTATTTTCACACCTACCCCTGCTTCAGGCCATCTTCTTTTTCCTCTTCCCCAAGGGTTTGAGATATCTTCTTAATCGCCCCGTCCACCGTGTGGAGGTAACCTTTTGTTGTGGCATAGTCCGAATGTCCAAGAAGATCCTGAATATACCGGATAGGTACGCCATCGTTTTCCAGCGCCGAAGCCAGACTATGCCTGGCCGAGTGAGGGACAATTTTCCGGCCTTCCAGTTTTATCCCCGCAGCCTCAAGCCATTTGGGGAGATGCCGGGATATATAATTTGCTGAAGGCTGCGTACCATCGGCGCGGGTGAAAACAAATTCGTGCGTGCCATAAGCCGTCCAAAGATCCTTGATCGCCTTTTGCAATTGTGCCGGGAAGGGAACCTCGCGGGTTTTATGCCATTTGGGATCCCCAAGCACCTTGATCTTTCTGCCATAATTCTTCCATGCGTGGATCAGATTTATTTTGGGGATATTCCAATCCAGGTCTTCTGGCTTAAGGCCCCATATCTCCGAGCGGCGCAGCCCTGCCCAATACATCGCCGCACATACCGCTCGATCCAGGGGGTCCGTGATGATACCCGGGGCAAATAGTTTGTTGAATTCAACCTCAGCAATAACATCACGCTGATGAGCTTTCTTTGACCTTGGGGCCTTAAGCCGGGAAAATGGATCCGACCAGCCAGGGTGTTCAAGCCAGTATTCATGGAAGGCCATACGGATAAACCTCAATATGATCTCATAGGTCCGGGTGCCGGCCAACTTTCCGCCTCCGCGATGCTCAAGCTTTTCTTTGTATCCAAGCCGTCCCTGAAAGACAAGGACATCGCCCTCCCCAACATCTGCCATCTTAAGCGCCATAAAGGGATCGTCTTTAAGATAACGGTTGTAATGGCCTCGGTATATTTCAATAGTCGCAGGTGAATAGGGGGCGCCTTCACCGATAAGCCTGGCCGCCCTCGGGTTATCCTCAAAAGCGGTGAATTTTCCCAGCCACATTCCGACTGTCATCTCCACGGCCGATATACGAGGGGCAAAATGGATACTCGGCAATATAGCCTTGGCTGCCTGTTCTGCCTCGTAGCGCCGTTCTCGCTTCCCCTCGACGGGTATTCCTGTAGACCGGGAGGTTCCATAGCGCTTGCTGAATTCATCCCAGAAGCGGGCATACCAAACAAGGCCGGATTTTGTTTCTTTTTTATAAAGGGAAAAAGAACGGCGGGGCCTTAATGGACGCATATATCCTTCCTTTGCCGAAAGTATCACTTTTTAGTGTGACTTCTGGCTTTCAGCGTGATATACCGCCCGTTTTCGGGTAGGCTTAATTCTTTATATTACAAGCAATTACTTCTAAGCGGACGACGGGAGTCGAACCCGCGTCACAAGCTTGGGAAGCTTGGATAATACCGTTATATGACGTCCGCATTAGGCGCTTAAGGCACAGCACCTTGAAATTCCAATATAGGGGAAGATATGCCGCCTGTCAAGGACTGTTCTACGGCTCAACCCCCGTCTTTCTTCCGTATCACGTTGCGCTGGATCTTGCCGCTGATGGTTTTGGGGAGTTCGCTGACGAATTCCACGATGCGGGGGTATTTGTAGGGGGCGGTGACGCGTTTGACGTGGTTTTGGAGCTCTTTTTTGAGGGCATCCGAAGGGGCGAAGCCTTTGGCGAGGACTATGGTGGCTTTGACGACCTGGCCGCGCATGGGGTCCGGGGCGGCGGTGACGGCGCATTCGAGGACTGACGGGTGCTCCATGAGGGCGCTTTCGACTTCGAAGGGGCCGATGCGGTAACCTGAGCATTTGATGACATCGTCGTTGCGGCCCACGAACCAGTAGTAGCCATCGGCGTCGTGCCAGGCCATGTCGCCGGTTTGGTACACGCCGTCGTGCCAGCATCTTGCGGTGACATCTTCATCCTTCCAGTAGCCGGTGAAGAGGCCGGGCATGATGGAGGCGCCCTTGGGGGAGTACATGTTTTCGCCAGCCGCAGTGATGGAGATGTTGCCTACTATGCCGTCGTCGCAGGCCTGGCCGTTTTCGTCCAGGAGGTTGAGGCCAAAGAGGGGGGCGGGCTTGCCCATGGAGCCGGGCCTCACTTCGAGCCATTGGAAGGTGGCAGCCATGATGGAAGTTTCGGATTGGCCGAAGCCTTCACGAATTTCGAGGCCCGTCTTTTCTTTTATCTGATGATAGACCTCGGGGCTCAAGGGTTCGCCGGCAACTGATGTGTGTTCGATGTAGGAGAAGTCGTAGCCTGAAAGATCTTCCTTTATGAGATAGCGGAAGATGGTGGCAGGGGCGCAGAAGGTGGCGGGCCTTATCCGGGCCAGGGCGTCGAGCATTCCTTTTGGGGTGAATTTTTCCGTGTCGTAGGCGCCTATGGCTGCCCCGCAGATCCACTGGCCGTAGATTTTGCCCCAGGCGAATTTGGCCCAGCCTGAATCGGTTTGGGTAAGGTGGATTTTATTGTCCTGCACGCACTGCCAGTATTTCGCAGTAACAATGTGGCCCAGGGGGAGGCAGTGATTGTGATACACCATTTTGGGCATACCGGTGGTGCCGGAAGAAAAATAGATCAGCATGGGTTCATGGAGTTTGGTATCTTTTTCTCCGGCAGGACGAATGAAATTTTCGCTGCTTTCGGCAATGATTTTGCCCATGTCGATAAAACCCGCCGGAATGGTGTTGCCTACAATGGCCCTGTGCTTGAGGTTCGGGCAGTCGGGCATGGAGGCTTCAATATTTTGAATGAGTTCGGCATCGTCCACGCTGATGAGCATTTTTACCTCCGCAATGTTGCAGCGGTAGATTATATCTTTTTGGGTTAGCTGGTAGGTGCCGGGAATGCAGACTGCGCCTATCTTTTCGAGGGCAGCCATAAGTATCCATACTTCGGGACGCTGTTTTAATATCAGCATTACTACGTCCCCTTTTTTGATTCCCAGATTGAGGAGGGCGTTGGCGGCTTTATCGCTTTGGCGCTTTATGTCGGTGAAGGTGAAGGACTTCATATCCCCTTCATCGTTTGTCCAGACCAGGGCGAGTTTTTTTGGCTGAAGCCGTGCCCATTCGTCCACTACATCATAGGCAAAATTGAAATTTTCAGGGACTTTGCAGCTGTAATTGGCATAAAAATCATCGTAACTTTCAAAATCAACATGGGGACAATAGCGTGATTGTATCTCGTTCATCAGTGCGCACCTTCCTGTATAATGGTGATGAATTTTGCGGGGCCTTTAACGGCGCTCTGGGCATGGGGGATGCCGGCATTAAAATAGACTGAATCCCCGGCGTCAAGTACATACTCGCGCACGCCGACAGTTACTTTTACTGTGCCTTCAACTATGTAGTTGAATTCCTGACCATAGTGGGTAACAGGCGCGGCGGCTGCCTTTGCAGGATCAAGGTAGACCAGGAGAGGTTCGAGGGTTCTGCCTTTGAAGTTGTAGGCAAGGCTGGTAAATTCATAACCCGGATAGCGTTCCACCCTGACGCCCTTGCCCGACCGGCAGACAGCCGCAGTATCCATGCGGGGATCTTCCCCGGTGAGCAATACTGTGGCGTCAACCCCAAGCTTTGCGGATATATTATAGAGGGCGCTTATGGGTATGTCCAATTCGCCTGATTCGTATTTGGCATAGGTTTCAAGGGGTATGGCTATGTCCCTTGCCATATCCATGGCGCTTATCTCCATAATCTCCCGGAGTTCTTTTATCCTCCCGGGGATTTGAGCCAGATTGTCTTTCATGCGGACCTCCTGTACTATTTAGTAGTAATACTACTAAAGATTCAAAAACTTCCTGATATCCCTGGCGATTACTTTTTCCTGGGCATCGAGGATCTCTACCGGTATTATTGTGTCTTCATTTCCTCTGAGATCGCAGCGGCCGGGGCAGATATTGAGCCTTGCGATATTGTTCCCTTTGACAGCTACGACATAATCAGCGATGGTTTCCATTTTTTTATCGAGCCATACACCAAGAACGTTTCCTTCGCGCACATCGCAGGCTTCATGTATATCGGAACCGGCGGTAACAGGGAGGCCCAGCTTTTTGGCGTATGCCCAGGCCAGGGCATCGTAGGATTGCTCAGAATTTCCCCCATTGGCTGCCTCCACACCATGAACCAGGGCGCTTGCAAGCGTTACCCTGCGTATGTAGAAATGCTGCCTGAATGGATGGGCCTGAACCACGCAGCCCCCGGCCCTGCCAACTCCTTCGAACTGCTGTTTCCTCGACCATGATGCAGACTCGGGGTGTTCCATGAGCCATGCCTTGTCGAGGCCATAGATGAGGTAATCATCGCCGTCGTAGGTTTGTTCCCAGCCGAAGAAAACGTCGAGGCCTTTGCGGGCGCCTTCTTCACGGGCGTCTTCCCAGCCCCTGCAAAAAAGCTCTATGCGCCGCTTCCAGGGGAGGCTGCGGTCCACTGCGCTGTTCCCGCCGAAAAAGTGATCCGTGATGATGATGCCGGTGTAGCCGAGGTCTTTGTACCTGGAGATGTATTCCCGGCCCCTGGACACACCGCAGGCTGAAGCCTGGCTAGTGTGCATGTGGGTTTCGTAGAGATAGGGCACTTGCTAGCTCCTTTTCCCCGATGCAAGCCGCCAGAGTTTTTTAATAAACCCGATGCGCCCGAAGAGTATCCAGAAAAGGAGGACAACGATAAGGATAGCCGGAACACCGTAAATGATGACGCCGAGTAAGACCACCACAGCTCCCTGGGCAATTTCGCCAAACGAGCCAAAGAGTTCGGAGAGGCGTTCGCCCATTGTTGGGGCCGAATAGGAAGAAACCGCTACCGGGCCCTGGAGCTCAAGATCGACCGTGGCATAATCCACCAGGTTTGAAAGATTGCGGAGCTGTGTCCCTGTCCAGTCTATTTCCTGCTGGAGCTCGGCAATGCGCTTTTCAACTGTCATGATTTCGTCAATATCTTTTGCTTTGGAAAGATATCCCTGATAGGTTTTAAGCAGCTCCTGTTTTGTGGAAAGCCGGCCTTCAAGATCGTAGTATCTGAGGGTCACATCTTCGGCGCTTTCAGTACGCCGCAGCACCCTTCCAAGGTTTGCGGCTTCCTTGAGAAAGGCATCGTAATATTTGGAAGGAACCCGGACCGTGTAGTCGCGGGAGTTTTCGTAGATTCTGGTTGAAGATGACCAAGCCTCGTATTTTGCCATAAGGTCTGCAAGGGGTTTTTCAGCAGCTTCAGGATTTTCTACCCTTATGCGGAGTTCCGCCTGATAGACGAGTTTTCTGCTCTGCTGGGTTGGGATTTCCGCAGCGCCGGCATCCCCGGCAGCGTATTCAGCATCAGCCTGGGGAGATTCCATGGCTTCCCCATAGGCCGCCCTGCCATAAGAGGCCGCCGCTTGTTGGCCGCCGCTCATGCTGCAGGCGCAGATCAAAAAGATAACGCAGAGGATGAGAATATACGGGGCCGTTTTTCGCTTCATACTGTATTTCCATTATGGAGGAAACAGCGAATGAATTCAATCGTTTGCTTTGAAATCCAGCCATCTATAGAGTTGGCGATTGCTGTCTGCGCCCTGCCAGTGTCTGAATTTATTGAGGGAAATCAATTAAAAGTTTTCCAGGCATTTTCGTCGAGCCCGGCTGCTGCCTTGCCCTTGCCTGCCCGTACCAGGGGTGTCTTGTAGAGTCCAGCGTTAAGGAGCAATTCTTCGCGGCTGTTGTAATCCATATAGGCGAGGCCTTTTTCTTTGGCCGCAGGGCTTTCCAGGTCCAGAAGCGTATCGCAGCCCCCCAGGGCAGCTGCCATGTCGTCGAGTTCTCCGGGGCTGGGGGGCTTTATGCCCATATCCCTGAACTGTGTTTCTATGCCCCTGTCCTTAAAAAAACGGAGGGCTTTTTGGGTACTCCTGCATTTTTTGGTTCCGAAGATTTGTATCATGGTCTTTATGCCCTTAATGCTTCTTCCATCATATGCCGCATTTTATCCTGGCTCTCGCCCGATAATCTGCCGCTTAGCTTTATATCATTTAAATTCTTTATGCGGTTAACCAAGTCAAATAAAATATCGTTATTCAGGATGTGAAAGGGGGGCAGGTCGTATTCTTTCGCAAAGGATTCCCGTATGTCGAACAATTTTTTGAATAATTCCTTTTTCGGGGCCGACAATTTTTTGTACTCGAATCTTTTGAGCAGGCCGGGGATCTTTTCTTTTGCAGGGATGAAATTTTTCCGTAATATCTCGTACAGCAATTCTTCATATTTATTTTTGGATTTAACTTGTTCCATTAATATATCTTTCAATTTGAATAAATGGGCCACATCATTCAGAGCGTATTCCATAGCATCAATGCGAATCGGGCGTGTTGTCCAATTGTGGGACTGGTATTTCTTTTTGTTTTTTATTTCGATATCAAGGAAATGATCCAGGGCGAAATCCAACCCATTGCGTTCTGCGTCTAAAACATCGACTGCTATTTGTAGGTCAAACAGGTTTTGTATCTGTGTCCCATACTGGGAATAGACAAGGCTGGCGTCAGATTCTGCCCCATACATTATTTTAACGGTGTTTTTATCCAGCAGGAATTTTTTGATTTCATCGTTTTCTATATTTAGGGGATCGATGATAAAATATGTTTTGCCGTCAAAAATTTGTATCAGGCACAGCTTTTCGCCATAAGCATGGAGATTAAATTCACACTCAAAGTCCATTGCGATTATGCTAATGCCCTCATTGGCCAAATAATTGTAAAATTTTGACAGCTTTGGCCCGGTCTCAATTAATTTAAAATCCATTGCTCTTTATAATTTATCCGTTTCCATTTGTCAAGGGAACTGTTGACTAAGATCCGCCCTGGGATTATCCTTTATCAAAACATGAATAATGTCAGCGAAACACGCCATAGGACGATGAGCCGCATAAAAAACAAAGACACGGATATTGAATTGCTGTTTAGAAAGGCATTATGGCATGAAGGAATCAGGTACAGGAAAAATTATCCTGCCCTTCCCGGGAAGCCGGATATCGCGATTACCCGTTACAAGATAGCAATATTCTGTGATGGGGAATTTTGGCATGGCAAAAATTGGCAAAAACAGAAAAGCAAGATTAAAAATAACAAGGAATACTGGATTCCAAAAATAGAAAATAATATGGCCAGGGACAATAAAAAAGAACAAGAATTGTTCCGCCTTGGATGGATAGTATTGCATTTTTGGGGTGAAGAGATAAAAAAGGACACGGCAGCCTGCGTGTGGGAAGTCAAAGAACACATTATAAAATGCCAAAGCGAATCGAGCGGATTTAATGATCCCCGATTATCTTAATGCTGTCAAAATAAATGATGCAGCCCGGAAGCTCGCTCTCTGCCTGGAATGCAAGGCGTTCAATATTGTCCCAGGCAAAAAGACCCTTGGGGTCGCGCCATTCTGATGTTTTGTTGATCCATGCGCCTTGTTCTTTCATTTCCTTTAAGGGAATATAAATGGTGTGCCATTGATTGTCGGGGGGAAGGTTTGTTTTGTTGATGGAAAAACGCATACGCCAGGGAACGCTGACGGCGTTTTCGTAGCGGATTAATTGAACATCGAAGGCCGCAGTTTTATTCGTACGGGCTTTGAATTCCAGGGCATAGCCCTGGCTTGTCAAGTACTCCCAATCGATTTCAGGGCTCAAATTGAAAGAAAATTCGCTGTATGTGCTGATTTTGCTCCAGGAAACCGCATATTTTCCTTCGGCCGCTTCTTTGTTATACAGATCAAGGACGCTTTGATCCCAATGGTTTATTCCGACATCCTGGCCGGTATAATCTTCGTAGACAATAAAATTATTCTTGATTTTTTCTATAGGGTGCTGGGCAGGCGCCGTAAAGCCGAGGGCCGACGCAATTTCAATATCAAGGTCAGAATTGATATTGCCGCCTTTTTCAGTGTTGAATAAACCAAAATTGGTATTGTAATCCCAATTAGCCCAGGCAATACTGCGTTCCGCTAAAAGTTTTGCCACTGTTTTGTACCAGCGCAGCCTGTCTTCCGGCAGACATGAACCTATCTTCACGCCGAATTCACCGCAGAAAAGGGGAACTCCCCCTCGGGAAGCTGAAAATTGCACAGCCCGATCCAGGGTCTCGGCAAGGGATGCGGGGTCCGCAAGGCGGGCATATTTTTTGTAATCCTCTTCGACCGCAGTTCCTTTTAAATCGGGGGGCAGGGCCGGGATGCTGTGGGCCGAGGCGGGAAAAGGAAGCCCCTCTAGATTGGTCAGCAAGGGCGGGTCGCCCCAGTCAGCTCCCTGGTGGGTGAAAATGTGGGGATCGTAAAAATGGAAGGTATATAAAAGATTTTTGTCATTATAAATAGGAAGGTTTTCCAAAGCCCAAATGGAATTCCATTCGTTCCCGCCGACAATGATCGTGTGGGTCTTATCCTTCTGTCGTATTGCTTCGATAGCTTTGCCCTGGGCTAGGCCCCATGCCTCGGCAGAAATGCCGTAAGGTTCATTGAGGATTTCATAAAGGATGAATTGGCTGCGGTTTTTATAATGATCTGCGATTTGCGCCCAAAGCGGAACGAGAAAAGCATCGATGGCATCGGCGGTGGGACCGTTTGATCCGTCCGAGGAATGGTTGTCCAGGATGATGTAGATTTTGTATCGCTCGGCCCAGTCTACAGCTTGATCGAGGAGATCGAAAAGCAGGGGATCGACAATATAATCCGGCCCTGCCATGCTGCTGAATTGTATGGGCAGCCTTATGATATTGATTCCAAGGGCTTTAAAATTTTTAAAATCAGCTTCGCTGAACCTGCCGAAGGGAATACTATGCGCCGAATCCACCTGCTGAAACCAGCTTGCAAGATTTGTACCTTTTGAAAAATCGCTTATGGCAGACTCCAAATTTTCCTGCTTTCCTGCCTTCTGGTTAACAGCAGAACCGCCTGCGCAGGAAACCAAAATTAAAAAATGAATACAGAACATAACAATGGCAGCAGGCATATATTTCATTGCCTTATTTTACTTGACAATCCGGTGTTTTGGCAATATATCTATGGAAAGTGAAATTGAAAACGATTATTTGTCTGATTCTGGCATTTCTGATTGTAGTTGGCATTGCATTTATGACCAGGCAGCCCCGGCAGAAGCCTCACGGCCTGACTATTAAAGAAGGGGAACTGACGGTCGGCGTCGAAATCGGCTATCCACCCATGGAGTACCTCGACACCGATGGAAAAACGCCTGTTGGTTTTGATGTGGAGCTTGCCCACAGGCTCGCGGAAAAGCTCGGCCTTAAAACTGTTTTTGTTGATACCGCATGGGACGGCATTTTTGACGGTGTCGAAATCGGCAGGTACGATTGCATTATTTCTTCCATTACGTATACTGACGAGCGTCTCAAAATCCACAATTTCACAAAGCCCTATATCGGCACTGCCCAGGTTATGATTGCCCTTAAGGGAGCGCATGTCGACGCTCGTTCACCGGAAGAAACCGCAGGGCTCAGCGTTGCGTTTCAGGGCGAGACGGTTTCGCAGCGGTACATGGAAAAGCTTGCCGCCCAGGGCGTGGATTTTGTCCCTTTGGCGTATGACAAAATCCTCAATTGTTTTGAAGAATTAAGGCTTGGCAGGGTGGACACCATACTTTGCGATACCCTTGTAGCGTCTTTTTATCTCTCCCCTGATAATAGCGATTTTGAAATTATCTGGCTGGGCCCGTCAGACGAAATTTTTGCAATTTGTTTAAAAAAAGGCAATGATGCACTGACAGAAGCTTTGGACAAAGCATTGGATGAATTATATGCCGAAGGCATTTTGGCAAAAATGTCCTGGGATTATTTTAACAGGGACATGGTCAGTTCGGTACGGTAATGGGCGGAATTTTTTCCGCCCATTAAATTATCCTTCCCCCATAATCGCGTATAAGACGGACCTTTTCCCTATATTCCGCACTGTCTTCTTTGGCGTTTTTATACCTGACCAAAGCACAGCCCTGGACGCATTTAAGGGCTGCCTCAATGGTTTCCCAATTTTCGCTTTCTATGATGAGCTGGAGCTCTGCAAGAACGGGAAAGCAATTTGAAAGGAAGATGAAATTTTTTGCAGTACCCCCAGGGTCCCGCGATTTATCGGTGTTGAGAATCAAGGTCTTGGCGCCCCTTTCAGCTTTTTCCCGGGCAAGTTCGACAGCCTCCTCGTAATCCCCCGAGTCAATGGCCGCCTGAAACGCATTGACGGATGCGGGCACCCGGGGTTTATAATTTTTGGCGAGAGAGGCAATGGCGGCTATATGCGCAGGGGTGGAACCGCAGCAGCCCCCAATAATGTTCACGAGCCCTTCCTTTAAATAGGATTCGATGTGAGAAGCCATGATGGCGGGGGTTTGGCTGTAATTGCCTTGCCTGTCAGGGAGGCCCGCATTGGGGTATGCGCCGACCAGGCAGGGACTCGCGGCAGAGAGGCGGGCAAGGTGGGGCTTGAGGCTGTCTGCCCCGAAAGAGCAGTTAAGGCTTAAAGCCCAGGGGTTGGCCGGCAGCATGGCTCTGCAAAAACCTTCCAGGGTTTGGCCTGTGAGAAGACGGCCACCTTCAGAAAGCGTAGCGGAGACCATCACCGGGATGCTGACGCCCCGCTCCTGTTCGATGCGCCTGATTGCAAAGAGGGCGGCTTTGGCGTTGAGGCTGTCGAAAACTGTTTCTATGAAGAGCAGATCCACACCGCCGTCAATGAGCCCCCTGGCATTGTCATAATAGGCAGCCTCAAGCCCGTCCCAGGCGACCGCCCTGTTTAAAGGGTTGTCAATGTCGGAGGTGATGGAGGCGCTTTTGGCAGTAGGGCCTAAGCTGCCCGCCGCGAAGCGGGGCTTTTGGGCTGTGGAAAATTTATCCGCCGCTTTCTTGGCTATGGCGCCGGCAGCCCTGCTTATCTCGTAGGCCCTGTTTTCAAGATCATAATCCTTAAGGGATATTGATGTGGCGTTAAAACTGCATGTTTCGATAATATCCGCCCCAGCCTCAAGGTAGGCCTCGTGGATGCCCGTGATAAGCCCTGGCTTGGTGATATTGAGCATGTCATTGCATCCATCAACCGGGCCAGGGTGGAGAGCCTGGAGCATGGAGCCCATGGCCCCATCCAGGATGATGATCCTTTCAGAGGCGATTTGATTGAGGAGAGAACGCGTATCCATGGGTGGACTATAGCACGAGCGGCCTGGAATTTGAAGGGATTGTTGATTTGAATGCTTTGAGAAAATTAAGAATAAAGGCAATTTCGGCTCTTTATTAGTGCCCTCTGGTATTTTGACCATTGCTAGATTATACTATTGTCGAAACTTAAAGAGGAGCTCTAGTAATGACACATTTGGAACCAATGCCTATCAATGATTTGATGGAGTATCAATTTTTCATTCCACACTATCAACGTGGTTATAGATGGACTGAAACACAAGTTCTTTCATTGCTTAAGGATATATGGGAATTCAATCCCCAAAAGGAAGAATCATTTTATTGCTTGCAGCCGATTGTAGTAAAGAAACGCAATGAAGAGCCAAAAAAAGATTGGTATGAAGTAATAGACGGGCAACAAAGATTAACTACTATATTTCTTATACTAAAAAATCTTGAGGCACCGCTAAAAGGGCAAAACATAAAAGATTTAGCTTACGCCACGCGAGAAGACAGTGAAACATTTTTAAGAAATATTAATGAAGCAGATTCTAATAAATATATAGATTTTAAACATATCTATAATGCTGACAAGACTATTAAAGAATGGTTTGAAAAATTTAATAAAGATAAAACTTTTGAAACAAAGCTAATGCTAAAACTTATAGATAAGACAAGAGTTATATTTTATGAAGTTGATAATAAGGAAGATGCTTATGAGATATTTACAAGATTAAATATTGGAAAAATATCTCTCACCAATGCAGAATTGATTAGAGCGTTATTTTTAAGAAAATGGAAAGAGGAAAATATTGCCACTGATGCATTCTATTTAAAACAATTGCAGATAGCATCTGAGTGGGATCAAATTGAAAAGAAATTACAAGAAGATTCCTTTTGGTATTTTATCTATAACTCGTCAGAAGCTGAAAAAGGCAAGCCAAAATATGCGACGCACATTGAATATATTTTTGATTTAATAAAAGAAAAACCATCTGATCAAGAGACATATTACACTTTCAATGAATACTATGAAGAATTCGAAGAAAGCAGAAAAAAATACAGGTGTTCCAGATACGGATAAATTTTGGCTCATTATAAAGAAATATTTTCAAAGATTAGAAGAATGGTATAACGATTCTCTTTTTTACCATCTAATAGGTTTTTTAATTATGACCGCAGAAAATGGAGAGAATGAATTACGTGTAATTATCAGTGAAAGTGACAAACATGAAACGAAATATGATTTTAAATTTTATCTTGTTGAGCGTATAAAAGAAAGATACCCCAGTTATAAAAATATTGAAACGCTAAACTATAATGATCCTGATCTAAAACCAACATTATTATTATTTAATATTTTAACAATCATTACATCTCAAAAACAAGATATGCGGTTTCCGTTTAATTCATATAAAACTCAAGACTTTGACGTTGAACATATTTATTCACAGACAGATAAAATAGTCAAAAAAGGGCAGGAATCCATTAAATGGGCAAATGCTATTTTGGAATATTTTACGGGCTGTGAAGAACTGGAACAGCAGCAATTATATTATAATGAAGTCAATTCGGGAAATAACCCAAAAAATAAAGATGATTTTGCTGACCTACAGATTGAAAAAGAATCGCTTGATTATATCTTTACCGAATTATTCAAAATTAGTAAAGATGACAAGAATTCAAAAATTCAAGATGTTTTTTACCGGATTCAAAAAATTTTTAAAGAAGACAGGCCAATAGGTACGCATTATATTTCCAATTTAGCACTGTTAGATGCCAGTACAAACAGAGCTTATAAAAACTGGATTTTTCCGGTAAAACGTTCTATTATATTAAAAAATGAAAAATCCGGACAGTTTATACCTTTATGTACAAAGAATGTCTTTATGAAAGCATATAGCAAGCGTTTTACCGAAATGATGTACTGGAATCCTAGTGATGCGGATGCATATTTTAATGCAATAAAAACAACTTTATTAAAACTTGATACACTAATTGACGATTTAGAGGAGAATAGATAATGTGTGAAACAGGAAAATTATCCGAAAGCCGATTAACTTTTTTGAAAGTAATCAGGAAATATGACATTGTTATTCCTATTATACAGAGAGATTACGCACAAGGCCGTGTAAGCGAAGTTGAAAAACGTGATGCTTTTCTTGATAAATTACGTGAATATTTAGATGCCGATACGGCAAACCATGACCTTGATTTTGTATATGGAAATCTTACAACGGTGAACAAACGCCCGGTTTTTATCCCCCTTGATGGACAGCAAAGATTAACGACACTGTTTTTGTTGCATTGGTATCTAGCAATTAAAGATTGCAAAATTAAGGAATTAAGAGAAGATTTTGTATATACCGAAAGCGATAAACCAAAATCAAAGTTTTCCTATGAGACACGGACAAGCTCGCGGGAATTTTGTGATACTTTGCTGTCTAAAGATATAGATATATCAAAAATGAATAATCTTAAATCAAAAACAATATCTAACATTATTACGAAAAGTTCTTGGTATTTTTCAACATGGGATACTGATCCGACAATACAATCAATGCTTAATATGCTTGATAGTATTCATCTTAAATTTAATGACGCCGTGAATTATTATAAACGATTGGCAGATCCAAATAAAGAAATAATAACTTTTCAATTTCTTGAACTTAATGATTATGGATTAACTGATGATTTATATATAAAAATGAATGCACGCGGTAAACCGTTGACCGAGTTTGAAAATTTTAAGGCAAAATTGGAACAATATATTGAAAAATTAAATTTGTCTGATAGGTATACAATTGTAAATGAAGATGTCCTGGTACATAAATATTTTGATAAAATGATTGATACTGATTGGACTAATTTGTTTTGGGCACACAGGCCATCAGAAAATTCTGATATTGATCACTTGCTTATGAATTTTCTTAAAATTCTTATTGTGAATCATCGCGCGGAAAAAGACAATTTTCCAAAATCTTTGTTTCAGGAATCCGGTATGTCTTTTAGCCAATGTGAAAAATATAGTTGTCTTGATGGACAATTTATTCTTGACCTTATTGCTATTTTGGATATGCTAAAAAATGGGAATAAAACAGTAAAAACATATATTCCTCAGGCATTTTATTTTTATGACGAATTAGAATATTTTGATAGAATAATTAACAATAAATTTGACGGTGCTGGTTATGAAAATAGAATAGTGTTTTTTGCATATTGCCAGTATTTGATTTCTAGAAAAGGAAATATTGATCCCAATGAATTAAAGCATTGGATGCGTATAATAAGAAATTTGGCAAAATATACAAATTATAACAGAGAAGAAGATTATCTTCGTTCTATCAACGCAGTTAAACAGTTATTACCGGCAAAGGGTACGAGTATACTTATCCATATTAGCAATATTTCAGGCAAAGATTTCTTAGGTTTTGATAATGTTCAATTTCTTGAAGAGCAAATAAAAGCATGTTTGCTGCTTCGGGAAAATAATGATTGGAAAAAACAGATTCAGGATGTAGAGGAGCAAAAATATTTTGATGGACAAATTGGATTCTTGTTTTTTCTGAGTGATATTGAAAGTTATTACAATAAAAACAATAATTGTAAATGGTCGGCAGAAGATGACAAAGAATATCGTGAAAAGTTTAGCATATACAGTAAAAAGGCAAAGGCTGTGTTTGATGACAATGGGGTAAGAGAATTTGCTAATCATGTGTGGGAGTGTGCGTTATTAGTTCATGGTGATTATCTTCTTGAAAGAAGTTCTAATCAAAGCTTTCTTAGGAACATTCAGCGCGATATAAGCTGGAAACGATTCTTAAAAAGAGATCGTTCCAATATGAGTTCAGGGATTATCAAATCCATATTTGAAAAAATAAAAGCTGAAAATATTGAGCAATCACTTATAGAAATAGTAGAATTGGAAAAAAAGGAATCGGCTATTACCGATTGGCGTTCACAGTTTATAAATCAAAGTGACTTATTTAATTATTTGGAAAGTGCTGATAGGTATGTCCGCAAGAACTCAAAACAGGGTTTCGTACTTTTAAAAGGCGAGCGAATGAGCGGTAATCATGTAGAGCTTTATACATATTCGTTATTTTTGAAATACGGAGAAAACAGTTTTAAACCGTTTAGTAATTTGAAATATTATGAAGTTGCAAGTGATGATGTGAGTGATCCTCCACGGGCCTATTTGGAATGGGTATGCAATACTATTGCATATCAACTTGATATTTGTTTTGTTGATAATCAGTACTTGTTATTATTTACTGATAAGACATCTATAAAGAAAACTTATTTGCAGCCTATTGTTGACGGCTTAATGCAATGCAATTTCAGGGAGGACATAAATAATGGGGATATACGTTATAAAACAGAAGTATCATCATCAGAAGTTATCGCAACGATAAATAACCTTTGCGTTTCTTTAACAAGGATTTCCTAAAACTCTGTCAATTTTCCCTTTCTCGTATTATACTTTTCCTATAATATATTGGTGTATTATAAAATGGGAATAAAGAGGTGAAAAAATGAAGGCTGTACGCATATCCTTGTCCAAATTCGAGAATCCTGCGGCCCCCAGGGGGCGGAAGGCTGCCAAAAGGCGGGCGGTGATGGAATTCCACATCAGGCAGGAGGTCAGGAAGGAATGCGGCATCGAGGACAGCCTTTTTTCCCTCACAGGCAATGTGGTCCTGACGGACGTGAAGCAGGTCCGGGCTCTGACGGTGAAGCTCAATTCGAGGGTGGATGGGGCTGCGCATCCTGAGCTGATTGTGAAGGCCGGGCAGCTCAACGCTATGGGGCTTATAGACGAGATTCTGCACTATATGGTGGCCCTTTACCGGGAGCAGGTCCAGTCCGATGTTTTTGATTCGGCTCTGGAACGAATAAACCAGAATTTGGGTGCTCGAGATGCCGATGGTATGTTACATACCTTTGGTATGTTGTTTCCGCCTAAAAAAGTATACACTGGCAAAGCTTCAGTGGAACAGTATCTTGAGGAGAGCGAGGACGGCGAAAGCTGCCGTTCTTTGAGCCTTGAGGAGCTTATGCTTCTGGCCCTGGCGAACCTTAACCCCGCGTTTAAGCCGTTTTTCTTCCTGTTTGGCGATACTGACCTCAGGTTGAAGACGGTTTACCCCGGCGCTATCGAGGAACTCAAGGCTCATTTTGCGGAGCTTCCGGTTTTTGGGCCCGAGGGCATGAATTTGTGGGATCTTCTGCGGGCGCCGGCCTTGGCCCATCCGGATTCCTTGACAGCCCAGCTTGAATTCATGAGGAAGCGCTGGGGCCTCCTTATCAGCAAGTACATGGGGCGGCTTCTTACGAGCCTTGATGTGATAAAAGAGGAAGACAAGCCTTTCTTCGGCGGGCCTGGTCCCACCCAGGTGATGGAATTCGGCTGGATGGAGAACGAGTACGAGCATTTCAGCCCGGACCAGGAGTGGATGCCCCGGACAGTGCTGATGGCAAAGAGTACCCTGGTGTGGTTGTACCAGCTGACCAGGAAATACCACCGGGAGATTGCCCGGCTGGATCAGATTCCCGACGAGGAGCTGGACGAGCTTTCGCGGCGGGGCTTTACGGGCCTTTGGCTCATCGGGCTGTGGGAGCGGAGCAATGCCAGCAAAACCGTGAAGCAGTGGACGGGGAACCCCGAGGCTGCCGCCAGCGCCTATAGCCTCCACGATTATGATATTGCGGAAGAGCTTGGCGGATGGGGCGCCCTGCAGAACCTGCGGGAACGCTGCTACCGCCGGGGCGTCAGGCTTGGTTCGGATATGGTGCCGAACCATACGGGCCTGGACAGCCGCTGGGTCATGGAAAACCCCGACCGCTTCCTCCAGCTCAAGTTTCCTCCCTACCCCACCTATACCTTTAACGGCGGGAATCTCTCGAACCGCGAGGGCGTTGGCATCTATCTCGAAGATCATTATTACAACCGCACCGATGCAGCGGTGGTGTTCAAGCGGGTGGATTTTCATTCCGGGGATACCCGCTACATCTACCACGGCAACGACGGGACTTCCATGCCCTGGAACGACACTGCCCAGATTGATTTCCTCAACCCCGAGGCACGGGAAGCGGTGATACGCACCATTATCGGGGTCTGCCAGCAGTTCTCCATCGTGCGTTTCGACGCTGCCATGACTTTGGCGAAGCGGCACATTCAGCGCCTGTGGTACCCCGAACCGGGCCACGGAGGAGATATCGCAAGCCGCTCGGAACATGCCCTTGCTTCCGCGGAATTCAACCGCCGTATCCCCAACGAATTCTGGCGGGAAGTGGTGGATCGCTGCGCTACCGAGGCGCCCCATACCCTGCTCCTGGCTGAAGCGTTCTGGATGATGGAAGGCTACTTTGTGCGTACATTAGGTATGCACCGGGTGTACAACTCGGCCTTCATGAACATGCTTAAAAACGAAGAGAACGCCAAGTACCGGGCCACCATAAAGAACACCCTGGAATTCGACCCCGAGGTGCTCAAGCGTTTTGTGAATTTCATGAACAACCCTGACGAGGATACCGCAGTGGCGCAGTTCGGCAAGGGGGACAAGTATTTCGGCATCGCCACCCTCCTCGTGACCATGCCTGGCCTCCCCATGTTCGGGCACGGGCAAATCGAAGGCTTCGAGGAAAAGTACGGCATGGAATACCGCCGTTCCTACCGGGACGAAAAGCCCGACCAGTACCTCATTGATCGCCACGAGCGGGAGATCTTCCCCCTTATGAAGAAGCGCCATGTTTTCTCGGGCAGCGCCGACTTCTGCCTCTACGACCTGGTGAACCCCGAGGGGAGCATCAACGAGAACGTTTTCGCCTATTCAAACCGTGCGGGGGGCGATATGGCCCTGGTGTTCTATAACAACGCCTATGGCCGCGCTTCGGGCTGGATCAGGCGGGGGGCGGTTTCGATCCCCCAAAAGGACGGCACTTCCAGGCAGGACAGCCTTTGCGAAGCCCTTTCGCTTCATGGCGAGGATCGTTTCTTTACGATCTTCAGGGAGCAGAGGGCCGGCCTTTGGTATGTGCGGTCGTCGAAAGAGATTGCCGAGCGGGGCCTTTTTGTGGGCCTCAACGGCTACGAGGCCCAGGCTTTCCTCGACATCCACGAGGCTGAAGATGTGCCTGGCGCGGAAGCAGGCAGCTGGAACGGCCGTTGGGCAAGGCTCAACTTTGAACTCAACGGCCGGGGAGTCAAGGATCTTGAAGCAGCCCTCCTTGATATCTACCTTGGCGAACTCTATGCCCCCTTCAATCTTTTCTTTAAGCCTGAAAGGATGGAGCAGCTTTCCCGCTTCTTTACTCCCGGGAGTTCCGCGGCAGAGACCGAGGAGGAGGCCCGCAATGCCCAGGCCAAGAAGGCTGAATTCGTGGACTACTTTAAACAGCCGGTGCTGGCCTTTGCCGATACCGCGGCCAAATACCTTGCAGGCATCAAGGGAGGCTACGAAGCCTTCAAGACCGAAAATGAATATGCCCCTCCGGAACAGTCCTGGGCGGGATTCTCCGCTTACCTTGAACGCCTTATCCTCATGGCTGAGACGGAGGAGGGCAAGGACATTGCGGCCCGTCCGCAGGTCGCAGTATTGGTGTTGGGTTATGGTGTGCTGACCCTGCTCCGTTCCATTCTTGGCAAAGGCTCAAACGGCGAGGAAGCCGCGCGCCTTGCCGACCATTGGCAGCTGGTCCGCAAGCTGCGCGAGTGCTGGGAGAAGCTGGGCGTCAGCGCCGATGAAGCCAGGCGCATTGCCGCCCTTGCACGCATGGTGCTTGCGAGGACCAGCCCCGCCGATCCTTCGCTCTACGCCGGTGCTCTCAAGGCTGATGAACTGGCAGCCGCCCTGGTGCTTGAGAATTACGATGCCGACGATTTCCGCCAGGCCTTGGCAGTGAACCGCTTTGAAGATATCACATGGTTCAACAAGGAAGCCTTTGAAGAAACCATTTCGCGGTCCAGCCTTTTCCTTATCCCCGAGGCCGCCATTGCTTTTGGCGATAGCGGGGAGGACACTTCGGAAAAATGGAAGAAGCGTGCCGGCGTTATCAGCGCGGCAGCCAGGAGTCTCCTCAAGGCTGAAAAAGCCTCGGGCTACAGGCTCGAGGAACTTCCCGGAGTGCTGTCCGGGGCAGGGACCAAGCAGGGGAAGGCTGCGCCCAAGCCGGCGAAAACAGCCGGCAAAGGCGCAAAAAAGGCTGAACCGAAAAAGACCAAACCGAAAAAACGCTAATTCCGGTGTTTTTGACGGTTTCTGGCGCAAAAAAGGGGGATCAAATGAGAAAAAAAACCGGAAAACGGCGATATCTTGAACTCAACCTCCATAATGCCAAAACTTATCCGGCAAAGCTTGGCAGCCCAAAAATCGGCCATGAGCTTGAAACCTTGAGGATTATCAAGAAAGCGGGGGACGACAAGAACATAAACGGCTTGCTTCTCAATAGCTCAGGTTTTTCCGCAAACAAGGTCTGCCTCTGGGAATTGCGTTCCAGCCTCGAAACCTTTAAGGCAAGGGGGAAGAAGATAGTCGCCTATTTCGACAATGCCGATTTTGATCTGTATTGCATGCTCTCTGTTGCAGACAGGGTGGTCATGGACGAGGGCGGCATACTGGCTTTTGCCGGCCATGCCTGGGGCCGTCTTTATGCGAAGGAAGCCCTGGCAAAGCTGGGCATCGGCTTTAGGGAATTGCGTTATCTGGATTTTAAATCCGCCAACGAAATGTTTTCTCGCACAAGCCTTTCGGAAGCCGACAAGAAACAGTACGGTGCTTATCTTGACGAGGTCTTCAATTTAACCAGGACAGCGATCATGCAGGCCCGCTCCCTTTCGGAGGAGAATTTTAATGCCCTTGTGAACGGCGATTTTCTCCTGTCGCCCCAGGCCGCAAAAGAAAAAGGCCTGGCAGACACTGTGGGGCGTGAAGAGGCGATTGAAGGTATCATCAGGGAACTTGAAGCAGATGCCAAGGACCCTCCCGATGATTTGGAAATCGATTATGCGGTCTCAGGTTCTGCGAGCCTTATGACCCATGATCGCCATGCATCCCATTATGCTCCTCCTAAACCGGGAAGGTTCGGCAAGCCTGCCGAAATCGCGGTGATTTATGCCAAAGGCAACACTGATTTGGATCAGGGCATGGCAGCCCGGAGCCTTTCCAGGACTATATTCGAAGCTGCGGAAAAATCCGCAGTAAAAGCATTGGTGGTGCGCATTGACAGCCCCGGCGGAAGCGCTGTGGCTGCCGATTATGTAGCCCAGGCTATCAAGGAAGCGAAGAAGCAAAAGCCCGTGGTGGTGTCCATGGGCCAGGTAGCCGCCTCGGGCGGGTATTGGGCGGCCATGTACGCAAGCCATATTATGGCCTCCGCCTGCACCCTCACAGGATCAATCGGGGTAATCGCGGGGTGGTTTTACGACAAGGGCCTTAACGACAAGCTTGGCCTTGATCTTGATACCCTTAGCCGGGGCGCCCATGCGGATCTTTTTACAGGGGTCCTGATTCCCCGCCGGGATTTAACCGATGCAGAAGAAGCCAATTACCGCCGCTATATCCTCGAACTTTACGGTGATTTTGTGAAAAAAGCCGCATTAGGCCGGAACATAACGCCCGAGGTCTTGGAACCTCTTGCCCGCGGCCGGGTTTATTCGGGCCTTGCGGCGCAGAAGCTCGGCCTTGTGGACAGCATCGGCGGTTTTATCGAAGCAATAGAAACAGCTCGGAAACTCGCGGGCATTCCCGAAAAGAAAAAAACCGCAATCCGCGAATACCCCAGGCCCAAGCTCCGCGAGGCTTTGATGCAAAGGTTTTTCGCCGGGGTGGTTCCAGGGATTGACATTGGGGTTTTGGAGGATCTGCGGTTCAGGCTTTCCCGAAATGGGGAAGCCATGCCGATACTGCCGTGGAATTAATTTCGAGCGGTGCACAGGCAGACATCTTTTTGGACAATGGCAAGGCCATAGTAGATACCAAAGACGGCATAAAAATAATAGAATTAATCATATTCATGAAATATAGGGAGTGTCAAATATCAATATATTCCCAAGAGTTCCATCCGCATAGGCTGCCTGGGGATTGTCTTTGAGTAATTCATACTTCCCCCTGGTGTAGTCATCAACTACATGGAGCCAGAATTTCTCCGAAACCGTATTTTTGGGATGGTATTTGAGCTGCCATTTGCCTTTATATTTGTCAAAAAGATAATCGGCGGCATATTTGCCGATTCCGGAATTCCGGTATTTGAACAGGATGAAAAACTCGGACATGGTATAATCTGCTTTGATTTTCACCTCCGGGTAATCATTGACCATTGCAAAACCGGCTAATTTGTTTTCAGCCTTGATGAAGCAGGGATAACGCCTATCTTCGGTCCAGTAATGATCCAGGTAATTATAGCCATATAAACCCAGGCTGTTCACATCGGTTTTTTCATATTGGGAGAACTCATAGAGGTACTTTTCGAGGAGGTTTCTCAAAATTTCCTTTTCATCTTTGCGAACCAGATCGATGGTTATATTCATGGGTTTTTATCCATAATAATATATTTCTCCATTCTTTTAAGTGCGAATTTCCACATAAATATCATCAATGCAATTAACGCAAAAAACATTAATAAAATGATGGCTGTATTGTCAATTCCCCCGGATATATAAAAAAGAAGGAAGTCATATGTTCCATGAAAAATTATCGGGATGAACAAGCTAAGGAACAAATACCATTTTTTTTTGTCTATGCTTGAAAACCTTCCCAGAGAGAAAAAATAACCCATGGATATTGCAAACAGGCCGTGTCCGGGAACAGAAAATATCGCTCTTAATAGCGCAGTCCCAATGCCATTTTGCAACACATATGAAATATTTTCGGCCATTGCGAATCCCAAAGACACGAATACGGCATAAACTATGCCATCATAATTTTGGTCAAAATATGGTTTCTTGAAAACAAATAAATAGAGTACCAGAAATTTCAACAGTTCCTCCGGGATTGCCGCACCAGGGAACGCATCATAGATGGCAGAGGAAAGCGGGGATGCGAATGTGTTCCCCAAACCGATTAATAGCTCAATAATTACAGCCGGGATGCTCGATAAAAAACCGAAAAGCAAGCATAGCATCAAAGGTTTCAAAGGCTCTTTTTGGGTATCCCTTAAATAGATAAACAAAAGAAAGGCGACGATGGGCAAAACAGCCGACAATAATAAAACAATAATAGACGCCATGTATCTTCCTTTTGATAAGCATACACTTAAGGGTATATAAAGTCATGCGGCCTTTTAAAAATTGCCCGGATCCGCTATGCTTTCTTTAAGGGGTAAAAAACATGGCACAGACCGTTGATCCCTCTCCGCCTGGCGCGCTCTCCGGGGCCGGGTTTTCCGTCATACTTAGGGGTTTTAGCGCTATTGACCGCTATTTGGAAAAGCCCCCTCTTCCCTTCATATTCATAGAAACCAATGCGGGTCTTCAGGATCTGGCGCGGATTTTTGGGGAGCTGCGCTTTCCCGGAGTTGAACTGGCCGATGCCTCTGTAACGGATGGCGGTTTCGACTACTATTTCCGCTGTCTGGACGAGGAAGACAGGCTGGGGACGCGGGAAAAGCGGGGCAGCTTTGCCCTTTTGAGCTTTGGGCTGGATTGGAGGACCGGGCGCTTCCTTGACCCTTGCGGAGTGTACCCCCTGCTGAGGGAGTTTCGGGGAAGGCCTTTTACCGGGGCCGAGGCTGATATATGGAAGAAAGCTTTGGATGTGGGGATGCCCACAGGCATTGCCCTGATACTTGCCCGCTACGATCCCCACGCAGAGCTTGCACCGGTTGAATGGCCGGGCGGGCTGCCCCTGGGGCCTGAGGAGCAGAGGGTTTTGCTTACAGGGCTGCTCCTTTCGCAGAAGCCTGAACGGGGGCTGCAATTTTTGAAGGATTCGGGCTTTGTGGGTGAATTCTGGCCCGAGCTTGCCCAGCTGGACGATGTGGATCATTCGAAGGAATTCCACCCCGAGGGGAATGTGTGGAGCCACACGCTGGAAACTTTCCAGCACCGCAAGCCCCTGGCCGGGGGCGGCTATGATTTGCGGCTTTCCCTGGGGCTCCTGCTCCACGATATCGGGAAGCCCCTGGCAGAAGCGTCCGGCGCCAGGCGCTTTGACGGCCATGCGGAGCTGGGCGCCAGGGCCGCAAGCCGATTTTTGGAGCGCCTGGGCTTTGACCAGGATTTTAGGGATGACATCTATTACCTGGTGAAGAACCATATGCTGCCCGCCGCCCTTAAGCGCCTGCCCCTTACCCGCACCCAGGAAATCATGGAATCGCCTCTCTTCCCTGCTTTGATGGAGCTTTACCGCTGCGACGAGTCATCGTCTTTTAAGGGGCTGGACGGCTACTACGAAAACAGCGCTGCATACCAAGCGTATCTCAGATACCGCAGGAATCCGTACCGTTCTGCAGACGGGAAGATATTGGGGAAGAGGCAGAGAAGGTAAGCTTAATTATGCATAAATAAGGATGCAACTCCAAAAATATTATAATATATTTGGAGTTGTTGCATAAAATATTGCTATCTGCTATAATGTCTATATGATTATAGAACGTAGTATAAAAGCAGATATCGAGGAAAAGCTACTTTCCGGAAAGGCTATTGTGATATTTGGAGCGCGCCAGGTAGGTAAGACTACATTACTTCACGATTTATTTGATAAACGAAATGATGTGATGTGGCTAAGCGGAGATGACGCAGCTACTATCGCACTGTTTGAAGATGTTACTGCGCAAAAATTCAATTCCGTAGTTGGGCAAAATTTGATTTTGGTGATCGATGAAGCCCAAAGAATCCAAAATATAGGGCTAAAACTCAAGATTATTCATGATAAATTCAAAACCAAATTTCAGATCATTGCCACTGGATCCAGTTCGTTTGATTTGGCAAATGAGATTAATGAACCAATGACCGGCAGAAAATGGACATACAAAATGTTTCCGCTGTCGTTTGCAGAAATGGTCTTTCATACGAATCTCATAGAAGAACAAATGAATTTGGAAAACAGGCTGCTCTATGGGTACTACCCGGATGTGGTAAACAATCCGGGAGACGAGCGGGCTATATTGAAAGAACTTGCAAATGACAATCTGTACAAAGACATATTTAAATGGGAAAATATAAAGAAACCTCTTGTTTTTGAGAAATTGGTAAGGGCATTGGCATTGCAGATTGGCTCACAAGTCAGCATCAATGAGTTATCTAATCTATGCAATGCCGATAACAAAACCATTGAACGGTATATTCGTTTGCTGGAACAATCATTTGTAATATTCAGGCTTGGCAGTTTTAGCACAAATCTGCGTAGTGAATTAAAATCTTCCGCAAAATATTATTTCTACGATGTCGGTATCCGCAACGCAGTAATTGGCGCATTTGATACGGTAGCAATCAGGCAGGATATTGGGCATCTATTCGAGAATTTTATTATCGCAGAACTGGCAAAAAAACTTATGCCCCAATCAGTTGGCTCATTTGGTTACTTTTGGCGTACAACCCAGCAGCAGGAAGTTGATTTTGTTACTGAGTCCGGGAGAAATATTACTGCATACGAAATCAAATGGAATCCGAATACCAAAGTTCATATACCCAAGACATTTATCGAAAAATACAATCCTTCTGTGAAGTTCATCAACAGGGAGAATTTTTATGAGGTCCTTGCGCATACTCCGATGGGGTAAACCCGGTGATGGAGCGGAAGACCCTGCTGAAATACAAGGGGTCGTTGAAGCCTGCCATCACTGCGGCGTCCCGTATGAGGGTGCCCTCGTTCAGCAGATAGGTTTTTGCCTTTTCGACACGGGCTATGGTGAGGTAATTCAGGAATGAGAGGTCCGTGTATTTGCGGAAGAGGCGGCTTAGATAGGTTTGGGAAATGCCGAAATGCCTGCAAGTTGATTCGAGGCTGAGGTCTTCTGCTGAATGGGCATCGACATACTGCTTTATCAAATTAAAGAATTCGGGGGTGTCGATTTTGTCAATCCTCTCTTCCTGGGAGGGGAGGAGCTTTTCGAGAATCAGGGCGAGGCTTTCTTTGAGATCCCCGTAACAGGCGGCCTGGGAAAAGGCGTTGGCGATGAGGAGTTCGAGGTTTTCACCGGGGCTGTTTTCCGCATGGTTTACTCGTTCAATAAACAGGCGCACGGATTCTTCCACAAAAAGCTGTCCTTGCCCTTCTTTTTCCCATTCATCAAGCCAGTCATTAAGCAATTTTTGAATGAGGCCGGTTTTGTGCTCTTTCAGGTAATGCTTCAGGGCCTGATCCATTTCAGTGTTGGGGGACGGGTTTTTGGGCCTGGTAACCTGGTTGTTGCCCCCTGCGGAGATGCTTTGGGATTTTCCAATCACAAGGCGGGTGTCCAAGGTAGTATAGAGGGCTGCGATTATTCTGGGGAATTCCTCAATCTGAAAGACTTGAGACCACAGGACGGCTGTGGTATACCCGGGGAGGCTGTTTTCAGTATCCATGAATTCCACAGTTCTGCTGCCATTCAGCAGGGCATTGCCTGGGGCGAGGTAGATGCTTTCCATTTCGTCCCTGCCTTTAAGCGCCAGCAGGGTTTCGCCTGTTTTTTCGTCTTCATCGGATTGGACCCTTTGGTTTTGGAAAAGCAGGGGCTGGTTAAGGTTTTTGAAAAAGCGGCTGGGAAGCCCGTTTTTGCGGCATATCCCGGCTGAATATGCGGAGGCAGGAAAGTATCGCCTGAGCTGCGCGGGGTCCGGAGCCTCCTGGTTAAGAAGCATTTTAAGGAGGGCGAATCTTTTTTCTTCGATGGTTTTTTTGATGAGCGGGATTGCCCGTTCCAGGGCTGTCTGCAGGGTAGATGGCGAAATAGGCTTTAAAAGGTATTCGATGGCGCCGCACTGCAGGGCGGTGCGGGCATATTCAAAATCCTGGTAGCCGCTCAGGATCATGGTTTTGATGTCCGGAAGTTCTTCGTGGAGGGCGCGGATCAATTCAAGGCCGTCCATCTGGGGCATCCTGATATCTGTCAGGAGAAGATCGGGGCGGTGCTGCCTTGCGAGGTCAAGGCCGGCTTTTCCGTTGTCGCCGATCACCAGTTCAAACTGGGGACAATAAAGCTTGATGATGTCCTGTATATGTTCGGCTGCCGCAGGCTCGTCCTCGGCGAGTACTACTTTGTACATGCTGCGCCTATTTTCACCATTGTGCCTTCGGGGCATTCGGCAATTTCCAAAACCGCCTTTGTGCCGAAGAGGATGAGGAGGCGGGCATAAATGGTGAGGAGGCCCATGCCGCCTATGTCTATGTTGAGGTTCCCTTCCTGAATGCGGTTTCGCAGTTCCGCCATCTGCTGTTCGAGCTGGGCTTTTTTCGCCGGGTCAAAACCATCGCCGTTATTTTTGACTTCGATAAACCAAAAGCCATCCTCGATCCAGCCCCGTATCCCTATCAGCATGTTTTTGCCTGTGTCCTTATACCCGTGGGTCACTGCGTTTTCCACAAGCTGCTGCACCACTATTTTGGGCATTTCCTGCTCCATCACCCTGCCCTGGGCGTCGACTTCGTAGCTCAGTTTATTGAGGTAGCGGGTTTTAAGGAGATAAAGATAATGCCTCACATAGTCCAGTTCTTCGCGGACTGTTACAAGCCGTCTGCTTGTGCCTGCGGAATACCGGAGCATGGAGGCGAGCTCTTCGCAGATTTCGCAGATTGTCTCGTTGCCGCTTTTTAGGCCCTGATGGGAAATGACGTTGAGCACATTATACAGGAAGTGGGGATTCACCTGGGCCTGGAGGGCATCAAACTCGGACTGGAGGTGAAGGAGGCTCATCTGCCCTTCCTTGTGCTTGGCAAGGTTGAGGCGCTTTATAAGATGGTTATAGCTCTGGTAGAGCTGGACGAATTCATCGTCCGCCGGGAACTTCGCCGGAAGCCCCCGCTGTTCGTAAGTAAGTTCTTCGGTATTATCCAGATTTGTTTGATCCATCCTGAAGATGAGGCGGCGTATGGGCGCGGTAACCCGGGTGGAAAGCACAAAAACGAGGAAGATGGAAATTCCGCAGAGCAGCAGGGCCATGAGTATGGTGATCCGGGTGATGTCCCGTATAGCCGCATTCATGCCCGCGCTTCCCTGTATGACAATAGTGCAAACATCCGTATAGGGCGAATAATAGTAGGCAGCCATGTTCCCCCTTATGCGATCCAGCGGCTTTGCCTTGAGGGATGGGTTCTCTGTAATCATCCTTCCCAGCAGCTCAGTGGTGTCTTCATCGAACTGGGAAAAAAGCACTTCTCCCCTGCTGTTAAGGGCTGCGGCATTGATGGTCCTGGTGCTGTCCAGGCGGTAGATGGCTTCAAGGTCGGCGTAAGGTTTTTGTACTTCAAGGTAGCTTGATACGTTGTTCCCCATTACCAGGCGGGTGATGCTGAAAACTTTTCGGGGGCTTCGGGGATCCCAGGGATCATCGTAAGGGGAGAGCACCAGGGCTTTTCCCATGGCGGCATCTACCCGTTCCCGCGAGGAAAGGCTGTCCGTTTGGGCATATCCGTCGGGGATGGTATTGCTCATCACATTGCTGGTCAGTATATCCCCGTATTCGCTGAAAAAAGTGACCCTGTAGAAATTGGCCGTATTGCAGTATGTTGCCAGGGCGGTGGTCACATCGGCCTTTGCCTTGGTGATAAAAACCTGGGCCCCTGGCTCGGATCTGTCCGCCCGGGTAAGGATGGTTATGGCCGAGAGGGTTTTGCTGTCCGAAAGGAGGAATTCGGTGATAAAACGCATGGGCCTGACAATTTCATCCAATTGCTGGGACATATTCTTGCTGAGCACGTCCAGGTCGAGCCGGGTGGTTTGCTCCAGGTGCTGGAGGTTGTAGGTCTCAAAAATGATGGCAATAAGGGTGAGCACAATAGTAAAAAGGAGGGAATAGGTTAATATCAGCCTGGTTCTGAATTTCATATGGCTTGTACTGGAATTTAAGGTTATTTTTGCTGTTTTGTCCATATACGACACGGAAAAGTCAACCTTATAATAAAAGGATACCCCTTGTGGGGAAAACATTTTTCAGGAGGAAATCCATGAAACTATTTAAAATGCTGGCGATTGCGGCGCTTGTCATGCTGGTGGCAGCAGGCAGTGTGTTTGCCGGCGGCGGGAGCCAGAGCAGCGGTTCGTCCAGCGGCGGACAGAAGACTGTCACCTTGCTGGTTGATGCGGACAGCCCCTTTGTCGGTACCCAGGCAATGATCGATGCCTTCCAAAAGAAAACAGGCATTAAGGTTGAGGTTGAGATTCGGGTAGGCGGGCTCGAGGGCGAGAATATCATGAAGACCCGGCTTGCCACAGGGGACATGGCTGATATGTTTTGGTATAACACAGGTTCCAAGCTCAATGACCTTAACCCTGCGCAGAATATCCAGGATATTTCCAATGAACCTTTCGCGGCCAACGTAACCGACAGCTTCAAGAAATCGGCCTCGGCAAATGGCAAACTCTATGGGCTTCCCATGGCTTCCACCCAGGCCGGCGCCATCCTCTATAACAAGAAGATCTACCAGGATCTCGGTCTTTCTGTTCCCCATACCTGGAATGACTTTATCGTCAACTGTGAAAAAATCCAGGCTTCGGGCAAGGTCGCCATTGTGGCCTCCAACAAAACCACCTGGACCAGCCAGCTTTTCTTCCTTGGGGATGAATACAATGTGAAGGCTTCCCAGCCCAATTTCCCTGCGGAATACACTGCCAACAGGGCGAAGTATGCCACCAACGCGGTAGCCCGCAAGGGGTTTGAGAAGATCGCCGCCGCAGGCAAATACCTCAACAGGGATCACCTTGCTACCACCTATGAATTGGCGGAAGAAATGATAGCTAACGGACAGGCTGCCCATTGGGCCATCCTGACCCAGGCTCTTACCTCCATCAATACGGATTATCCCAGCAAGATCAACGATATCGGCGTATTTGGCATCCCCGGGGATGATCCCAATAACCACGGCCTGACTGTATGGATCCCCAGCGGTCTTTATATCTACAAGAATACCCCCAACCTTGACCTTGCAAAGCAGTGGGCGGCTTATACTGTTTCTGATGAAGGTATTGGCGTGTATTCAAGCGTCCAGAAACCGGATGGACCCTTCGCTCTTAAGGGAGTCAACCTCCCCAGCACCGTGTACGCTGGTGTCCAGGAAATGGTCGCTTACTTCAATGCAAACAAAACCGATGTAGCCCTTGAATTTGAATCCCCTGTCAAAGGGCCTAACCTTGAGCAGTTCTGCATCGAAGTATTCTCGGGCATTACCACTCCTCAGGCTGCAGCAACAGCCTATGATCAGGACGTGACGAAGCAAGCCATTCAGCTCAATCTGCCCGGTTGGTAGAATTGAAACTGAAAGATATTTAGGCTATAGTCTAACGGCGCTTCCTTTTTGGAAGTGCCGTTACTTTGTTAGTTTGGAAACGGGAGAAACTTTTGAAAAGCAAAATTTATAATTCCTGGTTTTATCGCCTCTTTTACTTATATATGTGGTTATTTTTATACTTCCCACTATTATTTCGTTTTTTTTCTTCCCTTACTGTGTGGACTTTAACGGATTTCCGTTTTGTAGGGCTTTATAATTTCAGGACCTTTTTTTCCGAATACTCAATGCGTATAGGCATTAAAAATACCATCCTCTATGCGGTATTGACCTGCGGTTTTAAAGCAGTTCTTGCCCTTGGCATAGCGATGCTGCTTACTTCCCCCATGAAGACAAAGCATATTATCCGTTCTCTTGTGTTTTTTCCGAATATTGTCAGTACTATTGCTATTGGTCTTACCTTTAGTTCGTTTATGCACCCTACCAGGGGTTTGTTCAATACGCTCCTTGCGCACTTTGGCATTATGGGGCCTGACTGGCTTGGCGATATTAATTTGGCTCTCTATTCGGTTATTTTTACCGATGTGTGGAAGGGCGTGAGTGTCGCTACGGTAATTTATATAGCGGGGCTTCAGGCCATACCCGAAACCTACTATGAAGCGGCTTCCATAGACGGCGCCGGAGGCTTTCAGCGTTTTAGGCATATTACGTTGCCGCTGGTGCGGTCTTCCATAAATACGGTTATTATTCTTGCCTTAATCGGAGGGCTTCGTACCTTCGACTTGATTTGGTCCATGACAAGAGGCGGCCCTGGTTTTGCGACAGACACTCTGGCGTCGATTATTTACAAACAGTACGCCAATGGGTTTTACGGGCTCTCTACCGCAGGCAATGTGGTCATGTTCTTCCTTATTGCGATTATAGCCTTCCCCTTGTACCGATTCCTTATAAGCCGGGAGGTTGATATATAATGAATAAAAAAATCAAATACTTGATAATCGATATTGTTTCCCTGGCCCTGGCTGTTATCATTTTTGTTGTTCCCTTTTATTTTATCCTCCTTAATTCCCTTAAAAGCAGGCAGGAAGCGGGAATGATGAATTTGGCATTGCCTGCATCACTGCACTGGGAAAATTACCCCGAGGTCCTTGCTACCCATAACTACATGATGGTTAGGGCGTTCTATAACAGTGTTATTACTACTACGGGCAGTATTCTTTTGCTTGTGGCTGTCTGTGCCTTGGGAGGATATGTGCTCCAGCGGGTTGCCAATAAGTTTATGATGGGGGTGAACTTCCTCATACTCACAGGGCTCATGCTCCCGCCGGCCATTCTTCCGACTATCTGGGTTATGGACATTATCGGCATATACCGGTCTCTTTTCGGCCTGGTTATGGTGGAAGTGGCGTTAAATATACCATTTACGGTGATGCTGTACCGGGGTTATACGGCTTCCATACCCCGGGAGATTGAAGAAGCTGCATACGTGGATGGCTGCGGTTCAGTACGCATGTTCGTGCAGATTATCTTTCCCCTGCTTTTGCCTGTAACCGCCAGCGTGGTTGTGCTTTCGGCAGTCAATGTTTTTAACGATTTTTTGAATCCCCTCTACTTCCTGCCGGGAGCCAAAAACCCTACGGTGCAGCTCACGCTTAACAATTTTATGGGCCGTTACGCCAATTCCTGGAATATGCTTTTTGCCGATGTGGTGCTTATCACGATCCCGCCCCTGATCCTCTTTATCTTCTTTAACAGGAAGATTGTTTCGGGCATTACTGCGGGGGCGGTAAAGGGTTAATCTTCTTTGGGTTTGGTACGCTTCGTTGGAATTTCTGCGGGCAGCCGTATCTGGTAAGCCGGGGCGGTCATGTCGAGGCCTTTGGCGGCGAAGCCGTCCTGCAGATTTTGATAGAGTTCCGAATAAATCGCAGGCATATTTTCGATTTGTTTGGTGTAACAGTTTATTTGGTACCGGGCGTAGAAATCGTCCAGGGCAGTCTGAAGGACAAAGGGTTTGGGCTTTTTAAGCACATGCTCGGTTTTAAGGGCTGCTTCTATGAGTATCTCGTGGATAACGCGCCAGGGTGTGGAGTAGCCAAAGGTTATCTCCGCATGGAGTATGAGGCCTTCCTCGTCCTCGTCAGAGGAAGTGTTGTAGTTAATGATGCTGGCTGAAAGAATCTGAAGGTTCGGGTAGGTAATGTATTCATTCTTGGAAGTTTTAATGCGAAGCACCATGATGGATTTTTCTACTACAAAACCTGTGTTGCCCTGAATGCTGATGCGGTCGCCGATTTTGAAAGGCCGCATATAGGTGATGACCAGGCCCGCTACAAGGTTGCCGATGGCGGAACTTGAACCAAGCGAGAAAATGATGCCCACGAAAACCGACACTCCCTGGAAAACCCTGGATTCAGATCCCGGGAGATAGGGGTAGATAACGGCTACGGTAAAAGCGTAGATGAGCACCCGCAATATATTGAAGGTAGGCTGGGCCCAGTCAGGATAGAATCCGGGTATCTTGAGCCTTTCCCGTGCGATCTGGCCTGAGAAAAATTTCAAGGCTTTTAAAATATATTTATTGATAAAGAGTATTATGATAATGGTAATAAGGTTGGGGATGTACTTTACTATGCCAATACCTATGTTTTTAAGCGGGGTGAGTATGTAGCCGAAAATGGTGGAAGCCAATTCCTCGGTAGACGGGAAGAGGCTGAACACTATGGGCACAGTGATGAAAAGCTGGAAGGCGGTGATTACATATTTAAGCAGCCTGAGCAAGAGTATAATTGTGGAAGTGATCTGCTTTGTTGAAAGCAGGCGGATGTTTTTGATGGTCAGGGGTTTTATCTTCGTGCCATCGCCGGCTTTGATCTTCCGGGCAATTCTTTTAAAGATCAGCCAAATGACTATTATTAAAATTATTTGTCCGGCGACAATGCCGGCAGCTATGCCGAATTTTTCGGCAAAGCCCATAAGCGCACTGTTTTCCATATATTATGGTATGTTTAGCATATTTAGAGGCAGCTGGCAATAGCGCTTTCAAGGGAGTCAAGTTCGGGATCGATGAGGGCTATGGGTTCCGAACGCTTGTTCAGTATGTGGAGTTTTTCCGGGAGTCCCGCAGTCTGGCCTGTGGCTTTTTCCACGAGTTCCGCTTCCCGTGCAGGGTGGCCTGTGGCGAGTACGATGGCATGGGTACCGTAATCCCGGTCTTTGGCAAAGCCTTTGGCGGCGGCAAAGGCTACGGCGCTGTGGGGGTTCAGGAGTATGCCGTATTGGGTCCATGCTTCTTTTATTGTCTTAATGGTGGTTTCATCATCAATGGCTGCGGGGAATACCATGTTCCGCATTACCGCAGGGGATTCTTCATAGAAGGATGCCAGCCTTTCGTAGTTTGAAGGCTGGGAAATATCAAGGGCAGGGGAATTGGTTGTCACCAATGGATGGGGTGTATACTTGCCGCCCCGCATAAAATCTCCAAAAATATTATTTGCGTTCATGGCAGCGATAAAACCGTTTACAGGCATGCCGAATTTCCAGGCATAAAGCCCCGAAATGAGGTTGCCGAAATTTCCCGAAGGCACCGAGAAAACCAGGTCGCCGGAAAGGTATTTTTTTGCCTTGATAAAAGCATAGAGATAATAAAATGCCTGGGGCAGGAGGCGCCCGGGATTGATGGTGTTGGCGCTGGTTACCTGGTAGCGTTCCGCAAAGGGCCTGTCGTTTATCAATTCAGCAATGAGGGCCTGGCAATCGTCGTAGGTCCCCCTGACCTGGATGGGGATGATATTGCCGCCATTGGGCACAAAGGTGGCGGGGTCAAGTCCCCTGATGGTTCCGGCGGGGTAGAGGAGCACTGCGGTAAGCCCCTGGCGGCCCTGGAAGGCTTTGGCTATGCTGATCCCCGTGATGCCCCTGGCTGCAGAAATGACCATGACATTGCCGCTGTTTTTGGTGAGTTCTTCCAGCACTGCCGCGAGGAAGGCCACGCCGAAGTCTTTGAAAACCCCGGTGGGGCCGTTGTAGAGGCTTAGGATGGAAAAGTTGTCGTCCAGCTGTTTAAGGTCGGGCTCGAAGTCGAAAGCGCTTTCAGCCACCCGGGAAGCGGAGAAGGGATTGAGTTCGCCCTGGAGAAGGCTTGGCGCTACGGCGGCTATCAGCTCGGGGTACGTGGTTTTTTCGTCCATATAAAGGAAAAACTGCCTCATATCGGGCACTGTGGAAGGCACATAGAGCCCTCCGTCGACCGGGAGACAGCGGAGAACGGCGTCTTTGAATGAAACCTGCGGCCCTAAAGCCTTGGTAGATCGAAACTGCATTTCTTACTATTATAGTGCAATACTAGGGGAATAGCAATTGAACAATAAAGTTGGGATAGAGCGCTGCGCCGCATACGAGGCGGGCGAAGTCTACGAGGCGTTGAAAAAGGCTGTGAATCTTGCCGGGGGCCTCGATGTGGCGGGCAAAAAGGTGCTTCTTAAGCCCAATATCGTGTTCGATTCCCCCCCTGCAAAGGCTATAGTAACCCACCCGGTGTTCCTTGAAGCGGCTATCCGGCTGGTTAAGGAGATGGGCGCTGCCTCCATAACCGTAGGGGATAGTCCGGGGCTTCAGGGCCCCAATTTTACAGCCCGGTCTTCGGGCCTTGGCGAAAAAGCCCTGCAATGTGGGGCGCAATGGGCTGATTTCACCAAGGACAGGATCGATATTCCCTGCCCTGGCGGCAAGGTGATAAAATCCTTTTCACTTACCGACGCGGTAAAGGAAGCGGACTGCATCATAAGCCTCCCTAAGCTCAAGACCCACCAGCTTATGATTTATACGGGGGCCATGAAGAACCTTTTCGGCCTTGTTCCTTCGGTGGTTAAAAGTTCTTTTCATGTGCGTTTTCCTACACGGGAAGCTTTTGCTTCCATGGTTGTGGATCTCAATCTGGCGGTGAAGCCCGCCTACGCCTTTATGGACGCTATCACCGGCATGGAAGGCCCCGGCCCTTCAGCGGGAACGCCCCGGGATATTGGCCTGGTGCTGGCATCTTCCAATCTGCTTGCCATGGACGCTGCGGCGAGCTTTATCATCGGTTATCCTCCCGAGACAATCCCTGTAAGCCGCGAGGCTCTTTCGCGGGGCATCTGGCTCAAGGACTTTAATGAGATTGAATATCCCGGCCTTGACCCTGCGGATTTGCGCATACCCGATTTTATCAAAGTTCCCCTCAAGAAAAGCAACAACCAGGTTCTGGATTTTATTCTGCCCAAAAAATTACGGCATTTTCGGGAATCCCTTACACCCAGGCCGGAGGTGCAGAATAGCGTTTGCGTGCGCTGCGGAGACTGCACCAGGATATGCGGCTCAAAAGCCATGAGCCTTGAAGGCCAGGGACTTGAGAAGAAAGTTGTCATAGATTATAAAAGATGCATTCGCTGTTATTGCTGCCATGAGATTTGCCCGGTTAAGGCAATAGAAATAAAGAAAGTGAAATTACGCGAAGCATTAAGGAGAGCATAATATGGTAGGCATTGGGATTATCGGCTGCGGGTCAATCACAAAATGGAGGCATGCCCCTGAATACGATGGCAACAAGAATGCCAAAATCCAGGGATTTTATGATCCTATAAGCGATAGGGCCAGGGAGATGACTTCCCGCTATGGCGGAAAAATTTATAATACTGTCGAGGAAATGCTGGCAGATCCCATCATTGAAGCGGTAAGCGTTTGCACTGCCAATAGTTACCATGCCCCCCTCTCCATTCAGGCGCTTAAAGCGGGCAAGCATGTGCTCTGCGAAAAACCTATGGCAACCTCTGTCGAAGATGCCGAGGCTATGATAGCCGCCGCAAAAGAGGCCGGCAAGTACCTGATGATAGGCCACAACCAGCGCCTGGTAGAGGCCCATAAAAAAGCAAAGAAGATCCTTGCAAGCGGCGAGCTCGGCAAGGTTATTACTTTTAGTACTAATTTTTCTCATGCCGGGCCTGAACTCTGGAGCGCTGACAAGAGCGCCAAAACCTGGTTTTTCAACAAGAAAGACGCCTTTATGGGCGCAATGGGGGATCTTGGCATACACAAGGCTGACCTTATACGCTGGCTTATAGGGGATGAGATTAAAGAAGTGAAGGCCTATGTCACCACCCTGGATAAAAAAGGCCCTGATGGCAAGCTTATCGAAATTGATGATAATGCCATTTGCCTCCTTCAATCCAGAACCGGCATTATCGGCACTCTGACTTCAAGCTGGACAAATTACGGAAACGAAAACAACAGTACAGTGCTGTATTGTACCGAAGGGACAATGAAGATATACGACAACCCCGACTTCCCTCTGGAGATAGTCAAAAAAGACGGCGAAAAAATTTACTATAAAATTGGCGGCATACAGACCAATGCGAGCCAGACCAAATCGGGTATTATCGATCAGTTTGTCGCCAGCATCGAAGCCGGTACGTCTCCGGAAATTTCAGGCGAAGAGGGGCTCGCGGCGTTACGCATAATTTTTGCCTGCTTTGAATCGTCGGCCAAGGGTGACAAGGTTGTGTTGGAGTAAAGAAATAACGCGGTACAGGAGAAGATGACATGGCTGGATATATTGCGGTAATTGGCGGCGGATGGGCGGGGTGTTCGGCTGCCCTTGCGGCGTCGAAAACCGGCGTGCAAGTTATGCTGATGGAGCGGACGGACATGCTCCTGGGTACGGGTCTTGTCGGCGGCATTATGAGGAACAACGGACGCTACACGGCCGCCGAGGAATGCATAGCCCTGGGGGGCGGCGATATTTTTAAGGCCATAGACGCCTGCGCCAGGCATAAAAATGTTGAGTTTCCGGGCCACAGCCATGCGATCCTTTACGACATTGCGAAAACCCCTACAGCCATCGAAAAATTGCTCGTTGACGCCGGTGTCGAGATCATTTACCGGGCACGCATCAACGACGTGATGAACAGCACCGGAACCCACATCGAAAGCATAACCGACGATGCTGGCATTGATTACGGCGCCGATGTTTTTATCGATACCACGGGCACTGCGGGGCCCATGAACAACTGCGTCAAATATGGCAACGGCTGTTCCATGTGCATACTGCGCTGTCCGGCCTTCGGCGGCAGGGTGAGTATAGCCGGTCTTGCGGGTGTGAGCGAAATTAAAGGCGAAGGCAAAGACGGCGGTTTTGGCGCCATGAGCGGTTCCTGTAAACTCTATAAAGAGTCGCTGTCGCCGGAAATTGTGAAGCGTCTGGAAAAAGACGGCGTTGCGGTGATCCCCATCCCAAAGGAATTAATAGAAGATCATCTGGATGTCAAAGCCTGCCAGCAATACAACCTCCCCGAATACAAAGATAACATCGTACTCCTTGATACAGGCCACGCCAAACTAATGACGCCTTTTTTCAAGCTCTCGACTTTACGAAAAATCAAGGGATTTGAAAACGCCCGCTATGAAGATCCCTACGCCGGCGGAAAAGGAAATTCCATGCGCTACTTCGATATTGCCCCCAGGGATGATGCCCTGCAAGTGACGGGCATCGACAATCTTTTCTGCGCCGGCGAGAAGGCAGGCCTCCTCGTGGGCCATACCGAAGCCATCGTCACCGGAACCCTGGCAGGCTACAATGCCGCACGGATGATCAAAGGCAGAAAACCTGTCGCCCTTCCTTCTTCAACAGTCATAGGGGATGCCATCACCTTTGTGCGCGAAAAGATGGCGAGCCCGGGCGGCCTTGGAAAAAAATATACCTTCTCGGGATCAATCCTTTTTGAGCGGATGAAAGAAAAGGGAAGCTATACGACGGATACAAAAAAAATCGCATCGAATATAGCTTCCCTTGGACTTACAGATTTTTTCCTTAAAGAATAATTCCTAAAGAATAATCACCGTAACGATTATCGCCGCGAGGATTCCGAAGGCTACGGGAATAAGATTCCTGCGGGCAAGATCCGCAGCTTTGACATTGCAAATTGAAGCCACAGGAATAACGCCCCAGGGAATAATTGTACCGCCGCCGACCCAGATAGTAACGACCTGGCCCAAGGCCGCAAGGTATGCGGTGCTTAATCCGGTGTTCATGCTGAATGTCTTTGCCACAGCGCCAACAATGGGGAGGCCCGAGAAGCCCGACCCGTCAAGGCCGGTGATAATTGCCACCAGGGCTTCTATCAGCACCAGGGGCAGCTTGAATACTGTGTCGGTATTGGAAAGCGCATTGCCCACGTCGCCCAGGATATTCGGCGCCCCTTCGCCCAAAACCTTCGCGGCGATTTCACCGTTGCCCAAAAAGAAGAACGCCGCAATAATAACCACCGGAGCGAAAATTTTGAGGGCGAATTGAAAACCCTGGACAATATAATCGGCAATTTCCTCAAGGTTATTAAGAAAATCGCCTTTAAAGATCATGATGATGCTCAAAACAAGCAGGGACGTACCGCCTACCAATGCTGTTGCGTCGCCGCCGCGGAGGTCAAAGATCAGCATGAGGATGATGTCGGTCACAAAAGAAAGCGGCGTCAGTACCGCGATAAAGATGGAAAAGGGCGTCGCCTTTTTCAGCGCCGGTACATTCGTGTTTGCATCGCTCTGCACGGCATCGCTTCCGGTCTTTTCTTTACGCATATCCCTCTGGAACATAATATAGGATACGATAATGACCACAACGCTCATGGTGAGCCAAACCGGGATAGTAGCGGAAAGAAATTCCCTGATGGGAACGCCTGCTGCCTGGGCAGTGATATTCGGGGCGCCCTGAATGAAGAAGTCCCCCGAAAGCCCGATGCCGTGGCCGAATATGTTCATTGACACGGCGACCCAGATAGAAGGCAGGCCCGCTTTGAGGGCCACCGGCAGCAGCAGAGCGCCAATGAGGGCCACTGCGGGAGAAGGCCAGAGGAACCACGAAAAAATCAGCATCGCGGCCCCTACAATAAAGAAAGCGGTTTTCTTGCCCCGAATCAACGCTTTGAGGGGCCGAATCATCAGCTCGTCGGAACCAAGCTGCGCAAGCCCCTTCGACAGGGTCGTAATAAGCGCAATGACGACGATGATCCCCAAAAGTTCTGTGGCCGAGACAATGATGCTGTTGTACATGATCCCGATGGCGGAAATCACGTTTTTGCTGTACGCCAGCCCTACCAGAAAAATGCCAATGATACAGGGAAGCACGATTTCTTTTTTTAGAAGCAAAACGACCAAGACAAGCAGCGCTATACCAAGATAAACAAAATGAACGAGGCCCATAAATCTCTCCTTTTTAGGGCAAATTTTATGGAAAGTATATCACAAAGATGAAATTCTGCAATTGTCTACTTTTGTATACACTCTATCGCTGGTTTCAACATTTCCACAAAATAACTAATTCCGGTATTTTGTCTCCAGCGCTTCCTGATAATGCTTCGAATCAAGTTCAGGGTATAAGCCGGATTCTGCGAGGTAATGCCGGACATGGAAGCAAAGATTGCATTTTGATGCATAGCCTTCGGTCCGGGGCTTAATACCTGCTTGCAACGCTAATTTCGCAAGGCTGTTTATGCCTCCCTTGTAGAGGGCTTCGAAGGCGGGATATTTGCCATCAGGGATGCCGTTGACCACTTCGGTTAAGGGGATTTTTATTCCCGTGCAGCCGGGGGGAATAAAATTTGCATCCAGGTCTATATGGAAGTGGCCTGTGGAGAGAAGGTTTTTGCAGGGGGATTTGTCTTTTGATAGTAATTCTGCGTCTTTTTTTGGGGTGAATTCGTCTTCGATATTGATAGCCCTTCCGCCGTAGCTTAAACCGTAGAGTTTTGCGGTATTGGGTATGTATTTATCGGACAGCACTTTTTCTATCTCCTCCCGGCTGTGAGGTTTAGAAGCGTCGAGGCGGGAAAGTGCCGGCAGGAATTCCTGCTTCCAGAGGAAATAGCCCATGCCCGATTTTCCGCAAAGTTCAGCAAGCCGCAGGGGGAGGCTGTAGGGAACATATTCGGCATGAAAGGGATCTACGGATATGCAGAGGGCATCTATACCAGCGTCACGGAGACGGTTAATCATTTCGGCGGCTTTTTCATTCTTTGCCCAGAAGGCATTGGTTTCTATATATTCGAGGGATATGCCTGAAGCGGCGAGTTCTTTTACCATCATGAGGAGGCCTTCAAAATCGAGGAAAGGCTCGCCGCCTCCTATGTGGACTGAACGGCAGCCGCCCTTGACGAGGAGGCGGCAGATTTCCCTGGCGGTTTTTTCGTTTATATAACCGTCCTCCCAGCCCGGAGAGCAGCTGTAGAGGCAATGGCGGCAGGCAGCGGTGCATTTATAGTTCACCATGATGCCGCAGTGGCGCAGTGTTCCTGCGTTAAGCATTGGCGTCTTCCTTTATGACAAGGGCCTTTTCGAGGCGGTGCTCCCGGACTTCGAGGATTTTAATTTTAAGCCCGAAGGCGTCAAGCTCCGCTTCGCTGCCGTCTTCGGGAATTTGCCCAAGCAGGCTAAACACAAAACCTGCAAAGGTGTCGTATTTTTCCAGGGGCAGAATGATATCAAGATCCCTGGCAACTTTATCCAATTGGGCAGCCCCGTTTATATACCAGGTGTTGGCTGCGGCAATTGTGATCAAGGGCTGGTCGGGAGGCACGGAACTGTCGTCTTCGAGGTCGCCAACAATCTCTTCCAGAAGATCCGACATGGTAACTATGCCCATCATGCTCCCGTGTTCATCCACAACCACGGTAAAATGATTGCGGTTTTTTTTCATTCTGCGGAAGAGAATATCGGTTTTTACCGTAAGGGGGATGAACCAGGCCTGCCGCAGGGCTTTTGCCAGCACTGTTTCGCGGCTTCTGTCTTTAAGGCTGAGATAATCCCTGGTGTTCAGGATTCCTGTGATATTGTCGGGGTTTTTATCGCATACAGGATAATAGCTGTGGCGATTAGCAATAATAGTGTTTTCCCATTCAGCATCGCTGTCTTCGAGGCGCAGTAATACTGCATCCCTCCGGTGAGTCATCACTTCTCCCGCAGTTTTATTGTCAAATTCAAAAACATTGTGGATTAGCTCTTTTTCACCTTTGGGAATGATACCTTTGGCGCTTCCCATATCTATCATGAGGCGTATTTCTTCCTCTGTAATCCCTGAATCCTCTGTTTTTGGATCTATGCCGATAAGACGCAAAAAGCCATTGGTAGACTTGGTGAGAAGCCATACCAGCGGGGCAAAGGCTTTCGAAATGAAGATAATGAGGCCCGACATGGCAAAGGCGAGGGTATCAGCATTTTTCATAGCTATGCGTTTGGGCGCAAGCTCTCCAAGCACCAGGGTTAAAAATGAAAGTATCAGTGTGATGGCAACAAGTGAAATATGGGCTAAAGTATTGGGTGGTATTGTTACTCCTAATTCAATGAAGGCTTTGGTGAGCCTGCCCGAAAAGTTGTCTGCTGCAAATGCACTGCCAAGAAAGCCTGCCAGGGTAATGCCGACCTGAATGGTGGCAAGGAATTTCGCAGGCTCTCTTGTGAGGGAGAGAAGGCGCTTGGCTTTTTTATTCCCCGACGATGAGAGTTTTTCGAGTTTGTTTTCGTTAAGGGAAATGAGGGCAATTTCGGCACAGGCAAAAACTGCGTTTACAAGAATCAGGAGAAACTGCAGCAGCAAAGGCCATAAGAAAGGTTCTCCCTTATCCATCTTCTCTACCTATATCTTTACGGTAAGCCATGCCCTCAAAATCCACAAATCGCAGGGCCTCGTAAGCCTTTTCCCAGGCCTCATCTGCACTGGCTCCGTTTGCGGAAATCGCCAGAACCCTGCCTCCTGCGGTGCGCAGCCCTGAACCCAGGGGGCCGCCCTGGCCCCGCTGCGCGCCCGCAATAAAGAGCCTGGCCCCGCTTCTGCCAATACCTGTGGGGTTTATGGCTATGGGGTTTCCCTTCGGATAAGCGCCGGGATAACCCTTGGCAACCAATACCGGGGCGCAACAGAATTCTTTTTTCCATTTGAGTAGGAAATCCGCGAGGGTATTGTCGAGTATTACTCTGCAAAGAAGGACCAAATCCGAATCCATAAGGGGAAGGACAGCCTGGGTTTCTGGGTCGCCAAGACGTACGTTGTACTCAAGGAGCGAACATTTTCCCTCGTGAACCATGAGGCCGAAGAAAATGAAACCCCGGTAATCCATTTTTTCCTTTTCCATGCCTTTGAGGGTAGGAGCCAGTATGGAGTCGATGAAATCCTTTTCGCATGCGGAACTGAAGTCGGGTACCGGAGCGATGGCGCCCATGCCGCCTGTATTTGGTCCCTGAGCGCCTTCGAAACGGCGTTTATGATCTCTGGCTGAAATGAAAGGCTTGATGACGCCTTTTTTTCCCGGCTTTACGCTTACTGCCGCCAGTATCGAAACTTCTTTTCCCTGAAGGAATTCTTCCAATACTACGCTTTTCCCCGCATCACCCAGAGAGCCGCTTTTCATAAAAGAGGAGAGGCAGTCTTTTGCTTCTGCAAAATTTTCCGCGATGACTACGCCTTTGCCTGCCGCAAGGCCATCGGCTTTGATGACCAGTTTGGGTTTTTTCTTAAAATTATCTTCTGCATAGGCCAGTGCCTTAACGGGATCGGTAAAACTTTTACTTTTGGCCGCTCTGACGCCGTATTTTTCCATGAAAGATTTTGAATAAACTTTGCTTGCTTCAAGCCTGGCGGCTTTTTTATCAGGTCCGATTATAGCGAGCTTTGCCTCCCGGAACTTATCGACGATTCCTGCAGCAAGGGGCGCTTCGGGGCCGACCACGGTGAGGTCGATTTTTTCGGCCTGTACAAATTCCAGGAGAGCTTGCTGGCCTTCTTCTGTTGAAGGATCCGCGGTAAGGGGAAGGTTTTCAGTCTTTTCCTCATCAGCAGTACCGCCGTTTCCCGGGGCGACCCAGATGTGTTTAACCTTTTCAGACTGGGCAAGCTTCCACACCATAGCGTGTTCCCGTCCGCCTGAACCAATTACCAATATTTTCATATTATAAACCCCTATTTGTTAACATTTTTACTGCTAACACTTTTAGTGTTTGAAATGCCTGGTTCCGGTGAAAACCATGGCAAGCCCCAGCTTATCGCAGGCTTCGATTGACAGCTTGTCGTTGATGGAACCTCCCGGCTGTATAATGGCCTTGATACCCGCAGCAGCAGCAGCTTCCACGCAGTCGGGGAAGGGGAAGAAGGCGTCCGAGGCCAGGACCCTTGCGCTCCTGCCGTCGCCTTTGCCCGCTTCCTTTGCAGCCTTGATGACGCCTTCGCTCCGGGACAGTGCCTGTCCCAGAGGCCAGATACGGTTGGTCTGGCCCCCGCCTATTCCGGTTGCGGCTAAATCTTTTACTACTACTATGGCGTTGGATTTTACGAATGTTACGGCCCTGATGCCGAAAATGAGATCAGGGATATCCTCAGCAGCGGGGACGGTCTTGGTAACTACTTCCCATTTTTCAAGAAGCCGCCTGTCGGCACTTTGAACCAGAAGACCGCCGTCAATTGCTATGCACTCTTTGGGATCTTTGGGCGCCAGGCGGGCCTTCATGATCCTGAGGTTCTTTTTCTTTTTGAGTATCTCAAGGGCATCCGGATTGAAGTCAGGAGCAACCACGATTTCAAGGAAGAGTTCACCCAGTTTTTCCGCTGTCGCCGCGTCTACCGGAACCGTACTTGCCACGATACCTCCGAAGATGGAAACAGGATCGCAGGCAAAGGTTTTTTCATAGGCTTCAAAAAGACTTGCGCCGAGTGCAATACCGCAGGGAGTATTATGTTTAACTGCCGCACAACAGGCGTTCCCTGCGGCAGCGGGGAGATTGAGGCGTTTCAGATCCTCTGTTCCCGAAGGAGCGGCTCCGGCTGAGGGAAGACCGAAGGCGCAGGCGGCTTTCCACGCGAGGTCAAGATCGCGGATATTGTTGTAACCCAGCTCTTTGCCGTTGAGCTGCTCCATGCCGCCCAGGGCGCCGATGCTATCGGTATTGAGGTAGAGAGCCGCCGACTGATGTCCATTTTCGCCATAACGCAGACTCTGGGCTTTTTTGAGGGAAAGGGGCCAAAACGCAGGGTATTCATCTTCGGGGGCGGCATTTTCTCCCTGAAGGAGATACCTGGCAATGGCGCCGTCATAGGCCGAGGTAAGGTCGAATACTTTTCCTGCGAGCCGTTTTTTGAATAACAGGGAGAGGCCTGCGGGGCCTTCCCCTGACTTGAGGCCATTAATGGTCTCGGCATAGTCTGCGGGATCGGTAAGGACAATGACATCCTGATAATTCTTGGCCGCAGAGCGGAGCATGGTGGGGCCGCCTATGTCGATGAACTCTACGGTTTCTTCAAGGGAAAGGCCGGCCTGGACTTTTTCGAAAAAAGGATAGAGGTTGACACAGACCAGATCGATAGTGGAAAGCCCCAGGGTTTTAAGCGTATCCATGTGAGCAGTAATACTGCGCCGTGCAAGGAGACCCGCGTGTATGGCGGGGTGCAGGGTTTTGACCCTGCCGTCGAGACATTCGGGGAAGCCTGTAACTGACGAAACATCGGTTACGGGGATTTTGTTTTCCTGGAGATGCTTCGACGTGCCTCCGGTCGAAAGGATTTCCCAGCCAGATTCCGCCAGGAACGAAGCCAGTTCAAGAATACCGTCCTTGTTGAATACACTGATGAGCGCCCGCCTTTTCATATAATCCCCCATGATTTATTTTCAAAACGTTTTACCATCAGGGCCGCAGCCTCGACGATGGCTATATGTTCTTCGTGATGAATGCGTTCTGCGAGGCTATCGGCTGTGTCGCCGGGAAGTACCGGAACTTTCCGCTGAAGCAATATGGGCCCGGTGTCTGTTCCTGCATCTACGAGGTGCACTGTACAACCCGATTCTTTTTCCCCCGCTGCAATCACCGCCTGATGTACTCTTTCCCCGTACATGCCGAGTCCGCCGAATTTGGGCAGCAGCGCAGGGTGGAGATTTATCATCCTCCCCGCATAGGCTTCTATAATATCCCCCTTGAGAATCGAAAGAAAGCCTGCGTATATGACAAGATCGATGGCACAGGCTTTACAGATTTTAAGTATACGGTTTGAAAGTTCAAGGCGGCGTTCATCTTTAGCCAGGTTATGGTTTGGAACTTCCGTGAAAACAGGGATACCCGCAAGCTTTGCCCGTTCGAGGGCATAGACGCCGGCGCGGTCGGATAAAACCGCGACAATGCTGCCAGGGCCAAGCTTTCCGGCTTTGGCAGCATCGATCAGGGCCTGGAGATTACTGCCGTTCCCCGATACCAGAACCAGGATATTCACTTTTGCCCGCCCGGTGAAACTTTGCCGGAATTGCCGGGTTTGTTATTCAAACCTGACTTCCCCTTTTCCTACGGCGGCCTTGCCGATTTCCCAGCAGGGGAAGCCCTTACTTTCGAGGAAAGAAGCGGCTTTGGAAACTTGCTCCGGGGCAAGGGCAATGACAAAGCCTATGCCCATGTTATAAGTGTTGAACATCAATTTTTTTATTGCGGCATCGTTACGGAGAAGATCTTCCCCGGCCTTTTGGGCGGAAGCGCCTATCTCTTTTCGGCCTGCGGCTCCTGCGGCTATTCTTGCGAAAATGGGGGGGACTTTCCAGCCGCCCCTGTAAGAGGGCGCCAGGGGATCGCGGATCACCGCATCGAAGGCGAATCCGCCTGAGGGCGCCTGGGGGAACATGCGGGGGACATTTTCGTAGAAGCCGCCGCCGGTGATATTGGCCATGCCGCGTATTTCAACTTCGTTCATAAGGGCAAGAATGGGTTTGACATAAAGCCTTGTCGGTTCAAGGAGGGCAAGGCCGATGGGCATGCCGCCGAAATCTTCGTTCAAGTCGGGGACAGCTTTGCGGATAAGGCTGAAACCGTTGGAGTGGGGGCCTGAAGATGCGAGGCCAAGGAGCACATCGTTTTCATTTATTTTTTTGCCGTCTATGATTTTTTTACGATCTGCGATACCCACGGCAAAGCCCGCGATGTCGTATTTGCCTTCGTCGTAGAAGCCGGGCATTTCGGCGGTTTCGCCTCCCAGGAGAACTGAGCCTGTTTCGCGGCAGCCTGTGGCTACACCCTTGACCATATCGGCGGCTATGTCCGCATCGAGTTTTCCACAGGCCAGGTAGTCCAAAAAGAAGAGGGGCTTTGCGCCGTGGCAGAGTACATCGTTGACACACATGGCTACGCAGTCAATGCCTACGGTATCATATTTTTTCATTTTAAAAGCTATGTCGAGTTTTGTTCCGACCCCGTCAGTGCCTGAAACAAGCACCGGGTCCTCCATGCCTTCGCCTGCCCGCAAAAATTCTTTTAACGAAAACATACCGGCAAAACTGCCTATGCTGTTCAGCACTGCGCTTGAGGCCGTGGCGGCCGCAAGTTCCCGGTACTGGGCGACAGCACGGTAACCTTCTTCAATATCAACGCCCGCTTGTTTATAATCCATACTTAATTATAATATATATTTCATATTAATTTCTACAGGACCAGAGATGGCATGGGTTTTAGGCGGCAAACATTTCGGCAGCTACACTTTTGAACATTGGTTTGATGAAGAACCATCAAAAGAAGATCCCTCTGTAAAAATGATTGCTATGGATCTGGATGGCACCCTGCTGAACAAAGATAAAAAAATTACCCCCTATACCCTCTCGATTCTTGAAAAATGCAGAAAAAAGGGCATTAAAATCGCCCTGGCCACTGCCCGTTCGGAAAAATCCGCCGAAAGATGCCTTGACCTCGTGAATCCCGATTATGCGATTCTGAACGGCGGCTCTTTGGTCCTGGCAGGGACTGAAATAATTTACAAAAAGAAACTGTCTTCCGAAACTGTTAATGGTATAATTACCGAATTACGGCAAAGTGAAAAAGCCGGGAAAATAACCGTTGAAACCGAGGATACCTATTATGTGAGTTACGATGAACCTGCATGGCATCCTGATTATGACCACGGCGTATATTACGATTTTTCCAAAGGACTCTCAAAAGCGGCCTATAAAATAACCGCTGAAATATTTGACACTAATAGTGCGCTTAGTATCGAAAATAAATTCTTCGAGTGCAGGATGACAGCCTTTACCGGTGAAGGGTGGTACTGCTTTACCCATAAAGAAACAGAAAAATCAGCTGCCCTTGAAATTTTGTCCGGAGCAGTTAAAATCCATCTGTCCGAAATCGCAGCTTTTGGTGATGATTACAACGATTTAAAAATGATTCAAAAATGCGGCAAAGGTATTGCCATGGCAAACGGTGTCGATGCAGTTAAGTTAGCCGCCAATGATATTTGCGGAAGCTGTGATGATGACGGGGTGGCAAGGTGGCTGGAAGCACATGTAATTTAACCCTTTATACCCGTTAATGCAATTCCTTCGACAAAATATTTCTGCAGGAATACATACAATACCAGTATAGGAACAACCGATATCATTGAGCCTGCCATTAATAAATTCCATTCAATGTGGAACTGGCCTTTGAAGAGTTGTAGACCGACTGTTAAGGGTCGTATGGCATCTGAATTGGCAATAACCAGAGGCCAAAGCAAGTTATTCCACTGCCACATAAAACAAAATACTGACAGGGTTGCTAAAGCCGGCTTTGAAAGGGGCATGATTATCGTAGTATAAATCCTGAAATAACCGCATCCGTCAATAACGGCAGATTCATCCAGCGATTTTGGGATACCCATAAAGAACTGCCTGAGCAGAAAGGTTCCCCACGCACTGAAGATACCCGGCATAATTATTCCTGCAAAAGTATTTATCCAGCCGAAAGATTTCATCAGCAAGTAAAGAGGAATAAGTGTAACCTGGATAGGTATCATCATGGTAGCAAGATAAAGGAGAAAAAGGGCATTACGACCGCGGAACTCTAGGCGGGCAAAAGCGAAGCCTGCAAGTGAGCAGGTTATAATTTGACCTACAGTTGTAAAAATAGTGATAATTACAGAATTACGGAAATATAGATCCAATTTTGCCAATTTCCAGGCTTCAGTATAGTTTTCCAACAAAAAAGGTTTTGGTATCCATTGAGGAGGAAACACGAGTACCTGCCCCATCTCTTTAAATGAAGTGGATAACATCCAGAGGAAGGGTACAATCATCAATACTGCAATCAATGTCATAAATACATAAAAGAACGCATCAATAGAGATTCTTTTTAGTAACTGCTGCCCTTTATGTGTCATAGCGTATTTCCTCATTGTACATCAGACTGCACCCAATTTTTCTGCAGCCTGAATTGTATTACTGTAAAAATGAATATCATTGTAAATAAAATCATTGAAAGCGAACAAGCATAGCCCATTCTGAAATGATTGAAACTTTCCTCATAAATGTAGGTAACAATAGTATTTGTTGAATTCAACGGACCGCCTCCGGTCAAGGTAAATACTATTTCAAATATCTGGAAAGAATCTATGACAGAGGTGATTAAAATAAAAAAGGTTGTCGGAGAAAGCATGGGCAGGGTAATTTTAAAAAACCGAAGCACAGGCCCGGCACCGTCAATTTCTGCCGCCTCATATAAAACACGGGATATCCCTTGCAGACCGGCGAGGTAAATGACCATCAATCTTCCGGCATTTTTCCACAAATTGACAATTACTACGCAGAGCATGACGATCCGCCTGTCTGTCAGCCATGCAACTTTTCCAAGTCCAAACAGGCCAAGAAAATAATTCAACAGGCCGAATTCAGTGTTATACATCCATTGGAACACCATGGACGCTGCAACCGCAGAAGTAACCACCGGCAAAAAATACATAAACCGGAATGATATAACTCCTTTTAAGGGCCGGTTAACAAGCATAGCCAGGCCTATGGAGCATACTAAAACCAGGGGTATATACAAAAGTGAAAAATAAATGGTATTCCCAAGAACTTTATAAAATTTTGGATCCTGGGTAAACATTTCAATATAATTGCTCAGGCCGATAAATTTATATTGACCGGCTATATTCCAGCTTGTTAAGCCAAGTCCAAATGATGCAAGAACCGGAAGTACCGCAAATAACATGAACCCCAAAAAATTAGGTGCTATAAAAAGATATCCGGCTAATGATTCCCGCGTGCTTTTCGTCAATACCATTTAAAAGCCCCATAAAACTAAAATATACAAGCGGTAAATTTGCATCTTTTGATGAACTTACCGCTTATTTTCAGATACTGTTAGTTAACTTTTCCCTGAGAAACTTCAGACAAAATCTTATCAATACCGGGCACTATTTCTTTTATAACAGAATCAACATTTTCATTATAGATCATAATCCTGTCCAATGCTGAATTGATATAAGAGTCGTTGTCTCCGCCTATGGCAGCCCAGCGCGCAACAGCATTCGGCCCCTGAGAACGGAGCAGTTCACGCTTTACAATGTTCATATCTGCCTGTTTGGAGGCATTTGCAAAGGCAGGGCTATTCATTACGGATTCCAGAGTCGGCTGGGCAAGGCCTTCTTCGGCAATGATCAGCTGACCTTCTTCAGTAGTGCAGAATTTAACCCAGTCAAAGGCAGCGCTGTTATTTTTGCTTCCCTTGCCTACACCCATACCATTCGGGAATGCAGCAGGTACAATGCCTTTGGGGCCCTTGGGTACAGAAGAAACGCCCCAGTTAAAGGGAAGTGTCGCATAGGGAGGAATCATCCATGCGCCGAAAAGCTGCATGGCTACTTTACCGGTATCAAAGCTGATATTGCTTACCTGGGCGCCGCCGGTTGTATCGGGGATGGGCGCCGATTTATCGGTATGAATAATAGCCTGCATGGTTTTGAAGCTTTCAATCCCCGCAGGAGTTCCGATATCCGTATGGGAACGATCCTGGGAAATAATTTCGACGCCATTGGAGAAGAACCAGGATTGTTCATAAACAATAAGCCTTGTGAAGAAAGTACCATACTGGGTGGTGTTGTTTCCCTGCCTGATGGTCAGCTTTTTGGCATTTTCCCTGAAGGTATTCCAATCCCAGCTTTCATCAGGATATGAGAGGCCTGCCGCATCAAACATATCTTTGTTGTAGAAAAGCAGGGTTACATAGTTCATGGTAGGCAGAGCGAATACCTCATTTGCAGACATAGTAAAGGGTGATTTTACCGGATCTGCAATCTTGTTGTAGGTATTGTTCAGGAAGTCTTTATCATTCTGAATATTACTGTAGATGTTTTCATAGAAGCCGTTTGAATAAAGTCCTGCGCCAAAAAGCTCATTAACCAGCGCTGCATCAGGGGGAGTACCTGCTGCCACCAGGGTATTGAACTTAACGCCAAAGTTATCGCCGGCATTGTCAATATCGACTGTTACGTTCGGATATTTCTGGTGAAATGCATCGGCCAATCTCTGCATGGATCCTGTGCGGGTTGGTTCACCCCACATGAGGTAGGTTATTGTTGTTCCGCCACTCCCTGCCGCGGAACTTGAGGCGGCAGCAGAATCTTTGCCTTTACATCCGCTTGCAAAAAATGCTGTAACCAACAGCATAAACAATACAGCAAGCGCCCATTCTGTCTTTCGTGCTTTCATTCTTATCCTCCTGACTATAATTAATATTTGTTGTACAACAAATATTTAGAACCCAATTGTAATTACCGTTTCTATATCAAGATTATGGACTTCCAGATCACAACCCTCGGCTTTAGCAGTAACACCGCCATGGGGAAAACTGTTAACCGTAACATTCTTTATGGGCTTATCAAATTTAACTTTATAGTTTTTTACCGGTTCAATTTCACGGCTAATGCTATTAAGGTTGTAATTAATAAGATGAAGGTTATAACCGTTTCCAGCATGATGCAGTGCTGTTCCAACTCGTATGTCGGATTCAGCCGTAAAGAAGGAAGTTCCTTTTAAGGCCCAGTCTGTTACTTCGGCAAATTTGGTATATTGGAAACGGTAAGGGAAAAAATCCCTGTCAATACGCCCCAGTGCACGAACCTCATGGGTTTTAGCAAAGGCATCAACTACTTTCTTTTCTTCTTTTGAAAGGAGGTATACATCCGGCAAAAGAAGTTTTTTGTACTTCTTTAATTGCTCGGCAGTTAGCGGCTGCTCATCATTAATGTAAAGTACATTGTAAAGTACATTTTTTTCGCAGAGCCCGCCTGTTACATCAAAAAAGGTACGGAAACCTCCCTCCTTGTTAGGATCGCCATAATTTCCTGTAAAAAATTCAACATCCAGAGCGCTCCGCTGATCGTATACTACCGCCAGATCCGCTGCAGGATCCATTTTAAATAAGCTATCATGGCTGTCGAGCCAGGCGCCCATCTTGCGTTCGGTCTCAAGATTGGGGTAGAAGGAATCTTTTTTGAAATTCATCAGCCAGCCGCCGTAGGATATGGAGATATTAAATCCGTGAACCAGCGGTTCCAGCATAAAAAGGCAATAGGCATCGTTCTTATTGTGATCGATGTCATCTATCAGCTGGAAAATAATCTCATTGGGATCTTCTATAAAGCTCCCCTTCTTGTCATCCATAAAGGAATATCCGAATTTATAAAATGCATCCTGCCTTGTCTTGATACCGCCCTTTTCACCATTGATGGTATCGCAATATTTGCGCAGTCCGTGAGCATGAGGCAGGCAGTTATAGAGATTTGCTGAAACAGGAAGTTCCTTTCCCCGTGTTTTTTTCGAATAGACCTTAACATGGTCATATATCTGACGCATGTCATCTTCCATCCGGAAAAGGTTAAATTTAATAAATTGTTTATACAGGGGGATTTCTATCCGTGCATCAAGCTGCTGGGCTTTTAGATCATCATCGGTGTAGCCTTTTTCTTTGAGATAAGCCCTATAATCAAAAGTATCCAGATTAAGCCCTGCCGCTTCTTCACAGGGGTGATCTTTTAAATACTGCCTGAAACCTTTGATACAGTCCTTACAGAAACAGCCTGAATTGTTCATCACATGCAGCTGAACATCATATTCGTCCAGCAATATACCGCCTGCTCCTGCATCAATCATGATCTCAAGCAGCTTTTTCATATAGGTCATATATGAAGGGTTGTTTGCGCAGGGAGAATAACAGCGGTGATCATGTCCTGGTACCATCAGCCAGCTTGATAAAATTTGCTTATTATCGAGGGTTCTGGCGCTAAATTCCTCAAGGAAGTCCTTTACCTTTTCGCCGTTGGAATTGGTAATTCCATCCGGGAAGAATTTTTCGATGGGATCAAACAGTTTTGGGTAACGGTTGGTCGAAAGTTCCGACATGCCGAGATAGGTTTTGGTTCCCTGCCCAACCAGTTTATTGAGACCGAGAATAGTATCTTCTTCTTTGTTCAGTTCAATGGGGAATTCCCAGAGCTGAGCTTTCCAAAGTACCGCATAGGCGGCTATGTCCCGTTTTTCACATTCCCGGCAAAATTCACTGTCGTTCAAATAACCGTAGAATTTAAAACGGGGCTGGATTTTTTCAAAAGCTTCCTTATATAAATAGGGAACTCCGATAGCGCCGCTGCCAAGGCAGGACCAAAGCAGCAAATTTCCGTGCATGCTTACTATATCATCGACCTGCTGCAAACGCTTGCTCATCATACTGGGATGGTAGTTCCAATCCTCCCTAAACCAGCACATGTAATGCATACCTCTTACCATGTTTTTCCTCCATTCTCAATTTTTTCAGCAATACTGATACATTCAGCCAATGCCCGTCCTGTATGATAAATTCCTTTCCAGGGATTTCCTATGGTGGGGATGATCGATTCACCCTTCCTTGCCAAGAGCTGCCTGGATTCTCCAAAGGGTTCAATTAAGAAATGCTTTTTGATAAATTCCCAGGTATTCTCACAGTGCTTAAGGTAATCTTCCTTGCCAAAGCGGAAATATCCGTTTAGGTAACCTGTCATTGCCTCAAAATTTTGCCACCATTCCTTATCTGTGACCAATGCAGGACTGTCAGCAATACCATCCCGGTATATGCCGCCATATTCGTTGTCATAGCCGTATTTAATTGAATGATCCAGAAACCGGCTCATAATTTCTGAATCTTTACCGGGATTCGTTCCAAGAGCATCATAAGCAACGGCAAGGAGCCAGCTCAACTCCACATTATGCCCATAGGAAGTTGTGTCTTTGGGCTCGTCAATACGTTCGTTTGTTTCACGTTCTGCATTCCAGGTACGGTAAATATTTATTGCAGGGATTTTTTTAAAAGATATATCAAACTGGTTAAATCCATAGCCCTTTTCCCTGTCGGCCATGCGCAACAGAATGAGATTGATTACTTCAATCAGTTTGCGGCGGTGAATTTCCTTTTGAGTTGCCTTATACAGGGTTGTAAAGGACTCCATAAGGTGCATATGGATATCCAGTGATTTTCGATCTCCTGCATACATGCCGTTTCCGGCCAAAGACCAATCCATCTGCATATTCTCATAATATCCGCCATAAAGGGTATCAGCTGCGTAAATTTGCATCGCATTAAAGGTTTTTTCCGCATATTCCCTGGCTTCTGGGTCTCCAAACTGTAGCGCATATTCACTTAAGGCATATATAGCGAAACTTTGAGCATAACTTAGCTTTCCCGGGTCGGTACAAACTCCGGCCTTGGTAGTACTCCAGAAGAATCCGCCGAATTCCTTGTCCCAAAAATTTTTGATTAAAAATTGATAACCCTGCCTCGCAGCGTTTTCGATACGGGCGGCGTCTTTGGGGTCCACATATTTCCTCAATGCAGAAAAACCCCAAAGCATACGGGCTTGGGTGACTATAAATTTAGGTTCATCGGGAGAAACGATACCTTTTTCGTCAATTGAGGTTAGGTACCCTCCCCATTCTGTATCTATGCTGCGATTGAGCCAAAAGGGAATCATCTTATCCCGCAGTACTTGAGCCATTTCGTTCCGTAACTGCCTCAAAGGCTCTGTCATTTTCCCGTTCATCATATATTCCGCCCATCAATTGAATTGTTTCAAATTATAAAATTTACTATAATATGGTTATTTTTGCCATTTATTATTCATTTTTGACTGTTTTTACCAAAAAACCTCCTTGACACCCTATTGTTAATTCCATTATAATTGAAACGTTTCATATTGTCAACAAGAATTTTTTAAAATTCGAAAAAAAATGACAAATTATGATACTTTTTATAGCGGGCTGTGATATATTAGTGTTAAAATGAAAAGATATGTCGCTGAATCGGTTCAAATTTTAGTCAGGAATATTTATGCCGGTAATTACAATTAAAGATGTGGCAAAAACAGCCCAGGTTTCCATTGGTACTGCCTCCATGGCCCTTAACGGCAAGACAATCGTTAATAAGCAGACTAAAGAAAAGGTACTGGCTGCTGCCAAGGAATTGGGCTATCTTCCTAATAAGTACGCCCGCCTGCTGAACAGCAAACAAACCTACGTTATCGGACTTAGTATTACCGATATCACCAATCCCTTTTTTGGTGTTATTATTGACTTTATTCAGGAAGAACTCGCAAAAGATAATTACGATATTATGCTGGGTATAACCAAGGGTAGCACAACCAAAGAACAGCAGGTTATCAATAAGTTTATAGAAATGCAGGTGGATGGGGTTATTATAGTGCCTTCCCATAAGCATATTTCCAGTACTGTTCATCTGCAGAATCTAAAAAACAGAAATATCCCTTTTTGTTTTATAACTACCTATTATGTCAATGTACCTGCTCCCTGTGTTATGACCGATCTGAGTGAAGGTTCTTATCAGCTTACTAAATATCTTCTTAGGACAGGACATAAAAAGATCGTATATATTGTAGCTAACAGATCTATGCCTGTTTCCAATCTCCGTGTTGAGGGTTATCTGAATGCATACCGGGAAGCAGGTATCCATTTTTCCCAGGATTGGATTGTGATAAGTGAACCTACCTATGACGGCGGGTATGATTCAACTAATAAAATACTGGCAAAAGGCTGCCCCGACGCTATTCTGGCCATGAACGATATCATGGCTATGGGGGTACTTAAACATTTAAAGGAAAATAACCTACAGGTTCCGGACAGTATATCCGTAGCAGGATATGACGATTTGCTCTATGCTTCCCTGCTGGAAACTACTCTGACCACTGTTCAGCAGCCTGTACGTCAAATGTGCCAGAAGGCCTGTGAAGTAATCCTCCATAAGATAAACCAGCCTGATGATATAAACGAAAAAATATTACTTCGACCTCAGCTTATTATACGGGGATCAACGGCAGAACGGAATGGAGGCACCTAGCCAGGGCTCCTGTCTTTACTTTTAAGCACTGATAGAAGGGCCGATATATCCATTGGAGAGGAACATGGATATAGGGTTATTGAAAGAGAAGGTAGGGGAGATAGAAGATCCAAGACGGCCATGGGGGAATGGACAGCTCCGTTTCCTGAGGGAATTGCCTAGGTAGCTCAATATGGGAATAGCGTAAAGGCCCATGGGGTCTATATGTCTGTACACCAGCTTATCCCCTGCGAGCGGGTAAGTGAGCATTTTGAAAGTCAGCTGCATCAGCCGGTCAGCACCAGAAGTAGTAAATCATAGGTTCGATGTAATTTCAAAGAGGAAGCATCTAGGTTGCTTGAAGGATTTGAGCGATGGCTGACCTGCCGGTCCGGTGTAAGTGATCCAGCAGTCCGGCCAAAAATGATCCACCTATACGGAGAGTGATCCGCAAGCAAAAACGACCATCCTAAAATATGACCTGCGTCCATAGGACGTAGTTTCTATTCCGTGAAGCACATCCGCTTGCCTGAATTGCTGGATGACCTTGCCGTTGCGCGGGGCGAAGGGGTGTTTCCCAAAATAATACAGGTTTATAAAAAAAACGACCTGCTCATTCTGGACAAATGGCTGTTGACCCCCCTTTCTGAAACTGAAAGCCGGGACCTTCTTGAAGTAGTTGAGTCCCGCTGTTCCAATAATTCCACCATATTCACAAGCCAGGTAGAACCAGGCGGCTGGCATGGAAAGATTGGCTCTGTTCCCATTGCTGACGCTATTCTCGACCGGACAGTTCATAATTCTTATACCGTCAATATCCGGGGAGAAAAATCTATGCGTAAACGCAAGAGTGTCATTTAATAATTCGCGATTTAAAATGGTCTCCGGGGTGGATCTCATCCCGGAGACCTGGATCATCTTTTTCCGTGCTCGTGGATCACATGGACCGGACTGTTGGGTCATTTCGACCGTAGTTTACATGATGAGACCGAAATAAACATCGCCTCGAAATGGGTATGGCTGCATAGTGCGTCAAGCAATTTATATACCCGGTACTATCCGCCTGAGAAACGGGGAAAAGAAGCAATCATGATACATGACCATTGGAAAGCCTATTACAGTTATAAAAACAGAGTACACGGTTTATGCAATGGCCATCATATACGGGAACTGACTTTGGCCTAGGAGGAAGGACAAAAGTGGGCAGAGCCGATGATAGATTTTCTGGTGGCAGGGATTTGCGCATGGTAAAAGTACAGCAGAAGATCTCCGGATGTTTTCGTTCATAGGAAGGAGCAAAAATATTTTGTCGTATCTGAAGTTATTTATCTACCTGTGCCAAGCATACTGTTTTCTGCCGCAGATGCATTGAACTTACTGTTTGATGATAAGCTACCGGAGTTCGTCGGAATTGTTGCCTTAGAGGGTTGAATGGTTACAAAAAAATAATAAAGAAATGACTGCAAATTGAAATCGTTCTTTACTTCAGACTGTATTCAGGCTCTTTCGCCAGGTATTGGCGCAGTTTTTCCAGCACCTCTTTAAAATCCAGTGGCTTGCCCACGTGGTCGTTCATGCCTGCGGCAAGGCAGTTTTCAATATCCTCACGGAAAACATTCGCCGTCATAGCGATTATGGGGATTTTTTTTGCACGGGGAATATCCAGGGCGCGGATGCGGCGCGTGGCTTCATAACCGTCCATCTCCGGCATTTGCACGTCCATGAAAATCATGTCGTAGCGGTCTGGTGTTTCGGTGAACATTCGCAGCGCTTCGGCGCCGTTTTCCGCGGAGTCGATTTGCAGTTCCGTGGGTTCCAGCAGGGCAAGGACAATTTCCCTGTTAATTTCCACATCTTCAGCCAACAGCACGTGATAAGCTTTAAAGTGCTCTGCATCACCTGAATCCTGCTCCGAAAGGGTATTACCGGCGCCGAGACATTCGTTGATGTAATCTGTGATAGAGGAGAGGAACAGAGGCTTGGGCAGGAATTTGTCCACCCCGGCGGCCTTTGCCTCGCCTTCAATCGATACCCATTCTGCTGCGGAAATCATGATAATGACGGAATGATTCTCTTCCTTCTGTTCTTGTATACGGCGAGAAAATTCTATTCCGTCCATTCCGGGCATTTTCCAGTCTACAAAATAAATGTCATAGGGGCCGTTCTGCTTTACCAATGCACAGGCATCTTCGCCGCTGGCAGCAATGTCCCATGTGATGCCGAGCCGGCTCGCAATATCGCCGAAGTATTCCCGGATTTCAGGCGCATCGTCCACCGCGAGGATGCGGATATTCTTCCAGTTAACGCCCGGCCGCAGGAGGCTCGCAGGTTTTGAATCGCCCCGCTTGGTCTGTACGGTGAAGGCAAAAGTGGAACCTTTACCCGGCTCTGATTCAATCCAGATTGATCCGCCCATCATCTCAACTATGCGCTTCGAGATGGCAAGGCCAAGCCCTGTTCCGCCGAATTTGCGGGAGGTACTGCTCTCGGCCTGCTGGAAGGAACTGAACAGCCGCGACTGCTGTTCCTTGTTTATACCGATGCCTGTGTCTGTCACCTCGACCTGTATGGTACAGACGCCGGGCAGATCCGGGGGACTGCCTTCTTCCTTCACAAGGTGTGCGTCGAGATGGATGCTGCCTTCTTCGGGTGTGAATTTGACCGAGTTGGAGAGCAGGTTTGTGATAACCTGTGCTATCCGTTGATCGTCGCCGATCAGGTTCTGCGGGATATTCTTGTCGATGCGGATGGTGAAATTTTGATGTTTCTCCTCCACCCGAAAGTTGATGACATTGACCACTTTTTGCAGCATTTTTTCAAAATCAAATTCAGCGTAGGATAGCTCTAGCTTGTTGGCCTCGATTTTTGACATATCCAATATGTCATTGATAATACCGAGCAGATGGGTGGATGCATTTTCGATTTTGCCAAAAGCGTAATCTTTTCTGTCAATGTCGGTAGCGGACTTGCCGATGGAAGTCATACCGATAATGGCGTTCATCGGTGTGCGTATTTCGTGGCTCATGTTCGCAAGAAATTCCGACTTGGACTTGGATGCGATTTCTGCATCTTGCTGGGCTTTTATGTATATTTGGGTCTGGTATTTGATAAGCAAGCAGAAGGCAAGGCTGGAAGCAACAAAGGACACCACAATGTCAGTATATAACATAGTTTCCGACATAATCGGCGCTACAGGCAGCAAGCCGGTATACTGGATTAAAAAACAGGCAGTGCAGACAACAATATAAAGGGAAATCATAAAATAGAATTCTTTACCGTTCAGCACGCAGGCAATAACAGCCGTGCCCAAAAGAAAATATGCCAGCATGCCGCTGCGGATCCCCCCGCCGGAGAAAAAATTAAGGGGGAAGAAGACATCGCAAATAAGAAACACCACCACCAGTCCTGCAAATTTGTACTTTTGCGTTTTGTTTACAAGGAACAGCATCAGACATGTGCCGACTACCAGGGAAAAGGTGGCCACCATGGAGATGAGCGAGGAGGCCTGCAAAACTGTTGATATAAAACCTACAACGCTGCTCACGATGCCAAGAAGCATGGCTACGTTGAACATTCGTGCGTTTATCGGTATCTCATTGGAGAATACCATCCGGATAATTGCATTTCTGGCTTTCTTGAACATATCTATCAGCACCCGTCTCCCGCTTCGCCTGGAACCGGAATGGGGTATTCGCCGGTGAAGCAGCCGAGGCAATAGCCGCCCTGGCCGTCCAGGGCTTCGAGGAGGCCCTCGACGGAAATAAAGGCAAGGCTGTCGGCGCCCAGGGAACGGCAGAGTTCACTGACGCTGTTGCCGTTGCTGATGAGGTCCTTGCGGTGGGGGGTGTCGATGCCAAAATAACAGGGACAGCGCACCGGCGGGGAACATACGCGGATATGCACTTCTTTTGCGCCTGCGCCTTTCAATATTGCTACCAGACGGCGGCTTGTGGTGCCCCGCACTATGGAATCGTCTATGATCACCACACGCTTGTCTTTGACTTCACTGGCAATGACATTGTGTTTTACGGACACTGCTTTTTCCCGCTGGATTTGATTGGGGGAGATGAAGGTACGGCCCACATATTTGCTTTTAACAATGCCCAGGCCGTAGGGTGTTTTGGTGGCCCTGCCGTAGCCTATGGCGGCGGGTATGCCGGAATCGGGGACGCCTATGACTAAATCCGCCGCGACCGCAGATTCCCTGCCGAGGATTTCTCCGGCTCTTATGCGTGCGCCGTAAACATCAACCTTGTCGATGATGCTGTCGGGGCGGGCAAAGTAAACATATTCAAAGGAGCAGACCGCCCGGCGGGTTTTTTCGCTGAACGAGAAGGTGAGTACCTGATCTTTGCCTATGATCACCACTTCGCCGGGTTCGATGTCGCGGACAAATTTGCCGCCTATAGCGTCAATTGCGCAGGACTCGCTTGCGAGTATCCATCCGCCGTCGAGCTGGCCCAGGCAGAGGGGCCGTATGCCGTTGGGGTCTCTCGCACCTACAAGGACTTCGTCGGTGAGCACAGCCAGGGCGTAAGAACCTTTGATGAACTGTATGGTGTCGGTTAAAGCCCGCTCAAGGCCTTTTTTATAATTTTTGGCAATGAGGTTGACGATTACTTCGCTGTCGCTTGAGGAAGTAAAACCTATGCCTGCGTCCTCAAGAAGTTCCCGCACCACGTTGGCATTGGTGAGAGTACCGTTGTGGGCTACTGCAATGGAACCGAGCTTGAAGCGGCTCACAAAAGGCTGGGCGTTATCAATAGTGCTGGAACCCATGGTGGAGTAACGTACATGACCTACCGCAGACGACCCCTTTATCTGTTCGAGAATTTCAGGCGTAAAGACATCGCTTACAAGGCCCATGCCCTTGCGGTATTCTATGGCCTTGTCTTTGGTTGCGGCTATGCCGGCGCTCTCCTGTCCCCGGTGTTGGAGGGAGAGGAGACCGTAGTAGACCAGGGACGCTGCATCCCGGCTGGGGTCGTTGAGATAGACGCCGAAGACCCCGCATTCTTCATGAAGCTTGTCGTCAGTAATAATATCATCCAATACGGTTGAGGATTTCAATGTAAGCTTCCTTTACGTTACCCAAATCCCGGCGGAACCTGTCCTTGTCGAGTTTTTCGTTGGTTTTGGCGTCCCAGAAGCGGCAGGTGTCGGGGGAGATTTCGTCCGCCAACACTATTTTGCCATCGGGGGTTTTGCCAAATTCAAGTTTAAAGTCGATGAGCTTGATACCTCTTTTGAGGAAGAAGGCGGACAGGATATCGTTTATCTTAAAGGTGATTTTTTTTATTTTTTCGATTTCGTCAAAGGTTGAGGCCCCGATGGCAACGGCATGAGAATCGTTGATAAGAGGATCGCCCAAACTATCGTCCTTATAGGAAAGTTCAAAAACTGTGGTCTTGAGTTTGGTTCCTTCTTTGAGTCCCAGACGTTTTGCCATGGAACCGGCGGCAACATTGCGCACGATTACTTCCAGGGGAATGATCTTTACTTTCTTGCAGAGCATATCCCTGTCGTTTAAGTGCGAAACAAAGTGGGTGGGGATTTTTGATTTTTTGAGCAGCTCAAAAAGGCCCGAGGCGATTTTATTGTTCATGACGCCCTTGTCTTCAATCTGGCCTTTTTTTTCACCGTTAAAAGCGGTGGCGTCATCTTTATAATGGATGATTACAAGATCTTTATCGCTGGTAGCGAAAACTTTTTTGGCCTTGCCTTCGTAGAGCTGTTTGCCTTGCTTAATTTCTTTGGCGCTCATAATTCCACTCCTTTATTTTCATTTGCAAAATCAGCTTTCATTTTAATCCGGGCGGCTTCCAGTTTCTTTTTCAATTCAGGATATTTGAGGGCCAGGATCTGGCACGCGAGATGGGCCGCATTGGCGCCGTTGTCTACACCCACGGTTGCTACCGGTATGGGCTTAGGCATCTGCACGATGGAGAGGAGGGCGTCCATACCGCCGAGGCCCCCTGAGGCAATGGGAAGGCCGATAACCGGGATCAGGGTCTGGCTGGCGATGACTCCGGGGAGGTGGGCGGCAAGGCCCGCGCCCGCAATGATCACCTCAACGCCGGAGACTTCAAGTTCTTTTAGGGTTTGGCTCAGAAGTTCAGGAACCCGGTGGGCGGAAAGTATGTGGGCAGTGTATTCGACCCCCATTTCTCGCAGCACATCGGCAGCTTTTTTCATTACCGGTTTGTCTGACTGAGAACCAAAGATAATGGCGGCTTTCATGGTTAAGCCTACCATATTTGGGGCTAGCTAAACAAGGGAAGGGGAATCCCGCTTTCACAGGGTACTGCCACCTGGCATTTGCCGCAGCCGTAGCGGGGAGCGTGTTTTTTCCGGGTGGATTCCACAAAGGCTGAGCAGAGGGGGTGGCTCTTTCCTGTTTCCAGTGAGATTGCTTTTGCGGGACAGTTTCGGACACAGGCCCCGCAGCGGGAACAGTAGTCGTAGACGCCGGTATAGGGCCGCTGATCCGGTTCAAACCGGGCGCTGGTTATAAAGCTGATGTACCGTCCGGCGATTCCCCGGCGGGTGATAAGCCCTTTGGAAAGGCCGAAAGTACCCAGGCCGCAGACATAGGCGGCGTGCCGTTCGGACCAATTGCTGGTATAATAGCCCTGCTCGTTTTTGTCTGCAGTAACCGGGCTGGTCTGGGAAAAGCGGGAATCGATCATGGGAGCGGAGGCGGCAAAGCCCTGACCCTTAAGCAGATCAATGGCATGACGGCAGACAGTGTTCTGAAAGGCTTGCCCCTCGATTCGGGCGTGGAGCCATTCATCGGCGGGCCAATCAGGATTTTTGCGGTTGGCGGCCTTTACCTGTTCGGTAAAGGGAAGAAAGAGGGCGATCACTGTTTCGGCGCTGTCCAGCCATTCTCGGGGAGCCATAAAATGGCTGCCGATAATGCCGGGCTTTTTCAGTTCTGCAAAATACGGATCCCCTGCGGCAGCATATCCGATAAGAGGCTCGTCAAAGATCCGCATTCCCGCCAGATCGGGCCGCAAAGCAGTTTCCCTGGTTATATAATTGCCTGGGCTGGTGTTTATGAGATCCCCCAGGGCCTTTTCAAGATATGCTTTTTCCATACATAGCTCCCCGGATCTTAAGCCTTTTTGACTCCCAGCAATTCCATGTGTTTTCCAATATGTTTTACCAGGGCCGCAGTATAGTCATTCTCCCGATCCCGCCAAAGCTTGTAGAGTTTATCTCTATAGGTAAAAGAGCCGTCCTCGTTTTTTTTGCTCAGGATGAGGCCGTAGGTTATATGGATGAGCTGGCGCACATTATCGTTGGAACGGTCGGGGTTGGCATCAAAAAGTTTGGGCAGGTCAGCGTCGCTGACTTTATCTACGTCGGGAATTTTTTTGAGGTCTGTAGTTACGTGGTAATACTTTTTCGCTTCGTCAAAGGCGGAAAGGGCGTACTTGTGGATCTCCCGGTAGAGTGTGGGATCGGCGGCGGCTATGACCCGTACAGCTTCGAGCCAGTTGGTGCCCGCGGTCTTTACGTGGAAGATGCGGCGGGTTTCCTTGCCTATACCGGGGAAGACGGAGAATTTGTCTGAACCCGAATGTATGCTCAACTTGTATTTGAAGTGGCGGGCAATAATGGCGTGGGCTTTTATCTCTTTGTTGAACTGGGTTAAGTCGCCTATGTAGTCAATGCCCTTCTGGAATTCCCCACAGAAACGGGGGGCTATGGTTGCAAAGGATACTCCCTCGTCTATGAGTTCCCGGGCGACGAAGTAATGCTGCAAGGGGGTAGTGGGCGTAGAAGTTTCGTCGATGGAGATTTCAAAATCGGCCTGGCCTTTTTTGAGAAACTTTTTGTACATATCAACAGCAAAAGTAATAGCTTCGCCGTAGATGGCCGCGATTTTTTTAAGATCAGTTTCGGTAAAACTTAAGACAAGGCCTTCGCCAACATCAAATTGTTTGCCTAAATATTTGTCGCTGTATTTTTTGGGAAGCTCAGGGGCATTCTCGTCAGTGACATCGTTTTTGATATGCTCTGAACAGTCCAGGGTTATCATGGTAAAGCCCAGGGAGAGGGCGTATTTTACGTCTTTGGCAGTCTTGAGGTGATCGCCGTCAGCGCCCCAGGGTTTTTTAAAGCCTTCGCGGAAAACCGCAAAGGTAACAGCGTCAAGGACATCTTCGTAAGTACGGTTTGTGAGGTTGAGTTCCCGTATGGACTGCTGGGCAAATACGGGCCAGGCGTCATATTTTTCAAATACCCTGATGTGCCCCGGAGCGGCAATGCCCAAGCGGTCGCCGACGCCAAAGCTGCGTTCCTGTTTAAGCACCCGGCTGGGAGCGGTAAACGGAAAAAGCTTTCGCAGTATTACTGCGTTTTTGTGATCCAGGGGGATTTTAAATTTGTTTCCCGGGAGTTTGGTTCCCTTGAAGCCTGGGTTTTTACCCTGTACCACAAGGAAGGTTTCATTTCCGTCTGCGGCTAGAAAAACCGTGGAAGCACCTTTCCGGTTGATTGATTTTTCGTAGGCATTGAATCCAAGATAGTCCATATTGATCTCCTATATTGCGTTGTGCTCCGTTCGCAGTATGATCTCGTCCTGTATCTCCGGGGCAAGATTGGTAAAATAATCGCTGTAGCCTGCAACACGTACCATGAGGGTTGCGTATTTTTCCGGGTTCGCTTTGGCGTCCAGAAGGACAGCCTGATCCACCACATTGAACTGGATTTCAAAACAATCCTGATCCATGAAGTACTTGATAAATTCTACCAGGGCTCTTTTGCCTTCCGCTGACGCCGCGAAGGATTGGGAAAACCTGAAGTTGGTCGCTATGCCGCCTATGCCGTAACTTTGATCCAGCTTGGAGATTGATCTTACCACTCCCAGAGGAGAATTTCTATCCATGCCCTGGGAAGCGCCGAGGTTTTCTGAAAGAGCTTCGCCCTGCTTCCTGCCGTTGGGGGTGGCGGCGGCGATCTTTCCCAGCCTGCCGTGCTGTATCCAGGCGAAGTAGCTGGGGTGGAAGGTAGCGGTTTTTCCAAGGCAGTGGCGGTATTTTGTAAGTTCAGTACGGAGAAAGTCATAAAAGTCCTTGCCTATGGCATCTGCGCTGTCATCATCGTTTCCGAATTTGGCGCAGCGGTTAACAAGGTAAAGCCTCATCCTTTCTTCGTCTTTGAAATTTGTTGCACAAAGACCGGCAAGTTCGTTCAGGGTAAGTTTCTTTTCATCAAAGACAGCGGTTTTGATTGCCGCCATGGAATCTACCAGGGTTACATAGCCGGGGAAACAGGGATAGATAAAGTTATACTTGGCGCCCCCGGCTCCCGCGTCCATACCCAGTTCAATACAATCGTTGATGAGGGCCGATGAAAGCGGTGATGAATGATAGCGTTTCCTCTGGAGTGCATAATAGCAGTCGTCGATCATGGCTTTGCGTATAATTTCCGCCATGACATTTTTTACGGTAGTATAAAAACTGTCAAAATCTTCAAAGTCATCTTCACTAATGATAATATCTTTTGAAAGCCCGCACGCTTCGCCGAAGAGGGGCCGGCCCCTGCCAAGCACATACTCAAGGGCCTTGGTCGGATTAATGTACGGTGTGGCAACCTGTATATTGGAACAGGCAATGGGGGTAATTTCCACACAGGTACTGTGAATATATTCCCGCGCATCAATAGTGTTAACGCCTGCATCCTCAAGACCCTTTCTTACTATGCGGTCGTTAAAGATCGAAGGTTTGGTATAGCCTTTGGAAATTATATCGACGCAGGTATCAAGAAGATGAGGGGGCATATCTTTGGTGTATGCCACCGAAACCGAGGGGTTAATGAGGCCGGTGGTTTCTATTGCGTTAATAAACATTTCGGAGAGTTCATTCCATACAGGACGGTTTTGCCTGTCTACCCCGCCTACCATGAGCGAACCGGGCCAGGTGTCGTAAATTTCATTTTGTTTGCAGTAAAAGTTTACTATCAATTCATAGGCTTCATCGGGTGTAAGGAGGCCCTTTTCAATATCGCTTTTATAAAAGGGATAAAGATAATTATCGGCCCGACCAGCCAGGCTGGTATCGGCCAGGAGGTTGAGACTGAACTGACAGAACCACACGATCTGCAGGGCCTCGTAAAAACCAGTACAGGGTTCGTAAGGGGCCTTTTCAAAATTTTTCGCCATCCTGAGATATTCGGCCTTTTGGACAGAATCGCTTTCTCTGTCAGCGAGGGTCAGAAGTTGGTCGTGGAAACGGCAGGCAAAACGGCAGAGACCTTCCAGGGAAATTTTTGACGATTGGTAGAAAAGGGCTTTTTCAGCGTCATCGGTTTTGCTGTAATCAATGGCGGAGAGTTTTTCTTCAATTTGGGCGAGGATGCTTTTGGCGCCCTTGTTAAGGAGCTTTTCATAGTCCAGCACCCGGTGGCCTGTGGAAGCCTGAGCATAGCCGCTCATGACGCCGCCGTTTTTGATGGCCTCACTGCCTTTTCGGCGCAGTTCTTCCTGTTCTGCTGTCAGCGCCGTATCGTGAGAGAAGCGGCCCGCGAGCAGTTCACCGGGGGTAACTTCGATATTGTAATTGTCAAAAATAGCGCAGTCGATTTTGGCTCTGCGGAGGTTGTGAAACTGTTCTGTCCCTGTTTCAAGATAGGCCTTGGCCGTGAGGTATTCAAGCTCCACGCCATTATTCGGATGATGGCCATTGTCAAAGGCAATAGCCCTGAGTTTATCGATACGTGTTTTTTCCATGATGTTTACGGTTTCCATATAACCTCCGTATCAAGCTTTTCTTCAAGGGTACTTTTCAAATGCCCCATAAATTCCCCGCTTGGGGGTTTAGTGTCCCTGGCGGCAAATTCTCTTCCCAGGGCATCGTACTTCCCTGCGCAGATGTTGTGGAAGGCCAGAAGTTCCACCGGGTGTTTTTGCTCCAGGCTCTGAACAAAGCCGCCAATTTCCAGAACAGCATCTTCAGTATCATTATAGCAGGGAATTATGGGGATACGGAACAGGATCCCGGCCCCGGTCCTGCTGAGGCGGGTCAGATTATCCAGGATCTGCCTATTGCCGGCCCCGGTTCCTTTTTGGTGGAGTTCGTCTGAAAAGGCTTTGATGTCGCAGATGAAAAGATCCGTCAGGGGCAGAGTCTTTTCGAAAGATTCCCAGGGAACATTAGAAGCCGTTTCTATTGCGGTATGAATGTTTTCTTTTTTCAATAAGGCAGAGACAGCGCTTACAAAATCCGCCTGCAGCAAAGGTTCGCCTCCCGAAAAAGTGACGCCCCCGCCGGAATTTGCCAGGAGTTTTTTATCTTTAAGGAGGAGTTCGGCGAGTTCTTCCGCATGGTACTGCCGACCCGCAATACTGAGAGCCCCGGCGTAGCAGACCTTGGCGCAGGCGCTGCAGTTTGTGCAGGCGGGGGTAAAACGGGCAGTTTTTTCGGGGTCGGCATAAGGGCAGACCTCAACGCAAGCCCCGCAGCCTATACAGCGGGAGGGGGTAAACTGCAGCTCAGGGCCTGAATTGAGGGACTCGGGGTTGTGGCACCAATAGCAACGGAGGCTGCATCCCTTCATAAAGACCGTAGTTCGTATCCCCGGCCCGTCATGGATTGAGAAATGCTGGATGTTGAAAATTAAGCCGGTGGCGCTGCCCACCGGCCTATTATAGCAGGGTTTTCTACTTTTTGCCAGGTTTCAAAAATCTCGGTTTGACGCCAGTTTTCTCCAGCTTACCGGCTGCATCCCTGATTGTTACCGTATGTACATCACCGGGGAGCATGTCGAAATACTCGTCGTCAAGGTGAATGTCCGCCGGAAGCCCCAGTGAAACGGCGTGACTGTAACCTGAACTCTGAAGGGTAACCTGGATGTCTTTTCCCTTGGTTTCGAATTTGGTGACTGTTACAGAACTATCAGCAGCAGCATAATTGCGGAACGGTCCTGTCCGCAGGATCGCCAGGGGAGCATCCTTTGCCCGGGCATAAATGACGCCTTTTTTGACATCCCCCTTGGGTTTGGAAAATTCCAGCACAATACCTTTGCTAAAGGCCGGCAGCAGCACAGTCTTTTTAGCTTTGTCAAACTTCCCATCAAAACCGGCGTAACCGTATTCCAGTTCTACGCTTTTCTCTTTTGTCGTATCGTTTATTCCCATGACCCGTACTTTGTCTTTAGCAGCCCGCAGGATAAATTTGGTGGGCTCAAAGGCGCGTTTCACATAATAATAAGAAGGCTTGCGGTCAAGGTAATAATCGATAATAGTCCAACCAACTTCGCCCCAGGTATCGTTGTACATCCAGAAAAGGGAACCGTCATTTTTGGGATAGAAACGGATTGCTTCAAGGGAATAAGAGTACATAAGACCCTGCACGAGCCGTGCGTACTGGAGGTAATCCTTAAGCTCAAGCCCCTCGGGATCGATATAGTGTTTGCGTATCCCCTCGGGAACCGTGGCTTTTTCAAAAGTATTGTTATGGAGGTTCCAGATTTTATCATTGTGAACCATCGGGTTCTTGCCGTAATACTTTTTAATGGTAGCTTCGGAACAGGGACCTATGTATCCGTATTCGGTAACAAAACGGGATGTAACCAGATCGTAAGCTTCCGGTGTTATACGTTTTTCCATATCGGGATTCATGGTACAGTCTCCCCAATGGTGCCGGTCTCCAACTTCGTTGTCATTGGGGTTCTTGCCGCCGTAAGGTGAAGAAGGCCAGTAGGGGATTTCGGGACAGTTTGATCTGATAAGGGATGGGATAAGTTCATTGTAAATGTGAAGGCCGCCTGAGAACCGGTCTTTGGCATCGGCTTTTAAGTAATTTTCGAATATCATGGGATTTTCGTTATTTCCGCACCACAGGGCCAGGGAAGGATGCCGCCTGAGCCGTTTGGTCTGGTAGTCGATTTCTTTTCTGACCAATTCCAGATACCACTCCTGATTATCAGGTACAAGGGTACAGGCAAACATAAAGTCGTGCCAGAGCAGTATACCCATCTCGTCGCAGAGATTGTAGAATTCATCCTGCTCGTAAAGGCCGCCGCCCCAAATACGCAGCATATTAAAGTTACATTCTTTTGCTTCTGCAATCAGGGTACGGTATTTTGCGGAGCTTACCCTGGCGTATATGGAATCTGCGGGAATCCAGTCGCCGCCTTTACAGTAAATGTCAATACCATTGACCCGGACAGCAAAGCGGTGATCGTTGTCGCCGTATTTTTCCAGGTTGAGTTCTACGGTTCTGATGCCGAATTTTACCGGATCGCTTTTAGTTTTTGTTTTAGCAGTTTTAATACTAACTTCGGCGGTGTAAAGGGGCTGGGCTCCTGCACCGCTGGGCCACCACAATTTTGCATCCGGCAGTGTTACCGCGAAATCAACATAATTCGTACCCGACAAAGCCAGGACATTGCGGATTTCGGTATATACCGCTTTCCCTTCAAGCTTGACATCCAGGGTAAGCCAGGCTTCCTGGGTTGATATGGGGAGGAGGCTTTCAAACTCAACCTCGAAACGCAGTTTTGCGTCTTTTTTGGCTTCCATCGTAATGGGCTGTACATGGGTAATTACGGCATCCCCCAGAAAATCTATCCAGGCGTCCTTCATTATCCCTACAGTTCCCACCCGGGGACCCCAGTCCCAGCCGTAAACATACTGGGGCTTGCGGAGGAAGGCCCGAGCCTTTTCTCCCCGGTCTCCTCTGCCGCCGTCATATTCAGTGCAGATGTAATCAGCGAGGTAATCGTAATCACCCTTGGTCACGCCCTCGGGCCCCATACTCAGGCGTACCAGGAGGGAGTTTTTCCCTGCATGAAGGTATTTGGCTATATCCTGAACATAGGGGAAATGGCAGCTCTGATGTGTTCCCACAAGCCTTCCATTGATGAAAATATGAGCAAAAAGATCCAGGCTTTCAATAACAAGCCGCGCGGCGCGGCAGGCAAGATCTTTTTCGGCTACTTCGAAATCACGGCGGTACCACCAGGATTTCCTTTCCATCCATTCACAGGCGTAACTATAATCCGCAACCACCGGGTCCTGTATGACCCCGGCTTTGATAAGGGGCACATGGGCGTCACAGGGCAGGCTGCCCGCATCGATAAAGTCCTTGGCTTCAAGGACATCCAGCGCCTGATTTTCGGTAACCGACAAATCACGGTATAATAATTTCCAGTCTTTTGTAAGTGAAAGTTTCATGGTTTACTCCTATTTTCTGGCAGGCAGCAGAAACCAATGCCAGTATGATAACCAATAATACATGTTTCAATTAAATCTTTATAACACATAATTAATAAATTGGGAAGTGGAAAAGTCCTTGTAACTCCGGTCCGCCAGATCCCGGTGGCAAACATCCATGATGTACTTCCATTGAAATTATTAATCCCCTATAAATACTGCTACAAAACCATCAGCCTTTAATTGCTCCGGACATCATCCCTTGGATTATTTTTTTGGAAAAAAAAATAGATCAATATGGCCGGAAACATCGCTATAACCATGGTTGTCATCATACGGGGGAAGATGATCGTAAACATCGTCATTGAAAACCCTGGGCCATCTATTATTGCCGCCTCTTCAAGTTTCTTGGGAATGGTCCCTATATAGCTTTCTATCAGAAAAATTGCCATGGGAAGTCCAAAAGCCACATTGGGGAAAGCAATGGTAAACCAGTGGTTGGTGAGTCCTGATTTACTGAATAATATGTAGATAGGTATCAATAGCGCATGCATAGGAACCATCATGCCCATCATAAAGAGAGTGTAAATAAATTTACGCCCTCTGAACCTGAACCGTGATATCAGGTATCCTACAATAAAACCAAAAAGAACAATGAATACCAAAGCTATGGCGGTATTTCTCAACCAGAACAGAAATTTCTTGCCTTTGAGCGTAATATTGTACAAAATGTTAGAAGTGGCAATTTTTCTACTCTTTCTGAAGAGATTGATTCTCTTTTCCGGCAGCTTGCCAGCATAAAGCCCGATAAGCTGGTTTTTCAGGAGATATTTCTGGACATCGCCCGGTCTATTCAGGTATTTAGCGATAACACTGAATTTTATATTCGGCTTAAGGAATTGTTTGCCGGTGTCTATACGCCTAATATGATTCGAGATGCGATTTTTTCCATGGTGAACAATGATTATTCAAAATATGGCGCTCAAATAAGGAATGCCCTTAATTTTATCACTAATAATTGCGCTTCTGATCTTTCTCTGGCTGACGTAGCTGCTGCACTTTATATTTCTCCCAGTTACCTTACCCGGCTTCTTAAAAGTAAAACGGGCAAAGGTTTTAATGCATGGCTCCACATTATTCGAATTGAAAAAACCAAAGAGCTGCTGGAAAAATCGGATCTCAGACACTATGAAATTGCAGAACAAGTCGGCTACAATTCTTACAAGATATTCAGTGAATACTTCAGTAAAATCGTGGGGTGCAACGCCCGCAATTATCGGGGAACCATTCGGGGTTGCATGAAATCATAGATATACATGTATGGATTTAGTATACTCTTTTACAAGGCATTCATCAAGGAAAGGGACCCCCTATAGTAAAATTCGAATTTACTCCGAACTATCGCAATATTCAGATTTTTCCAATTTTATTCCCATTTTGTCCAAATCTTGTCCATTGCTGCAGTGGACATTTTGAGGGCATCCTCGAAGGCCATGGTTTTGAATGGCTTGTAGAAAGGTTCCACATAAACGGGGCCGTCATATTTTAAATCCTGCAAGCCTTTCATGAAGTCTCCGATTTTGAGTACACCGGTAGCGCCGGGCAGCTCCCTTTCCAAATCCTGCTGATCCTCCGGCGCAAGACCGGCGGGCGCATCGTTTATGTGAGCCATTACGACCCATTCCTTGCCCGGGATTTTTTTGAAGTCCTTGTAACTCTGGCCTGCCAGATCCCAATGATAAACATCCATAAGGTATCCCATATTGGAGGCCCCGATGGCGTCAAGCAATTCATCCAGGGTTGCCAGATTGTGAATGAATTCATATTTTTTTCCTTTTCGGGAACTTGGGGGGCCTACAAATTCCAGGCCGAAGCGTATACCGTGATTTTCCAGAATTTTTGCGGCCTTTGCAAGCCTTGTCTTGTGAAGCTCAAAATTGCTTTTATAGTCGAGAGTATCACTGGCCGGACTAAGCCAGGTGATGCAGCGCAGAGCTCCTGTTTTTTGGGCGAATTCGCAGCAGGCCGGGAATTTTTTTAAGCCTTCTTCGAATTTTTCTTCCGATTGACGGAATTCGACCGGCAGGCCGAAACCGCCGTTTTTCAATTTGTTTTTTGCAAGAAGATCGTTGAACTGGGCAGGATCTTTTTTCGATTCCTCCACTATATCGATGATGATGCCCCCATAGCCGTATTTCACGGCCAGAGGAATATCTTCCTCTATCTTGCGCCCACCGAATCCAAGCATACCCGACGAAAATCCTTTGTACATTTGATACCCCCGTTAAAATTATAGCATGATTGCTGTCAACTGTTTAATACTTTCCGTAGGTTCTTGCAACCTCTACCAGCTTGAAGATATTTGCCTCCGGTGTATCCCGTCCGCACTGATCGCCGGTGGAAAGGAGAAACCCACCTCCGGCGCCGGCGTCATCAATGGCCTTCCGGGCGGCTTTTTCCACATCTTCCGCGCTCCCCTTAAGCATCACGCTGGTGGTGGGGAGGTTGCCCATAAGGGCTATGCGGCTGCCGTAGAGCTTCTTCACCAGCGCCAGATTCACATCCCCATGGGAGGTTCTTCCAAAGGATTCACGCAGTTGAGTTCGGTTTCGTTGACCAGCATATCCAGAAAAGCCATCCACGTTCCAGCCGTCTCTGTCGAAATATTCCACTGCCTTGCAGTAGGCCTCGAAAAGGGTATACCGTTGGTTATAGTTATCTTGAGCCTTTCCTTTGAACTGAGTCTGTCTTTCATGGCTCCCCCTGAAGCATACATTATACCACTCTCCGGAGAAAAGTCCAGTTGTCTTTTGATATTTGCTGTGCTATTTTATTGCTTTAAGGATAAGCCATGAAAGAAACTCTCACCAGCCGTGAAAGAATCTATAAAGCCCTGAACCATGAGGAAGCGGATCGCTATCCCATTGATTTGGGAATTCATTTTTCTACGGGCATCTCCATATTCGCCTATTACAATCTTCGTAAATATTTGGGCCTATCCCTCGACAGGATACAGCTTGCGGACACCGTGCAGATGCTCGCGAGGGTGGACGATGACATACTCGAAAAGTTCCATTGCGATACAGTGCTCCTCAACCCCCCGTATAAGAAACTCAAGGAATGGAATGCCCGCGATGACTATCGTTTTCTCATTCCTGAACAGTGGACTCCGGAGATTGAAGGTGATTATTTTGTGGTTCGCAGGGGAAGCGAAAAAATGCGTATGCCCCTGGACGGCTTCTTTTTTGACGGCAGCTGGATTCAGGCAAAGGATTATCCTGATGAGGAAAACCTTGAGTATTTCTGCCATGAGGCCGAACGTATCTATCAGGAAACTGACAAATTCACCTGCCTCATGGGAGAGTTCAGCGCCTTTTTTACAGGCCTCGAAATGGCCTGCGATATGCTTACCGACCCCGACAAGGTGATAGCCGAGAACAAGGCCCGCCTGAAAAGCCAAATCGAGAAATTTTTCCGCATCCTCAAATACGGCGGTGAGCATATAGGCTGCATCGAAATCAACGCCGATATGGGAATGCAGTCGGGGCCTTTCTTTTCGCCCGACTGTTTCGAGCAATTTGTCATGCCCTACATGAAAGAATTTAATCACATCGTTCATGAGAATTCAAATATCAAACTGTTCCTTCATTGCTGCGGCAGCATAAAGCCCCTGATCCCGGGTCTCATTGAGGCAGAACTGGACATACTCAACCCGGTGCAGATTTCCGCCTCCGATATGGACCCTGCAGAGCTGAAAGCGAAATTCGGCGGCAAGCTTACTTTCTGGGGCGGAGGCTGCAATACCCAGAATATACTGGGCTTCAAGGATGAAGATACGGTTAGAAAAAACGTAAAAGAATTGAGTACCATCTTCAAACCGGGCGGCGGCTTTGTCTTTAACCAGGTTCACAACATTATGGGGAATGTACCCCCTCAGAACATAGTCGCCATGTTTGACGAGGCTTATAAAAACAGCTTCTATTGATGAATTATCACTTATACATATAGTAGAAAAATGGGACAAACCTGCAAAACAGAGGGAAAAAAGCGCATTTTGTCCGTTACGTACCTATCAGACTCTCTTTTTTCTTGACATTGTATGCAAAACGCATATATTATTGAAATATATGCAGGCAAAGGAGCTTGATATGCCATTATTACAGGTAAGGGATTGTCCACAGGAACTTTATGAAACAATCTCACAAATGGCAGAAATTGAAAACCGGAGCATTTCTCAGCAAACGATAGTCCTCTTGAAAAATGCTTTAAATCTTACGCAGGAAAGAAAATTGCGCCGAAAATCTGTATTGCATAGAATTAAAAAATTAAATCTAAAGGATGTAGATACTTTCCCTGATCCGGAAAAACTAATACGGGAGGATAGGGATAGATTGTTGTATTGGATAGCAATGCCGCAATAGCCATTGTCTTACAACAAGGAAAAGGAATTGATTTCAGTGAAGCGATAGAAAAGTCAGAAAAAGTAGTTAGCTCCGAGTTTTTTAGAATCGAAGTTGCCAATGTTATAAGAAAATACTACAAGGGAAATTTTATAAAGCGGGAACAATGCAGTGAACTGCTGGAAATAGCAGAAGGACTGGTTGACGAATTTATCCCCATAAGGGAAAACAATATAGAAGCCCGTAATGAAGCAATACGATTGGATTATTCCGCTTATGACATGCTCTATTTATCCCTTGCCCGAAGAACGGGGGCAACTTTGTTGACACTCGATCACCCGTTACTTATGCTGGCCAAAAAAGAAGGAATAAGCATCATAGAATGAGTGATCTGCGTTTATAACTTCACTATTAGGGAAATTGATTTTATCACCGAAGGCGATGCCGAATCTGAGGGGAGGGATCGCCTATTACCAAGCAACGGTTCTTGACCCTGATACCCTAAACTGAGAGCTTGAGGCCTTGCGGAAAATTCCCGACAACCATCCTAAATACCTGCTTACCCTGGACGAGTATATGCCCAACGTAAACCATGAGGGGGTTATACAACTTAATACCCTTCAGTGGCTTGCCGGACAGGCGCCTTAAACCCTTATCACCAAATGTATTTCTTTGTCTGTTTATTCTGAATTGCGGAACTCTCCCGGGCTTTTACCGGTGTATTTTTTGAACATCCTGAAAAATTGGCGTTCATTGAAATAGCCGAGGGCTGTTGCTATCTTGCCCATGGTAACATTCCCGTCTTCCTTAAGCATCTGCATGGCCTTCATTAATCTCAGGGATTCCACATATTTGTGAAGCCCTATATTCATTTCCTTGATAAAGAGGGAAGAGATGTAATTAGGGTTGAGTCCGGTAATGTCTCCCAGCCTGGTGATGGAAACATCACCTCCGAGATTGTCATTGATATAATTAATAATTTCCTGCATGTGTTTCGAAAACTTTTGTCTGCCTATTTCAGAATTATAGGCATCATTAAATTGAGCCAATGATGAAATGTCAATAAAGTCTTCAGGAGCAATATGGTAAAGTTCCTTGAAAACTTCCGAGAGTATACGGTTAAGATCATTCTCGTCCACAGGTTTTATCAAATATTCCTTTACACCAAGATGTATTGCCTGTTGAGCATAATTGAAATCGCTATAGCCTGAAAGAACGACAAAGCGGCAAGGGGCGATTTGCAGCGCCTTTTCTATAAATTGAAGCCCTGACATACCAGGCATAGAAATATCAACCAGGATAATATCCGCCGGTTTTTCCTGATATAGCACCAAAGCTTCTTCCTGATTAGTCATGGGAAATATTTCGCAATGTGGCAGATTAAATTTATTGATCATGAAGGAAAGTCCCTTCACAATGTTGGATTCATCATCCAGGATCAATACCCGCATGGATGTTAGTTTACCCCTTTACCGAACCCACTGTAAGGCCGGTGATAAAGTATTTTTGTAAAAAAGGATAAATGATCATTATGGGGAAGGCAGCAATTACCATGGCAGTTACTTGTACGGCCATAGGGGTAAGAACAATATTGGATGTTACGGCCATAATTGATGCTTGAGACCGGGTATTTAAATTGCTTCGGTTAATTACTTCCATCAAAAGATACCCAAGGGTACGGAGATTCTTGTTTTGAACAAAAAATGCCGAATCAAACCAGGAATTCCAGTGCCCCACACCGGTAAAAATAGCAATGGTTGCTAAGAGAGGTTTTGAGAGCGGAAGAATAATTTTGAAAAAAATTGGAATTTCTCCTGCACCGTCAATATGAGCCGATTCATGCAATTCTTTGGGAAGGTTTTGAAAAAATGAAATTGCCACCAGAGCGTAAAACAGGTTCAACGCCGAGGGGACGATGTACACAAGGAAAGAATTAATAAGGTGAAGAGATCTCAAGACCATGTAATAAGGGATAAGACCTCCTGAAAAATACAGGCAGAGTATTGTTATGGTCATATACACTTTGCGACCTACAAGGTTTTCCTGGGCAAGGCCATAGGCCACAACACAGGTAAACAAGGTAGTTACAATGGTACCCAGTAGGGTACGGACAGTGGTTACCCCGATAGCCAAAATCCATTTCTCATCAGTAAGAAAACCTTGGTAGTTACTTAAGGTGAATTTCCGGGGAAAAAAGTAAATGCCCCCATTGGCGGCATCTATCCCTTCATTAAATGAAAGTATTATAGAGAGATAAAAAGGATAAGCGGTTACAAAAAATATAATTCCAAGAAATAAATAGATAACAAAATTAATGATATAGTCTTCTCTGGTTTTTCTTATGGTTCTTTTTCCCATTATTCATACTTCCTTAATAAAGGCTGCTGCCTGTCAGTTTTTTTGACAGCTTGTTGCTCCCAAATACCAACAGTACCGACATTAAGGACTGGATCATGCCAACTGCCGTAGCGTAATCAAAACGTCCCTCACTAAGGCCGACACGAAATACATAAGTCCCGATAATGTCAGAAGTATCCCTGTTACCGGTATTTCCCAGGAGAAAACTCTGATCAAAGTTCCCGTTAAAAAGACCGCCTATATTGAGAATCATCATCACTGTAATTATGGGGAGTATGGCGGGAATGGTAATATTCCAAATCCTTGACATCCTTCCGGCGCCGTCAACAATGGCCGCTTCGTAGAGAGTAGGATCTATGCCGCTAATCGCCGCCAGAAATAAAATAGCCCACCAGCCCATGCTTTTCCAGACATCGGTAATTACTGCCAGAGTCCAGAAAAAATCGGGTCCGCCGAGAAAATTACCGGGCTTTTCAAGGATACCGAGGCCTACAAGTACGCTATTAATCGCACCATTACGGGTATTCAAAAAAATGACGCAAAACCCCGATACAATAACCCATGAAATGAAATAAGGAAGGTAACTGGCGGTCTGTATTACCCGTTTTATTTTGCGGTTGTGTACTTCATTCAGGGCTATTGCAAGAATGATGGGAACGGGAAAACCGAAAATAAGCTTTAACAAACTAATGACCACGGTATTCCGCAAAATTTGCGAGAAATTATATTCATGGAAAAATTCTATAAAATACTTAAACCCCACCCATTCACCGGTAAACATCCCTAACAAGCCGTTCTGGATATGATAGTTTTTAAAAGCGATGATAAGGCCCACCATGGGTATCACGTTAAAGACAAAAAGGTACGCGATACCCACAAAGACAAAAGCCTGCAAGCCCCGCTGGACCCATAAACGTTTCCACCAGGGTTTTTCAGTATTTTTCATACTGTTGTTCATGCTCGAACCTTTATTTATTGATACATGGCACGGTATTTGGGTAATTGGGCATTCACATAAACTTCAAGCTTATCAACCCCTATTGTTTTCGCGTTGCTCATAAGTTCATTGTAATATCTATTAAATTCCGTGTCATTCTCCGCTAGAATACACTTTGTTTCCGTGCTTTTCACCATATCAATGAGTTTATTAAAGATATCCCGTTCGGCGCTTCCCGATTGAGGCATAGCTGCTCCTAACCAGGGACAAATGTAGGCATAGGGCATCATTTTCTGGTACGATTCCAGGTACTCAGGAGGTAAGGCGGCTGCGCGGCCGTCAAATTCGGTAATGGCATCAGCAGAAAAATACCAATTACCATTATATTTTTTATCAAATACCGGAGTATCCGCGTAGGCGTCATTCCATTCTTTACTGAAAACCGGCATATTGTTTGATCCCATAGTCCATTCAATCCCTTCGCGGCCCCAGTTGGCCAATCGTGCCCCTTCCATAGTCCACATAAACTGCATAAATTTAATCGCCGCTTCAGGGTTTTTGGATTTTTTTGTGATAGCTATACCGGCCCATCCGGTACTCACACGGTAATATTTTGATCTTGGACTTAAAATTAACACATTATTCGAATATGCTTTGGGATCCACTCTTTGAGCTTGTACCCCGGAGGTGTAAGGTTCAAAGCCAGACGCACCGGATTTTGAAAAAGTCTGCCCATTGTAGAATAAAGCTTCAGCGTCCGTAGCCGAGAGAGAATAGTTATCAGCAAGCATATAGCCCTTTCTATAAAACTGATTCATGTAGATGAGATAATCTTTGTAGTAGGGGCTGTTGATATGATAGAAAGCCTTACCATTTTCTTCTCCAAAATCAGTATCGGGAACCCCATGTGCGATTTTAAATGGTTGGGTTCCCCAATTGGCAAATGTAAAAGGAATCAGGTTGGGGTATTTTGCCTTTACCGTGGCCATAAGATTAGACCAATCATTTAAAGTATTCAAAGGAGGATTACCCAATACATCCTGTATATCCCCTCTTGTGATCAAAGTCGCCAATTGAAGGCCGTGAGCTTTTTCTTTAAATTCCTGGGGAGTATTAAAATTATTCTTTATAAAATAAAAATTATTATCCCCACTCTGATTATGCAGACGCGCGTTGGCAACAAGCATATTGTCAACTTTCCAATCGGGAGTGTACTGCTGAATTAGTTTATTATAAGCATAGGAGACAGATTCATCAGCAAGACGTTCCAACAAGACATCCGTATAAACCAGATCCGGCAAATCTCCTGATGCAAGCATGAGACCGAGCTGCTGCCCGTCAACCGCTCTAGTAACATTAATATGGACTCCGGTTCTTCGAGTAATCTCTTCAGGAATAATTCCGGTCCACGAATCGGTCGGATACCAGGAAAAGTTTACAAACATTGACAATTCCGTTGTCTTGCTTCCCGCCTGTGCTTGGGAACTGCCTTTTTGCCCTGCAGCATATACCATGGAACCTATTACCAAAGCAAGGGCAGTGATTAATACAATTCGTTTCTTCATTTTTTCCTCCAAATGATAAGTCTGATAATTCACTTTACTATCGGTTAGAGGATCTGTAAAGCGACAGTATTCCAGAAAATACCGACAAATTTACAGAATTTAATTATTCAAAGAATACGATTCTGGCTTCGTTCCTGTCCAGCGAAAAGAACAGCTTTATTCTGCCATCCCCGAGGCGTTCCCATTTGTCGGCGCCGGTGATGATAGGATTCCGCGTCAGCGGCTGAGTTACATAGATCTCATTCACCGATTCACGGGTAAAGACAGCTACAAGTCCTTTTCCGGTTTTACTGTTTATTTTTTCATGGATTTCAGGGCTGGCGCCGTTAAATCCTCTGACCAGAGGATAAGCTTCGGTTACATCTCCGGCAACCTTTTTATACCGGTTGATAGTGGATGCCATCTCCTCAATTTCTTCAGCCGTAAGGGACTGGAGATCTCCCCAAATTCCGTTGCCCCCCAGGCAGAGAGACGCAAGCGCATGTTGCCTGGCCCAGGAAGGACCGTCTGGCAGGAAGTGGGTAAGAAACAGTATTGAAGGAATAATAGTGTCATAGGCCAAGGACTGACGGCATACTTGATTTCTGGCAGCACCGGCAAAGAAAAAGACATTCCAGTTATCCCGGTAGATGGTTTGTCCGTTGGGGATATCTAAATCGTGATAGTAAGGGCCATTATTCATATGGAAAAATTTTCCTGCCGTGAGGAATCCAAGGCCTACATAGCGTCCACCTTCAGTCACATCCAGATCTACAATAGCCCCCGGAAGACGTCTGCTCACTTCGGAAGCGATTCTGGTCAGAGCCAGGCCGCACTGAAAGCGAAAATACCGCTCACGTTCTTCGGGGCTTGATTCAGGGCCGCCATGATGATGGTGATCAGCCGTACAGCCTCCCATATCTACTCCGTCCCATTTGAAGTAACGAACGCCATAGCGCTCTCCCATGCTCACCAGTTTTTCTATAAACCAATCGGCATAGTCTGAAACCAGACACATACCGTAACTCTCTTCGGTTTCCCAAACAGGACCAATATTATGGTCTTCGCCATTAATTTGTTTTCGGTATTCAGGATGCTCCCTGTTTATTTGAGAATTCACCGCAGCGGCGGTGGGATTAAACCAAAGTCCCAGCTTCATTCCATAGCTATCAAGATGAGCACGAATTTCTTTTAAATTATCCGGGAAGCGGTTCGGATCTACCTCCCAATCGCCAGTACTTTTATACCAGCCGCTGTCAAGAACGAATACATCAATACCGATACTGTGAGCCACATCTATGTCTTTCAGCATCTCTTTTGTGCTCATATCCTGGAGGTATTTCCGTCCCCTGAAAGCCCTGTTTCGTTCCTGGTTATTCCAGGTATTGTAAAAAATATACGGCGTCCTGGACGCCGGGCTTTCCGGCATATCGTGAAGTATAAAATTCCGGTATTGCTTGAGCATATCAGCGCTGTTTCCCTTATAAAGGCCAATTTGAAACCAAGGAGTCACATAGGGTTCCCTATCGCTGAAATAGGTTCCATTACAATAGGTACCCTCGCAGCATTCGAGTTTTATTGCATAAGCGCCGGTTTCCTGGTTAACAGTGAAGCCGAGGAAATTATCCGTGTATTCACCACCGTGTTCGTAGGCACAGAGCAGGATGTGATCCTGGTATTCCGCCAGCAGTACCGGACCGGCGAAAGATGTCTTTTCAAGCCATGCAGTTTCGGGCCGTTCCATGATCTGGGGAAGATAGGTATGACGGAGATTAGTATACTGATTAAGCTGCACCTCGGTGATTTTACTCTGGGGAGGGATTTCAAAACAGGTATAGCAGAAAACATCTTTTTTTGTTGGCTTGGTAAGCCGTGCGCCGCTTCCTCCAAGCCGGTACCTGATGCGGACAAACCCCGGATAAAGACGGACTTCCATTTCTGCCTTCGCGGCGCCTGTAAGGCTTAGGGGAAAAAATCCCACCCCCCTTTCGGATATTCTCCCGGTCTTCGAAAGGATATTTTTCCCCGATACCGGAACATCGTCTATTTCAAGACTGGGGAACCCCAGGTTGACGCATTGAGCCCCAACAGAAAAAACTATTCTATTACTGCATTCAAAATATTGATTTTCCATATAACATTCCTCCGTTCATAAAATTATATCATAGCAACAACAGCACCGGGATGACACTATTTCAGAAAACACTGACAAATTTACCGGTTTTCAGGGAGACCCAAGTTTTAAGGTGAAAACAGTACCGGCGCCGGCGGAACTATCTACCTCAATACCATATTCATCACCGTAAAATATTTTTATTCGCTCGTGGACATTGAGGATGCCAATTCCGTGTCTCGTCTCGGGCAGCTCTTCCCCGTCTTTTTCGTGGAAATCCCTGAGAGAAGCCCGCAAACCTTCAAGCTGTTCCGGATTCATTCCGCATCCGTTATCCGCCACCGAGACGGCAACTCCTTTTTTGTTCTTGTCTGCGCTTATTGAAATCATTTTTTTACCAGAATGGAAATCAAAGGCATGTTCCACAGCATTTTCTACAATGGGCTGGAGCAGAAATTTGGGACATCTGAAATTTTTCAACTCATCAGGACATTGAATGGTAAAACTGAGATTATTCCCCATGCGCATAATGCAGAGTTCAAGATAATTCCGACAATTCTCAATCTCTTTAGCTAGAGATGAAACAAGGTTGTTCTGCCTGAGACTATAGCTCATGATCCGGGCCAGTTTGTAAATCAGGCCGGAAGTTTCATCGTCATGCTGCATGAGGGCTATCATTCTGATATTTTCTAGGGAATTGAGGAGGAAATGGGGATTGAGCTGGGCCTGGAGGGCATAATAACGGGCATCACGGCTCCGAAGCTCAGCCCGGTACGCATCGTTGATCAGCCGGAAACTGACGAGTATGACAGAGCTGAGAAGAGCAAACAAAAGAAATACAGGAATCAAAATATCGGGTATGTCCTCTTTTGAAAAGAAAGATATGTCGTTAAAAAAATACAGCACAGCGCCGAATTCTGGCAGTTCAAGTTCCTGTATATGGTTTGACTTTATCTCCCCGGAAAAAATATTAATTCCTTCCCTGCCAAGGATGTATGTTTTTCCGGCTTGCACCATCAAAATCCGCAGGCCGGGTATATCCATATAAAGCATACCGAGTAATTTTGACGCGTTCACGCTGAGTACTACATCCGCCAAAGTGGATGAAAAATCTTTATTGAAAACAGACAGGTAACAATAGAATAGACCGCCACTGTCGATACGGTATTGCCAGAGAGCTTCTTTCAACCCCAAAGGATTGATGATATCCTGTGCGATAAAATTTTTATCCCATTCGTTAATAAAGTAGTAAGGTGGTATACGCCTGGAACGCCTGCTGTAAATAAAAATATCATCAAGTAATTCATTGCTGGACAGCATATACTCGACAAGAGGTCTTATATTGATGTTAAACGAAACAACCCGCTCAGCAACCGACATATTCCAGTCTTCAACATAATCAAGGAAATAATAATTCTGCTGGAACAATTCTATGGAACTCTCAATATCATTAATACGATCTTTGTAAAGTGAAAAACGGTCAGTCACTATTTCTCTATAGTAATTCCGGTATTTGTTGGAAATATTTTTATTGAGCTGAAAATAATAAAACACTGTCCATAGTGAAAGGGGTAAAAGAAAAAAAAGAGCATAAAAGAACCAAAGCCTCTGCATGGTCTTAAGCCGATAAAACCATGCGGGCCCCTTAAAGGCGTGTATTGTTTTCATTATTAAGCCCTCATCACCACCAATCTCCTCTCCTCCTCAAGAAAAGGCACTTCCAGGGGTATGCTTTCCCAGTTCCCCGCAAGAGCGGGCATCAGTTTTTCCGCCCCTGTCATCTCCTCTTCCACCGCCTGCTGCCTTCCCTTGTAAGCCGCCAGTACGCCGCCGGGCTTGAGGAGGTGGAACAAGCCTTTTAGTATGGGCAGTTCCAGGGGACGGAAGGCGCGGAACACAATAATATCAAAGCGGGCAGGCTCGGCTTTTTCCATTTCTGCTTCTTCTACCGTAACATTGCTCAGTCCCAGTACTGCAATAGCGTCCCGCAAAAAACCTGCCCTGCGGCCCATGCGTTCTATCAGCGTAAATTGTACATTCGGCAGGCAAATAGCCAGCGGAATACCAGGGAGGCCCGCGCCGGAACCGGCATCGGCAATCAACGGAGCAGAAGAAGTACCATTCGGTTTTGGAGTGTTCCTGTTTTTTTCCGCCAGTTTTGAAATTATCCCCGCCGGCGCAAGACTGTCGAGTAAGTGTTTTACTACTAATTCATCCTGGTCTTTGACTTTTACGAGACCGTAGGCGGGATTAAAAAGTTCTATCTCTTCCAGGTATTTGTACAAAAGGGGGAGAAAGTCCCGGCTTAAACCGAGCGCTTCAATCCCCTCTTCAAGTTTACGATTCATACTGCGCGCGGCAAAGCTCATAGTACTGGCCTTTCAGGGCCATAAGTTCATCATGTGAACCGATTTCCATAATACGGCCTTCGTTGACGACCATGATCCTGGTGCAGTCCCGGATTGTAGAAAGCCTGTGGGCAATGATGAATGAGGAGCGGCCCTTCATCAAAACCTTGATGCCTTCCTGTACCAGTTGTTCTGTGCCCGTATCAATACTGCTGGTAGCTTCGTCCAGAATGAGGATGCGCGGATTGGAGATGAGGGTGCGGGTAAAAGCCAAAAGCTGGCGCTCGCCCTGGGATATGCCCCCGCCCCGTTCGGTGATCCTCGTGTTGTAACCGTCGGGGAGCTTGTCAATAAAACTGTCGGCGCCTATGAGTTTTGCTGCGGCCCGTATTTCTTCATCCGTGGCGTCGAGCTTGCCGTAGCGTATGTTGTCGGCAATAGTGCCGGTAAAAAGGAAACTATCCTGGAGCATGATGCCCATCTGGCTGCGGAGGCTTTTCAGGGTTACTTTCATGATATCCTGGCCATCGATGCAGACCTGGCCTTCTTCGATATTGTAGAAGCGTGAGAGGAGGTTCACGATGGTGGTCTTGCCCGCGCCTGTGGGGCCGACAATGGCGATGCTCTCGCCGGGGTGGCCGTCAAAGTCAATGTGGTTAAGCACTTTTCGTGCGCCGTCGTAAGAAAAGCTCACATCCTTGAATTCGACATGGCCCCGGACAAAGGGGAATTCCACAGCCCCCTCGGCGTCCTTGATCTTCACCGGTTCTGCGATGGTATCAAAAATACGATCCAGATAGGACATGGCGGTAATAAAAGTGTTGTAGATATTTGCAAGGTTGATGATGGGCTGCCAGAAGCGCCAGGCATAGTTGCCCATTACCAGGAGCATGCCGAAGCTTGCCATGGGGTGCATCCAGTAAGCGCCCATGATGTACACAAAGGAGAACACGATCTGCGAAATCGTCTCTGTGGAGAACCAGGTAGTATTGGAAATGTACTGGGCCCTCATCCATTCCTTGTTGCGTTCATCGGTGAGCTTTTCCATAGTCGCCATGTTCCTGTCCTGGCGGTCAAAGGCCTGGGTCACTTTTACGCCGTCAATGGATTCCTGGATATAGGCATTGAGGTTGGAGTTCTTGTTCGACACCCGCTGCCATGCCCGTCTCTGAATGGGCTTGATGGTCCAGATAAAGAGGGCAAGCACAGGGAGGCCTATTATCGTTACAGTCGCGAGGCTCGGGCTTACCTTATACATAAAGAAGATGATGAAGATGATATTCAGCACTTCTATGATGAAGTTGATGATGCCGTTGGAAAGTGCGTCGGAAACGCTGTTCACATAGGGCACCACCCGGACAAAGATTTTTCCGTGGGGCCTGGAATCATAAAAAGCGAAGGGCAGCCTCTGGAGATGCACAAAGAGGTCCGACCTGATATCGTGGATGATCCCGGCGCCGGCTTTTGCGACGAGCACGTTCCGCACTGCCCCCAGGGCTATGGACACCAGAATCGAAACGCCCAAAAGGCCCGCCATCTGAAAGAGGAGGGTGTAGTCCTTATTGGGGACTGCCACATCCAAAGCCCGCTGTATAAAGAGGGGCCCTACAAGGCTTGCAAGGTTCCCCGCCACCGAAAGAAGCAGAGCCGTAGTGAGGTGGTTCTTGACCTTCGCAAGATAATCGAAGCAGCGCTTGATATTGAAGAGGCTGACCTTCTCGTCCAGGTATTCGTCTTCGTCGTAACGGTTCTGGCCCTGGGCGGTTTTCTGGGGGTCGAATTTTTTACGCTTCATTGTTTGCCCCCCCGGCTTCGCGGTTCCATCCTGCTTCTGTGCCGGCATTGTATTGGAGGCTCCAGATATAATGGTAGAAACCCTTGTTCTTGAGGAGCTCTTCATGGCGGCCCCGCTCCACGATGCGGCCCTTGTCCATGACAAGAATTTGGTTCGCCCCCCTGAATGACGATATGCGCTGGGCTATGATGATCTTGGTGCAGGGGAAGTCCAGGTTCCGCAGCTGATCCTGTATGTACTGTTCAGTCTCGCTGTCCACCGCCGAAGTGGTGTCGTCAAGAATGAGGATGGCAGGTGAAATTGCCAAAGCCCTGGCAAGGGCAATGCGCTGCTTTTGGCCCCCCGAAAGCCCCGTTCCCCGTTCGCCTACCAGGGTCTCGTAGCCTTTTTCCATCTGCCTGATAAAATGATCGGCGTCCGCCTGGACTGCCCGCCTGACAATCGATTCCTCGTCCAGTTCGGGCCTGCCGTAGGCGATATTGCCCTTGACCGCATCGGAAAAGAGGAACACATCCTGCATGGCAAGCCCTATGTTGCGGCGCAGCGACGAGAGAGTGTACTTCCGCACATCCACCCCGTCCAGCAGCACCTCCCCTGAAGTAGGTTCATAGAAGTGGGTCAGGAGGTTGATGAGCGAAGTCTTGCCCGAGCCGGTGCTGCCCAGGATGCCTATGGTGTCTCCTGGACAGGCTTTAAAGCTCACATCCTTCAGTATGGAATTCCCGTTGATGATGAGGTTCACATCCTTGAATTCTATCCCCCCTGCGGGCCTTTCCTTGAGTTCCAGGGAATCGGGACTGTCATGGTAGCCCTGGGGGGCTTCCACCACTTCCTTCAGCATGGTGGCAGTGGCGTTGTACCGTTCAATATCGGCAAGCAGGGCAGCCATCATCCTTAGGGGCCCTGCCAAAGCCCAGGTAAGGGAAGAGAACGAAAGATACTGGCCTGCGGTCAATTGGCCTCTTATCAGGAAGATCCCCCCGACAACCAGGGTGATGACCAGGAGAAGCTGGCTCAACCCTTCAAGCGCCGGGTTGTAGCGGGCCGCAATGATGGCGTTTTCGCAGCTTACATCCCGGAATTCGGCGTTATGGACTTCAAATTTCCTGATTTCATGATCTTCCCGGGCAAAAGCCTTGACCACCCTGTTGCCGTCGATGTTTTCGGTAACCACAGTCCCCAAATCGGTGAGCTTTTCACGGAGCAGCACGAAGCGGGGCCTGATGATCTTCATGAAACGGTGGCTTATCCAGAGGATAAAGGGGGTAATGGAGGTCAAACAGAGGGCAAGCTGCCAGTTCACAAAGAGCAGGAAGGTGAACGCGGCAGCAAAAAGCACCACCGAGTCCACAAACATAAAGGTCACCCAGGCAACCGTATGGCGCACCCTGTCCAGGTCCTGGGTCATGCGGGTCATGAGGTTGCCTGTAGGGAATTTCCCCAAAAAGCGGAAGTCCTGGCCCTGAACCATCTTGAACATATCATGCCTGAGGATCGTCATGGCTATATTGCTTTCAAACTCGAAGCAGAAATTGTGCATGATGTACCGCAGGCTAAGGCGGGTAACCTGTATGACGAGCATGGTTGCCAGGAGGGGGATGAGGGGCTTGGTATTCCCCGGGGTTATCACATCGTCAATGAGCCGCTGCGAGAGCATGGGGTTGAGGATGATCATCCCCGAGGTGATTGCGGAAAGGAAAAAGCCCGCTGTCAGGCGAGCCCGATTTCCCTTCAAGTAAGTCCAGAGCCAGCTTATCTGGGACATAAACGAAAGCCTTCTTCAAGAATCAATATGATCCCATTAAACCTTAAATTTGGTTACCTCTGCAATCAGGGCCTGGATGCTTTCGCGGTTTTCCAGGCTGATTTTATTCACTTCCTGCACAGCCTGGTTGATTTCCCGCGCCCCCGCAGCCATTTCGTCCATGCCGGTGGTTATCTCGGAAGTGATCATCTCAAGCTTTTTGCTTTCTTCAATGACTTCAGCGCTTTTGGCAAGCATGACAGTGGAGCCCGATTTAACGGATTGGTTCTTGTCGTGGAGGCCGCCGATAGCGTCCAGGATCTGCTTGCTTCCTGCGTTCTGTTCCTCCATGGCGGCCTTTACTTGCTCTTCCTGGTTGGTCACGGTTTTGATGTCCTCTGCCATATTCCCGAATTTGATCAGCACATCATTGGTAGAAACTGTGATCTTCTGTATTGAAGCTTGGATTTTTTTGAGCACCTGGGAAACGGTCTTGGCCTGGACATTGGAACTTTCCGCCAACTTGCGTATCTCGTCGGCCACTACTGCGAAACCCCGGCCCGATTCGCCCGCATGGGCAGCCTCGATGGCTGCGTTCATGGAAAGGAGGTTGGTCTGGCTGGCAATGTTGGCTATCACGGAGTTGATCTCTTTTAAGCCCTCAGAGTTTTTTGCAATTTCCTGGATATCCTGGGATACCTCGATGATGCTAGTGTGGCCATTTTCCGAGGCTGCCGCAAGCTCCTGCACATTATCCATGTTTGTATTCAAAGTCCGGGTAACCGAGGAAATATTGGCAAGCATCTCTTCCACTGCTGCGGAGGAACGTTCAATGTCCCCGGTCTGTCGGCCGATATGCCCATTGAGTTCTTCGATGTTTTTGGTGATCTCTTCCATAGAGGTCGAAGACTGATCCACACTTACCGCCTGATTGACCACCTGGGTTTTCATGCTTTCGGTATTGGAAGTTATTTCGTGTATTGCAGCCGCAGTCTGGTTCATGCTGGATGCCAGACTGGTGCCTATCTCGAGGAGCTTATTGGACTGCGTGACAATTGAACCTACAAGGCTCTTCATGTTTTCCACCATGCGGTTGCTGTAGATGGCCATGTTTCCAAACTCATCATTGCTCTTGATGTCGAGCTTTAGGGTCAGGTTCCCCTCAGAAACCTGCTGGAGCTGTGCCACTATTTTGTTGATGGGATTGACGATAATGCCTTTGAACAGGGACAGGTTGAGTATCACCGAAACTACAAGCAGGATTACGGAAATGATGACTATCTGTATCACTCCTGTCCGGGTCCCGGTATTGATGAGATCCTGCACTTCAGACAATTCAAACCCTATGAAGTATACCCCGATGATATCACCAGCGTTGCCTGTTTCGCCGGTAGTGAAAACCGGATGATAAGCCGCAAGATAGGCTTTGCCCAGGATCGCGGCATTTCCTACATAGGATTCGCCCCGGGTTATGGGTCCATAGGCGGCGCTGCCGGTTCCCAGCATGGTTCCCACAGCCCGCTTCCCGGTATCATCCACTATGCTGGTTGTGATGCGCTTAAAATCGTTTCCTTCTTTTACAAAGATGGTGGCAACCACCCCCAGGTCTTTGGAGATGTCATCAATGAGTTCAGTGCGGCCATCCAGGGGCTTGCCATCGGAGTCGCAGAGCTTTCCGTCCTGCATTCTGAGCCGGCCGTATTCGAGGTCGATCACATCCTGCAGAGCGTTTATATCGCCGGACAGTTTGCTCCGGGCAATCGTAGTCGCAGTTTCGAGGCTTATTTTCTGCAAGTCCCGTATGCTGAAAATCGCCAAAATAATTATGGTTATTAAAACCAAACCTGACGCCACCCCTGCGATTTTGAACAGAATACTGAAGGTCCTCTTTTTTTTCTCTAAAGCCATGAAAATCCCCCTTTTTTGTCCTGAAATCCAATGATAGAACGATTCCATTTAAACGTATAGGGGCAATTTTGCAAGGGGAAGGGCGGTTTTTCGGTCCGTATCGCGCCATGCCGGAAAGACAGAAAAAATGATTTTATCGCCAATGTATCCAGCGAAATCAAGCCCCCCTTGTCATGATGAGCGGCTTATGCTATCTTAAAGTTAATATCTTAACTATTCAAATGTTAATAATTGCGAGGCAAACAATGGCACAGTTGGGCAACAAGAACTTGCATCTAATGGAATCAACTCCGGTTTGGGCCGCCATTATCAGGCTTGCGCTTCCGATGATGTTCAGCATGATCGCCCAGCTGGTCTACAATATGACCGATACGTTTTTTATCGGGCAGACCGGCGACCCGAACATGGTGGCGGGCATTTCGCTGGCAATGCCGCTTTTTATGGTGTCCCAGGGTATCGGGAACATATTCGGCGTGGGGGCGTCAAGTTATATCTCCCGTATGCTCGGCGCGAAGGAAACGGAAACTGCAAAACATACCAACGCGGTATCTTTTTACACGACTATCATGGCAGGCCTTGTTATTACGATTGCGCTGCTTTTGTTCCGTAAGCCGATTTTACACATCATCGGAACGAGTGACGTAACCTTTGCGCACGCGGATAGTTATTTTTCGATTATTTCCGCGTTTATTGTAATTGCGCTGCTCAATATTTCGTTGTCGGGGCAAATCAGGAGCGAAGGCGCCACCGATAAGGCGATGATTGGCACACTCATCGGTATCATCCTCAACATCATTCTTGACCCGGTGTTTATTTTGGGTTTTAACATGGGAACCGCAGGCGCGGCATGGGCCACCGTAATAGGACAGGCCGCTTCACTTGGGTATCTCCTGTGGTGTTTTATGTCCCCCCATACCATGCTTTCGATACATCCCCGCGATTTTAAACCCTCCGGAAAAATATACGGAGAAATTTTCAAAATCGGACTCCCCTCGGCGCTTTCAAATATCGTGATGAGCCTTGCCATGGCGCTGCGGAATCTCATGGCCGCGCGTTACGGAGACATGGTAATTGCCGGCATGGGAGTTACCATACGAGTGGAAAGTTTAAGCTTTATGCTGATAATGGCGCTGGCCATGGGGTACCAGCCCTTTGCGGGATTTAACTACGGGGCTAAAAACTATAAGCGTCTCAAAAAGGGCATGAAAATAACCCTTGTGTATACCACTGCTTTGGCGTTATTCTTTGTCGGCGCCTTTGCCCTGGCGGGGCGGGGCATCATTGCGCTTTTTATCAATGACGCCGAAACAATTGCGGCAGGGGCAAGCTTTTTACACGCTTTTCTGTTCGGGCTTCCTGTTATGGGTATCCAGATGACGATTATGATAACCTTTCAAGCCCTTGGAAAGCCGGTACTGGGGATGATCGTATCGCTGGGAAGACAGTGTTTGTTTTATATCCCCCTTCTGTATGTGCTTAATCATTTTTGGGGGTTCGAGGGTTTCGTGTTTTCACAGCCCATTGCTGATATAGCTACTACCGTGGTTGCGCTTATTTTGGTGTTTGGTCTTTTAAGGGAGCTCAAGCATCATGAAAAATGAACTGCACAATGAATTACTGCATTCCCTTTTCATGTTAAAAAAATTTACCCACACATTCCGTCCCGCTGTTCCTCCCAAAGAAGATGAGATGAGTCTCGTGTCATTTACCCTGCTTTATTATATTAAGGAACACAAAGGGGATTTGAGCGGTGAAAAAATCAGGAACGCACTATCCGTTACCAAACCTGCGGTTTCGCAAATGCTTGCCGTCCTTGAAAAAAAAGGTTTTTTGACCCGTGAAATCAACAAAGAAAACCGGAGATGCATTGTGCTTTCCCTCACCGAAAAAGGAACCCGCTTTATCGAAAAGACAGAGAAGGAAACCGAAAAACGGCTTGCAGGAATTATCAGCCGCTTCGGCAAAAACGAAACACGCAGTCTGATAACGCTCATCAACCGTTTTCTGGCAATCACTGAAGAGAGGTGAATGTAATGGGACTTATCGAAATAATCCGGGGAGACATTACCACGCTTGCTGTAGACGCAATAGTTAACGCCGCCAATTCAGGCCTTTTGGGCGGAGGCGGGGTGGACGGCGCCATCCATGAGGCTGCAGGGCCTGAACTGTTTGAGGAATGTCTTAAAATTGCCAAATCCCGAAAAGATAATCCTGGCGGCCCTTGCCCTGCGGGAGATGCTGTTATTACCGGCGCCGGCCAGCTTCCCTGTAAAAAAGTGATTCATGCCGTTGGGCCTGTGTGGCATGGCGGTACCCGAGGAGAACCGGACTTGCTGGCTTCCTGCTACCGGAAAAGCCTGATCCTCGCAGAAGAGGCGGGACTTTCCAGCATCGCTTTTCCGAATATCAGTACCGGTGTTTTCGGGTACCCCAAAGAACAAGCCGCTGAAATTGCCGTAAACACGATCAAGAGGACCCTGCCCGAAACTCCAGGGATTGCCAGGGTGATTTTTGTCTGCTTTGACGGGGAGAATTATAGGCTGTATCTTGATTTTTTGGGTCCCGTAAAATGATGGAAAATATATATTAGGATACTTTGCTTAGCGCACTTACAGCCGGGGGTCAACTTCCTCATTCTCCAGGGCCAGCACGGCAAATACACATTCATGGATACGGTGCAGGGGTTCCTTTTGAACAAAGCGTTCCAGGGCTTCCATGCCCAGGCTGAACTCATCCAGGGCGAGGCGGCGTTTCTTTCCCAGTGAACGGCTGCGCAAGCGGTTGAGCCGGGCAGGATCGGTGTACTCCGGACCGTAGATGATCCGCAGGTATTCACGGCCCCGGCATTTGACGGCAGGCTGGAGTATGCCGTCCTTGCCCCTGGCGATAAAATCCAGGGGTTTTACCACCATGCCCTCTCCGCCCTTTTCGGTAAGGGCTTGCCACCAGGCTATCCCCGCTTCACGGGAAGCGGAATCGCTCAGATCCACCGCAAGGTGATTGGTGGCAATAAAAAGCGGATCAACGCCGGTCATGTACTCCCGGATCACCTCAAGGTGGCGCAGATGGTTTTCGCTATTCCAGACTTTGCCCTCGGTGGCCAGAATATGGAAAGGGGCGATACGGTAATCGTCAACCGAATTAACCGGCCAGCAGTAACGGCGGTAAGCTTGAGTATAGAGTTCGAGGTATTTTCCCCGTTCCCGGAATTCCTCCAGTACTCCGGCAATGTCCATAGACCGGGGGCCCTGTGCATCGGCGGTTTTGGGCGGCGGATTTGCCGGCGGCAAGTTTGCTAACGGACCCGCCTGATCCGGAGCGGTCTGATTGTGAGCGACAGCCTGTTCCAGGGCCGCGATAGCCTCCCGCAGTCCGCTTCTGCCCGATCTGCCCGCAGGGGCGTATTGTTCTATCAGGAGCTGTCGGGCCTTGGCCGACCAGGGCATGAGCTCGGTATCCAGGCATACCCAGCCGGTAGAAAAGGCATCCCAGAAACCGCTTTTGTCCAAAACATTTGCAAGACGGGAGAGGATGAGAGTCTCCGGGGAAGCTTGAGTGTCAAAGAAATGCCGGCCTGTCCGGGTATAGATAATCCCGGCGGGGGCCTCTGCGGAATTACCGGCAATGCCACTGCCCGTCAAGTCTTCTATGCCGAAGCGCGCCCAGGCAATTTCGGCGTTCCGACAAAGGATCATCACCGCCCGGGAACCCATGTGTTTTTCTTCGCATATCACTTGGGATACACCCTGGGTCAGAAAATAGTCAAAGGCTTCTTCGGGGTATTCAAGGTAGCCTTCACGTTTGCTGGTTCCGCAGGGGGACATGGTGGGGGGAAGGTATATGAGCCACCGGGGGTCTGCGGAAAAGCGGCTCATGATTTCCAGGGTAAGGGAACTGCTCTCGGCGCTGATGGTAACACTTCGGTTGAGCCGGGTGGTGATATGCCGCTTCCCCAGAACATCGCTGATCCGGAGTTCCCCGCTGTTTCCCTCCGCGCCGCCGTCTGCGGATGTATCCGCCATATCCAGTGGTTTTGTCGGAGCGTAGTATTCCTGCAGGGCCTCTACTTCGGCCAATTCCCCTTCGGGGTAACGGTAGGCGCTGAGCTTGCCTCCAAAGACGCAGCCCGTGTCGATGCACACCGTATTGTTCAGGGAACGGACTTCCCTTGAAGGAACATGGCCGTATACCACCAGGGCCCGGCCCCGGTATTCTTCCGCCCAGTTGATCCTGACCGGGAGGCCGAACTCGTCGGTTTCACCGGTGGTTTCCCCGTAAAGGCAGAATTCCCGAACCCTGCCGGAACTGCGACCCTGGAGTTTTTCCGCAAGCCCCGCGTGGGAAACTACCAGCCTTCCCTGATCGAGCACATAGTGGCTCACAAGACCGTCCAGAAAAGCTATTGCCTGTTCGATAAATTCCGGCTGCTCTTTTTCCAGTTCCTCCACCGTAAGCCCAAGACCGTGGGTCAGCTTGACATCCGCCCCCCGGAGTTTCCGCAGCAGCTTTACATCGTGGTTACCGGGAACACAGAGGGCAGTCCCCGCAGACGCCATGTTCATTGCCAGCTTTAACACCGCCGCGTTTTTCGGCCCCCTGTCGCAGAGGTCCCCAAGGAAAATCAGTCTGCGCCCTGCCGGGGGAAGAGCGGTAAAAGCCCCGCGATCCACGGTGTAATCCATTTTTTCGAGGAGGGCGCAGAGTTCGTCGTAACAGCCGTGAACATCCCCGACAATATCAAAGGGGCCCTTTTCGTCCCGCTTGTCGTTCCAGAGCCTGGTTCTGACAATTTCCGCTGTCTCCGCTTCTTCAGGGGTCGAGAGCACATACACATAGCGGAAACCTTCTTTCTGCAAACTCCTGATGCTCCGTTTCAATTCCCGTATATGCCCCCGCACTACATGGGCGCCGAAGTTCCGATCCGTCCGCGCCTTGTTCCGTTCCAGACAGATGGATTCGCCCATATCAAATACAATTGCAGCGGCCAAAAGATTCTGCTCCCTGGCAAGATTGATAAGCGCCTCGCGGGATTTTTTTTGCACATTGGTGGCGTCGATGACCGTGAGCTTCCCCGCGTCAAGACGCTTGCGGGCCACATAGTAGAGGCTGTCGAAAGCCGCAGGGGTGGCGTTCTGATCCGTTTCGTCGTCGGAAACAAGGCCCCGGAAATAATCGGAACTGAGAACTTCCGTCGGCTTAAAATGAGTGCGTGCAAAGGTAGACTTCCCGCTGCCCGATGCGCCCACCAGGGCAACAACACACAGTTCGGGGATAATCAATTGCAAATTTTTCAAGTTTGCTTCCAATTGAAATTCACAGGGTGTATGCATTTGGTGAAAACCCCCATCTGGGTCGGAGCGCCCGCTTCTTCATCTGTTTCGCCGATTTCTTCAATGCGGAAAAGATAACCGTAACGGGCGGCGATCTTTTCCGCCCAAGTGCGGAATTGCGCCCTGTTCCATTCAAAACGGTGGTCGCTGTGGCGCAGCCTTTCGCCGAGGACCGGATAATTTTTGTTGTACTCCCTGTTGGGGGTGGTGATCACCACGGTTTCCGGCGCGGCGCAGGAGAAGATCACCGAAGCACAGGCGTCCAGACGGTTTTCATCCAGATGTTCCATTACTTCCACAAGCGCAAGAGCGTCGTATCCTTCAAAGCGCCTGTCCCGGTAGGTAACGGAACTTTGAAAAAGGCTGAGGCGCTTCTTTTGTCCTTCCGGGAGCGCCGTTGGGAGGCCGCTGTCCGGGGAAACAGCCTGATTTAAGCGTTCCCCTGCCCGTTCCAGCGCCGAACCCGACACATCGGCCCCGGCTATCCTTTCAAAGCATTTTTCCTTCAATAACAAACGGAGCAGGTTCCCCTCCCCGCAGCCCAGATCCAGTACCGACCGGGCGCCGCTTTCCTTGAGTACCTTCAGTACCGCCTCCAGCCGCAGGGTATTCAGGGGGACAAAGGGTTCTGTCCCAAAGGGAACTGCAAGTGTCGGATCAACTGCATCCGCGGAAATATCCCCCGGGCCGCCTTCGCCATTATCCATCCTGTCCAGGGCTATCCGGGTATAGCGTTGCAGCCTGTTGAAGTACCGGCGGGTGATAAGGGCCTTGGCGGGATGATTCTCCAGCCAGCCTTCACCGTGAACAAGGAGTTTGTCCACCTCGTCATCCCCGATCCAGTAATGCTTGCGGAGATCAAATACCGGAATAAGCACATAAAGATGCCTGAGCAGATCCCGCAGCCGCTTCTTCCCCCGGAGACACAGGTTCACATAGCAGCTTTGCCCCCAGAGGGGAAATTCCTCATCCAGTAATTCAGTAGTAAAACTGACTTCATAGCCCAAGGGCTTAAAAATTTTTTCCAGCAGTTCCGTATCCCCCCGGCAGGGGAGCATCGTTACATTCGCTGTCAAATCCAGTTCCGCCTCCGCCAGGTCCGGCCGTTTTTCGCAGCGCCCCGCCAGAGCGGTTCCGTAAGCCCGGGAAATTGCGGTACTCATAAAGGAGGAACTTACATAAGGACGGTCGTTAACATAATCAAAAAGACCGCCTGCCTTGGAGCCAACTTTCCCCCTGGCAAGATCGAGAGGATCAATATCCAGAAGCAGGGCGGCAGTACAGCGATCAGGCAGGACTTCCGGGTAGAACACATGGGCCCTTCCCACTGCAAGGTCTACAGTCTGGGGCCGGTTGGGATTTTTGTGGAGCAGGTAGCCAAGGTCTGCGGCGTTCTCTCCCTGATAGCTTATGGTTAACAGCATAATTACAAAATCATCTTAGGCGTGGCAGGGGCTTTGATCAAGTTCTGCCGATGCCTTAGTCGCTTGGCAGAAATTTTTTAATGACCCCCAGGGGAATGGCGTACAACTTGGAATCTACCTCGACCGTAAAGGGTTCGTTTTTCTTCCGGTTCGAAAAGTCAACGATCTTTCCCCGCTTCCCGCTGTCCAATTCAACGGCAGCTCCGATTATTTTCCCTTCTGCTTTGCGGCCAAAACGCAGCAGATAGCGGAGCGCATTCAGTTCGACTATTGGGTCTACCATCACCTCGCCGTTTACAACGGTTTTTGCGTCCATCCTGCTGGAGAGTATTGCCTCGTTATAGCTGATAGGCCCAAATTCAATCCGCACGCTGTATTTGGATTCAAGTGACTTTACAGCGGCCTCCAGGTCTGCCCGGAATTCGGAAATATTGATTTCGGTTATCATGGATTGAATATAGCATATCAGATAAAAAAGACAAGACGGAAAACACGGTTTATCGCAGATTTTTTATATGCTCTATCAACGGCAGATCCGCAGGAGGGAAGGCATAATTGGGCAGGTCTTCGATCCGTACCCAACGGTATGCGTCATGGACGGTCAGGGTCAGGTTTTCGTCGAGAAGTTCCCCGGAGATTCCCACCAGGTTGATGGCGCCGAAATCATAGGCGTAGGGGCTTTCGATGAGGATTTTGTCTGCCCTGCACCGGACTGCAAATTCTTCCATAATTTCCCTTTCCAGACATTGGAGGATGGTTTCCCCTTCTTCCTGCTTGCCGCCGGGGAATTCCCAGAGTCCCCGAAACGCGGGGTTACGGGTCGTCCGGTTCCGCTGGGCGATTAGCACCTGGCGGTCTTTGATGAAAATTCCGGCGGCGACATTCTGTATGGCATCTTTCATGCTCTATAAAGCCTCTTACCCTATCCTGAATAGTTTGTTATACTTATTCAAGTAAGGATATTAGTTATGGACAATTACAATATACCAGTATTACCGCTTGCCATTGATGTTGAATCAAAAGTAGTTTTAAGAAAAATCGCCTTTGCACGCAGTGCCCTGGCAGAAATGAAAGGAAGCGCTTTAAGTATTCCGAATGAATCTATTCTTATTAGAACCCTCTCATTACAGGAAGCAAAAAGCAGTTCCGAGGTTGAAAATATTATTACCACTCAGGATGATATATTCCAATCAGATTTTTATTCCCAAACATTCAAAACTGTTGCTGCAAAAGAAGTATATAATTATGCCCATGCCCTTACAAGCGGGTTTGATATATTAAAAAAAAGGGGCTTTCTGTCTATAAATCAGATCTTGGATATTCAGGCTATCCTGGTGGAAACTAAAGCAGGATTTCGAAAATTGCCAGGAACGGAACTAAAGAATGAACAAACTGGTACAACTGTTTATACGCCACCTCAAGACTATGATACAATTGTATCGTTAATGAGTAATCTTGAAAAATTTATCAATGACCCTTCAATATCTGATTTAGATCCCCTTATTAAAATGGCAATTATTCATCATCAGTTTGAGAGCATCCATCCTTTTTATGACGGAAACGGGCGTACAGGACGCATAATAAATGTACTTTATTTAGTAAAGGAAGGTCTTCTTGATTTTCCAATTCTCTATTTGAGTCGTTACATCAACCAAAATAAAAGCCTTTATTATAGCCTTCTGCAGAAAGTACGTACGGATAATGCTTGGGAAGAATGGGTGTTATTTATCCTTGATGGCATAGAAAAAACAGCCCTGCAAACAACACAAATTATCAAACAGATAAAAAATCTCATGTTGTCACAAAAACGAAAATTGCGGGGTGAGCTAAAGCGAATCTATAGCCAGGATTTATTGAATAATATATTCAGGCACCCCTATACTAAAATCAAATTTGTAGAAAATGACCTAAAAGTGACCAGAGTGACCGCGGCAAAATATCTTGAGGAGCTGGTACGGATCGGCATATTGGAAAAACAGAAATTATGGAAAGATAATTTTTACATTAATCGGGACTTATACAAGCTTCTTTCAAATGTGCATGATGTGCAGTTGTAATGACTTTATCATGCATAAAATATTAAGAAATCTATACATGATTCAATCCTCATGTATAGATTTTTGACTTAGGGTATACACCGGCGGCGACATTCAGTATGGCATCTTTCATGCTCTATTTTTTTCCTTTTTCCTGCATCTTCCTGAAAGCCTCGGCAAAGGGATTGTACATGGTGCCGTCATCATCGGGCCTGAGCTGGACCCCCTGGTTCCTGTCAGAACCCTTGTTCGGCCTTGGCGCTTGAGGCGAGGCCGCGCCGGGTTTGCTGCCTTGTGTCTGCTGGGGCCTCGGCCCCTGGGGCTTTGCCTGTTGGGAAGCGCCACCCGCCTTAACCGCGACAACATTCTTCTTGGCGCCGCTATCCGGGGTGGGCGCAGTACTCCGTTCGGTCTTCCTGCTCAAGCCGATGCGGCGTCTGTCGTTGTCCAGGGAAATGATGCGGAACTCCAGCACATCTCCCACCTTCACAAGATCCATAGGATCTTTGATAAAATGATCCGACAATTCCGAGATATGCACCAGGGCGGTTTCTTTGATTCCCAGATCCACAAAAGCGCCGAAGTCCACCACGTTTTTGATCTTCCCCGTGACCATCATGCCTTCGTGGAGATCCTCAAAGGTGAGCACCCCTTTCTGCATGATGGGCTTGGGGTAACCGTCGCGGGGGTCGCGGTTGGGTTTTTTGAGTTCTTCTACAATGTCGTTGAGGGTGGTGTCCCCCAGATTGTGCTTCTCTTTCAGTTCAGCCAAAATCTCTTTGGAGAGGTTCCCCGTAGCGGTAATGGTTTCGCGTATCACCCGGGCGGCTTCGTAATTTTCAGGATGCACCCAGGTATTGTCCAGGGGGTTTGCGCTCTCGGGGATCTTTAAAAACCCTGCGCACTGTTCAAAACTTTTCGGCCCCATGCCCGGCACCGTCACCAGTTCGTCACGGCTTGCGATCTTTCCTTTCTCGTCGCGGTACTTCACGATCTTCCGCGCAAGGGAACTGTTGATGCCCGACACATATTTGAGAAGTGAAGCGCTGGCGGTGTTGAGGTTGACCCCCACATTATTCACCACCGACGAAACCACCTCATCCAGAGTTTCCGAAAGTTTTTTCTGGTTCACGTCGTGCTGATAAAGCCCCACGCCGATTGATTTGGGATCGATCTTAACCAGTTCCGCCAATGGATCTTGCAGGCGGCGGCCAATGGAAATGGCGCCCCGTATGGTAAGGTCGAGCTCGGGGAATTCTTCCCGCGCAATATCGCTGGCCGAATACACCGAAGCGCCGTCCTCGTCCACAACGGTATACAGCACTTCAAGGTTATTCTCAGTAATCACCTGGGAGACAACTTCCTGCACATCTTTGCTGCCCGTGCCGTTTCCCACCGCGATAAGCTGGATATCGTATTTTTTAACCCCTTCGAGGATGAGCTTTTTGGCCTCTTCAATTTTGTGGTTATAGATGACGAAATTCGCCAGGTATTTTCCCGTGTCGTCCAAAAACGCGCACTTGGTTCCGGTGCGTATGCCAGGATCAACGCCCAGTACCCGCGTGCCCTTAATGGGCTGAGTCATGAGGAGGTTTTTCAAATTCTGGCTGAACACCGATATGCCGTGATCGTCCGCAGTATCGCCCTGGTCGCCCCGTATCTCCCGTATAACCGCAGGAGACAGAAGCCGCTTGAGGCCGTCCTCTACTGCGGTCTTGTGATAATCATTGTGAAGCGTATACTTGCCCTGCAGCAATTCCACCGCAGTGTTTTCATCAACATCAATCGTGATTTCCAACACGCCTTCGCGTTCGCCCCGGTTCACCGCCAGTACCCGGTGGGGCTTAATCTGCGAAAGCGCCTCGGTGTAGTCAAAGTACATCTGATAGGTGGAAGTCTTTTTGGCGTCTTCATCCCCCAGGCCCGTCTTGCCCGATCCCTTGATGATGATCTTCCCGTCTTTAAGGTAGAACGATTTGACGCCGGCGCGGTTTTCAGGGTCCTGCGAAACCTGTTCCGCAATAATGTCCATGGCTCCCTGAAGCGCATCCTCAGCGCTGGCCACCGACAGTTCGGGATGCTCCGCATCTTCGCGTATGAATTCCGCAGCCTTCGCCATGAGCGCGCCTGCGTCAAGTTCTTTCATTGCTTCGGCAAGGGGGCCAAGGCCCTTCTCTTCGGCGGCCATACCGCGGGTTTTCTTTTTGCGCTTATAGGGCGCATAAATATCTTCCAGCTCCGCAAGGGTTGCGGCCTTCGAAATATTTTCATAGAGGGGCTCGGTAAGCTTACCCTGTTCAAAGATACCCCGGATGATTTCGATGCGCCGGGTTTCAAGATTTGTGCCGCTTGAGAAATGGTGTTCGATATCCCGCACTTGCACCTCGTCCAGACTGCCGGTTTTTTCCTTGCGGTACCGGGCAATAAAGGGAACCGTGCTCCCCTCGCCCAAAAGGCCGACTACCGTCGAAACCTGGCTTATGTTGATATTGAGCTCCCCGGCAATGCGCCGCATGAGCTCCACTTCGTTGACTTTGAGGTTGGTGATAAATTCTTGAGTAAATTCCATATCTAATCAGTATACACGCAAACTGGGGTTTTGTAGAAGTGGGGGTTCAATGTGATCGTGATTCAAAGCGCACTTTGACGCGTTCCATATAGACATAGCTTTTATTTAAAAAATAAACACTTGATAAAATTCTAAAAGAATGGTATAAAGTCGATTATGTCTAAACTAAACGTAGATCAAAAGACCATTATGTTATTATTCTCAGATAAGAAGTCTGACTTTCTTATTCCCGACTATCAAAGACCTTATGCATGGGAGGAAGAGCAGTGTCAAACACTTTGGGATGACATTTTTTCTTTTGCTATTCCTGATAATAATTATGAAAATTTTAATGATAATGAGGAATATTTTCTAGGTTCTATTGTAACTTATAAAAACGAAAATGACAAAATGGAGATAATCGATGGACAACAGCGTCTGACTACTTTAATGCTATTGTTGCGGGCTTTTTATGTTAAATTTGGTAAAATGCAAGACGAAAATTCTAAAAAAACACGAGAGATGATTTCGCAATGTATTTGGAAAACGAATGCCTTTGGAATAGCAGATGTAAATAAATTGAAAATAAATTCAGAAGTGGCAACCGATAATGATAAAGAAGAGTTTCTTGAAATTTTGAAAAATGGTGAAGTAAAGAAAGAACAAAAAAGTAATTATGCAAAGAATTTTCGTTTTTTTCAGGAAAAAATCGATCAATTTTTATCAGAGTATCCTGCATATTTTGCATATCTTCCGGCAAGGATATTGGGCAATTGTATTCTACTGCCAATTGATGCAGAATCCCAGGATACTGCACTGAGAATTTTTTCAACTCTTAATGATCGCGGATTGCCTCTTTCAGATGCTGACATATTCAAGGCACAATTTTATAAATTCTATGGTGAGAAAGGGGAAAAAGATAGTTTTATTGTTCAATGGAAGGAACTTGAGGAAATATGTGGGGAAATATTTTATCCAACAACCGGAACCCCAATGGACGAATTGTTTACAAGGTATATGTATTATGAACGTGCAAAAAGAGATATCAAATCCAGTACGACAGAAGCACTTCGTAAATTTTATGAACGCGATAAATATAGTTTACTTAAACGAGCCGACACATTTAATAATCTTAAGATTCTTGCTAATTTTTGGCAAGATGTGTCAAATCAAAATAGTGAAAGGTTTTCTGATAAAATTTTACGAAAATTATTTACATTAAACTATGCTCCCAATGGGATGTGGAATTATTTTGTGTCGGTTTATTTTATGCATAATAAAGATTCAAATGAAAAACTTGATGATAATAAGTTTGAAAATTTCCTAACTAAAATTATTGCTTTTATATGGACTTATGCAATAGTTAATCCCGGAGTGAATGCTTTGCGAACACCGGTATTTGCAGAAATGTTAAATATTGTAAATGGCAAATCGGTAGAATTTGCCGGTTATAAGTTTGATTTTAATAATACAAAAAATGCTTTTGAACATTATGTATTTAGTAATGGCAGACCAATCACGAAATCAATGTTGACGTGGTGGGCATTCACCAATAATGAGCAATCATTACCGTCAGCAGAGACTATCTTTGAGATAGAACATATTTTTGCAAGAAAACGTCAGGAAAATCATAAAACTCTAAAGAACGAAAAGAATCTTGAATCTCTTGGAAATAAGGCTTTACTTGAAAAAAGAATTAACATTCGTGCATCCGATTACAGATTTTCGGACAAGATAAAATATTATCAAGGTTTTACCAACAGTAAGGGACAACTGAAGAAGGGGACTCAAATTAAGGAATTAGTAAAATTATCAGAAGGTAACATAGATTTCACTGAAGAAAACATTGAAAATAGAAATCGCCAAATAATAGATAATTTTATATCCTTCCTTAATGAAAATAATTTAATAAAATAATAAAATATGGGAGGGCACTTCGTCTACTAATTGTAAATGGCTTTTAGGAATGGGATTTTGTGGTATATTTTTGTTAATGGAAAAGTCTAAAATTTATCTTGGAATGACAATGTTTGGCTTCTATTATGCGCCTGATACTCCGGGGTATGCGGAGCTTAAAGCCCAGGTAGAGCAGATTTTTGACCAGATTAAGGCTGGGAAGTACGAGGCGGTGGTATAGGTCTAAATGAAAGCTAAAAAATTTGAAGAAAAAGTCCGCTCGTGGCGCGTTTTTGAGATTGATGCGGAAATCAGATCCGGTAAATATTCAACTGTCGCTCAACTGGCAAAAAAAGTTGAAGTGAATCCTCGGACAATACAGAGGGATATTGAATTCTTAAGGGTCATGTATGATGCGCCGATTGAATATAGTACCACCCATCGGGGTTATTACTATACTGATGATAATTTCTTTATAAAAAGTGTTATGCTTACAGAAGGTGAATTGTTTTCTCTTGCCATTTTTGAGCCTATGCTTGATCAATATCGTAATACGCCGCTTGAAAAGAATCTCAAAATTATTTTTGAAAAAATTATACGCTCATTACCTAATAATGTTTCAGTAGATACGGGTTTTTTAAATTCTCATATCAGTTTTGTTACCGACCAGCCAAGTAAAATAGATGTTACTACCTTTAATACTATTATAACAGCGTTACAAACAAAAAAAGCATTAAGTTTTGATTTTTTGCGGTTAAATGGCGATATTGACAGGAATAGAATGATGGATCCCTATCATGCGATTTGCCATCGTGGAAACTGGTATATTCTGGGTTTTAGTCATGAAAAAAAAGAAATGAGGGTGTTTTCATTTTCTCGTATCAAGAAGGTAGTAATAACTAATAAGGTATTCGATATCCCTTCTGATTTTAACCCTAATGATTTTTTTGATAAACAGATGGGAATTTGGGCATCCCGGCGTACTCCATATACTGTAGAGTTCTTGTTTGATAATGAAGTAAGAACGTTTGCTTTAGAGCGTCAATGGCATGAAACCCAGGAAATAACGGAGAATGAGGATGGCTCGGTTCTGGTTAAATTTACCACAACTCAGCTCCCTGATGTGCTTCGCTGGGTTTTAAGCCAGGGGCGTACGGTGAAGGTCTTGAACCCGCCGGAACTTGTTAAGATGGTGAGGGAGGAGGTGGAGATGATAGGGAAGAAGTATAAATAACTATAAAATAGGATGCTGCATACATGATTCAAAATTATAGTAACATATTATCAGGAGGAAATTATGAAATTACCATTTTTTAGGAAAAAACAGAAAAGCCAAATAGTAGCACAAAAATTCAATAATCAAAATGACAATTCAGAAGTAGCCTTACTTACCTTTGAAGGTAACATAAGAGATCAGATTATTGAAAAACTCAATGGAAATCTTTTTACTAAAGGCAGCTATATAGAAAATGGGGGTAAAATATCTTCAAAAAATATCCTATCTATGATTGGCATCGGAGCAGGTTCTTTGGGTGCTTCTACTGTTGCATCCACACAGCTATTTATGGCAACTGCGAATCCGGCAACATTAATGACTATAGGAAACGGGGTAGGCAGCGCTGTAATGGAGGCGGGTAGAATTGTTGCGCAAGCGCCATTTATTGCCGCCACAGGAGCTGTCATACCAGTTATTGCTCCTTTAATTGCTTTTCAAGCTATTTCAACTATAGCTATCATGAGTGAATTTGCGACGATAAATAAAAAATTAGATGATATAAAAGCAGTCATCGACAGAAGCATACAACGAAATGAAGCAACAGAAATTGGTACAATAATAAGTGCTTTTAATCGTCTTAAAGATATAGAAGATCAATTTTCTAACAGTAATCAATTTACAAATGAAATGCTTATAAGACTTTACTTATTAGAAAATAGTATTAATCCTATTTTTGAACGATATAAATATTTGTATTCAAGTCAAAAAATAAATGAAACAACAACATCTGATGATTTAAAATTTAAAAAAATGGATGCCTATTTTGCAATTATGTCTTCAATGCTGGATATGAGAATAGATTTGTTGAGGTTAAAAGTAACTATTCAAGAAGATCCGAGTTATATGAGTGAATCAGCGATTAGGTTTAGTGAAAAAATCGCTTTTTATAATAAACTATGGGGAGAAATAAAAGACAACTCTGAAGAAATAAAGGATATTTCTACAAAAATGTCTGATACAATTAATCAAATGAGTTGGTGGCAAAAGAATTTTTCAATATTGGGAAGAAGAGAAGAAAGAGAAGACTTGGAAAAAAAATCTGCTGAATTTGGCAGGGAGAGTGAAAATTTTAAAACAATGCTAAATGATGATATCAAAAAAGCCCAAGAATTAAGTGATGATATGAAAAAAAATCTTAAAAGCAGTAAAATGAATTTAATATATTGGAAGGACGAAAATGGTGAACATTCATATTATACTGATGATTTATTGATTGGGCAAGAAACTAAGCTGGAATGAAGAGCGGAATTTAGGGGCCTGTCCTGAAGTTTGTGTAAATGGCCAAAATATGGTAGAAATACCAAGGAGACAAAATGGCCAGTACACGAAAACTGAAAGAGAAGGATCTGATCGACCAAATACTCGATCAGATAGACCTTAAAGGAATGACCCAGGAAGAAATCCTTGGACAGGAAGGATTATTAAAGCATCTGACAGGGAAGCTGCTAAGCCGTGTCATGAATGCTGAAATGGACGAGCATTTGGGGTATGAAAAGAATTCCAACGCCGGGGACAATTCGGGGGACAGCCGAAACGGGTACAGTGAAAAGACAGTCCTGACAGAGAATCAGAGTGCAGTGATACAGGTACCACGGGACCGCAATGGAACGTTCGAACCCAAGATACTGGCGAAACACCAAAGACGGCTCCCTATATTTAACGACCAGGTTATTTCGATGTATTCCTTTGGGATGACCGACCGGGATATTAAATCACACCTGGAAAAAATATATAACGTGGAAGTCTCCCCTGAATTGATAAGCCGTGTCACTGCAGCGGTGATGGAAGAAGTGAAGGAGTGGCAGAATCGGCAGCTGGAAAAATCTTATGCCATCGTGTATTTGGACGCCCTGAGGGTCAAGACCAAACAGGACGGGAAAAGCTGTACCAAGAGCGTCTATGTGGCTCTGGGAGTGAATTTCGAGGGTCAGAAGGAGGTATTGGGCCTTTGGATAGCGGAGAACGAAGGGGCTAAGTTCTGGATGGGCGTCCTGAACGAAATAAAGAACCGGGGAGTGGAAGACATACTCATCGCTTGCATGGACGGCCTTACCGGTTTCCCCGAAGCGGTTCGGGCAGTATTTCCCAAGACCCGTATCCAATTGTGCATTGTCCACATGGTGCGTAATTCCACCAAGTTTGTTTCCTGGAAAGACCTGAAAAAAATCTGTGCCGATCTTAAGGCCATATATTCGGCAGCCACCGAGGAAGCCGGCCGTGACGCACTGGAAGAATTCGGCAAGATATGGGATGCCAAGTACCCGATGATATACCAGTCCTGGGATACCCACTGGGATGACTTAAGCGAGTTCTTTAAATACCCGCCTGAAATCCGCAAGGCAATTTACACGACAAATGCAATTGAGTCATTAAATTACCAGCTGCGAAAAGTCACAAAAAACCGCTCGACATTTCCGAACGATGATGCTATATTTAAGATATTGTATTTGGCAATTAGGAATGCGTCAGAGAAATGGACAATGCCGGTACGGGATTGGGGGATGGCGCTCAACCAATTCGCTATTATTTTTGGCAATGAACGGGTTCCGTTCTAAATAATTCATTGCCATTTACACAAAAATTCGGACACGTCCGAATTTAGTGAGCCTGGCAAAATTCTGGCCTCAATAGATTCCTTCCCGGTTCGCCGGGGGTACTTTTGGGTTACAAATGTATCCTTCCGATCTCAGCTCTTTTCATTGATTCTATGTCAAATATAGCTCCCTGTTCTATCTCATTAGTGTGTAATTCAAAATACCTTCTACGCTGTATTTCTTCTTGTTTCCCCTTTTCTCATCCATGTAAAAGTATACAGTCAAGCATATCAGAAAAGAGACAATTATACTCAGGCATCGAGCCATAACTTTTAATAACACTTACTCATGTGTTTTATATAATATCATAAACCATATGACTATTCAATCAAAAATGAAACTTTCATCAAATTTTCGTCGATATGGTTTGGACCTATCCTTATAATTTAAAATAGATTGGCAATTCAAATAACCACTTCTTCTGATGTTTTTCGCTATATTGGTATAATTCTAACCTATGACTATTTGGTTTTACTTTCTTTTTAGTATCCCAGTTTATAAGATTATATTCTAGTCGACCAATTATCTTTAAAACATAATCTAGCTGAAAAGTTTGTGAATTCTTGTAAAAATATTTATATAATTTATCATGATAAGGTTTTCCTATTTTTCTAGCATAATACCAACCATTTCCTTCAACGCGCATATATATATCAAAAATATATTCCCATCCATCAATTATCCATTGTCTTGTTTTATGATAATCTGACTCAGTATTTATGGGAAAATACTTTCTTAACAATCTTAAAAGCCTCAAAGTTTTTGTTTTTGCTTCTTCAACAGTTATATCAGAAAGATCAATATCACACCATTCATCAATATTTTCGAATGGAGTACTATATTCATAAAATGACTCATCATCAAATGTTTCCGAGCCATTAAATACAGCATTATTTACTATCGACTCATATGCCTCATGGATTTCGAGGAATTTAGAATATGCATCCGTGGATTTATTTAAATCCGGATGATATTGCAATACAAGTCTTTTATAAGCTTTTCTGATTTCATTAATACTTGCATTATATTGTACGCCAAGGATATCATAATTATTCATTGAAACCTCCTTAATATTTTGAATTTATTTAAAAATTCCTCCCGGTATTACCGGGAGGATAAACTGTTATATCTCTATTGCCATTCCTTCTTTAGCCATAAACTGCAATATACTTTTGTCTTTGAAATTATTGAATATTTCATTCAATTTTTCGTCAGTATGGTTAGGGTTGTAATGAAAAGGTATAAGCGTACCAATACCGGCTTTTGTAGCATTTTCAATTGCCATATTGTAAGTTGAATGGCCGAAGCCTTGAACAATCATTTTATTGCTGTAATATTCTTCGTCAGTATATTGGGTATCGTGGATCATATAATCACAGCCTTTGGCGAAATTGATTACTCTCATATCACCGCCGGTATGACTTTCAATATCCCATATACAAGCAACGGATTTCGATGTTTTAGCATCGGTAACCTTGAAATAAAGGGCGCCTTGCTGGGGGTGCGACGGGGCAAAGGACTGCATCACGTCTACGATATAGACAAGTTCGTCTTTGTTTGCTTTTGCAGCGGTATCGGTATACGGGATAGGAATACCACTTGCAGTTATGGCAATTCTTTGACCATCACTTAATACCCCGTGGTTGCGGTATGATTTTAGGTCGCGATATTCAATGGGATATGTAGGCGGAAGCATTTTCTGCTTCAATACTGCGCCCACGTTTTTTTTGAGGGTTTCCATACCCAGTAAATAAAGGGTTACTTGAGGCAGGAAGTTGGGGGCGAAAAAGGTAAACCCTTCCGTATGATCAGGGTGCAGGTGGGTAAAGAGAATGGGGAAAGTAGTATTTACTGACCCGTCGAACAGCCCCTTCATGAGTTCTTGACCAGCGGTAACAATACCGTTGCCAGCATCAATGAAAAGGGGTACTGTTTTTCCTTTACTGTTTTCATTGAAGAAAGCTACTGATGCGGTCTTTCCGCCATAGCCCATCATTCTTGCGTCCGGGGTAGGATAGCTGCCGCGCACTCCGTAAAATTTCATTTTCATATATGCTCCTTCGGCACTCTGGGGATGACTTACACAAACTCAATCCTCCATAGCCATCAATCTATATAAGGAATAATAGCCTTGCCCGACGACATCTAATGTCGCGTTTAAAAATTTCTTAAGCTTTTTTTGTAAAAATCGAGGATTAATAGTAAAAAATGTATAAAAAAGTATACATTATAGGAATTTTCTGAATGATACTACTTAATCTTTTCATTGATTTTCAATCCATTTATAAAGATAGTCTTTTGCGGCGTTAATTTTTTTTGCCATTTCAGTGCATTCTTCTGTATTCTTATTAATATCAGGATGATATTTTTTCATTTGAATTTTATATGCTTTCTTAATCTCTTCTTTAGTTAGACTAAAAGAGAGTCGTAAAATTTCGCAATGTTTTTTCGTTTCTGCATCCGAATATCGAAAATTTGATCTTCTGTATTCATTTCTTCGTTTATATTCATATTGTTCACCATCTTGATGCTTTTGATATTCTTGTCGCATTCTTTCTTTTTGACGCTGCTGTTCTTCTTCTCGTTGCTGCTGTTCATATTTGCGATGTTCTTCTTGGCGTCGTTGTTCTTCTTGTCTCCGGCGTTCTCCCTCTCTTCTTTGTTCTTCTTCCTGTTTTTGTTTGTATAGTTTTGCTTTTTCTTCACGCTCACGCTGTTTTTCAATTTCTCGGTTCTTTTTCAGGGTTTTTTGCTCTTCTTCCCATTCTTGATGCTGCATACATCGTTTTTCAGAATCCATGGTTTCGATTAATTCCTGATTATTGCTTAAATCTAATTCAAAAATGATTTTGTGTACTTTAAATTGAATATCCAAATTATCTAATTTGCAATAATCTGGCATTGTTTCAAAATGAATGGGGATTTTATTTATGTGACACACAATAAATATAATTACTGCAGACCAGAGTATTATATTAGTATCGTCATATTTTATAACATTGTTGATTACTAATTTATTTTTTAATTTTATACAAATTTTAAAAATATCATTATCTAAATAAGCTGAACAAAAATCATATAAAAAATTCCCTAATTTTTCCTCGCCTTTTAATTTTTTTTCGTTTGATAATTCATCTTGCTTTTGTTGTTCTGTCTCTCTTTTCTGTTTTTCTTGTTCCTGTTGTTCTGCTGGTTTTTGCCGCTCTGCTTCCCTGTGGAGTTTTTCGTTCGTTCTTTGCTCTTCTTGCTCATGGAGTTTCTTTTGGCGTAGTTCCTCTAACAGTTTTCGCTGCTCTTGCTGTTCCCATTTTTCTGCTTCTTCATATTCCTTTTGTTTTTGCAGCCTTTCTTCCATCCATTTTTTTAATTGTTTTTGTTGTTCTTGCTGTTCCCTCAATTGTTCTTCTTTTTCTTCTTCGGCCTCCTTCTGCTGCTCCTCTTGTCTCCATTGTTCTTCTTGCTTTCGATGTACCTCTTTCATGAGTTCTTCTTCTTGCCATAGCTGGTTATTACGTTTTAATGATTCTTTCAAATTAAATTGAATTTTTTGTTTCCGTAATTTAGTTTTAATTGTGTTAAAAAACATGATTTTCCTGATTTTGCTAAATAATTATCAGCAAATTTTTATAATGATTAATATTCATTGATTAATTTTAATACCCCGATACTAGATGTATCATAAAGGCAGATATTACCTTGTATTTTCAGTGTAATAAAAGAACTGCCCATATTTATTCTTTCAGCACATAATAGGGTACTAATATGTATACGCGTATCATTTTTATTCTTCGAAAAAACATCTTCCTTTTTTGATTAAAAAAAACAAATTCAATTTTGTCATTATCAAAAATATAAATTAAATCCGAAGGGCAATATGGGTCTTCTATAATATAATCAAGATATTGACTTGCAAAATCAAGATCTATAGAAGTATTCTGACTTTCCTTTTGTGAAGTCTCTTTTTTATAATAACCTGGAGTTAGTTCTTTTAATAACGCTGCATAAACACGGTCGTTTATAGCTATAACATTTGGTTTAGAGCCAGATCTATAAACAAGTCTATATAATCTTTTTATACAATCAGAAATTTTTTCATTTTCTGCTTGAATAATAAACTCTCCTGCTAGTCTTTTTATATCTTTTGATCTTTTTAGTCCATTAAAATCATTTTCTATATATCTATCCCATTTTTCATCTTTCCTTTCGTATATTGATGGCACCCAAGCAGATAATCCTTGTGGTAATAATGGTGTACCATCAGTATCCCTGCATCCAGATATACATAAATATGAATTTTCTGGGTAGACTTCATTTTCTGTTGCTGAAAAAGTAATAACATTTTCCGAAATATTAGTTATAACATTTATTGATTTTCCTAATCTGTTTCCTGGAAATCCAGACTCTATTGTTCCTTGAAATGTGGTTCCAACATGAATAGACATTATTGATTCTTCAGATAATTGTACGTTATTCATTATGCCACTTTTGGTAGCGATCTCTTTTTTAACTTTAAAAAATTCTCCATATCCCATACCATAAAAAGATGTTGCAATTAATTTTCTTAATGATTCTGTAGCAATAAATAATTCTGCTCCATGAATAACTTCTGTTTCAGTTTGATCTTTAATGGATGTACTATCAACAAAATAGGAACCATATAATTCTTTGCATGGAACGGTAATATCAGTAAATTTATTGTTTTTTAAAGCCTTATCTTTTGCATCGTCATAGTTCCCTGATGCCGAACCACCATCTCCATAGAGAACACTATAACAATATTTATTATCACTTATTGTAGTCTTTCCCAATGACTTAAAAACAGGGGAATTCCTAAATAATAGACTATTTGTACCATCTCTATAGTAATTTCTTAATTCAGTTAAAATTTTATCAATGTTTAGTATTGACATAATTCCTCCTAATTATCATATTCTTTTAAGTATCTATAAATCGGGTTTTCTATATTTCTTTTGAAATTATCAGATTCCTTAGAGTAATATGCGTCGAATAACCGAAAACATTCAGAAATATTAAATTGTGGATTAAAACCAATTTTTTTAATGATGGAGAACCATACGGTTAACTCCTTAGAATTAGCATATGTTTCATTCATGTCATCTCGTAAAGAACTATCAGACTTAAAATTAATCCTATTATAAATAGATAATTTTTTATCTAATAGAACACTGAAATCGGGAGTAAAATTCATAATAGGATTACTTTCCATCAATTTTGAGAATTCTGAATTCCTTATAAATAAATCTTTAATTATTCTTCCATGATTTATTTTTGTCCTAAAAATATTAGCAGAACATCGCTCAATATAATTTATTGATAATGGATTTATAATATCAGAGGACTCAATAATATCAAAAATTACATTTGGATAATCCAACCACTCATCATCATTTTCAGAATGGTAGAATATATAAGAAATTGAGTCAGATGATAATTCAAACCTGGCAGCAGCATTACCACTTGATCGTAAAACATAATTGTTGATATCATCCTCATTATAAGTATCATAATCATCTAATGTAGGAATGTATTTTGTGATGTTTTCAAGTATGTTGTATATATCCTTATGATCAAAACAATTTTTCCTTAAATTCAAATCTATTTTCCATAAAAATGCTTTAGAATGATCCATTAAATTCCCCCTTGGTTTTCTGAATCGCTTTGAAATAAAACATCAAACAAATGAGTCATAACTGGTAAATGGATGGGTTTTTGAGAAGGAATCCATAATTCGGCCTTAAAATGCTGAGAAGTAAACCATTTTTCATGAACGCCAAAATCAATTTCATCAGAATGATAGAAATAATTTAAGTTTTCACAGAACAAGCATCTTTCTCCTTCCATGTTTTCTTTACAGCAGTTATACCATTTACCTATAGTCATATTTATCCACCTTCGATAATGATTTTATCATTTTCAATGATAACTATCAATAATATTAGAGTTTAGGTACGACACTTGATGTCGCGAGCGAAAATTTTTCAGAATTTTAATAGAAATATTGTTTATAACAGGTTGATTCAGTTCATGAATTCTCTAATATCTCTAAAAATTTTGACAACCTTTCATGTCGGCGCCAGTTCCCCATCTGTTGGCAGGAATCCGGGCGCTGATCTGGGCGAACCTGGTTTCGTTCGCCAGAAGGGCTTCGTTCATGTCGGTGGCCATATAGCCCGGAGCTATGCAGTTTACATTGACTCCCCGGGCAAGCCAGTCGTTGGAAAGTTCCTTGATAAGCTGCATAACTCCGCCCTTGGCTGCCTCCGGTAGCGATGACAGATACAAGGGATAATGTTAAACTAATCCAGCGGAGGTACACGATGGCCGTATCAAAAAAGACAATCTACGCGGTTTCCAAAACCCACTGGGACAGGGAATGGTATCTGGATTTTCAGAATTTCAGGGTGCGCCTGGTAAGGCTGGTCGATAACCTTCTGGACATACTCGAAAGAGATCCCGGCTATGTTTCCTTTATGATGGATGGGCAAATGATACCCATTGAAGATTACCTTGCGGTAAAGCCTGAGGCTTTTGACAGGATTAAAAAACTGGTTCTGGACGGACGCCTGGTAATCGGACCCTGGTATGTGCTCCCCGACGAAGTGCTCATTTCAGGCGAATCCCATATACGCAACTGGCTTATGGGTGAAAGGCTGAGCCGCAAATTTGGCAAAAAGATGAACATAGGCTATCTCCCCGATTCCTTCGGTCACCCGTCGCAGATGCCCCAGATCCTTGCAGGCCTCGGCATGAAGCAGATGACCTTTTGGCGGGGCGCTACTGAAGATGTGGATAAAAATGAATTCTACTGGGAGTCTCCTGACGGCTCCAAAATTTTCGTGAACCTTATGCCCATAGGTTATTCCACGGGCGCTGAATTCCCCGATGATCCCGATCTTCTGGCTAAACGTTTGGACAAATACATAGACGATTCATCCCCCAGAGCAAGTACCGATGTACTTTACCTGAGCAACGGCGGGGATCATCTTGAAGCGGTTCCCTATCTTTCAAAAGTGATAAAGGGCGCCAATCAAAAAATGAAGAAAGGAAAAATCGTCCATACCACCCTTGAAGAATTTTTTACTGCCCTTGAAAAAGAAATAAAAGGAAAAAGCATCAAAACCCATAAGGGCGAAATGATGGGAACCCATACGGCCATTATACTTACATCCACAATTTCTACCCGTATGTACCTTAAACAGGCCAATTTTGAGGTGCAGAGCCTTCTCGAAAATACCCTGGAGCCCATTCACAGTTTTGCTGCTCTTCAGGGTTATCCCTATCCGAAAGAACTGATACTCGAGGCATGGCGCAGCCTGCTCCAAAACCAGCCCCACGATTCCATCTGCGGCTGCAGCATAGATGCGGTACACCGCGACATGATTTACCGCTACAACCAGTCCCGCGAAATTGGCTCAGCCCTGCTCGATCGCTGCAGTATTTTCTACAATGGTATCAGCGCTGAAGGTCTCAAAGGCGATATTGCTGCCGCAGTGTTTAATTCTTCCGGTATTTCCCGCAGTGATACACTTAATCTTACTGTGGATCTTGATCCTGTACTTATGGGGAAGATTGATTTTAACGAGACCGGAAACAAAAAGGCCAAAGTAATTACCATCGAGGATCTCCTGGGAAGGGATATTCCCGCTTCAGTAAAAGCCTTTGACGGTGAAAAAGAGATTCCCTGCTTCCTTAACAGCGCCGAAGTTTTTACCGGCAAGCTCAAACTCAACCCTTATACCTTCCCGAACCAGTATTGCACCCTGCGCTGTAATATCACCCTGCTTGTTAAAGATGTGCCCCCCATGGGTTACAAAACCATAAGTTTTAAGCCTGTTTTTAGTGCTTCCGGGGCTAAAACACCGGCTTCCTGTGAAACCCTTCCCATCTCCGAAATCGAAAATGAATTTTTTAAGGTTTGCGCTGATACTGACGGCAGTTTTAAAGTTTTCGATAAAAAGACCAAAGCCCTCTATACCGGCATAGGCCGCCTCGCCGATTCAGGCGACTGCGGTGATGAATATACCTACTGTCCTCCCGAATATGACAGTACCGTATTTGCCGATCCTTCTTCACTTAGTATTAAAACTGTTAAAAATGGAAAAGTCAGCCAGGCCATCTCTGTATCTGGTATTTTTCATCTTCCTGAAACTACAATTGACACCGATGTGCGCCGCAGCGGAAAACTCGTAGATTGCAGTTTTACTACCAGGCTTACTTTGTATTACGGTATACCCCGCCTGGATATGGAAACCCAATTCGACAACAAGGCTGAGTATCACCGCCTCAGGGTTCTTTTTCCCCTGGGCTTCAAAGCCGGACTTTCAGTCAGTGCCGGAGCATTTTCGGTAGACGAGCGCCCTGTAGAAAAGGTAATTGAGCCGGGGTGGCAGGAATACTTTACTACCAACCCTCAGAAGGAATTTTGTGATGTCTCCGGTGATGAACATGGTCTTACCATTGCTAACCGGGGTCTTCCTGAATTTGAAGTTTACAACGAAGAATCCGGTTCTGTGATCGCCGTAACCCTGCTTCGCTGCGTTGGTGAAATCAGCAAGTGGAAAATGCGCACCCGCAAAGACCGGGGCGGCTGGCTTGTTTTTGCCCCCGAAGGCCAGTGCAAGGGTGCGCACAGCTTCCAGTACTCGGTTATACCCCACAAGGAAACTTGGGAAACTTCAGCCAGTTATATCGAAGCGCGTAATTTCGCAGTCCCCCTGTCGGCTCTTCCTGTGACCCCCACAGCCAAAGGCCCCCTTCCCCAAACTCAAAGCTTTCTCAGCCTTTCCAAAGGCCTCAATGTTACCTGTTTCAAACCCTGTGAATTTGAAGAAGGCCATATCTTAAGGTTTTACAATACTACCACAAAAAAAATTAAAGGCGCAGTGGAATTTAAATTCCCCGTAAAAAAGGCATTTATGGCGGGGCTTAATGAAGAAACCCTTTCAGAATTAACCCTTACCGGAGGAAAAGTACAAATCGACGTTCCGCCTTTTTGGATTGTCACACTTAAATTGCGGTGACTCTGTTTTTGGTGAAACTAAATTTTTTTAAATTTATTTTATGACTATACGCCACCTAAAAAATATCCACCTTTAATTGAAAAATTAAGCGGAATTATATCAGAAAAGGATCTAAAAAAACTCGCTAAAAATGACGAAAAAGTGGGTTATATATTACGAGAAGGCATATGAAGAAAAAACTGTTTATTGATTCGGATATAGTTAAGAAGAAAAGCTGCCCGGCTCATAATATACTCGGACGTGTCGCTTCAACAACTGCTATTCGCCCGGCGAATTTTCAAATGCTATTTCACGAAAAACGGCAATAAACTTTTCAGATTCTTCCATGTTTGGAGAATGGGCAGAATTGCTAAATGTAAAAAAGGCTTTTTTAGGAGCTTCCAGGGCATCTAAATATTTTTCTGCAAGAACGTTTTAAGTATGTCTTTAAAAGCAAGCCCCTGATGCAAATGCCCGATTCCGTATTTGTTGAGAATTTCAGTCCTGACTTTTACGAGATATTCAAGCTGCGAGAAATCGTCTATACGCGAGATAGTTTTCTGGATATTTTTCTATTGTTTTAACGCCAAGATATGAACCCCAGGAGTGCCCCAGGAGGTATATTTTATCTTGACCGAAACGCGATTTGAGATATTCTGTAATTTCATGCGTATCCTCCACCATTTGCTATGTTGTCATAGTCGATGGATCTGTTGATTTGGAGTAGGTCATTCCCGCGCCGCGCTGATCCCAGTAGCAAACAGTAAAATATTTTTCAAGGTGTTCGCTTTTTTCCAAATAAGAAATAAATTGCAGCATCGGCGTTCCGGGGCCGCCATGCAGGTAGAGTATTACGGGGTTTTGAGGGTTCTCTCCCCGAATAAACATTCCCTGCCTGATTCCATTGACTTCGATCAATGCTTTTTCGGAAATCGAACCCTGAATGACATTTCCTTGCGCATCTTTTAACTGCGGAAGTTTGCCGGGGCTGGTTATCAGGATAAGCAGAACTCCCGCAAACAGAATGCCGATGATGAATAACAGCACTTTGCCCACCTTTTACACCTCCAGGAAATTGACAACAGCCTTTGCCAAGGTTTGAAACATTTCGGAAATAACCATTTCCGACGAATTGAGTGCCACGCTTTGCGCAATTCCATCGATAAAGCTGCTTACAAACTGAATAATGGAGCGGGGAGGGATTTTAGGGCGGAAAACGCCTTTCTCCACATTGATCATGGCGTATTCCACAATTTTGCCTTGCGCGTACTCAAGGCTTTTCTTAAACTTCAGATTGGAAAATACAGCGGCTCTTTTCTCAAAATCATAGGCATATAAAACCGTCAGTTCAAAAAACGTTTTGCCGACAACGGATTTCAATAGTTCCTCGATGTACTCCCCCATTGCCATGAAACATTCAGCAAGGATTGTTTTTTCTGCCTGCCCTGAGCTTAATACTGTATCAATCCTTTGTTCTAACGAGGTATTGGTAGTATAGGTATTGATAAAGTCCGCATAGATACCGTCCAAACCCGAATAATACCGATAAATCGCTCCCTGGCTGAAACCGGATTTTTTAATAATGTCCCGCATGGTAATCAGATACAGGGGCTTTTTTTTCAATACCTCCCCTGTGCATTTAAGAATAAAATTTCTTTTATCTATCAGGTATTCCTCCGTAACTTTAGGCATACATGCCCCTCCTCTTGATATAAATGACATAGTGTCATTTATATTGTAATCTGACCCCTATGAAATGTCAACACGGCCCGAACAAGGGGTACTAAACCAGCGTATTCGAATAAACAACTGTACCGCTACATATAGCGCGCTTGCGAGGAGAGAGCACTAGGCAAATTCAGTGCCTGGCGCCCTGTTATCGGTGAGGCTTGTTCAAGCCTGTATTTTCGTCTTTGGTTTTTTCATATATCCCCGGCTCATAGACTTCCCGCTTATACCCAAGCCGATCCAGTTCGCAGGCGAGCAGATAATTTACCGAATCGGAAAAGGTTTTCCCGCCATTTTCCCTTCCCCATTCGTCTATGGCGTTTGAAAGCCATCCTTCCCATCTAACATTATGCTGTACCTTTTTCATATCCCCATTATCGAGTAAATTTGCTTTATTTTCAATTTGTATAATTTTTCTATTGACAACAGTCCCATTTTGGGACTATATTGGGACTATGAAAGAAAAGAAGAAACTGCGGACTATTCAAATCCCCGAATGGATGGATGACGCTGTTTTCGAGCTTGCTGTAAAGAATAAGCGGAGTATCAACGAGGAGATTGAATTTCTGGTGGAGGCGGCAGTGAGGAGTTACACCGCAAGAAAGGAAGCGAATGGCCCGGCGGCTGTTCTGCCGGAAACGATGCTGGACGGGTCGCGGATCTAGGCTTAGGGTAGAGAATGGCAATACGTGAAGGAACAAATGGAACCAAAAGAATATACAGCATGGGATCCAAAATATTTACTGAATATTAAGAAATTGGATAATGAACACAAGGAAATAATAAATTTCATAAATGATGCACTAAAACATTGTAACGGAAATAGGGAAGAAGAAATAAAATATTTTAATACACGGATACAAATAATACTAAAATATATTGCCAAGCATTTTTCCGCAGAAGAAGAAATGATGGAAAAAACCAATTTTCCGCATTATGAGGAACATAAAGCAGAACATGGCAAAATATTTATAAGCGTTGTAAAAATAATGACTGAAATAGAAATGGGGAAGAGAGAAATAGATTTGCTGGGGTTTATGCAATACATAAGAAAATGGTGTTTAGAACACATATTAACACATGACAAAGGCGGAGTAGAATATTTTAAGAAATGGGAGGAACAAAATGGCAAATGAAGGGATTCGGGAAGATTGCCGCTAATCGAACAATGCTACCCAAGAAAGGTGCCCCTAAGCGCGCCTCACTCCTTCAGCAGCGCATCGTTGTTGAGCACCTTGAAGGACACCAGGTGCGGCGACCGGCTATGGCGCACGACGATACCCTCTTTGTCCAGGCCGCTCGGGTACTTGCCCCGAGCTTTTTCCAAGAGTTCATCCAAAGTGTATGAGAAGTGTTCCCCCTCTTCCTCCAGGGGTACGGTGGGAACACCCAGTGCAACGCAGCCTTCTACCATGGCCTCGTAGGATACATACACGCCCTTGTTCCATTCTTTATAATCGAACACATACCATTCATATTGGGGCAGGCGCAGTTTGTTTTTTTGTATGCCGGGCCCGCAAAGCTCGCCGGTCAGGACAATGTTTTTGCCGAGGGCCAGAAGCTTTTCTTTTAGCCCGTAGTGATACACAGGCGCCCAATAGAGCGAATCCTTTTCGTCCTTGATCTCGTGGTTTCTGCTGCAACAGCCGATTTTACCGTCGATGCAATATACGATGCAGGATGTGCCGTCCATTTTGGTCGTAATGTAGTAAGCCTCGCCGCAGAGGCGTTCCAGCAGATCGGTCGCCGATTGAATGCGTATCTCGTCGGAAGCCGGTATGCCATGGGGCCTGTCTCCAATCGACGTACCCGAACCGGTGGCTACTTCCGGAATATACCATTTTTTCACATTCAGGATTTCTGTGACATCAGCGCCCACAGAATAATCTGCCAGTTCCGGAAAACCGGAGAAGGGGAGCAGCAGCCCCTGGGACAGCTGGCCCCGCAGTTTTATGGTCTTGATGCGAAAACCCTGCCCATTGTCCGCATTATCCTTCCACGATGTTTTACGCAGGAATTCATAACGAGCATCCTCAGGCAAAAAGCTGTCCACTTCAAAATACACAGCCAAATCGCCCGGCCTGAACTCGCCTTTCTTTACCACGCATTGCCAGCCCATCACATGGGCAATCTCCAAAAAATCCGAACCCTCGATAGGCGAAATGTTCCCAACTTTTTGAATACTGGCTAATGAACGCATAGGATACCTCCGTCTTTGTATAGTATAGCACTTTTTTTGAATGGTGCCAGGCGCCATGGCTCTTGTAAATCGGCCTCTTTTTATCCTATTATCAACTTATGCCAAAGATTGAAGTAAACGAAGAAGTATTCTATACTCTTGCGGGACGCCGCTGGAACACTAAAGAAGAATTCGAGGACGCCCTCAGCTCTGCCAAGGCGGAGTTGGACGAGGACTCGGACAAGAAGCTGCCGCCCTCCGAGCGCATCCTCAAGATCGAGCTCAACGATACCAACAGGCCCGACCTTTGGGGTACTGCGGGCTGCGCCAGGCAGCTCAGGGTTCACAACGGCGGGAAGATGCCGGACTATCCTTTCTTCTCGAAAACTGGGGATATCAAGAAGGCTTCCAAAAAAGTCAAGGTAGAAAAGAGCGTGCAAAAAGTGCGCCCCTTCCTTGCGGGCTTTATCGCGTCAGGCAAGGCCATTTCTGACCCCATGCTGCGGGACATGATACAGACCCAGGAAAAGCTGGCCTGGAATTTCGGGCGCAAGCGGCGGACTATTTCCATGGGCCTTTACCGCATCGGGATCATCAAATGGCCCATCATCTACAAGGCCGTTGATCCCGATTCGGTTTCTTTTGTGCCCCTCCAGTGGGACGTGCCCCTGACCTTGCGGGAAATTTTGAAGCAGCATCCCAAGGGCAAGGAGTACGGCTTTATCCAGGAGCATGAGCCCCTTCATCCGCTTTTGACCGATACCACCGGGGCTATTCTTTCGTATCCGCCCATCATCAATTCCGCTGACCTTGGCGCAGTGCAGGTGGGCGACACGGATCTCTTCGTGGAATTGACCGGAACGGATCTTCCTGCGGTAACTTTGGCTGCCTCCATCGTGGCCTGCGATTTGGCCGACAACGGCTTTACCATCGAGCCTGTGGAAGTGGAGTACGAGTACGACACGCCTTTCGGGAAAAATGTTACCACTCCCTGGTATTTTCAGGAGCCTGTGTTCTGTTCCCTTGCGCGGGTCGAGAAGGTTTTGGGCGAAAAGCTCAGCGCCGATGATTGCCTTGCCGCCCTTGCCGGAATGGGCGTCAGGGCCGAAAAGGCGACAGAGGCCGAGCGCGGCGGTACTGCGGTCCTTGAAGGGGTCAAGGCATGGCCCCCCGAATACCGGAACGATTTTCTCCATGCGGCAGACGTTGCCGAGGATGTGATGATGGGCAGGGGCCTCAATACCTTTAAGCCCGAGCGTCCCCATGACTTTACCGTGGGCCGCCTTACGCCCATCACCCTTTTCAGCCGCAAGGTGAAGGAGATCATGGTGGGCCTGGGGTATCAGGAAATGATTTACAATTACCTGGGTTCACGCAAGGACTTTGTAGAAAAAATGCGGGGCGACGGGAAGAAGACCATACGCATCTCGAACCCCATGACCGAGAATTACGAATACGTGAGGGACTCTGTTCTGACCTCCCTCATGTCGAGCGAATCTGTGTCCGGGCACGCGGTGTATCCCCATAAAATTTTTGAAATCGGGAAAGTGGCGTATCTCAACGATAAGGAAAATTACGGCACTTCCACCCGCCAGTATCTTGGCTTCCTCCATGCGGACAGGGACGCCAATTTCAACACTCTGGCAGGGCAGCTTCAAACACTTTTCTACTATATTAATAGCGAATACCAGGTGGAAGAATCCCGGGATTCACGCTTTATTCCGGGGCGCGCGGCGAACATCATCTATAAGGGTCGGCGCATCGGCGTTTTTGGAGAGCTGCATCCGGAGCTGCTGGAAAACTGGGGCGTGGCTATGCCCTGCACGGCTGCGGAGATCGATATTGAGGCTGTCATTTCATAATATACGTCTTGATGGGCAGGAAGCCGTTAAAGCTTACCGAGGCGTAGCTCCCCGTGTAGGCGCCGGTGGAAAGAAAGTAGAGGCGGTCGCCTATCTTGAGATCCACGGGCATGCGGTATTTGTAATCTTCGTAAAGGATGTCCATGGAGTCGCAGGTGGGGCCCGCGAGGATCACCTCGGCTTCCTTGCCGCCTACAACATCTTTACTGGTAACGATGGGATATTTGATGGACTCGTCCAGGGTCTCGATAAGGCCGTTGAATTTGCCGGTGTCGAGATAGACCCAGCGGTTTAGGGCGGTGTTGTTTTTCCGCGAAACCAGGATCACTTCGGAGACCAGGATGCCGCTGTTGCCCACAAGGGAGCGGCCGGGCTCCAGAATGATCTTTGGGAGGTCGTCGCCGAAATCGTCCAATAAATAGCGTTTGATTTCCGTTGAATACTCTGCAAGGTCGTTGGTGGGCTGGGTGTAGTTGGCCGGAAAGCCGCCGCCCATGTTTATCATCGAAAGCCTTATGCCCTCGTCTTCTTCCAGGGAAGTGAAAAGATACCTGGTCTTGGCGATGGCGTCGTCCCACTGGCCTATGTCGCGCTGCTGGCTTCCTACATGGAAGCTTATTCCGTAGGGGGTAAGGCCCAGATCCCGCGCCATGATGAGAAGGTCGTAGGCCATGTCGGGGTGGCAGCCGAATTTGCGGGAAAGGGGCCAGTCGGCGGTGGTGGAGTTTTCTACCAATATACGGACGTAGATGCGGGCGCCGGGGGCTTGCTGGGCTATGTTTTTGAGATCTTCTTTGCTGTCCGTGGCGAACATGGGGACGCCCTTCTCGCGGAAGTAGGCTATGTCCCTGGCCTTTTTGATGGTATTGCCGTAGGAAAGCCTTTCGGGGGAGATGCCCAGGGCGAGAACCTTGTCCAGTTCGGGGCGGGAGGCTATGTCAAAGCAGGAACCGAGCTCCGCAAGCAGGGATATTATTTCTTCTTCGGGATTGGCTTTGACCGCGTAGTAAATGTCGGCGTAGGGGAAAAGCCCTTTAAGCCGGGTAAAGTTGTTCCGTATAGTTTGAAGATTAACCACTATACAGGGAGTTTCAAGATCCCTGGAGAACTCCAGGAACCGCCGCCAGTCTTCATCTGAAACATATTCACCCTTGTTAACCATGAGGCGCCGCCTTGTGAATAAGATGGGGATTAAATCCTCAAAACCCCCTCCAAGGGGTCAAAAGATCCTAGCATAATCGCCCTTTGTAGGCTAGTATTCAGGCATGGCGGTTTGAAAAAATGGCGGATGTTTTGATAGCAGCATTGGCAGTCGAGCAGGACGCCTAGATTGCCGTTCCGTGTTAAACGTTTGGGTCCTCTTAGTTTTTACCGGGAAGCCCTGAGTATCGCCCTCCCGGTAATGCTCCAGCAGTTCATTATGAGCATGGTCTCCCTCATCGACAACTTCATGGTCGCGGGCCTTGGGGACGCCAGTATGGCCGCAGTAAATGTGGCAAACCAAATGCTCTTTATTTATATTGTCTTCGTGAACATCACCTGCCAGGCGGGGGGCATCTACCTTGCCCAGTTCAGGGGCGCGAATGATCCCGAGGGCATGAAGCATGCGTACCGTTTCAAGGTGCTCTTCGGCCTTGCGGGGGCTTTGGCGTTCTTTGTTCTGTTTTGGATTATCCCCGAAGGGCTTATCGGAATGATGACCGTGGGGAATGCTGCGAGGGATGAAGTTATCCCAAGGGGCGCCAATTATCTCAGGCTGATTTCGTTTACCCTTGTGCCCATGGTTATTTCGACTGCCATCGGATCGTCCCTCAGGGAAACAGGCGAGACAAAGGTTCCGCTTTATATTTCCGCTATCGCTACGGTGATTAACACTATTGGCAACTGGTTCCTGATTTACGGGAATCTCGGGGCGCCGCGGCTTGAAATAAGCGGCGCTGCCATTGCTACTATCGCTGCGAGGACCTTTGAAGCAGCGGCCTTCATCATTTATGCAAACAGAAAAAAGATAGCCTTTTATAGCCCCTTCAGATATATCCTCAAAGTGGACCGGTCTTTGGTAAGGAAGATAATTTCCAAATCCGTGATGATGTTCATCTCCGAAGCTTCGTGGGTCGCTTCCGAGACCATCATGGTCGCCCTCTACAACGGCAGGGGAGGGGCGGAAACCATGGCGGGTATGTCCGCGGGCAGTACCATTGCCAATATCTTCTTTCTCCTTTTTGGAGGGATATGGACTACCGCAGCTGTACTGGTCGGTGGAAGCCTCGGGGCAGGCAAACTGGACGAGGCCCGCAGCCGGGGCAAATGGATACTGTCAGGTGGATTAATTGCAGGCGCGGTCATCAGTATTGTTGGAGCTGCCGCCGCATATTTTCTCATACCCCTGGTCTTTTCCAACCTTACCCTCGAAGCGCGGGGCATAGGCCTTGGGCTTGTCCTGGTGATACTTTGCTATTTTCCGATATGGGCCGTTCTCAACGCCCAGTTTGCCGTGTGCCGCGCCGGCGGCGATACCTTCATGGGTTTCTGTACCGATACCACGGTGAATGTCGGCATCGTCATTCCCGGCGCCTTCCTCCTCGCCCATTTCACCGATGTGGGGCCTGTGGGCATGTTCGGCATTATTAAATCCACGGACATACTCAAATGCTTCATCGCCCGTTATTTTTACAATAAGGAGCGGTGGGTGAGGAATTTGACGGTTTAGCGAAGCATAACTTCCGCGCAGTAAGCCTCAGCCGCCTTCTCAATTGAAATCATCTCAGCCTGATCGCTGACATCCACCGCATTGCCGCTGCGCAGGTAATAGAGCCAGGATTTAACGGGTTTTCCAAAGATATCCGAGACGGCCCGCTGGTAAACAGCGAGCTGCTCGTAATGGTCTTCGGGGTTTTCAACCTTATCGGTTTTAAAATCGACAATGACCATGCTTGCGCTGTCTTCATAGAGAAGGTCGATCTGCCCGGTAATGGGAATGCTGCGATCTCCAATCGTGACCGCGGTAATAATGGGGTATTCAGGTTCACAAAAGCCAGAGGCCAGGCACTTTATGCCAAGTCCGGAGGCCAGGAATTTGTCCGCCATGCGGCCCGCTTCTTCAAGTATGACGGCTAAATCCTTTTCATCCTCCAGCCGGGAAACAATGCGCGAGGGGATGAAGGGTTGGTGTTTGTTAAGGGTTCCTTCCAATACGGCATGCACTATGGTTCCGAAATCGGCAGCGTTAAGGCCGGCTTTTTCCAGCAGGCTAATGCTGTAATTACCGGCATCTGTTGCAGGAGGGGCATTGTTTTCTGCAGGCTCATGAGTTTTAGTACTGATGTGGAGTTTGCTTGCCGAGAGGGTTTCGGGCTGCACTTCTTCTTTTTCAATAAGGGTTGCATGTTCATAAAAGGGCCGGGCATCGGCTGCGGCTTTTGTTTTGTCAGCATCGGACCTGGATTTGTCCCTAAAGGGCGCGGCGAGGAAAAGGATTTCTTTCCGGGATAAAACCTGAATAGCCTCGATTGTGCAGAGGGAACCTAAGTCTTTGGCTGCTATAGGGGTCAGGAGTTTAAGGAAGCTGGATTGGCTGTCGCTGTCTTTGGCATTGAGCTGGGAAAGCCTTTCCCTGATTTTATCAGCGTTCCATTCATTATTCGTCAGATTGTTTGCTTCTCTTTCTCCGTTATTCTGCTTTGGCAGTGCAAGGGTAAGGAACAGGCGGCTTTCTGCCCGGGTCATGGCTACATACAGAAGCCTTCGCAGTTCCGCTGTGCTTTTTAGTTTTTCCTCCGCTCTTTGGAGCCGGCGGAAATAGTTGTCCCCTTCAAGGGGCAATTCATTAGCCTGGGGCAGTTTAAGGCTTATGCCCCATTTTTCATGGTTGGTAATCAGACCGGAGCTTGCCTTGTTGTTTCCCGAATTGGCGCAGTCAAAGAGGAAAACTATGGGGAATTCCAGGCCCTTGCTTTTGTGTATGGACATGATGCGCACGCCTGTACCGTCTTCGCTGGGAATATCCATATCATCAGGCTTTTCTTCCTTGCTGATCACGTCTTCAAGATAATCGAGAAATTCGGCAAGGCTCTTCCCCCTGCCTTCAATATTCCGGGCAAATTCAAAAAAGAGATCGAATAATCCCTCGTAAACCTGCGAGGATTCCTGCCACAGGGTTTCGTAACGGTAGCCTTCCTGGTACCAAAGCTTTGTCAGCAATTCTGTAAGGGGAAGGCTCCGGCTTGCCTCTTTCATCGCCCGGTAATGCTCTCTGGCCGACTGATAGAGCTGCAAATCTTCTTTGGGGATATCTTTGTCCAGTTCTTCGCTGAAAGGCTCTTTAACAGGGCTGAGCATGCAGATTGAAAGGGCAAGATCGCTTAAGCGCATAAACGGCGAACGCAGCAATGCTGCATATGCAATCCGATCCTGGGGGTAAACCAAAAGTCTCAGATAAGATTTGAGATCGTTAACAGGGCCGTCGCTGAAAAGTCCCGCAGGGCGATCCGTGTTGTAAGGAATGCCGAAATTACGGAATTGTTTTTCCAATGCCTGCTGGTGGGTATAAGAACGTTCAAGGATGGCAAAATCGCTGTATCTGCATTGCCGCCAGGCAATAGCGCCTTCTTTTGCGCGTTCCGGGATTTTTTCCTTGTTTTGAATAAGGGTCTGTATCTTATTCGCAATAAAAGCCGCTTCAAGATCCTGGGAACTCGTGCCGTCAGGATCGTTATCAGCCAGGCGGCCGGAATCGAGAAAACAAAAGTGAACCAGGCTTTCAGTTTCTTTCGCCGAACCTTCAGGGGGCTTTATGCGGCGGTATATGGCTTCATAATCGGGCAAAGAATCGTTTATGGGAAGAAAGACGCCTCCGGCTTTCCCCTCTTCATCATCCTCACCCTCGTCCAGGTTGCCAAAGATTTTATTGAAAGCAGCGATGAGATTTGGCCGGGACCGGTAATTGTGATTCAGGCTGATGCTGCCCTGCGCTTTGGCTTCGCCTTTGAAAATGTCGTTGCCCAAGCCCCGAAAGACCGCTACATCCGCACCCCGGAAGCGGTAAATTGACTGTTTCTCGTCGCCCACAAAAAACATCTTGTCCGGATTAAGGCATTCAATGGGCGGGATGCCTTTTTCTTCCCTTTTGGGATCTTCAGCCAACAGGTAAATCAAATCCCGTTGCAGTTTGTTGTTGTCCTGGAATTCGTCGATCATGATCCTGGCAACGGAATCTTTATAAACCTTCCGTATATCAGGATGATCTTTGAGGGCGTCAACAGCAAGATGGGCAATGTCATTAAAGGTCAGCTTCCCTGAAGCACGTTTTTTTTCATTGAATTCTTCCTGGAATATTTTAAGCAGCCTGAAAATCCCGGAAGTGATGCTGAATTGCAGGGCATAATTGGCTATAGATTCAAGTTCAAAATACAGGCCGTCTTTTTTTGCAATGTTGCCTTTAAGGGTTTTAAAATTTTCCTCTATAAGGGTGAAATCGCTTGAATTGCCGAAATTGGCAGCAACGGCGATTATTTCCGAAAGGTATGCAAAGTATTCGGCTATTTCCTGCCTTGATTCAGGAGACGGGGATTTATCTTCCAGCAAGGGGTTTATATCGGGCGTTTTTGGCGGACTCTTTCCTGCAAAAATTTCCGTCAGTTTTTGGCTGGCCTTGATGCTCTTTACAGAGCTTCCCAGGCGATCTGTTTCGCTGATCAGTAGTTCTATGATTGCATCAGCCGCGCCTGATTTTTCTTTCCATGCGAGGGTTATTTCTTTCTTTTGAAGCTCCAGCTCCTCGTTGAAATCAAGGGGGCTTGATATGGGGCTGTATTCCAGCACTATTTCTGCGAAAATATCTTCGGCAATCTTTTTTATTTTATTTTCTTCAAGAAGCCTCTGAATTGCAGGATCATTCAAATGGTCCAGGACAAAACGCAGAGCCGAATCCCTTGCCAATTCCTTTATGCCCTGGTCGTCGCTCGAAAAGTCAGGGCTTATGCCGTAACGGCGCGATGCAATGCGCCCTACCTGGGCCGAAAATGAATCCAGGGTGCTTATCCGGGCTTTGTGAAAGAGCTTTAACGCTTCCTGTGCCTTGGGGTTGTCTTTTTGTTCCTCAAGGAGAAAGTTATAAATGCGGCTGTACATTTCGCTTACCGCTTTGTTGGTGAAGGTGAGGGCCAGGATTTCTTCGGGCTTAAGGTTTTTTTCCATTATAAGCCAGGCATAGCGGGTGGCAAGGACTTTGGTCTTTCCCGAACCTGCTCCGGCTGCGGCAATGCCATTAGAGAACAAGGTGGCTGCATCGCATTGTCCAGGGTCGAGAGCTTTCAGGAGATTTTTCATGGTTCCTCCTCTTCCCCGTTCTTTCTTGCCGGAAGTTCGCCGGGGTTCAGGAAATACACTGAACGGCATGCTGTTTTATATTTGCAGGAACCGCAGTCCTTAAAATTGATTTCCCTGGGGATAAAACGGCAGTTTGCTACAGCCTGATAAAAAATTTCAAGGTTGCCGTCTGCGGCTTTAAGGAAGGGCTCGTAATCCTCACGGGTAGAGTTTGTTTTTTTTCTCGGCAGATTCCCGATTACCGGGGTGGCGCTGTGCTTGTTTATGCTGAAATAAAAAGCGCCTTCAACCTTTTTGCCCTTTTTTGTTTCATCGGCTTTGAGCAGCTCCTCATAAAGCTTGATATAAAGGGGCATCTGGAAATCCTTAAGGGGCTGTTTTTCAATATTCTTCTTTTCGGTTTGTTTTGGGGCCTCGCCGGTTTTATAATCAATGATTACAGGATAGCCGTCAGGATGCAGGGAAACCCTGTCGAGTGTTCCTTTGATAAGCACATTGTTTTTACGCAATTCCAGAGGCACTTCAAGTTCCGCCACGGCATAATTGTTAAAGTAATTTGCCTCCGCTTCCAGCAGAACATTTATCTTATTTGAGATTCCCGCTGCCTGTGAAGTAAGAAGGGGGAGGGCAAGAGGGCCTTTGAATGTCCTGTCTTTTTTTATGCAGGTTTTAGCGATATCTATAACCCACTTTTTATATTCCTTCAGCCTGGCTGCCTTAAAAGAATGATCTTCCTTTTTGATTTTTTCAAAAAGCTCTTTTAGTATATTATGATATAATATGCCTAATGATTCATCGTCCAGCAGCTTGGCTTCGAGGTAGAATTCTTCTACGCCGAATATCCGTTTGTAAAGCCAGAGCACAGGGCATTTAAAAAAGTCGTTGAGATCTTTTGTGGGCGTTGCAATCAGGAGGGGATCGCTGCTTTTTTCGTCCTGTCTCCAGATTCTCTTGTCAAGCAATTCCCGGGGAATTCCGTTTTCTATTAACGGGCTGATGAAAAATGAAAAACTTTTGCCGCCGCGCAGGGCAAGGATCCTGCTCCAATGATCAAAGCCTTCTTTCTGCAGGGCAAAAATTTCTTTGGCAAAATCTTTTCCCGCCCTGTCCCCTGCCCACCATTGCCGTTCATGGCGGTAGGGATCATCAGGGGTGGCTGGGGGCTTTACAGTCAGGCCTTTTCCTCCGGCAAAAAAGCTGTGCGGTATAGTCCAGCCTGAAAAGGTCTGGGTTGACGCGCTGATTCTGCCGGCATTGCAGAGCAGGAAAAATGCAGGGGTGGCATCATGGTCTTCAAGATTAAGCAATTTGCGCTTGTCCTGGCCCAGGAATTTCAGGGACTGGTAAAGCACCATGGAATCGTTCTGCGATGCATTAAGCACAAAATGATATTGGAACGGAGAGGCGGCGGCAACCCTCCAGGGGAAGATGTTCACCCCGGGCTTTTGCCCTGCAGGCACATAGGATTTTTCTCCAAGCAGGGAAATGTAAAAATTCAAGGGCGACTGGAGAATCGCATCTCCAAGCTTGTCTTCAAGTTCGATAAGGGAATTGAGCTCCTCAATACAGCGGCCCAATACTGCATTGTCTGCATCCGAAATTTTATCCATGTCCAGAAGCCGGCGGAAGGCAAAATAGTATTTCCGTATGTCTTTTAGCGTTTTTGATCCTGCAAGATCGTTTATCTTTCTTTTTAAATCCCAATAATAGGAAGCCAATTTTTTTTCTTCGTCTTTATAGGCATCTTTGAAAGCGCTTTCCCAGACATCTATAAGATCCTTTCCCTGGGAATAAGGGGAAACACAGTTATTCACAATGCCAAAATTAATGAGGGCGTCATTGCTTTCAGGGTTTTTCCAGGGCAGGTCGCTTAAGATCAGGGCTTTAAGGCTGTTAAACGAAAAACTGTTGGCAGCGCAGTCATTGATGCGTGAAAAAAGCCTGCCTATGCTGTTTTCCCCCAGTTTTTTCCCTGCCCGTCTGATATATGGAATATGGAAAAGCGATAATTCACGGATCAAGCAGGGCTCCATATCTTCAAGCCCCGGCAGGCTTATGGCTATTTTTTCATAAGGGATTTTTTGCTCTTGATGGAGGCGGCGTATTTCCAAGACAGCGCTGCGTATTTCTTCCCTTACCGATTTATACAGCAGAAGTTCGGGCCTTGCAGGCTCCAGACTGTCCAGAAGTATTTTGGTCGCCAGAGGCGGCTTTAGCAATTCTGCATATTCCTGAAAGTCTTCGATGAGTTCAGGAAAAAAAATGATGTACCGGATTTTCCCGGTTTTGATCTTTGCTTTTTCCCAGGAGGGTTCAAAAAATTTGTAATGATCCAAAAATTCTTTGTATTCTTTTTTAATGATTTCATAATCCTTGTCCTCGTCATCATTTTCCCTGCGGGTATTGCTTTTTAAATTTTCCCAGTACGCGAGGGAGGGGAGGGCCTGGGCTATGGAAGCGGTAAAGACGCTCCCTCCCTTGGCATGTTCAGGTGGGATCACCGCAAGCAGGGGGAACCCCGAAGCTCCGCGCCTGGGCCTTCCGGCGGAATCAACATTCTGCCTTATTTTGTCAGCATTTTCTAAAATTGTGGCCTCTGCGTTTTTTTTCACCAGGAGCTCTGCAAAAAGTTTCCGCACAACCTGGGAGGCCGGGGATTTGTCTTTCACTTCCTCCCGTATCACTTCTTCCTTGAAATAGTCCCAGGCCAGGAAACGGTTCCCCGCTATAGAGCGGGCCAGACCCAGGGTACAGGTCCTGCGTGCCCAGAGATCCGCAGCGAGTCCCGAAGGAAACACGAAGCGGACTTCCTGGTTGGCGATTTCCCTTTTAATAGTTTCTACTATTATATTCATTTTTTTATCTGTTTATTTCACCTTTCATATTGAAAAAGTATAGCACATTCATTATAATAGGCAAACATTCGATGTTGATTTAGAGGGAACCTCCACCGAAGGTTCAAGGAGAAGCCGTGAATGGCGGTAAGTACATTTAAACGGGGATTGAGGCTCAATACCCGGAAGCATGCCACTGAGGGCTTTCCGGTAGAACTGGCGCCCCTGCCCAAACAAGTGGTGATTCCCATCAATCAGCATTTTGGCGCCCCCAACAAAAGCCTTGTAAACGTGGGCGACAAAGTGAAGCGGGGCCAGCGTATAGCCGAAGGCGCCGCCCCGGGCCCCATGACTGTGCCGGTTCATGCGTCCATCAGCGGCATAGTCAAAAAGATTGAAAACCGGCTCCAGTCCAATAATACCGAGGGGCCCTGCATCATAATCGAAGCAGAGGAGGGGGTTTCGGATGAAACTGATTTTATGCCCCCTCTGGACCCCTTTGCCTGTACAAAGGAAGAAGCTCTTCAGCGCATACGGGACGCGGGGATTACGGGCATGGGCGGCGCAGGATTCCCCACCCATGTCAAGCTTTCGCCTCCCCCAAACAAGCCCATCGATGTGATTATTGCCGACGGCGCCGAGTGCGAACCTTACCTCACCACCGACGAAGCCTTGATGACCGAGAAGCCCGACCTTTTGATAAAGGGCCTCGCCATCGTGATGAAGTTGACCGGCGTGGGCAAAGCCATTATTGGCATGGAAGACAACAAGGCCAAGCTTATCCCCATGCTGGAACAGGAACTGAGGCTTGGCGGATACGGCGGGGACATTTCCCTGGGCCTTTGCAGGACTCTCTATCCCCAGGGCAGTGAAAAGCTCCTTATTAAAGCCCTCATGGGCAGGGAAGTGCCTTCGGGCGGCCTCCCCATGGATGCCGGCTGCATCGTTTCCAATGTAGGCTCCCTCGTGGCCATCGCCGAGGCCTTTACCCTTGGGAAGCCCCTTATCGACCGGGATCTCACCGTGTCGGGCGGGGCATGCAAGCTGCCCAAAAACATCCGGGCGCCCATTGGCACTATACTGACCGACCTTCCGCCCCAATTTATGGATATTGATTATTCAAAATTGAGGAAAGTCCTCTTTGGCGGCCCCATGATGGGCACTGCGGTTCCTACTCTCAACATACCCATTCAGAAGAACACCAGCGGTATCATCCTCATGACCGAAGAAGAAACCTGGCTGGATGCCGAGGGGCCTTGTCTGCGCTGCGGGCGCTGCATACGCAACTGTTCCTGCAAGCTGAGCCCGGTGATCATGAACAATGCCATCGAGGCCGGAGACCTGGACGAAGCGGTTAAGGTGGGCCTCATGGATTGTTTTGAATGCGGGGCCTGCACCTATGTGTGCCCTGCCAGGATCAAGCTGACCCAGCGTTTCCGTGTGGGCAAGCAGAGGCTTCGCCTTAAGGTACAGGCTGCCCAGGCGGCTCAGACCAAGGCCCAGACTGCTGCGGCGCCGGCCGCCCCGGCTTCAAACGCAAAATCCTAAGGAGATATTCTTATGTCCGATACCAAGGCTGAAGCGCCTCTTCTGCTTCTATCTTCAAGCCCCCACATTGCTTCGCCTGTCGGCGGCCGTGTCATCATGGCCTGGGTTTTGGCGGCAATTGCCCCTGCGGCGATCTTCGGGGTTGCGCTTTTTGGCATCCCGGCCCTGTTGAACATAGTGGTTTCCATAGCGGCCGCAGAGTTCGCTGAATTTGCCTTCCGCAAGATAACCAAACAGGAACTGCGCAACGGGGATCTTTCTGCCGCGGTAACGGGATTGCTGCTGGCCCTGATAATTCCGCCGGGCCTTCCCCTGTGGATGACCGCCCTGGGGTCAATTTTCGCCATTGTCGTAGCCAAGGAATTTTTCGGCGGCCTTGGGGCGAATGTGTTTAACCCGGCCCTGATTGGCAGGGCCTTCCTCCTTATGAGCTTTCCTGCTGCCGCCACTACTTGGCAGAACCCCTCTTTTTTTGGGGCAGTGGATGCGGTGGGCGCTGCAACACCCTTGAGGATCATCAAGTCAGGGGGGAGCCTTTCCGTCCTGGGGGATAGTTACGGCGCTATTGTAAAAACCCTCTTTCTCGGAACCCATGCGGGCAGCATCGGTGAATCCTCGATAGTACTAATACTGTTAGGTTTCGCAGTATTGCTGTTAAAAAAGATAATCGACTGGCGGGCTCCTGTTGTTATGACAGCGACAGTGTTTGCGTTTTCGTTTCTGTTGGGAAGAGACCCCTTGGCAGCAATACTGAGCGGCGGCGTTGTTTTCGGCGCAGTCTTTATGGCGACCGATTATGTATCCGCGCCGGTTACCGCCACAGGCAAGCTTATTTTCGGGTTTGGCGCGGGCCTCATCACGGTGCTGATACGCCAGTGGGGCAATTACCCCGAGGGGGTCAGCTACGGAATACTCATTATGAATGCCGCTACCCCGTTCCTTAACAGGCTGATTCAGAAGAAGTACGGCTGGGTTCAGCCCAGGAAGCCGGCTGCCGCCGATGCGGCAAAGGCAGGCGCCAAGTGAAAGACATATTAAAGCTGGCCCTGACCCTCATGGTTTTTGCCACTGTTGCCTGCGTCGGCCTTGCTTTTGTATATGCAGGAACCGAAGCGCAGATCAGAGCGAACCAGACTGCCCAGCTCAATATTGCCCTAAAAGCTGTTTTTGGCGAAAACTCTGAGTTTGAAGAAATCACGAATATTCCAGGGAGCGGTGATAGCGCTGTTGCTTTTACTTCGGCTTATAGAGCCAGGAAGGGGAATACTGTTGCCGGCATAGCCCTTATTGCTCAGGACAATGGTTTTAGCGATGTCATTCAGGCCCTTGTAGGCATAGGTTCCGACGGGGAAATCACGGGTGTGAGGATACTCAAAGATACGGACACTCCGGGGCTTGGCGCCAATGCTGCTTCTCCGGGGTATTTTGTGGACAAGCCCGCGAACCAAAAGACCTTTTATGGGCAGTTCACGGGCATGGCTGCTGACGGCGGCATCAAGGTCACGAAAGATGGAGGCGCAGTGGAAGCCATAACCGCCGCAACCATTACAAGCAGGGCTGTTTCCCTCCTGGTGAATGTGGCGGGGGAAACAGGCAGGAAGTGGCTTGAGGCCGAGGGGGCTTTAAAATGAAATTCTGGAAGATATTTACCAACGGCCTTGTAAACGAGAATCCCCTTTTGGTTCTCATGATTGGCCTCTGTTCTTCCCTGGCAGTTACCACCAATGTTGCCAACGGTATCGGCATGGGGCTTTCCATGACCTTTGTCCTGATGATGTCTGAACTGTTTATTTCCCTTTTCAGGAAATTGATTCCTTCGTCGGTGCGTATCCCGATTTTCATCATTATAATCGCAGCTTTTACCACGATCATTGATTATGTGCTTCAGGCGTATTTTCCCGATCTGTCGGCGAGTATGGGGCTTTTTATCCCCCTTATCGTGGTAAACTGCATTATCATGGGGCGTGTCGAGGCATTTGCCTCCCAGCAGCCCATTATTGACGTTATTCCCGATGGTCTGGGCATGGGTCTTGGCTACACCTGGGTGCTGGTGGCAATCTCGCTGGTCCGCGAAATTTTGGGCAACGGTTCCATACTGGGCTACAATGTGCTGGGCTCGGGCTATACGCCCATACTTTTCTTTGCTCTGCCTCCCGGCGGATTTCTTGTTTTCGGCCTTTTTATGAGCTTTGGTCTTTTCCTTAGATCGAGAATTAGCAGTAATACTGTTGATCAGAATAAAGCGGGGTGCCACTGATGAACCTCTTCAGCATTTTTATCAAGGCCTTTCTCATCGACAATATTGTTTTTATGAGCTTTCTTGCCCTCTGTCCTTTTATCGGAATGAGTACCGATGAAGATAAATCAATAGGAATGGGTCTTGCAGTTACCTTTGTTACGGTTCTTGCGACCTGCGTTACCTGGCCTATTTATCGTTTCATCCTTGAACCCCTGGGCCTCAAATTTTTGGAGACTCTGGCTTTTATTCTGGTTATAGCCGCATTGGTGCAGCTTGTGGAGTTCTACCTTAAAAAGAGCGCGCCGGGCCTTTACAATTCCATGGGCATATACCTGGCCCTCATCACCACTAACTGCGCCATACTCTATGTAACTCTGGCCAATATCTCCAAAGATTTTACGTTTGTTGAATCTCTGGTATATGCAGTCGGTGTTGCCCTTGGTTTTCTCCTGGCCCTGCTCCTCCTTTCAGGAATACGGCGGCGTATCAGAACCAGTCCCATTCCGGCATTTTTAAAAGGTACGCCCATACTGTTTGTTTGCGCATGCCTCATTTCCATGGCCTTTATGGGCTTCAGCGGTTTGGTAAAATAAGGATATTGATATGAACATAGTACTTATAACCGCTATTTTTGCGGCTCTCCTTGCTTTTATACTCGGCGTAGCTTTGGGCTTCTTCAAGAAGGTCTTCGCGATCTCCGAAGATCCCCTCAAGCTTCAGGTGCGTGAAGCGCTTCCTGGCGCCAACTGCGGGGCCTGCGGCTTCCCCGGCTGCGATGGCTACGCAGCGGCAATAGCATCCAAAACAGCGGGCATCAACAGCTGTTCAGTGGGCGGCAAGGCAGTAGCAGAAAAACTGTCGGCTCTTTTGGGGGTTGAGGCCAACATGATCCCCATGGTAACGGTCCTTGCCTGCCAGGGAACAAAAGAGAAAGCCAAGCTCAAGGGTGAATATGTAGGCGCAAAAAGCTGCAGGGCCGCTAAAGTAGCAGCAGGAGGCAGCAAGATATGTCCCTGGGGCTGCATAGGCTTCGGCGATTGCGTAAAAGTTTGCAAATTCGGCGCCCTCAGCATAGGTGAAGACGGGCTTCCCAAGATCGATTACAGCAAATGCACCCATTGCAAGCGCTGTATTGCCGAGTGCCCCCAGTGGCTGCTCCGGGGCGTCCCCTCCAGCGGCAAGGGCGCCATGACCCTTTGTTCCAACCATACCCTTGCCAAAGGCGCGGTCATCAAGGCCTGCAAGGCAGGGTGCATCAAATGCGAACTCTGCGTCAAGAATTGTCCCGAGCAGTGCATTGTCATGCAGAACGGAATTCCTGTTGTTGATTATACCCGCTGCACAAGCTGCGGTACCTGTGTTGCAAAATGCCCAACCAAGGCGATTAAGCTTATCGAAAAAGATATTATAGTAACAGCTTGATGGATGTTATAGATTCTGTCTCAAGGACATTGGCGGATATTTCCGGCCTCTCGGTGTTTAGCAATCTGCGGCACGATCCATTGATCCGCTCTTTTGGAAGGCTGCTTGCTGCCCTGGAAAAATATGATATGTCCGAATCCCCGGAGGGCAGATTTTTTAACGTTAAAAAAATCATGCTGAAAATCATTGGGACCTGGGCAGAATTTTTGGATTTTTTTATAAAGAGCGGGCATGGCTCTTTCTCTTCCGCAGTAATACGCTTAATACTGAAAGATGAAAACACTTTTACGCTTAATGCGGAAAATTCCCGGTTTTCGTCCGGCAAACAGAACAGCGTTCTTGCTGTTGCGGCTGCCAATGATCTTTCCCGGCTTGGCAGAATTGCTGTTTTTGACATACCGGCTCTTGCTTTCTATATTGCAGTATTGCTGCGTGCCGGAGGTCTTGTGGTACAGGCTGACGCCCTTGAAGCCGAGGGCGCGGTATTGGGTAAGCCTGAAAAGGCCGGAGCTGCCGATAAAGACGAGTTGATTCAGATCCCCGGAATATTCCCCTGGGATAAAGATTGGGCTGCATCCCTCCCTGCCTTTGCAGAGCATCTTCAAAATCATGGCGCAGGGGAGTTGGGCTTTAATTCCTGCTTCCGCTGGGTTTCAGAATGTCAGAATATGCGGCCCATTGCAAAGCCCGATCCCATAAGGCTGTCCCATCTTTCGGGCTATGAGGATCAGCGTTCAATAGTGGTTTCCAATACTAGGCGCTTTATCAGCGGGAAACCTGCCAATAATCTTCTCCTCTACGGCGACAGGGGGACAGGCAAGTCCGCCACAGTCAAAGCGGTGTGCAGCGAATATGCGGATATGGGGTTGAGGCTGCTTGAAGTTCACAAAGAACAGCTTGATGAACTTCCGGCCATCATGGATTGCCTTTCAGGCAGGGGGCTTAAATTCATCATTTTTATTGATGACCTTGCCTTCGAGAATATGGATGATTCTTTTACCAACCTCAAAGCCCTGCTCGAAGGAGCTGTAGAAACCCGCCCTTCAAATACAGTGATCTACGCAACCACCAACCGGCGACATCTGGTAAAAGAGAACAATGCGGACAGGCCGCCGAGCGGGGACCCCAGGAGCTTCGATACCATGCAGGAACAGCTTTCCCTGGCAGACCGTTTTGGACTCACCGTGGTTTACACCACCCCTGATCAGGAGGAGTATATTTCCATCGCAGCCTTCATCGCCCAAAGACGGGGACTCCTCAAGAGCCAGGCCGATGATCCTTCCCCTGTAGCTGACGAAAAGCGCAGGTTCTTCCGCGAAAATGCTTTGCGCTGGGAGCGCTGGTTCAACGGGCGGTCTCCAAGGACAGCAACCCAATACGTGGACTGGATAGCTGGGGGTGAAGGTTTCCCCTGGGAATAGATTTCGCACTATTTCCTACAACTAAAATGCGAGAAAAAACTTGACAGAACAGATGAGCGACCTCATAATTATCAGGACAGCCTTGTAATGGGTTGAAAATTTTTCATTTTTTCTTTTGAGGAGGAAGTTTATGAAAAAGACGCTTTTTTTGGTACTAGTCCTTATTATGGCCGCCGGTGTGGTGTTTGCCAGCGGCAGCAGCCAGAACGGGCCGGTTACATTACGCTTTTCATGGTGGGGCACCGATGCGCGCCATGAAGCCACATTGGCTGTTATTTCTGCGTTTGAAAAAGCCAATCCCAACATCAAGATCGAGCCCGAGTACGGCGCGCAAACCGGCTACAACGAGAAAAAAACAACGGAATTTGCCTCGAGAACCGCTCCGGATATTTTTCAAATTGAAACCGGAGCCGGTCCGGAATATCAAAAGCTGGGGGTTCTGAATAACCTCTCCAAGCTTTCTTCCATCAAATTCGATAAATTTGACAGCAATTTTCTGGTAACAAACGGTCAATTCGGTACGGGCAGCCAGTATGCGATCCCGACCGGCATGGCGGGTACCGCCCTCGTTGTCAACAAGACGCTGGCCGATAAGATCGGCATCGATCTTACCAAACAGTTTGATTGGGAACAGCTAATCGTCTGGGGCCAGCAAGTGCGCGCCTACGATCCAACGATTTACCTGCTGTCAGCCAATGCCGAGCATTCGATGCCTTTTTTTGTCCGCGCTTATGCCCGTCAGCTCAACGGTGCCCCAATAATTGACGACGCGAAGAAGGTTCTCAATATGACCGAAGCGCAGTTTACCCAGTGCTTTGATCTCATTGACCGCTTGTATAAGTCAGGAACCGCCGCGCCTGCCGCCTACAAGGCGCCTTTCGGCAACCAGGATCAGAATGATCCCAACTGGATTGCCGGTAAATATGTCGCCCATGTTGGTTACTCATCCAGCGCCGAAGTAGTGCAAGCCGCCAATCCTTCTGTTGAGTATGTTGCGGGAGCCTTGCCGCTTTTGGCAAACCGCAAGAGCGACGCCTGGTTTAACGACACTCCCCAGTATATGGGCATTTACGCGAATACCAAATACCCTGAGGAAGCTGCCAAGTTCCTGGATTTCTTCTTTAATTCGGAAGAGGCCGCCAAGATACTCGGGACAGTCCGGTCCGTACCGCCCACAGCTATGGCGCAAAAAATTGTGACCGACTCAGGGGTACTCAATAAGCTTACAGCAGCTTCCGTGGCAAGGAGTATCACCTACAATGGCCGAAGCGATGCCGGACTGACCACGTCCGCCGAACCCACAAAGATTCTGCTCGACGCTTACGAGGCGGTTTCCTACGGATCAAAAACCCCTGCCACAGCTGCCAGGGATGTAGTTGAACAGCTCAACGCCTTCCTCGCGCGCAGTAGATAACCGGGGCCATGAAGGGGTTCCCAAACCTGGCGCCCCTTCATGAGACCGGTTAAATTGGAGATAAGGAAGCCATTGTGAAAGCCAGAAGCCTGACCAGGATGAATAATGCAGCTTATCTTTATTTGCTGCCGTGGCTTGTCGGCACAGTGGTACTGCAGTTGTATCCCTTTGTCATTTCGTTTTATTATGCTCTTTGCGATTATAATCCATTAAGAAAGCCCGGATTTTCCGGTATTGGCAACTATATCGAACTGTTTACCAAAGACGCCGAGTTTTGGATATCCTTAAAGGTAACCCTGCTCTATGTGATCTACACAGTGCCGTTCAAACTGCTTATGTCGTTATTCATTGCCATGCTGCTGAACAAAGCCAAAAAAGGAATCGGCATATTGCGCACCGCCTACTATCTACCTTCCTTATTTGGAGGCAGCGTCGCGGTTTCCATCCTTTGGCGGGTTATGTTTATGGATCAGGGAATGGTTAATAGCTGGATAAACTTATTTGGTTTTCCCACCGTTTCGTTTTTGGGTAATCCCAAAACAGCCCTTCCGACATTGAGCCTGCTGGAGGTATGGCAGTTCGGTTCTTCAATGGTCATGTTTCTGGCCGCGCTGAAGCAAGTGCCCTCCGCTCTGTATGAGGCCGCGCGCATTGACGGCGCCGGCAGAGTAAAGAGTTTTTTCAGTATTACCCTGCCGTATATCTCGCCTATCCTTTTTTTCTGTATTATCATTCAGACAATTAACGCCTTGCAGAATTTTACTTCTGCCTTCGTGATTACCCGCGGCGGGCCGCTGAAATCCACCTATATGCTTGGATTAAAGCTGTACAATGACGGATTCGTGTTCTGGAGAATGGGATACGCCAGCGCGACATCATGGCTTATCTTTTTATTGGTGGCCCTTTTTACCCTGGGATTATTCTCCAGCCAGAAATACTGGGTTTTCTACAGCGATCAAAGCTAAAGGGGACGGAGGTAAAACCGCGATGACGTCAAAATCGAAGAAATATATAAAGGAAGCATATTCGTATATCATTTTGATCCTTGTTGCGGTTATACTGTGTTATCCTCTGTTGTGGATGTTTTTTGCCAGTTTTAAAACAAATAGTGAAATATTTTCAGAGATCAATTTGTTCCCCCGGGAATTTAACTTTAATGCGTACCGCGATGGCTGGAAAGGCGTTGCCAACAATACTTTTACCAGATTCTTTAGCAATTCATTTCTGCTTGTAATACCAACCGCATTGCTTACGGTCATATCAAGCACCCTTGTCGCTTATGGCTTTGCCCGTTTCGAGTTCAAAGGGAAAAGGATTATGTTCCTTGTTTTACTTTCAACGCTTATGCTTCCCAATTCCATTTTGCTTATTCCCCGTTATTCTATTTTTCTTACCCTCAATACGCTCGACAGTTTCAGCCCCTTTTATCTGATGGCTGTTTTTGCCTGTTATCCATTCTTCACCTATATGCTGGTGCAGTTTATACGCGGCATTCCGCGGGAGCTTGATGAATCGGCGCGTATGGATGGCTGCGGTTCTTTTAGGACTCTTATAAGCATTTTGCTGCCTCTGCTTAAACCTGCCCTGTTCTCGGCGGGTTTGCTGCAGTTTTTATGGACATACAACGACTATTTCAATCCCCTGATTTATGTCAACAGCGTGAAGAAATTCCCCGTTTCTTTGGCGTTACGGCTGACCATGGATGCGGAAACCGTGATAATTTGGAAAAATATAATGGCCATGTCTTGTTTGGCAGTATTGCCCGTTGTCATTTTGTTCTTCCTCTGCCAAAGGTATTTTATCGAGGGTATCGCCACCACCGGATTGAAGGGATGACACGAAATGTTCCGGCATGGTTTCGCTTTTTTTCAACCAATGGTATAATCCTGCTTATGAAAGATATCGGCGGGCAGTCATGAGCACTTTGGATATACCGGCCCTGATCGAAAAAGCCCGGAAAGCCCAGGCGATCTGGGGAGAATTGTCCTTCAAGGAACGGGCAGAGCGCCTTAAAAAGGCAGCACGTTATCTTGGAAATCATCGCGACGCAATAACTCAAATCATACACAAAGAAAACGGCAAACTCCTCATGGATGCCCTTGCAGCTGAAATAATTCCTGCCCTCATGGCTATCCCCTACTATACCAAACGAGGACGGCCTCTTATGGCCTCCCGTTCTGTGGGGGGCGGAAATATTCTCATGTTCAACAAAAGAAGCCGCCTTGTTTATAAACCCTGGGGGGTGGTAGGAATTATCTCCCCCTGGAACTATCCCTTTTCCATACCTTTTTCCGAAGTTGTCATGGCTCTGCTTGCGGGTAACGGGGTTATGCTGAAGGTGGCTTCCGCTACCCCCGGGGTTGGACGGGCTTTGGATGAAATTTTTAAAGCTGCCGAACTCCCCGAAGGGCTTTTCGGGTACATTGAACTTCCGGGCAGCGAGGCGGGCCCTGCCTTTATCAGCGGCGGTGTGGATAAGCTTTTCTTCACCGGTTCAACTGCAGTGGGTAGGGAGCTCATGGCCCTGGCTGCGCCCAGGCTGCTTCCTCTGGTGCTGGAATTGGGCGGCGCCGATGCAGCCATAGTCTGCGCTGATGCGGATCTTGATCGCACCGCGTCCGGCATAATTTGGGCGGCTTTTTCCAATACAGGCCAATCCTGCGGCGGCATTCAGCGCATACTGGTACACCGGGATATATATACTGCCTTTATGGAGAAATTCTGCGGAAAAGTTAAAGCTCTGCGGCCGGGTGATAATTTTGATTGCGATTTAGGGCCCATGGTTTCCCTTAAGCAAAAAGTTGCAGTAAAAAAATCGGTTGATACCTGCCTTGATAAGGGAGCTCAAATCGCGGCCCAAAGCCCGGGAAGCTTTGATGATGAAAGTTTATATGCACCGGCCATGGTTCTCATCAATGTAAATTCTGAAATGCCGATTTTGGCAGGAGAAGTATTCGGACCTGTTGCCGCTGTTGTTCCTTTTACTGATGATGAAGAAGCAGTGCGTATTGCCAATGCTTCTTCCTACAGCCTCACGTCTTCAGTGTGGTCCCGTAATCATTCAAAGGCGAAAAAACTGGCGGCCCGCATTAATGCAGGGGCTGTAATGATAAACGATCATCTTATGTCCCATGGGCTTTCGGAAACACCCTGGGGCGGGTTTGGCGATTCCGGCCTTGGGAAGACCCATGGCGAAAATGGCTTTAAGGAGATGCTGAAAACCCAGGTGATTGTGGATGACATACTCCCCGGCGCAAAACGGGATATCTGGTGGCAGCCCTATTCCGAAAAGGTTTATAAAGGCATCGGTGCCATAGCGGATTTCCTGGCAGGACCCGGTTTTGTTACGCGTGTTAAGGCGATTCCCCGCCTGATAAGAATATTTTTACGGTATTGGGAGAAATGAATTTTGGAGGCATATTCATGATTAGTGAAAGCGTCATCAGGGAACTCAAGGCTGAAGCAATACAGCTTCGTTTTGATATTCTCGAAATGATCGGTATCGGGAACCCGGGCCACCTGGGAGGTTCAAGTTCTCTGGCCGAGGCCATGGCGGTTCTTTATTTCTACAAGATGAATGTGGATAATAATTATCCACAAAAGCCAGACAGGGACAGGCTCGTATTATCCAAGGGCCATGCTGCGCTTATTCAGTATGCGGCTCTCTGCGAAAAGGGTTTTTTCCCAAGGTCCGAGCTTAAGCGGGTAAAAGCCCTTGACGGCTTGCTGCAGGGGCATCCTGATCTTACCATACCGGGAATAGAAGCGGTGACAGGATCCCTGGGGCAGGGACTTTCCATCGGCGTCGGTATGGCCCTGGCCTTAAGGCTGGACAAGAGTCCGGCCAGGGTTTATGTGATTATGGGCGATGGCGAACAGTCCGAAGGCCAGCTCTGGGAGGCTTCCCAGGCGGCAGCCAATTTCAAGGTTGATAATCTTACTGCCTTTATCGACTGGAACAAGATCCAGGCCACGGGGCCTACCAGGGATATTTTCAGCATTCCCGCATTGGATGAAAAATGGAAAGCCTTCGGCTGGAATGTGATCCCCGCTGACGGTCACGATCCTGCTAAAATCATCGAAGCCGTAGAATCCGCAGAAAAGGTAAAGGGCAAGCCTTCGGTGATAATTCTGGATACCGTAAAAGGCAAGGGCTTCTCTTTTGCAGAGGGAAACGCCGCCTACCACAACGGCGCCCTGACCGACGAAACCTATAAAAAAGCGGTAGAAGAACTCAATGCTGCAAAGGCAGGTTTATAATGGAAACGGCAAATTTACGCAAAGCCTATGGCGAAGCCCTGGTAGAAGCGGGCAAAACAAACAAGGACATTGTGGTGCTGGAAGCGGATCTCAGCAAGTCAACCATGTCGGCCCTTTTTAAAGAAGCCTTTCCGGATCGTTTTTTTGAGATGGGTATAGCGGAGCAGAATATGACTTCCACTGCCGCAGGTTTTGCATTGGCAGGGAAGATACCTTTTACCGGAACCTTCGCGGTTTTCGCTGCCGGCAGGGCCTATGATCAGATACGCTGCGCAGTGGCTATACCCCGAGCCAATGTAAAAATAATCGGTTCAAGCTGCGGGCTTTCCGATTACGGCGACGGCAAGACTCACCAGTCTGTGGAAGACGGTAATATCATCAGGGCAATCCCAAATATGGTGGTATTAAATCCCCTGGACGCAGTGGAAGTAAAAAAGATGATGCCTGTAGTTATTAACTACAAGGGCCCTGTGTATATACGCATTAACCGCAATGATCTTCCTGTGTATACATCTCCGAACGAAAAATTTCAGATTGGCAAAATTTTTCCTGTTACCAAAGATACTGAAAAAAGTGATGCAATAATTTATGCTACAGGTATAATGGTAAGCAAGGCCATGGAAGCAGCGGAAAGGCTTAAGAGCGAAGGTATTATTGCGCAGGTAGTGAATGTCAGCACCTTAAAGCCTCTCTTAAAAGAAGAAGTGCTAAAGTATGCAGCAGGTAAAAAAGCAGCGGTTACTGCTGAAGAAGCAGTGAGGACCGGGGGACTTGGACAGGCAATAGCTTCCATACTCATGGCTAATGGACCATTGGCCTTTGAAGAAGTTGCCATCAACGATGATTTTGGAACATCAGCCCGCAATTATGATGAACTCCTTACACGTTATGGTCTTATGTCTGAAGATGTGTATAAAGCAGTAAAGAAAGCTCTTAACAAAGGTAAATAATTAAAGGAGATAACAGATGGTAATAGGATTTATTGGACTCGGTATCATGGGAAGGCCCATGGCAAAGAACTTGATCAAGGCGGGGTATAAACTCATTGTGTATGACAAGTTCGCAAAGTCGGATGATATAATTGCTCTGGGCGCTGAAAAGGCTTCTTCCAATAAAGAAGTAGCTTCAAAGACAGACCTGATTATCACTATGCTTCCCAATTCACCTCATGTGAAAGAAGCCATACTCGGTTCAGGCGGAGTCATCGAAGGAATTAAGAGCGGAAGCATAGTAGTGGATATGAGTTCCATTGCTCCTGCCGTATCCCAGGAAGTGGGGGCCGCCCTCAAGGCAAAGGATGTAAGCTTTCTGGATGCCCCGGTTTCGGGGGGAGAGCCCAAAGCCATAGACGGGACTCTTGCAATCATGGTTGGGGGCGATAAGCAGGTTTTTGACACGGTAAAGCCCATATTGGAAAAGATGGGATCTTCAGTTGTGCTGGTTGGTGATATAGGCGCAGGAAATGTAACAAAACTTGCGAACCAGATCATCGTAGCCCTCAATATAGCCGCTGTTTCCGAAGCCTTTACCCTGGCGACCAAGGCAGGGGTGAACCCTGTGTCGGTGTTCGACGCCATTAAAGGCGGCCTTGCAGGTTCCACGGTGATGAACGCCAAAATTCCCATGATCCTGGAGGGCAACTTTAAGCCCGGCTTCAGAATTGAGCTTCATATTAAAGATCTTCAGAATGCTCTGGATACAGCCCACAGCCTCGGCGCCCCCATTCCTCTTACCGCTTCGGTAATGGAAACTCTCCAGGCCCTTAAAACTGATGGGTTTTCGGCCAATGATCACAGCGCCATTGTGCGGTACTACGAAAAGCTTGCGAAGATCGAAGTGAGAAAATAGATGAGGCTCAAGGATAAAGTTGTACTCATCACCGGGGGCGCCCAAGGTCTTGGAGAGGCTATTGCAAAACGTTTTACCCGGGAAGGTGCAGTGGTATTTATCGGGGATCTCAAGGCTGAAACAGGAAATGCGGCGGTCGAAGGTATCAGGGCCCAGGGCGGCAAAGCATTTTTCCTTACCCTGGATGTTACGAGCGAAAAAAGCTGGATAGACGCCGTAGCAACAGTGGAAAAAGAATGCGGCCGCCTGGATGTGTTGGTGAATAATGCGGGCATCAATATACGGGAGCCCATAGAGGAAATGAAGGTTGAAAACCTTGACGCTATGCTGGCAGTAAATGTCAAAGGCCCGTTCCTTGGCTGTAAGCATTCCATACCGGCGTTGCGCAAATCAGGGGGCGGTTCAATTATCAATATGTCGTCTGTTTGCGGTCTTGTGGGCCATAAATATACCCCCGAGGCCTATACAGTCACCAAAGGCGCAGTAACACTGTTAACTAAAACTATTGCTGTGCGTTTCGCCAAAGACAATATACGCTGCAACAGTCTCCATCCCAGTACGGTGGAAACAGCCCTTGTGGCAGAGCGTTTAAAGGATCCCAAATTCAGGGAAGATCGTTTAGGCGAAGTTCCTCTGGGCAGGCTTGCCGGCGATACTGATGTAGCCAATGCAGCGCTCTTTCTTGCCAGCGATGAAGCGGCTTTTATCAACGGCGTTGCCTTTCCTGTGGATGGCGGAACAACAGCGGATTAATTTTGTATTAGCAGTAAAAGTAAAAGGGGCCCAATATGGCATTAAAAGTCGCAATCATCGGAACCGGCAAGCGTTCAAGGTACTATTATGAACCATTACTGCGCAAGCTTGGAGACGAAGTTAAACTCGTGATCGTTTGGGGGCGCAGCGCTGAATCGGCAAAAATATCAGGCGAACTGTTCGGAGTACCCTGGTATACGGATCTGGATAAACTGATAAAAGAAACCAGTCCGGTAATCGGCATTGTGGCAGTCTCCTATGCCGCCAACGGAGAAGCGGCCCTTATGGCGGTTGAGCACGGCCTCAATGTGCTTATGGAAACCCCTATTGCCCCCACCTTAAAAGAAGCAGATGCCATCATCGCTGCGGCAGAAAGGCAAAAGCTTAAAATAGAAGTATCGGAACAGTTTCACCGAAGGCCCCACATGCAGATCATCCTCAAGCTTCTCGAAACCGGTGTCTTCGGCCCCGTGTATACGTCCTTTAACGATTTTGGCGGCCATGGATACCACGGCATAAGCGTTATGCGCGCTTTTCTGGGCTTTGACGCAAAACCTGTACGGGTTCTGGGATCAGTCAGGGATTTTGACATTGGTCCCACCATGGCAGGTTCGGGTTTCTCCGCTGATGCGGGCCAATATGGCATGCGGAAGGAAACCCAGGAACATGGGATCATCGAATACGATGATGGCAGGCTGGGTATCTACCACTGGACCAGCGTGGGCTACAACGACCCCCTCCGCTGGTGGAGAAGTGCGCGTTTCCTTGCCCAAAAGGGCATGGGTCTTACCAGTTTTACTGCGGGCGACTATTCCCTGAACCTCACGCTCCTTGAAAAGGATGGCGCCGCGCCCCGGCCTGTTGCCATTGCCAAAAGACTTGAACGGGTGGATGGCGGGAATCTCCAGTACCTTGAAGCCCATACGGGGGACGAAAAGCATCCGGTGGTGCGCTGGGACAATCCCTTCGCTTCAAAGGCAGACGGCAGGGGCCATATTTGGGAAGATGACGAACTTGCAGTGGCCGGCTGCATCATGAGCCTCGTGAATGCGGTAAAGAACAACACCAGCCCCAGTTACGGGCCTTATCAGGCCCGGCTGGATCAGGAGCTGGTGTTGGCTATAGAGAAATCTTCCAAAACCGGCAAGCCTGTTGTGCTTCCGTTGGATCGACAGTAAATACAGTACTAATGAACAGCAACAGGATTTCCAGTAACAGACCCGCTTCCATCAATGACGCCGTATTGGTCTATGGTTCCCTGGTTATTGATAGTCCCGTTGTTTGTCAGGGTTATCGCTTCCGGGATAGTCAGCGTATGATCTGAGGGAATGGTCAGGGTCTTATTCACCGGGAAGGTAACGTTCGTCCTCAGGGTAACATTGCCGTATTGGGTTCCGGTGTCGCCGTTAAAAACGATAGCTTCCGTAGCGTTCACTCCATCCGTTATCGCAGGCTGTATGGAGGATGTAAATACTATTGCATTGCCAGAAAGGGATGTAATGGTTCCTGCGCTGCCCCAGCTACCACCTCCGATACCAAAGCCGTTATTGCCTATGGCGGTAACCGTACCTCCATTAATTGAGAAAGTACCACCGCTTTCTTCGTAGCGCCCACCAATTCCCGCGCCGTTGTATCCACCGGTGGCGGTAAGCGTCCCGGTACTACTTCCGGTAATAGTAAGCGTAGCCCCATTGGGAACTCGCAGGCCCGCCTCATATAAACCGCTTTTAAGAGCATTATTCCCAGTAATGGTCAGGTTTACTGTTGCTCCAGTCATATCAAAGGCGCAGGTGCCTGCTGTACCACTTACATCAATAGTTATTCCCGAAAAGGTGATATTGGCGCTTACTCCGCTATTCACTACTATCCGTTCGGTAGTACTGGTTATACTGTTTTTCATGCCGATGGTGTAGGTTCCACTACCATTGATAGTTAAAACCCCCGGACTATAATCAAGTGAATTGCTGCCGGAAACTTTCAAATCAGAAAATACTGGTTGGTTTTCTGTTATTGTGCCGTTAATTATACTGTCGTTAAAGACATAAATAACCCCGTTATTCTGCAACGTTATGCCTGCCGGAATGGTCAGGGCGTTGGTCGATCGGATAAGTAGCTTCTTATCACTGGTAATTGTCAAATCCTGAAACAGGATAACATCGCCGTACATGATCCCATTAGTGCTGTTAAAGACAATCCCACTGGTAGCATTCACTCCATCCGTTATCGCAGGCTGTATGGAGGATGCAAATACTATTGCATTGCCAGAAAGGGATGTAATGGTTCCTGGGCTGCCATTATAGCCGCCGCCGATACCGGTGCCGCCGTAACGGCCTGTAGTAATCATACCTCCGTTAATTGAGATAGTGCCGCCGTTGCCATTATAGCCACCGCCGATACCCGCGCCCGCGCCGCCACCTGTAGCGGTAACTGTACCCCCCGCAATCGTGATAGTACCGCCATTGTCGCCATTACCGCCGCCGATACCTGCGCCGTATTGTCCCCCTGCAGCTTCAAGTATCCCGGTACTGTTCCCGGTTATAATAAGCGTAGCCCCTGCGGGAACCTGTAAGCCCGCCTTATTTGATCCGCTCTTTAGGGCATTGTTCCCCGTAAGGGTCAGATTTACCGTAGCTCCGGTCATATCAAAGGCACATATATCAGATAAGCTGCTCACCTCAATGTTTACACCCGAAAGGGTAATATCGACGTTTTTACCGGAGCTTATTACGAGGCGATCCACATTGGTAAGGGTAACGCCATTTTTCATACCTATGGCGGCGGTCCCGCTGTCGGTAATGGTTAAAACCCCGTTAGCATAAGTATAGGGGGCGCTGCCCGAAATTGTCAGGGCAGGGTATCCCGGCTGATTACCGGTAACGCTTCCTATAATAAGCCCGCCGTTGTCGACAAAGATCGTTCCGTTATTTGTAAGGGTTATTTCCATTGGAATGATCAAGGTCTTACCCGGCACAACAGGTAACAATCTGCCTACGGGGATCGTTGTATCCGTCCCCAGGGTAACATTGCCGTACATGGTTCCGGTAGTACCATTAAAAGCGATTGCATTATTTGCGTTACCGCCTTCAATAAGCGTTGGCTGTATGGATGAAGCAATTATCACCGCGCCGCCCGAAAAGGATGTAATGGTTCCCGCGCTGCCGTCGCTGCCATTGTACCTATGGCCGCCGCCGCCGATACCTGCGCCGGAACTGCTTGTAGTGGTAATCATACCCCCCGTTATCGAGATAGTACCGCCGCTCCCGCCGCTGCTGCTGCTGTTGCCGCTATAGCTGCCGCCGCCACCGATACCTGCGCCGGAACTGCCAGTAGCGGTAACCGTACCCCCCGTTATCGAGATAGTGCCGCCGCTGCCGCCGATACCACCGCCGCTGCTGCTGTCATAGTAGCCGCCGCCGCCGCCGATACCTGCGCCGCTACCGCTAGTAGCTGTAACCGTACCCCCTGTTATCGAGATAGTGCCGCCGCTGCCGCCGTTGCCTTTACCATAGCTGCCGTCGCCGCCGCTACCATATACGCCGCCTCCGCCGCCGATACCTGCGCCGTAGCTGTAACCGCTAGTAGCGGTAACCGTACCCCCCGTTATCGAGATAATGCCACCGCTGCCGCCGCCCCAGAGGCTGCCGCGGCCGCCACCGATGCCTGCGCCGTCACCGCCAGTAGCGGTAACCGTACCCCCCGTTATCGAGATAGTGCCACCGTTGCCACCGCTGTAACCGCCTCCGCCGCCGATACCTGCGCTGTTGCTGCTGCCAGTAGCGGTAACCGTACCACTCGTTATCGAGATAGTGCCACCACTGCCACCATAGCCACCACTGCCACTGCTGCTGCCGCCGCCGATACCTGCGCTGTTACTGCTGCCAGTAGCGGTAACCGTACCCCCTGTTATCGAGATAGTGCCACCACTGCCACCATAGCTGCCTTCCCCACTGCTGCCGCCACCACCGATACCTGCGCCGTTCCTACTGCTAGTAGCGGTAACCGTACCCCCCGTAATTGTGATAGCGCCTCCATCGCTGCCTTGTCCCCAAGACGAACTGCTGCCGCCGCCTCCTATCCCTGCGCCGTTGCCGCCGCCAGTAGCGGTAAGCGTCCCGGTACTGGATTTAGTTATTACCAGGCTTGTCTGGGAAGGGACATTGATCCCCGCCTGGTTTTCACCGCTTATAAGGGTATTCGTCCCTTCAATGGTCAGGTTTACCGTCTTTACGGAATTATTATTATAATTGGTCTCCAATGCGCATGCTCCGCTTGTTCCGCTTACATCAATATGTACATTTTTTAGGATAATATCGACCTCCAGCGGGGCGCTGGAGGAAATTCTGATACGATCCGTTGCGGCGCTGCCGGTTCCGGTAATAAAATAGATGCCGCTTTGGCTGATGGTAAGCACAGAATCCGAATAGGACACTGCAGAAGCGCTGGGATTGGTGCTCCGTACCGTAAACGCCCCGTAATTGGCGCTAAAGATAATATCCACAATAGGTATCGCAAGGCAGACGGGATAATCCTCACCCCCGGTCTTATAGCTGTAAATCAGGAAATAGTTCGTACCCGCAGGCGGGCTTAAGGCGCTGACCGTTTGGCTGCCGGTGAATGCATCATCTATTTCATAACGGGGTGTACTTTCCCAACCTGCCAATATGGTATTCTCATCGGAGCCGTAATAAACATGGTAACCCTTGATGCCGCTGGGAAGACTCGGTGGGGTCCAGGTAATGGTTCCGCTGAGTGTATTCACTGCGGTATTTGTATCGGTAAAAGCGCCCTTGGTCGGAGGGGGTGGGAATAATTCAAACTTATAGTACATTGTCGTCGAACCGTCTTCCGAAACAACCTTTATCCAAAGGGTGTTATTGGCAGAAAAATTAGTAACCCCAATGGGGGCAGGATTGTATCCTGTCCCGCCGGGGGCGCTTCCGTTATTGGCTATCCAGAAAAGATTTGCAAAAAGGGAATCGCCTTCCGTAACAAATTCAGCGGATACATTCGCAATATTCTGTACCGCCAGCTTATAGCGAACCGGATCGCTTTCACTATCCCCGGTTCCACTTATCTTTGCTCCTATTGCATTGCCGCCTATTACGGTAGAGGCTGCCAGCACTGCTTCGCTGTTTGGCAAAATAGCCGAGGGGTCAAGATATATCTCAGGTTCGTATACGAGAGCCGTACTAGCCCCTGGCCAAAGCTCTATCACTTCCCGGTAGAACGCTACTTTACCCGCGCTGTTGGTAAGCCGTATCTCCGCAATATAGCGCCCCTTTTCCAGGGTATAATCCCCTGTTACTTCAGCGCTGTCTATGGGAAGTTCGCCATCGGTCCCAAAACCGCTTACCGGCCCGGTCCCGTCTGTCTGCCATAGTTTCAGGTAACCTGAAACCGAATTTCCTTTGGCAATTTCATAATGGAAAGTCCCCAGCCCTTCCCCTATAGCTTCCAGGATAATAGGCGGAACCCTGCCGCCGTTGCTGGTGATAATTCCGCCCGCAAGGGTTACGCTTACGCTGCCCCTGGCAGCTTCATCCCCTGCGTTGCCGATAACGCCCCCGGCCCTGTATGCCGCAGCGGTAATTGTATAGGTACCATCCGCCAGGTAGACCTCCGCATAGTTCCCTTCGGTAATGCTCACCGGAACGTGGCCCCCGCTAAAGGTCAGTTGATATCCCGCCAGCGCGTCCCATGAAGGCTGCAAAGTCCTTGGAGTTTCCCCGCCTATATAAATGCCCACCAGCCCGCCGTCCTTCTGGCTGTTCGGGATATCCCTATCCGGTTCAAACAAATTGCTGCACCCGGCCAGGAAAAATCCCAGCAGGCTCACTGTTCCAAAAACCGCCAAAACCTTTTTCATTATTTTTATGGGGTTAGTTTTCATTTTTTCCCTTCCTTATTGGATCACAAAGCTATGCGCGCCGCTGTTTTTCTGCCCGCCTGTTGTCGCTTCCACGGTTACCCGGTAGGTACCTGCCCTTCGCTTCGACAGGGTAATCGAAGTTTCCCCCTGGAGCGAATTCATTTCCGTACTGTTCACATACCAGATAATTTCCGTATAACTACCGACCGCAATGCCGACCGTATAGGTTCCTGCCTCGGGACTGCCCAGCGGGGTTGTTCCGTCATGTTCCAGCGCGGTTTCCCCGTTGTTCAGGTAGAGTTTTACCGAGGGATTCCCGATGATAATATCCGTATTGGTTTCAATGCCCGTAGCCGGGAAGGTAATAGTAACTGTAACCGTTGCCCCGGTGTTATTTGCTGCATTTACTGATGTCGAACCGGAATAGGTGAAGCTCCCCGCTCCTGTGAAGGTGTATCCACCTTTGACGCTAAGGCTAAGAACCGCCTTGTACACCGTGGACGCAGCAAAATTTCCGGTAACCGGGTTTCCCCCATTGTCAGTCCACACCACATTTCCGGTATATTGGGTTCGGTCAACCGCCCCGCTGACCGGGGCTGAGCCCTTTACCGGAACCGTAACCAGACTGTCTAAAGCCAGGGCGTTTACTATTGTGTCTGCGTCTGCCGCGGCTGTCGCCGGGAAGGTAATAGTAACCATAATCTCCGTCCCGGTATTGTTCGTTTTGCTTACCAATGTTGCGCCGGAATAGCTAAAACTCCCCACTCCGCTAAAGGTGTACCCGCTCCCGGCCGTCAAGGTCAGAACCGCCTTGTACACCGTGGACGCGGCAAAATTTCCGGTAACTGGATTCCCCCCATTGTCAGTCCACATCACATTTCCGGTATATTGGACGCTGTTTATCCCTGTGATAACCGGAGTTGCTCCTTTTGCCGGAGCCGTAACCAGACTGTCCAAAGCCAGAGCGTTTATAACCGTGTCAGATATTTCAACTGCCGTAGCCGGGAAGGTAATCGTAACTGTAACCGCTGATCCGGTGTTATTTGCTGCATTTACTGATGTCGAACCGGAATAGCTAAAGCTCCCCGCTCCTGTAAAGGTGTACCCGCCTTTGACGCTAAGGCTAAGAACCGCCTTGTACACCGTGGACGCAGCAAAATTTCCGGTAACTGGGTTTCCCCCATTGTCAGTCCACGCCACGCTTCCGGTATATTGGGTTCGGTCAATCGTCCCGCTGACCGGGGCTGATCCCTTTACCGGAGATGTAACCAGACTGTCCAAAGCCAGGGCATTTACTGTTGTGTCTGCGTCTGCCGCAGCTGTCGCCGGGAAGGTAATAGTAACTATAATCTCCGTCCCAGTATTGTTCGTTTTGCTTACCAGTGTTGCGCCGGAATAGCTAAAACTCCCCACTCCGCTAAAGGTGTACCCGTTTTTGGCGCTCAGGGTTATTACCGCTTCATACACCGCAGCAGGAGCGAAAGTACTGCCGGTAAAGGCTTCTCCGCCCGTTTGCCAGGCAAGGGAACCGTTATATTGGGCAGTACTGAACCCGGCGGCAAGGGGCGGCTCGTTTTTCGCAGGAGGAGTAACAAAGGCGGTAAGATTCAGGTTGCTTACTATAATATCGCCGCCAGGAGGGTTGTTGCCTCCATCGGGGTCGTCTCCTGCCGGGTTGCCGCAGCCGATCAAGGCCATCATGCCCATAACCAGCACTGCCGGTATAAGCATTTTTGTAAAAGTACCTTTTCGCATATCATAACTCCTTAATAGAGCGCCAAGTATTTTTTCCGCAATGGAGATTGCGGCAGGACACGAAAAAAAGTACCAATTCTCCTGGTACAAAAAGCGGGAAGATAAAAAATAGAAAATTGAATTATACTATACGGATGTCGGGGGTGGGGTAGTATACTAAAATTTGTATATAGCACTTTTACTAATTAACCCACAGAAAAAATTTTAAGGCATTCACAAATAAAAAATCGTAAAATCACCCTAATTAACAATAGTATATTGCATAAAATATCTTTTAACAAGGATTATTTCAAAACCAGTGCCGGAATTTGGTTTTTCATCTGTCCCGGCAAAAGGGCCGAGCCAGGGGAAGTTTCGCGTCCTTTTCGTGGCGAGGGGGTTAATACCCCGGCGCATGGCCTAACTTGTACATGGTTTCGATAAATTTGACCGTCTCCCTGCCGTCCTCTCCTGTAGTGGGCGGAGCCTTTCCTTCAAGAATCGCCTTGCAGACATCATCAATTTGGCGGGCAAAAAAATAAACTGTTGCATTGATGGTTTTAAAGAAGGCCTCGTCTTCGGCTTTGTAGATATCCAGGAGTTTTTCTTCTCCCGGTATGGTCCAAAGATCGTTCAGGGGCGGCTCGGTAATGGTACTCATGCCGGCAATGAACATGGCGCCGCCGTCGGTCTGCACGCCGGCGGAGGCGCCGCTTGTGCCATGGACATGAACCTTGGCATAGATGCCCGGTTTTTGTGAATTACTTGCCAGTACCGAGGCGATAGCTCCGCTTTTAAATTTGACCACTGCAACTGCGCTGTCTTCGACTTTTATGTAGGGATGGTTGAAGTTATCCCAGTAGCCCTGAATTTCCGCAATAGGCCCCATGAACCAGTTCATCAAATCAATCTGGTGGGCAGCCTGGTTGATAAGTATGCCTCCGCCTTCAGCGTCCCATTTCCCACGCCAGGGATCACTCTGGTAATAGGCTTCATCCCGCCAGCCCAGTATAGTAAGCTGAAGCAGACAGGGCTTTCCCAATTTGCCGTCGTCAATCGCTTTTTTGATGCGCGCGCATGCGGGGAACCAGCGGCGCTGGCTCACCACCATTAGCAGTTTTCCTGCTTTTTTTGCGGCTGCAATCATCTCATCACATTCGGCAGTTGTTACAGCCATGGGTTTTTCTACCAGCACATGGCAGCCTGCGGCAAAGGCTTCGAGGGCGCTGTCCCGGTGCCGGGGGTGCGGCGTGGAAATTATCGCCAAATCAGCATGATCGAGGCGGGCCATATCGCCCGCAGTGTCCCGTGAAGCGATATTCCATTTGGCGGCAAATTTGTCCCGCCTTTCGCGATTTCTGCCCGAGACCGATACCAGTTCCGCATTGCCCAATTCCTTGATCGCCTGGGCATGAAGCTCCGCAACTTTTCCGTATCCCATTAAACCTATTCGTACTTTATTTTCCATGATGCGCCTATGGTAGTAATACTACTTTGAGGAGATTCCCCTCGCGGTTGTAAAGTTTGTTCATCCAGATTTCGCCTTCGCTTAAGGGGGCTTTGGCGCTTATGAGGGGTTTTACATCTATCCTTTTCCTGCCCATGAGATCCAGGGCTATGGGATATTCCCCGGAGATGGCGCAGGAACCCTGGAGCCGTATTTCCCTTGAGACCACGGCCTGGAGGGGTATGTCCACGCTGGGGCTCACATTGCCCACGAGGGTCACAGAGCCGCCTTTCCTCACAATGGAAATGGCGGTTCTAATAGGGGCTGTGGCGCCTACTGCTTCGATTACCCTGTCGGCACCCCGGCCGCCGGTCAATTCCTTGATCTTTTTGTCCAATTCCGGGTCCGCAGGATCGAGGACCGCATCGGCGCCGAAAGATTTTGCCACTTCTCTCCGCGAGGGGTCTGTATCAAGGGCTATGATTTTCCCTGAAACGGAAATTTTCAAAAGCTGGATTGCAAGGTTCCCGATGAGGCCGGAGCCCACCACCGCGACAGTATCGTTCATGGCGATGGGGGTATTTCGTATTGCATGGGCTGCGACGCCTACGGGCTCGGTACAGGCTGCTTCTTCGTAGCTAAGGCCCTGGGGAAGAAGAACGGCAATACGTTCGGGGATCACCACATATTCCGCGAAACAGCCGTGGCGGCGGTACTCATCGCAGGATACGCCCAGCACCATGCGGTGATCGCAAAGATTCACCTGTCCATTGCTGCAGTAATAACATTCACCGCAGGAGATGGTGGAATCAAAGGTGATGCGATCGCCCTTCCTGAAATGATGGACATCAGAACCGGTTTCGATAATTTCACCCGCCGCTTCGTGGCCCATGACTATGGGAGGCTTGCGCCTGCCTGTAGATCCGTCAAAACCATGGACATCGGAACCGCAGATCGCCACAGCTTTGATCCTCACCAGGAGATCATGGCTGCCTTCGATTTTGGGATCGGGAAAATCCGTGTACTTCAGTTTTTTGTATTCTTCCATCAACAATGCTTTCATAAAAATTTCCTTATAGTTGGGAACTGTCTATAGTAGGGCAATAAAATTTCTCGATGTAGTTAATCACCAGGACCGTGCCTTCGTCGTGGCTCACATAGGGGAGCATTGCGGGGTTATACATGGCATCGGTAAGATCCCGTACCAGCAAGGGGAGCATACCCCGTTTCAGCATCTTCTTGATGGCGAATGAACGGTTCAATATGCACATATTGGTATGAACCCCCATATAGATGATGAGCTTTATCCCCTTGGCATATAAATAAGAAAAAAGCAGATCCCCTTCATCGCCGCAGATTATATCATGGCCTTGATCGATCTTGATCTTGTCAGTCTGCCGCGTCCAGACCTTGGTGTTGGGCGCATATTGGTCGGCTGTATCGCTGCCGCCGTCAGTATCATCAATGGGCAGGGGCTGCTCGGCTACAGGTACCGGCTCAGGGATTGTATTCAGCCTGGGCACTGAAAGAATCCGCTTCCGCGCTTCAGTCCCTTCATAAAAATCCATGGTGTCCGAGGGGGCATGGACGACCAGTATGCCCTTATCCCTTGCCCTGTTGGCAGCAGCGTTTATCTTTTCTGCGATAGGCGCCCCGCGTATATTGGCGCCGGTGCACCAGTGCTTGTCCCACATATCCACAATGACCAGGGCTGTTTCGGAGGCAGGGTATTGAATTTCTTCCTCGATGGTTTCCCAGCAGCAGAGGCCATCCTTCATGGCAATTTTTTGGCGCCTGATATGATAATCCATTCTAATCTCCTGCTTAATAGGCTTATTTTGGAACATACAATCTTGTATATCAAGAGGTGTTCAATGGCGAGTCCTGGCCGAGGGCCTTTAATACATTGTTTTTTTCTCTGCCATAGGTTATACTGTAAATGATGCCTGAAAAAAAATCGAATTCTGCTACAACAGGAAAAATTTCCCTTAGGCAGGTCCTGGACTGCAAACCCATACTACGGGCCGAGCTCTTTTCTACGCTCCTTGAGGGCGAACAGGAATTTGTTGTCTCCCGTTCGAGCCTGTTTCAGCTTCGGAAGGGGGGGCTCCTTTTTGCCCCGAACCAGAAGGCAAAGCATTTTTATATGCTCCTCGAAGGGGCTGTCAGGGTTTTCAAAATCCGCGCCGATGATGCGAGCGAGGACGAGGTTGCCCGCTTTACCGCAGGCGACACTATTGGCGATTTTGACTTTGCCAGCAATGCCGATTACGATGCCTTTGCCGAGGCTACCGAGGATTCCATACTCGTCACATTCCCCGGCTATGGCCTGGCCCTGGATGCCCTTGCCATGGAATCACCCCATACAGTTTCAAAAATCCTCCTTTGTTCTATTATAATGATGACCGGACGTATTAAATCCACGAGGAGGATAATCGTGGAGAACATGTCCTGGGTGCAGGAGCTTCACCGCAAAGCCTATGAAGATCCCGGCACCGGCCTCTGGAAGCAAACTTTCCTGACAGATGAAATCAACCGCATCCTCGAAGATCCCATGGCTCTTATCATGCTCAAGCCCGACCGCTTCAAGATCCTGGTAGATACCCGTGGGCATTCAGCAGGGGACGAGGCCATGATACACATAGCCCTGCTTCTCAAGAACATCACCCGCCGCCAGGGCAGGGGCTGGCCCATCCGTTTCAAAAGTAATGAAACCGGCATACTCCTCAATAAATGCGCCCCTGCCCAGGCCGAGGCCATTGCCGAGGAGCTTGCCGCTTCCATGGCAAGCCTGCCTTCGGTCCCTGCCCAGGGCGATATTCCTGCATTTTCTTTTACCGGCACCATAAGCTGGGGCGTCTGGCCCCAGGACGATGACGTCTGGGACAGCCTTTTGCAGGGAAACTACCATCTTCTCCTCGAAACCTGGAAGCAGGGCGGGAATCGGATAGTCCATTACCAAAAAGGGGATGCTAAATGAGCGATGCCCAGCCTTTTTCTCCGATAAATGACCCGGCATTGCTTCATTCCCCTCTTTTTACCGGAATGAGCGAGCTGGAATACAATGCCATAGCTGCCTTCCTTGAGCGGAGGCACATTCCAAATGGCCAGACTGTTTTTAAAGAAGGCGACCCTGGCGAAGATATGTATATACTCCTCTCAGGAAAGCTCAGCGCCTATGTGAGCCAGTCCGACGGTACCCAGCGTTGGATGTTCGAGATAAAACCCGGCGACTTCTTTGGCGAAATGTCCATCATAGCCGGTGAAACCCGTTCAGCCACTCTTACAGCCAAGGAAGAAACAGTCATTATGGTGCTCCAGGGCATAGATTTTTACCGCATAGTCTTCGAATACCCCATGATAGGCATCAAGCTCCTCACAGCCATCTGCCACATCCAGACTACCTGGCTGAACCAGTCTTCCAAACACCTTGGAGACCTTACCCGGTGGGGCGAATCAGCCCGCCGCAGGGCGATTACCGACGAGCTTACGGGCCTGTACAACCGCCGTTTCCTCGAAGAGTCCATCAAGGACCGTTTTGAGCATGGCTCTGTGGGCATCAGGATCATGTCCTTCCTCATGCTCGACCTCGACCGTATCCATGAAATCAACGACCGCCACGGCCCTCCCGCCGGGGATAAAGTCTTTGTGGTGGTAGCCGAAATACTCCGCTCCTGCACCCGCTCCGGCGACATCTGCGCCCGCCTGGCAGGGGACGAATTCGCTATCCTTCTCCCGGACACAGCTGAAACTGAAGCCATGAATATTGCTGAACGCATACGGGAAACCATAGCCAACTGCAAGGTCTCAGTGCCCCGTACTCCCGATGTGGTGGACAAGATCGAAATCGAAATACATACCAGCATAGGCATATCCGTTGCCCCAAAGTATGCCAGCGGCTGCGAAGGTCTTTTCCTCTCCACAGACAGCGCCCTCCGCAAAGCCAAAGACATGGGAAGGAACCGGGTAGAGCTAGCAGGGTAGGCCCTATTTCAGGCTTGCTTCCGAATAATAGGGAAATTGGGAAATCCTGAGTTTTGCACAGCCATAAGGTATAAGGCGTATAATCTCCACTGGTTCCGCAGTTTGCACAGGGCTTAGGGGCGGAGGGGCTGCGCTGTTGTTCTCCAGGCCCCAGGAGGGAAGCTTCCGGGCGGGGGCTTCCAGGATTACCGGTGGGCTTTTCTTGGAAAATGGCAGGTCAGCTATCTCTTTTTCCTTTGCTTCGATAGTTCCCCCCTCGTCAAGGGCATAATTCCATTCCGATTCCGGGCGGATCTCATAATCCTTTATGCCCCCTGTTTCCCGGAAGGCTGTCCATTTTTCAGCTATATCCAGGCCGAAAACCAGGGGCCCCCGTTCGACCGCGAGGCTGTTGTTAAACCAGCGGCTTTTGGCTATGGGCATGGCAAAATGGCAATTCAGAATATCCCCGCAATCCCAAATGCGCTTTATAACCAAAAAATTGTCTACTGATGTGACAGCTTCTGGCTTCCCGTTGATCCGTACATCAAAATTCGAAGCCCACTGGGGATGGCGGATCTTCAGGGTAAATTCTTTGCCCCTTCCTTCAACCACCTTGTAGTTCAAGATATCCCTGAATGGATAGCTGGTCCCTAATTCCAGTTTGTAGGGGCAGCCTTCGAAAACCAATTTGACTGCCGAGGGGGCAAATACCATGGAAACCAGGGTGTCCTCCCCCTCCCTGAACCAAAGGCTTTTAAGGAATTTAGGCCAGCCCTGGTGCATATTGGCAGTGCAGCAGCCAAAATTCGGCTCCAGCCCAAAGGTATTGGAAGTATCGTCGTTATTGAACCAATTCCGTTTTGCCACAGTGGCCAGGACTTGATTGGCTTGCTGCAGATACTGGTGGGACATAAAATCCTCGCTGATGGTAGCAGGCAGGCTATTGTAAGCAATTCGCTCCAAAAGATCCCCCCAGGCAGGATCGCCAAAACTTTCGAGCATGCATTGAAGGCTGAACATGAGTTCCACCACAGAACAGAGTTCAGCCCCCTGGGAGGGGGAATTGCCGGAAAGATGCTCGTCCCCGTTGAATATCCCGGCGGCGGTCCCATGGTATTTTGCCAAAGCCTCAAGCCCGGCCTTAAGCGCGGCATAATGATCTTTGTTGTGATCGAAACAGTATTGCATGGCAGGGAATTTCAGCCCCATGGCAACATTCACAATATGAGTAGCATGGAAAGCCATTGCGACATCAAATTGGCTCCAGGTATTATTTGCCTTTACCTTGTCCCAATTATAATAGAAGCTTGTTGCACGGGTAAACGGGAAGTTTGTATAAAGGCCGCCCCAGTCCAATGCCTGGGAAGAGACTTTTTGGGCAAGATCAATAAGCGCGGCATCCGGTTCCTGCTCATAAAGCCATTTTATGCAATAAAGCAGATCCCCGGCCCGGGCTTTGCCCCACTGCGCCAGGGGCCGCTGGTCCAGGCTCTTGGCAGCATATTTGAAGTACCCTTTGCAAAGAACGTTAACCTGGGGATCACCGGTAATTTCAGCATATTGAATGAGGACCTTAAGCATGACAAACCGGGACCAATAATCATCCTTTGATGCGGCAGGCCCAAAGTTGCCCTCCTTGTCCTGGCTTTTCAGCGCCCAGGCAATGAACCTATCGCAAAGCTCCCGGTGTTTCCCGTCATCCAGGTAATAGGAGAGGGGAAGAAGCCCGTCCAGGTAATAGGGGCACCGCTCCCAGTTTTCTCCGGTTCCCCCCAGCCATCCGGAATACGATCCGACACTGTCCCAGGCTTCATGGAGGATCCCTGTCAGCCCTTTCATCTGAATTTCCAGCTGTCTGAGCAGCCAGCCTTTGGGTTCCACCGCAGTCAAGGGAAAGGCTGAAAGGGCATTGTGAAGTTTATCGGTTTTCATTTTTTCTCCGCAAATATTTACAAACTTTGATATACCCATTATATTGAAGAGGCAATTTATTTTATAGGAGGAACGATGAAAAAATTACTAGCATCTCTTTTGATCGCCCTTACGGTTTTAGGCTTCGCCTTTGCCGGGGGCAAACAGCAGGCTTCATCGGGAAAAATTGAACTCAATTTCCTTGAAGTTATGACCAGTCCCGGCCGGACCGAAGTGTTGAAAGGCATGATCGCCGAGTATGAGAAATCCCATCCCAATGTTACGATCAACCTGATCTCTCCGCCCTATGAGCAGGCAGATAGCCGCCTGGCCATGAGCCTCAATGCCCAGGAACCCCTGGATGTAGTAGAAGTCCGGGATCTGACTGTTACCGGCTATGTGAACAACGGCTGGCTCACGGATCTCACTTCCTACTTCAACAGCTGGAATGAAGCAAGCTCTCTCCTGTCAGTAACCAAAGAAGCGGCCACCGCTGTCGGGGGCAAGCCCTATTTCGTTCCCCAGTGGTTCATGATCAAGGCTCTCTTCCTTAGGACTGATATCCTCGCCAAGCTTGGGGTTTCCAAGAACCCGGAGACCCAGGATGAACTCTATGCCCTGGCGAAGCGCATCACCAATCCCGCCCAGAACCAATTCGGCTTTACCCTCCGGGGCAAAGGGAACCCGTTCAAGTCTTCGGATCCTCTGATTATTTCTGATGTAAGCAATGTGGATATAGAAAACCTCTATAAGCTGAAGAATGGGACCAGTGTGTATGACAGCCCCGAATTTTTGGCAGGACTCAAGAGCTATGTGGATCTTTACAAGAACGCCACCCCCTCGGATTCCATCAATTGGGGTTTCAATGAGCAGATCAATGCTTTTGTCTCGGGCATTACCCCCATCCTGGTACAGGATCCCGATACAGTGCCCCTCCTCGACGAAAGCCTCTCGCGGGATCAATATACCGTGATCCCCATGCCCAAAGGCCGTTCCAATACCTCCTACCTGGACTATGGATACGCCGGTTATGGCATCCCCAATTATTCAAAGAACAAGGACGCAGCCTGGGAATTCATCGCCTTCCTGTCTTCTTATTCCCAGAATTCGGCTTTCTGCAAGGCCTATGGCGCTCTGCCTATCCATACCACTTCATATACTTCTGATCCCTATTTCAGCACTGGCGTATACCAGGCGTGGCAGAAGGAAATGAATACCCCTGGGCTGTTCACCTTCATTAAATATCCTTATGATTCGCCGAAATTCGCCGGCTGGGCCCAAATCCAGGAACAGTACATCCAGTCCACCCTTCTGGGGCAGACTACGCCTGAACAGGCTGCCAAAGCCTGGGCTGACTACTGGAAATAAGCAAGAACGGGGTGCAGGTGCATATGGGTTTACAGAAGAAAGTTACCGGCAGGGGGTATTATGCAATGCTCCTGCCTATGGCTGTACTTTTACTGTTGTTCATCTATTACCCGATAGTCCGGGGGATGGGCACTGCCTTTATGCACTATACCATGATGAATCTTTCTCTAACCCGGTTTAACGGGTTAGAGAATTTTGTGGCTATTTTTGCCAATCCGAATATTAAATTCCTGCAGATCCTTGGCAATACTGCCTTGTGGGTGGTATTTTCCCTGGCGGGCCAATTCATCCTGGGTTTTACCCTGGCACTGCTGCTGCGAAAGCCCTTTAAAGGCAGAGGCGTTTACACGGGCTGCGTTTTTTATACCTGGGCCCTTTCGGGCTTTGCCATAGGGCTTCTTTGGTCCTGGCTCTTCAACGGCCAATTCGGCATTGTCAATGATCTTTTTATGAAGGCGGGGCTGCTTAAGACCCCTGTAGGCTTCCTTTCAAACCCCAGATATGCGCTCCCCTCGGTGATTGTTGCCAATATCTGGTACGGCATACCCTTCTTTGCCATCATGCTCCTGGCGGCCCTCCAGTCTGTGCCCCGGGAACTCTATGAGTCTGCGGAAATAGACGGCGCCGGTAAAGCCCGGCAGCTTTTTCAGATAACCATTCCCTATATAAAGTCTACCATTACTACCACCATCCTGCTCCGCTTTATGTGGATCATGAATTTCCCCGATGTAATCTATGGGATGACCGGCGGCGGGCCTGCCAATTCCACCAATATCCTGGCTACCGAGATGATCAATAAAATCACCAAGAGCTACGATTTCGGCCAGGGATCGGCAGTGGGCCTCATCATTGTTGTCATCCTTTTCATCTTTGCCTTTTTCTACCTTCGGGTAGTGGCAAAAAAGGAACTGTCCCTATGACCTTCCGCCGCAGGATGCTCCATAGCGCGGGGGTTTTCTTCCGGTTCCTTGCCCTGGCCTGCTTTTTGGCCTTTGCGGTGCTGCCCCTTTTTTGGATCTTCGTCACCTCCCTGAAGCCGACCCAGGAGATCTTCACCTTCCCCCTGCGCTACTTTCCCTCCCGGATCAGCCTGGCCGGGTATGAAAAGCTCCTTGGTTTTGCAAAATTCGGGACTTATTTTCTAAATTCCCTCTGGATTTCCCTCCTGGCCTCCATCGGGGGGCTTATCGCCAGCGTGCTGGCAGGGTTTTCCCTTTCACGGCTCAGGTTCAGCCGCGGCATACGGGGGCTGCTCCTGGTGCTCTACTTTACCCAGATGGTCCCTACCTTCATCCTCATGGCGCCCCTCTTTTTTACCCTTTCCAAGCTCCACTTTACCAATAACCGCATGGTCCTTGCCATTGTGTATGCAGCCACCACTGTGGCTTTTGGGGCCATCATGGCCAAGAGTTTTTTTGATCATATCCCCGCTTCCCTGGAAGAGGCGGCACTCATTGATGGCTGCGACCCCAAGACCGCCCTTTTCCGGGTCATACTGCCGGTGAGCCTCCCGGGGCTGGTGGCTATTTTCAGTTTTTCCTTTGTAAATGTATGGAACGAGCTTTTCCTGGCGGTGATGTTCATGTCCTCGGACAAAAAGATGACCGTCCCGGTTGCCCTCAACTCCTTTATCTCCAAGGCGGGCATCAGCTGGGACATCATGAGCGCCGGGATTGTAATGGCCCTTATCCCTACCATGGTTATTTTTGCCATAGGCCAAAAGTACATTGTGGCAGGATTGACCGAGGGCGGGGTAAAAGGTTAAAATTCTTTTTCAGGGCTATTGACCTTTTTTTTAATGTCTGATAAATTGTTAATCCCTGTCTACAGGGTTTAGTGTGTTTGAGATTTGCAATTTTAAGGAGTTTTTTGCATATATGCCTACTATCAACCAGCTGGTTCGTTTTGGACGGCAACAAGTCGGCTCAAAGACGAAGTCCCCGGCCCTCAGGTCCTGCCCCCAGAAAAGGGGAGTCTGTACCCGTGTTATGACCATGACCCCCAAAAAGCCCAATTCGGCTCTCCGCAAGGTAGCCCGTGTTCGGCTTTCCCATGGTACTGAAGTTACTGCCTATATCCCCGGCATCGGCCACAACCTCCAGGAGCACTCGGTGGTGCTGGTGCGCGGCGGACGTGTCAAGGATCTTCCTGGTGTCCGTTATCATATCATCAGGGGTACCAAAGATACCCTGGGTGTAGAAGATCGCAAGCGGGGCCGGTCCAAGTACGGCGCTAAAAGGCCCAAGGCTTAAGGGGTTTATAAGATGGGACGCAAAAAAAAGACAATTGACCGGGGCATACTCCCGGATCCGAAATACAACAGCGTTGTTGTTTCCAAATTCGTGAACCGCATGATGTGGCAGGGCAAACGCTCCATAGGCCTCCGCATAGTCCACGAGGCTCTTGGAATTCTCCAGAAAAAGGCTGACAAGGAGCCCCTCGAGGTCTTCCTCAAGGCCCTGGACAACGTAAAACCCATGATCGAGGTAAAATCCCGCCGGGTCGGCGGCGCTACTTACCAGGTTCCTGTGGAAATCCGGGAAACCCGCCGCGAAGCCCTGGGCATGCGTTGGATAATCAATGCCGCCCGGGCCCGCTCGGGTCACGGCATGGGCGACCGCCTGGCTGCCGAGCTCCTGGATGCCTTTAATAATACCGGTACTGCCTTCAAAAAGAAGGAAGATACCCACAAGATGGCCGAAGCCAACAAAGCCTTCGCCCACTATAGGTGGTAGAGAAAAAACCTCTGGGTTTTTTTAAGCGGTTTGCCAAAGCAAGCCGTATTGTGCAAATTGCACTTGACACTTTTTAGAAAAGCCTGTATATTGGCTTTTCAGGGTTCTGCTGAACCCAGCGATCTTTGAAACCATTTAGGTTTCCAAACCGATCATCGGGGAATGCCCTTGGGTACTCCCCAGCGGATTTATAGATGAGATAGGTGGAACGTAGAAAACCCTCCGGTTTTTTATCTGCAAGGATCTTCCTTGCGCTTTCGTTCAATCCTTTCATAATCTATATTCCCGTTAAAAAGAAAACAGCCTGCGGTATGCGGGTTTAAGCATGCTTCGCGGATGGCGCGAGGATGCAGTGAAGCAGAATCATTTTGTGTGCCCAAAGAGTAAGGAGGACACGTAATGGCCAAGGATAAGTTCAATCGAACAAAGATCCACATGAATGTCGGGACCATCGGTCACGTCGACCATGGGAAAACCACCCTCTCCGCCGCTATCACTATGTATTGTGGTAAAAAATACGGCGACAAGATCATGAAGTTTGATGATATTGATAACGCGCCTGAAGAGAAAGCCCGCGGTATCACCATCAATACCAGGCACCTGGAGTACCAGTCCGAAAAGAGGCACTATGCCCACATCGACTGTCCCGGACATGCCGACTACATTAAAAACATGATCACTGGTGCTGCCCAGATGGACGGCGCCGTTCTCGTGGTGTCAGCCCCCGACTCGGTTATGCCCCAGACCAGGGAGCATATCATTCTTGCCCGCCAGGTAGGCGTGCCCAACATCATTGTCTTCCTCAACAAGATAGACCTGGTGGACGATCCTGAACTCCTCGAACTGGTTGAAGAGGAAATCAAGGACGTGCTCAATGCCAACGGCTTCCCGGGCGGAGAGATCCCCATTATCAAGGGTTCTGCCTTCAAGGCCATGGAAGACCTCAATAAGGGCGAGGAAACCGAAAACTCCAAGTGCATCCAGGAACTCCTGGACGCCATGGACGCCTATTTCCCCGATCCTGTCCGCGATTCGGACAAACCCTTCCTTATGCCCATCGAAGACGTATTCACGATTTCCGGCCGCGGTACTGTAGTAACCGGCAAGGTGGATCGCGGTATCGTCAAGCTGAACGAAGAACTCGAAATCATCGGTATCAAGCCCACCAAAAAGACGGTTATTACCGGTATCGAAATGTTCAACAAGCTCCTCGACGAAGGCCAGGCCGGCGATAACATCGGTGCCCTGCTTCGCGGTATAGACAAGAAAGAAGTCGAGCGCGGCCAAGTGCTTGCCAAGCCCGGTACTATCACCCCCCACAGCAAGTTCAAGGGCCAGATCTACTGTCTGTCCCAGACTGAAGGCGGCCGACACAGCCCCTTCTTCACCGGCTACCGTCCCCAGTTCTATTTCAGGACCACCGACATTACCGGCACAGTCAAACTTCCCGAAGGCAAGGAAATGGTAATGCCCGGCGACAACACCGAGATTTTCGGCGAGCTGATTCACCCTATCGCAATGGAAAAGGGGCTTAAGTTCGCTATCCGCGAAGGCGGCAAGACCGTAGCTTCCGGACAGGTTGTCGAGATCATAGAGTAAACGCTTTTTATTGATGCGAGCGTTTGGCTTTGGTATCAGCCAGGGTCAAACGCTTTGCCGTCTATAAACGGGAATCTCCACCGAAGCGCAAAGCGCTGAGGTTCCCCACTGGAGGGACAATGACTAAGGAACGAATTCGCGTGCGGCTGCGCGGTTTCGACGTGGAATTGATAGATCAGAGCGCGAAGTCCATCGTTCAAAACGTGCAGAAGGCGGGAGCCAAAGTGACCGGCCCCATACCCCTTCCGACCCGTATAAACAAGGTGACGGTGCTTCGTTCCCCCCATGTCAACAAGAAAGCCAGGGAGCAGTTCGAGATGCGGACTCACAAAAGGCTGATTGACATCATAAATCCTTCACCCGAGGTGATGGACGCCCTGATGAAGCTTGAGCTTCCCGCCGGAGTAGATGTAGAGATTAAACAGTAAGGCTTGTTAAGCCTTTAGTGGAGTTTTTCGTTAGAAAAACTCCAAGTTAAAAATCTGCTTGCAGATTTTTAACAGCAGACGGTCCCCGAACCCGGGATAGCGTGCCGATGAATTGGAGTAAGCAATGTTAGGTCTTATGGCCAGAAAAGTGGGTATGACCCAGGTCTTCGACGAAGTGGGCAATCTCGTTCCTGTAACGGTTGTGCGCATCGATCCGAACGTGGTTGTTGCCCAGAAAACCGGGGAAAAGGATGGCTATGACGCCGTGCTCCTCGGGATAGATGACATAAAATTGGATAAAGACGGCAAGCCCAAAACGTCCAAACCTTATGCCGGACAGTTCCCGGAAAACATCGTCGCCAAAAAGACGGTGAAGGAATTCAGGGATTTTGAAAAAGAAGTGGCAGTTGGGGATGTCCTCGGGGCGGAAGTCTTCGAAGGTATCCGCTATGTCGATGTGTGCGGTGTTTCCAAAGGTAAAGGATTCCAGGGCGTTTTAAAACGCTGGAATTTTTCCGGTGGCCGCGCCTCCCATGGTTCCAAGTTCCACCGCGAACCTGGTTCCACCGGTCAGTCAACGTATCCTGGCAAGACCTTTAAGAACGTCAAACTCCCCGGTCGCATGGGCAGGGAAAAGACCACGGTTTTGAGCCTCAAGGTGATCAAGGTGGATACCGAGAAGCATCTCGTTATGATACGCGGGGCGGTTCCTGGGGTAAATAAAGGCCTCGTGGTCGTCAGAGCCGCGGTGAAGAGGTAACGGAATGAATTGTAAAGTATATTCCACTGGCGGAAAAGAAGTCAGAAGCATCGAATTGGCGGATGCCGTTTTCGGTCTCCCCATCAACGAGGATGTGATCTGGTACGCCATCAATAACGAACTGGCGAACAAGAGGCAGGGTAATGCAAGCACCAAGGATCGCGGCGAAGTCCACGGTTCCAATGCCAAGCCTTACAAGCAGAAGGGTACAGGCCGCGCCCGTCGGGGCGACAAAAAATCCCCCATCATGGTCGGCGGCGGCGTTGTATTCGGCCCCAAGCCCCGGGATTTTTCCTATTCCATGCCTAAAAAGGCAAAGCAATTGGCTATTAAAACCATTCTCAGCCTGAAGGTCCAGAGCGATATGCTTAAGATCGTCGAGGACTTTACGGTCGAATCGGGAAAGACCAAGGATCTCCTTGGGATTCTCAAAAACTTTGGCCCCGGCTTGCGGACTGTACTGGTCCTTCGGGGCGAAGAAGTGGATGTCAAGACCGAAAAAGATGACAGGGCCGAAGTATTGCCAGGGGTCAGGATGATAAAGCAGGCGGGGAACAATATTTCCTGGCTCTCCTTCCTTTCGCATAACCGGCTCAGGGCCCACGACCTCTTTTACGGCCGCAGTATTATCATGACCGAAAGCGCGGCAAAAAAGCTCAACGATTTTTACGCCGCTGAAAAAGCTGAGGGGGCCGCTGAATGATCAACTACGAGCAGATCCTGATAGAGCCGGTTCTTTCTGAAAAAGCCAATGTGCTCCGTGAAGAAGGCAAATATGTTTTCAAGGTGGACCCCAGGGCTACCAAGATCCAGATAAAGGAAGCGGTGCGCAAGCTTTACAATGTGCACCCTATCGCCTGTACCACTATGGTAGTGGGAGGCAAGCCCAAGCGGCAGCGCTACAAGGCCGGCTATACCGCCACTTGGAAAAAAGCCATAGTCCGCCTGGCAAAAGACGAGAAGATTTCCGTCTTCGAGGGAGTGTAAGAGAAAATGGGAATCAAAACATACAGACCGATTACCCCGGGAATGAGGGCTTGGCAGAGCCTAGATTTCTCGGATCTTACCAAGAACACACGTCCCGAAAAATCCCTTACATCCGGTCGCAAAGAGCGGGCAGGGCGGGACAGCTTCGGGCGCATTTCGGTGCGGCACAAGGGTGGAGGCCACAAAAGGCTCTACCGCGTGGTGGATTTCAAGCGCGACAAGATCGGCATCCCCGGCACTGTCGTTACCATCGAATATGATCCCAATAGAAGCGCCAATATTGCCCTGGTCAATTATGTTGACGGCGAAAAACGCTATATCATAGCCCCCAAGGGCCTTACGGTAAGCGCGAAAGTAATCAGCGGACCCGACGCTCCCATAGAGCCGGGGAATGCCCTTCCCCTGGAAAACATCCCCCTGGGCTTCACAGTGCACAACATCGAACTGACCCTCGGCAGGGGCGGGCAGATGGCCAGATCCGCAGGATCGGGCGCCCTCATTGCCGCCAAAGAAGGCGATTACGTTACCGTCAAGCTTCCCTCGGGCGAGATGCGCATGGTGTTCAAAAAATGCTATGCCACCATCGGGACCGTGGGCAACGAAGACCACATGAACGTACAGATCGGCAAGGCCGGACGCAAGCGCTGGATGGGTGTAAGGCCCACGGTACGCGGCATGGCCATGAACCCGGTTGATCACCCCCATGGAGGCGGTGAAGGAAAAAGCAAGGGTATTCATCCGGTTAGCCCCTGGGGCCAGCCGACCAAGGGTTTCAAAACCCGAAGCAAGCACAAGCCTTCGTCCCGGTTCATCGTGAGCCGGAACAAGAAATAGGGGTATAAAAGGTGTCAAGGTCCATAAAGAAGGGGCCCTTCATTGAGAAGAGCCTCTACAAAAAAGTACTGGATATGAGCAAGTCCGGGGAAAGGAAGATGATTAAAACCTATTCCCGTTGTTCAACTATCATTCCCGAAATGGTCGGAGGGACTATCTCGGTGTATAACGGAAAAACCTGGATTCCCGTGTATATCACGGAAAATCTTGTCGGCCATAAATTGGGCGAATTCTCACCGACCCGGATATTCCGGGGACATGGCGGTTCGGACAAAAAGGCTGCAGCGAAGTAAGCGGGCGGAAAATGGCAAATACAGAGAAGAGCGGCTACAAAGCGGTAACCAAATACCTCATCGTTTCTCCTTTCAAGATCAGGCCTGTGGCCGACCTTATCAGGCGGAAACCCTATACAGAGGCAGTCTCCATTCTGGAGAATATGCCCCACAAAGGCGCAAGGCTGATACGGAAGACCGTGGTTTCCGCCGCATCCAACGCATTGAACCAGAACAAGCAGCTTGAAGAAGATATGCTTTACGTCAAGGAAATAATGATAGACGAAGGCCCCCGCATGAAGCGGGTATGGTTCCGCGCACGGGGCCGGGCCGACATGCTCCTTAAACGCTTGTGCCATATCACGGTGGTTATCGACGAAACTGCAAAGGCGGGGAAATAAATGGGACAGAAAGTAAACCCTATTGGGCTTCGCTTGGGAATCAATAAGACCTGGGCATCCATCTGGTATGTGGATCCCAAAGAATATGCCGATACCCTTCACGAAGATCTCAGGCTCCGCAAGTTCATCATGGACTTGCCCGAGACCAAGGGAGCGGATATTGCGGAGCTTGAAATTATCAGGCACCCCCAGCGCATTATCATCACCATTCACACTGCCCGCCCCGGCGTCATCATCGGCGTCAAAGGCGCGAACATCGAAAAAATCGGAGCGGATCTCCAGAAGCACGTTTCCAAAAAAGTGCAGATCAAGATAAAAGAAGTCCGCAATGCCGATGCCAATTCCCAGATCATAGCCCAGAATGTGGCTCGTCAGCTTTTGGCCCGTTCCTCGTTCAGGCGCACTATGAAACAGGCCATTCAGAACGCCATCAAGAAGGGCAATGCCCAGGGCGTGAAGATCAGGCTTTCGGGCCGCCTCGGTGGCGCTGAAATGTCCCGCACCGAGGAAGCCAAGGAAGGGCGCATACCCCTCCACACCCTCAGGGCGGATATCGATTACGGTTTTGCCGAAGCCCACACCACTTTCGGCGCCATCGGCGTCAAGGTCTGGGTGTACAACGGCATGAAATACGGCAAGGAACAGAAAGAAGACGCCGGCGCATTGGTGCGCAAGCGAAGGGACAGGTTCCCCGGGAGGAGTAATTAACCATGTTAAGCCCAAAGCGCGTTAAGCATCGAAAAGTACAGCGCGGGAATATGCCCGGGAATGCCACCCGGGGAAACACGATAGCCTTTGGCGATTTTGCCCTTGTTTCCCTTGATCGTATGTGGATCACCAACAGGCAGATCGAAGCCGCCCGTATTGCCATGAACAGGCACATCAAGAGGGGCGGCAAGCTCTGGATCAGGATTTACCCGGACAAGCCCTATTCGAAGAAGCCCGCTGAAACCCGCATGGGCAAAGGCAAGGGCGCTCCCGAATACTGGGTAGCCGTGGTAAAACCCGGAACCGTTATGTTTGAATTGGGCGGCATCGACAAGGCCCTGGCTGAACAGGCCATGAAATTAGCCGGCGCGAAGCTACCCATCAAATCCAAATTCGTTGCCCGTTCCGATATGGAACTGGGAGCCTAGGGGATAGCAATGAAGAATTCATTCAAGAACCTTTCGTTCCCCGAGCTTAAGGTAAAGCGGGAAGAACTCAACCGGAAGTACCATGATTTCCGGTTCCAGATGATTATCGGGCATGTGGAGAATCCCCTTCAAAAACGGACTCTCCGCCGTCAGATCGCCCGGCTTAACACCCTTATCCGCGCGCAGGAGATCGCCCAGCAGGGCAAGGCTCTGCCGCAGGGCGGGGCAAAGGAGTAAACCGTGGCAGAAGAAGCAGCACAGGCCAAAAGCGGCAAAAAGGAATTTGTAGGCATCGTAAAGAGCGACAAGATGGACAAGACCATTGTGGTGACTATTCAGACCACGGCCCTCCATCCCCTCTACAAGAAGTACGTGGTCAAGACCAAGAAGGTCAAGGCCCATGACGAGAAAAATGACGCCAAGATCGGCGACAGGGTACGGGTGGTTGAATGCCGGCCTATCAGCAAGGAAAAGTGCTGGAAGCTGGCGGAAATCCTGGAACGCGCCAAATAAGGGAGTTCAAGAGCAATGATTCAAGTAGAGAGTTACCTGAATGTGGCGGACAATTCAGGAGCCAAGATAGTACAGTGCATCAAAGTTCTCGGCGGCTCCAAGCGGAAATATGCCAGCATTGGCGATATTATCGTGGTGGCCGTCAAAGATGCCCTGCCTACCTCGGCAATCAAGAAAGGAACCGTGGAAAAAGCGGTAGTGGTCAGAACTCACAAAGAGTACCGCCGTTCTGACGGAACCTACATCAGGTTTGACGATAACGCCTGTGTCATCATTGACGCGGCGCTTAACCCCAAGGGAAAGCGTATCTTCGGGCCTGTGGCCCGGGAGCTTCGGGAAAAGGGCGATTATATGAAGATCGTTTCCCTGGCCCCTGAGGTGTTATAGGAGCGGATTATGGCTGAAACAGCGGAACATAAATTTAAACTGAAGAAAGACGACACCGTGGAGATTATCGCGGGCAAGGACAAGGGTAAGCGCGGGCGCATACTCAAGATCCTCCGCGACAAGGACAGGGTGGTGGTAGAAGGCGCCAACATCGTCAAAAAGGCGAAGAAGCGCAAGAACCAGCAGGACAGGGGCGGCATTGTGGAAATCGAAGCGGCCCTCCACATCTCCAATGTGGCTTTGGTCTGCAAAAAATGCGGACCTACCCGGATAGGCTATAAAATCAGCGGCGAGACCAAAACACGGGTCTGCCGGAAATGCGGGGAGGCGTTATAATGAAAGGTTATGAACCCCGGCTCAAGAAGATATACCGGGATACTATAGCCCCCGAGATGTTGAAGGATTTTTCCTACAAATCGGTCATGCAGATACCCAGGCTCCACAAGATTGTGGTGAGCATGGGCGTGGGCGAGGCCCTGGTGAACAAGAAGCTTCTGGACGCGGCCATAGACGACCTTACCCTCATCACCGGGCAAAAGGCCGTAAAGACCAAGGCCAGGAAGAGCATCGCAAACTTCAAGATCAGGGCAGGCCAGGAAATCGGCGCCAGGGTAACCTTGAGGGGAACCATGATGTACGAATTCATGGACAGGCTGGTGAATGTGGCCCTTCCCCGTGTCAAGGACTTCAGGGGCATCAACCAGAACGCTTTTGACGGGCATGGCAATTATTCCATGGGCATCATAGAGCAGATCATTTTCCCGGAAATAGACTTCGATAAAATAGAGCGCGTAGCCGGATTGAATATCGCCATCGTAACGACGGCGAAGACAGATGCGGAGGCCAAGGCCTTCCTCACCAAATTCGGCATGCCCTTCAGGAAATAAGGGGGAGTTAATGGCAAGAAAAGCGATGATTATTAAGGCGCTCAGGACGCCTAAATATAAAACCAGGAAAGTCAACCGCTGCCGTATCTGCGGCAGGGCCCGGGGCTATTTAAGGAAATTTGAGATGTGCCGTCTCTGCTTCCGCAAATTGGCGAGCGAGGGACTTATTCCCGGCGTTACAAAATCAAGTTGGTAGGAGAATAGGATGAGCGTTTCTGATCCCGTTGCGGATATGCTGACCAAAATCCGGAATGCCGGAATGGCAGGACATGAAAAAGTTGATATCCCCACCTCCAAACTCAAGCTTGAGATTGTGAAGATCCTAAAGACCGAAGGGTATATCAAGAATTTCAAGAAGGCCAGCCAGGAAGGGGCCAATGTGATCCGAGTCTTCCTCAAATACGATGAGAAGACCGGCCCCATTATCCATGGCATAGAGAAAGTTTCCAAACCCGGACGCCGGGTTTATATGGGCTATAAAACCATGCCCAGGGTGTTGAATGGTTACGGAACCCTTATCGTTTCAACTTCGATGGGGGTTACCACCGGCAAGAAGGCCGCCGAAAAGAAAGTCGGCGGCGAAATAATCTGTACCGTCTGGTAAGAGGTTGTAAGTATGTCGCGTATAGGAAGAATACCGGTGAAAGTCCCCAAGGGCGTCAAAGTCAGCTTCGCCAACGAAGTGATGACAGTCGAAGGCCCCAAGGGAAAGCTCACTCAAAAGTACCATCCCATTATCCAGTTTGAGGATAAAGGCGATGAAATCGTTGTCAGCCGGCCCAATGAGGAAAAGCAGACCAAGTCCTTTCATGGGCTGTACCGCAATCTCCTCAATAATATGGTTACCGGGGTATCCACAGGGTTCACCAAGGTGCTCCTTATCACCGGTGTGGGTTACCGCGCCGAAGTGCAGGGCAAGCTCCTGGTGATGAGCCTCGGCTATTCCAGCGATATTTTCGTGGGCATACCCGGGGACCTTACCGTAACTGCCGATGCCAATGGCAGGGTAACAGTTACCGGCATCGACAAGCAGAGGGTGGGCGAACTTGCCTCCCAGATCCGCAAGCTCCGGCTTCCTGAGCCTTACAAGGGCAAGGGCATCCGTTATGACAACGAACAGATCAGAAGGAAAGTCGGCAAGTCCGGCGTTAAATAGGGTAAATCATGCTGCGAAAAATGGTCGAGAAAGACAGAAAACGGCTTAAGAGGAAGACCCATATCCGCAAGGCGGTTTCGGGCACTGCCGAGCGCCCGAGGATGAGCGTCTTCAGGAGCAATAAGAACCTCTCCATCCAGATCATCGACGATGACAAAGGCAACACTTTGGCTTCTGTCTCCACTCTGGAAAAAGAGTTTAAGGCCCTCAAGCCGAATATAACCGGCGCTTCCCAGCTTGGCGAAATCATGGGAAAACGCCTTATCGAAAAGAATATCAAGACAGTCGTGTTCGACAGGAACGGCTATTTGTATCACGGCGTGGTTAAGGCCATGGCCGATGGAGTCCGCAAAGCCGGGATCCAGTTTTAGGGGGCGGAATGGAAAACGCGCAGGGTAGAGACGAAGGAAGAGAAGGCAGGGGCGATGGCCGCAGGGGCGGAGGACGGGACAGAAACCGCGATCGCGACCGGGACGCCGCCGAAAAAGAATTCATTGAGAAGCTTGTCAAGCTCAACCGTACCGCCAAGGTCGTGAAGGGCGGGCGCAGGTTCTCCTTCTCCGCACTCACCGTCATTGGCGACAGGAAGGGCAAAGTGGGCTTCGGCTTCGGCAAGGCCAACGATGTTTCCGAAGCCATACGCAAGAGCATAGACAGGGCCAAGAGGAACCTCATCCTCCTCCCGGTGAAGAACGGGACCATCCCCCACGAAATCGAGGGGGTGTTCAAGGCTTCGCGGGTGCTTTTAAAGCCCGCTTGTTCAGGAACCGGTATCATAGCCGGCGGCCCTGTGCGGGCCATCATGGAAGCTGGGGGCGTTACGGATGTGCTTTCAAAGTCCATTGGCGCTTCGAGCCAGTATAACGTGGTCAAGGCTACCTTCGACTGCATCAGCAAGATGCTGGATGCCAGAAGCGTATCCAAAAACCGGGGCAAGTCCCTCAAGGAATTCTGGGGATAATATGGCAAAAATACGGATTAAGCTCGTCAAGAGTGTTATAGGATCCCTGCCCAAACAGCGGGCCACTGTCCGCGCCCTGGGTTTGCGGAAGATAGGATCTTCCTCCGAGCAGGAGGCAAGCTCCGCAATTCTCGGCATGGTGAAGGTTGTTTCCCATTTGGTCTCTGTTGAGGAGATAAAGTAATGCACGATTTTAATTTGCACGCCCCCGAGGGCGCCAATAAAAAGAAGCGTATCATAGGACGGGGCCAGGGCTCAGGCCGTGGTACCACTGCCGGAAAAGGCAACAAAGGGCAGAAATCCCGTTCGGGTGGAAAGACCTATGTCGGGTTCGAAGGCGGCCAGATGCCCCTCTACCGGCGCTTGGCCCACCGGGGCTTCTCAAACTATCCTTTCAAGAAAACTTACCAGGTGGTTAACCTGGGCGAGATTGACAAACGTTTTGACTCAGGCGATACGGTGGACGAAGCTTCTCTCCTTAAGAGCGGCCTCGTTAAGGGCGCCAGCCCGGTCAAGATCCTCGGCGACGGGGATCTCACCAAGAAGCTCAGCTTCAAAATCGCCCACATTTCCGCATCTGCCAAAGAAAAAATCCTTAAGGCCGAGGGAACCATAGATGGCTAATCCATTAGTCGGTATCTTCAGGGTAAAGGAACTCAGGGAGCGCATCATCTTTACTGCTCTGATGCTGGTGGTGTTCAGGGTCGGCGCGGTGCTTCCCATACCCGGGATCAACGTGCAGGAGCTGAACGCTTATTTCCTTTCCCAGGCGAATTCGGGGAACGCCATCGTGGACTACCTCGACTTCTTTGCCGGCGGCGCTTTTTCCAACTTTTCTGTGTTCATGCTGGGGATCATGCCCTATATCTCCATGTCCATCATCATGCAGCTTCTCATCATCGTGTTTCCCAGGCTGAAGAAAATCTCCCAGGAAGAGGGGGGTCGGAAGAAGATCCAGTCCTACCAGCGAATGGGAACCATAGTGGTCAGCCTGATTCAGTCCTTTGCCGTGACCCAGTATGCCCAGAGCATTTCAAGGAGCGTTGAAAACCTCCTTTCCATGAATATCGTGCCCTTTACGCTTATCGCTATGCTCACGGTAACCACAGGAACTATGTTCCTCATGTGGATAGGTGAGCAGATCACCCAGCGGGGCATCGGGAATGGCATTTCCCTTCTCATCTTCGCCGGCATCGTGGCTCGTCTGCCCCAAGCATTGTGGGAGCTCATGCAGCGGGTGCGGAGCGGAGACCTCAACCTGGTGTTCGTCATCGTAGTTTTTGTGATGTTCGTGGCGGTTGTCGCGCTGGTCGTGTTTGAGCAGCAGGGACAGCGCAAGATTCAGGTGAACTATGCCAAACGGGTTGTGGGCCGCCGCATGTACGGCGCCCAGAATACATATATCCCCTTCAAGATCAATCCTTCAGGGGTTATTCCCGTCATTTTTGCTTCCTCTATTCTCACTTTCCCCCTGCAAATAGCTTCGACTATAGGCGGGAATGTGCCTTGGCTGGCGGCGGTTTCCAATGTTTTGACTCCCCGAGGTCCCCTGTACAATGTCCTGTACGTGATTCTCATCATATTCTTCGCCTATTTCTATACCCAGGTAAGCTTGAATCCCATAGAAATTGCCAAGAACATTAGGGAGAACGGCGGTTCCATACCGGGCATCAGGTCCGAGCGTATTGAGGAATATCTTACCAAGATCCTCAACCGCATCGTGCTTCCCGGTTCGCTTTATTTGGCCCTTATTGCGGTTATACCGACCTTTATCCAATGGGCCTTTAACTTCCCTTCGTCCATTTCGTACCTCATGGGCGGCACTTCCCTCCTCATCCTGGTAGGCGTTGACCTCGATACCATGAGCCAGGTGGAGGGCCTTCTCAAGATGCATCATCACGAGGGACTCACAAGGAAGGGACGGCTCAGGGGACGGAACCTGTAGTATTGAAGATTGACCAAAGCTCAAAGATTTGGTTTAATGAAAGTTCGCCTTTGATTTAGGCAAGAGGAGAAATGGATGAAAGTCCGGACAAGTGTGAAGCCTATTTGCGATAAGTGCAAGGTGATAAAGCGGAACGGCATAGTCCGTATCGTTTGTCAGAATCCCAAGCATAAGCAGAAGCAGGGTTAGGAGACAGTATGGCGCGTCTAGTGGGGGTTGACCTCCCGAACAAGCATGTGAACATAGCCTTGACCTATGTCTACGGCATTGGCAGATCCAGTGCCGATGAAATTTGCGTTAAGGCTAAAATCGATCCCATGAGGAAGATCAACGATCTTTCCCAGGAGGAACTCAACGAACTCAGGACTATCCTTGAGGCAGATTATAAGGTCGAAGGCCGCCTCCGTACGGAGATTGCCCTCAACATTAAGCGCCTCATGGACATAGGCTGCTACCGGGGTTTGAGGCACCGCAAGGGCCTTCCGCTCCGGGGCCAGCGCACCCGTACCAATGCCCGCACCCGCAAGGGCAAGAAAAAGACCGTTGCCGGTAAGAAGAAGTAAGGAGAGCATAGCGTGGCTGGTACTACCAAAAAGAAGAAAGAGAAAAAGTCCGTTTATGAGGGGAATGTCTATATTCAGGCAACCTTCAATAATACTATCGTAACCATTACCGACCTTATGGGAAACACAATTTCCTGGTCCAGTTCGGGTATGCTTCAGTTCAGGGGCGCCAAGAAGTCCACCCCCTTTGCGGCGCAGACTGTAACCGAGACTGCCGCCCAGAAGGCCATGCAGGTAGGGCTTCGGGAAGTTCATGTTTTCGTGAAGGGCCCGGGCATAGGGCGCGAGTCGGCAATACGCCAGCTCGGCGCCCTGGGTATAAAGGTCAAATCCATCAATGACGTAACTCCGATACCGCATAACGGCTGCCGGCCTCGGAAGACACGCCGCATCTAAGGGGGAAAGGGAAAATATGGCAAGATATACTGGCCCCGTTTGCCGGCTCTGCCGGACGGAACAGAAAAAACTGATGCTCAAAGGCCACCGCTGCCTGAGCGATAAATGCCCCATCAACAAGAAAAGGCCCGCGCCCGGCAAGGATCCGAAAGCCCGGCCCGGCAAAAGGTCCGACTACGGGGTGCAGCTCAGGGAGAAGCAGAAGCTCAAGAGAATTTACGGCATGCAGGAAAAGCAGTTCAGCCTCTTCTTCGAAAGAGCTCTGCGTATGCCCGGCATTACCGGTGAAAACCTCTTTGCCCTGCTGGAACGCCGGCTGGACAATGTGGTCTACCGCATGCGATTCGCTGTAAGCCGCAGCCAGGCCCGGCAGATCGTGCTTCATGGGCATGTAACGGTGAATGGCAAGAGGGTCGATGTACCTTCCTATCTCGTGAAGGCTGAAGACACAATCGAAATTGAAGAGTCCAGCAAAGGCCTTATCATAATCAAAGACGCGCTGAAGGAATTCGGCAAATCCGGTGTTATGCCATGGCTTCAGCTTGATCCTGATGCGATGAAAGGAAAGTTCCTTGCAGTGCCCCGGAGAGGTGATATCACCGATCTTGGGGATATCAAAGAACAGATGATCGTCGAATTATATTCTAAATAAGGAGAACCCATGGCCCGTAAGAACCTCCTTAAAGGATTCAAACGTCCGAAGACCATTACTCTTGAGCATAGTGAACTTAAGCCGAATTACGGCCGGTTCATTGCGGCTCCCTTTGAACCGGGATTCGGAACGACCGTGGGGAATACCCTGCGCCGGGTTCTTCTATCGTCCATTCAGGGATATGCGATTACCGCAGTCAAGATCAATTCCTATGGCGCGGACGGGGTTGCCCACAATGTGTCCAGCGAATTTGAGACTATCCCCAATATCGTGGAGGACACCCTCGAGGTTATCAACAACCTCAAGCAGATTAGGCTCAAGCTCCCCGACGATGTGGAGCAGGATGTCCTCATCTACGAATGGTCAGGCAAGGGCGAGATAAAGAGCAATGATTTTGCCCGCCAGGGGCAGGTCGAAGTCCTGAGCGTCGGCCAGCACATCATGACCCTCATGGAGAATGCAAAGATCGAATTTGAAGTCCAGATCGATCTTGGAAGGGGCTATGTGCCTTCCGAAACCAATGAGCGCTATATTGATGTCATTGGCACTATCCCCCTGGACGCCATATACTCGCCGGTAAAAAAGGTCAAGTTTGCGGTGGAGCCCACACGGGTTGGCCAGCGTTCGGATTATGACAAGCTGGTGCTCGAGATATGGACAGACGGGACCATCAAACCCGATGACGCCCTGGCCGAAGCCGCCAAGATCGCCAAGGAACACCTCACCATGTTCATCAATTTTGATGAAAACACTTTTGGTTCCGACGACGACATTGACGACGACGATATCAGGATCAGCCAGATCCTCAATACCCCCGTGGAAGAGCTGGAGCTTTCTGTCCGTTCCTCCAACTGTCTCAAGAACGCGAATATTAAAACTATAGGCGAATTGACCCGAAAAACCGAAGACGATATCGCCAAGACCCGTAATTTCGGGAAGAAATCCCTCCAGGAGATCAAAGAAAAGCTCAAGGAGTGGAATTTAAGCCTGGGGATAACCGACTTGAATGTGCTGAAAAACGCGGTCAGGGTTACGCCTCAAAAGGAAGCAGAAGATGAAGCATAGGAGAGGCTTTAACCCCCTGGATCGCCGTTCAGCCCACCGGAAAGCCCTGCACCGTAACATGGTCACCTCCCTTTTCCGGTACGAACGGATCAGGACTACCAAGGCCAAGGCCCTGGAAATACGCAGGAGCGCCGAAAAACTCATCACCCGGGCAAAGATAGACAGTGTCCATAACCGCCGTCTTGTTTCGGCTCGTCTCTTTGACGAGGGCATGGTTGTCAAACTCTTTACCGACATCGCGGTACGCATGAAGGAAAGGGCCGGCGGTTATACCCGCATACTTAAGCTTGGCGAAAGGCCCGGCGACGCTGCCGAAATTGTGATCCTCGAACTGGTGGATTACAAGCTTGACACCGGCGAGGCTTCGGACAAGAAGGCCAAGAAAGATGCCAAAAAAGACGCATCCAAGAAAGCCAAAAACGAAAAGGCCAAAGAGGAGAAGAAATAGATGTCAAAAGCCCACAGAGGTAAGGGAATACGGGAAATTGCCGCCCATGGCCGGGGTGAGTGCCCGGTCTGCAAAAGGTACAATGTGAAGATCCTCTACGAACAGGATGCAGGCGGACAGAAAGTGAAGATCTGCAAAACTTGCAAGGCTGCCATCAAGCACGGCAAGAAAAGCGTAATAGATACCGGTGTTCAGGCTGCTGGAGAAACCGCTCAAGCCTGACGGCGATCCAGGTAAAACTGGGCGGCCAGCCCTGCCCCCTGGATTATTGCCAGGATGAAAAAGGTGCTGCCCATACCGAAAAACTGGAGGCAGTAGCCTCCCCCAAGGGAGCCTGCGGCTCCGCCAATGGAAAGGAAAATCTCGTGGAGAGCCATGTTCTTCGCGGGATTTTTTTTGTCCACCCCCGAATGGAAAATGCTGTTGTTGTAGCAGCCTGCGCTGATGAATCCGAAAGCAAAAGCAATGATCATATAGAGGAGTATCATTTTTCCTGAAAAGAGGAGTATCAGCGAAGAAACAATAAGCGAACCATGGAGAAAGAGTATCCACTTCTTGTTGAAATGCCAGAAAATGAATTTGGCAAAAAAAGTGAACGCGAGTACCCCCGCTATGCCCCTGAATAGCATCACCAGGCCTGCGGTTTTTTCTGTATATCCCAAAGTATCCCTGATATAGAGGGGCACCACATTTCCCAGCACCCCGCTGAATAAATTGGAACAGACGCCGCCGATCCATCCCCGTATCTTATAGGACTGTATGGATTTTTCGAGCCTCTCAGGTATGAGGGGGTTCTTTTTTGCTGTCTTTGCCTCGTCCTGCTGGCCTGTGGTATTGTCCTTCCTTCCCGGTTCCGTGAAGAAGGCCAGGAATACCAGAACGGCGACGATTGAAAAAAGGCAAAGGCATACTAGTGCAAATACCAGGGCTGTGCTTACCCGATAAAGAGCGCCGCCTACAAGGGGGCCAATCAAAAGGGCCGACATCCATGCCCGGTTATACCATGAAATATCATGGTTAAGTTCAGTCTCGTCGAGACCCTGGGTGAACCATGCCATCAGGGGAGGCCAGAAAAAACCTGTGGCCCCCTGTATAAAGCCCCAGGTGATCACCGCTGCCGATCCGCTAGTTGTGAGGGCCAGAATGAAAGTGGAAATAAAAGAGCAAAACACCGCCGCGGGAAGTATATATTTTGGCTTTCCTTTGTTTCCAAAACGTTGATAAATAGTACATCCCAGGAAATAAATACCTGTACCCAGGGCAAGGGAAGCCCCCACCTGGCCCGCGCTGAAGCCGAATTTATCAGTCAAAAGGTATAGCAGGGTGAAAGACAATATATTGATGGAAAAGCTGTAAAAGAAAGCGCATAAAAACAATATATTATTTCTGCTTATAGGCAGTTTCTTCACCAGGCGTAAGGATGAGAACATCTAAATTACCGCATTTCCCTTAAACAATGGTATGTGGTAATAAGGGATTATTCAATAGAGGCAAATGGGTTCCTGAGCATGAGGGCTGTGCCAAAAAGGCCGTCGGTCATTTTATAATAGTATTCATAAGTCATTTCCTCGTCTCCTGCCCTTTTCCAGTGTTTGGCGGCCAGATCGTCGCTGTATTCAGAGAGGGGGTATATTTTGAAGCCGGTGAGATCTTTTTCATAATGGGTGATTACGGGGATGAGACCTGTTTCTTCAAGGCTGAGCGTCCCGTTCTCTTTTTTCAGCCTGAGGTACATGAGCCCTCCAAGGAGGAGGTTTTTGTCCGACGTAACATGGGCTGATGCAAAATTCCCCAGTGAATAGTAACAGATGGTTTTGCCCCCGTCCGCCCTGGGCAGGACAACCATGGGCTGAAGTACATGGGGGTGGTGGCCTATGATGACATCAACATTGTGCTCTGCAAGGAAGGCGCTCAGTTTTTCCTGGGCCGCTGAAGCTTCAAGTTCATATTCAATTCCCCAGTGCATGGAGACTGCAAGAAAATCGCAGAGGGGCCTTATGGCATCGATTTCCTGGGCCATTTTTTCTGTTTCTATGAGGGACACCATGTATGACTTGTCTTTAGGGAGGGGGATATAATTGGTGCCGTATGTATAAGAAAGGAAGCCTACCCGAATATTATTTTTTTCGACGATGCAAAAATTGTTGCTGCGGCTTTCTTCCGAGCGGTGTATGCCGAGGCAGTGAACCTCCGGGATAGTATCCCAATAATTCAGGGTGTTGAGTATTCCATCCACACCCTGATCCATGACATGGTTGGTAGCCTGGTTTATTATGTCAAAACCTGCTGCCACCAGCGCGGCGCCTGCTTCTTTTGGAGTGTTGAATAGAGGATAGCCTGAATAGGGGGCGTTCCCCAAAACTGTCTCCTGGTTTACAAAGGCGATATCCGCAGGCTCTATGTAGGGTTTTACCAGTTTATAAAGGGGATCGAAGTTATATGTTCCATTCTTAAGAAAATCCTTCAGGATGGGGGGATGGAATAGGTTGTCCCCCGCAGCAATGATAGTAAGATAATCTATAACAGGCTGCGGCGGCTCGGCGATTTGGGGGGTCCCATGGATTTCATCTTCGATTATTGGAGCAGGGGCGCCGGCGCAGGAAAACAGGAAAGGAATAAAGAGAAGTAGCAGGGCTTTGTTTTTCACTAATTAAGGCCCTGTATAGTCAGTATTGAAGGAATGCCCCTGATGTTCTTCATGACTTTTTTTACGTCGTCGGGGGTGGTCAAGCTGTATTGTAAAAAAGCCGGTGAGCCTTGATTGTGATGTTTCTTCAAGACGGCCTTCGATGAGGTGGCCCTGGTTTTTGCGCACTGCCCCTTCAATCTCTGAAAAGAGATCCGCAGAACTCCTGGCTTCGATTTTAAAGCGCTTGACCAGGGCTGTGCCTGCGTTTTCCCACTCCGTATCGATTTTGCGGTCTTCAAAATCAGGGAGGTTCGCGAGGTTCGTGCAGCTTTTGCGATGAATGATAATGCCCCTGCCCCTGGAGACATAGCCTATAATGGGGTCCCCTGTGATGGGGCGGCAGCAGCGGGCAAAACGTATCATCATGTTTTTTTCCGTGATGCCCTCGCCCGAAGCAATCCTGACATGGAAAAAGTTGGTTTCATTCCCCTCTGTATTAATGACCCGTTGAATCGGAGGGCTGCCCTTTTTTGCTGTTTCCTTTTCGGGCGGAGGAGTTTCAGAGGCTTTCTTTTTGGCGACCACATTTTTTTCGATGATCAGGGCTTCATCGTTCTGCTGGAGCCAGGCGCGTATTTTGCTTTTGGCCTTTGCGGTTTTTACTATCCTGAGCCAGTTGATGTGGGGGCGCGCCTGGGCCGAGGTGAGTATTTCTACTACCTGGGTATTTTCAAGTTCGGAGCTCAGGGGGATAATCGCGCCATCCGCTTTGGCGCCTGCGCAGTGATCGCCTATGGTGGAGTGTATTTGATAGGCAAAATCGATGGGCGTGGCGCCCATAGGGAGTTCGATCACTTTTCCCTGGGGGGTAAAGACATAGATAGAATCCTTTAGAATTTCCCGTTTGATTTCTTCAAGAAAAGTTTTTGAATTGGCATTATGAGTATTAGTGCCCTCGGTATCTTTCCAGTCCTTGAGGCGGTTGATAATGGAGATGTCTACTGGCCGCACCAGCTCGCGGGAGCTGCCTTTTTTATAGAGCCAATGGCTGGCAATGCCGTTTTCCGCAATGTGGTGCATTTCCCCGGTGCGGATTTGAATCTCCACAATCCGGTCGTCAGTCGGGCCGGCGCCGGCCGCCATGACTGTGGTATGGAGGCTCTGGTAGCCGTTGGATTTGGGCATGGCTATATAATCCTTAAAACGCCCGTCCAGGGGTTTCCAGAGCCGGTGAACAAGGCCCAGGAGGGTGTAGCAGTTTTCGATATTGCCGCATATAATCCTGATGCCGAAAAGATCGTAGAGGTCGCCAACTGCTTTATTGCGCTTCCGCATCTTTTGGTATATCGAATAAAAATGCTTTGCCCTGCTCGAGGCTTCGATATTGATTCCAGCCGCCTCGGCCTCCTTTTCAATATCGTGCTGCACCTTGTCGAGGAAGATCCTGCGCTGTCCCCGCTTTTCGGAAACTATTTCTTTTATCTGCATGTACGCTTCGTGGTTTATATCCTTGAGGGCCAGATCTTCAAGCTCATCCTTGATCCACGAAATGCCCAGCCTGCCTGCAAGGGGCGCATAAATGTCGAGGCATTCCTGCGCTGCCTGCTTGCGTTTGTCGGCAGGTTTGTCGCTGGCCTCCTCAAGATCCTGAAGCTTGTCCGCCAGCTTGATGAAGATGACCCTGATGTCCTTTGCCATGGCAAAGAGCATTTTGCGTATATTTTCGGCTTCCTGTATGGTCTTGTTTTTTGCCTGGAGCCCAGCAATGCGGGCAGTCCCGCCGGTCAAGGCTGCCGCGTTTTTGCCGAATTTTTTATCTATCGTTTCGAGGGTGATATCGCCCTTTTCAAAAGAATCGAGTACCAGGGCCGAAACAAGGGTGTCGGTGTCGAGGCTGAGATCGGCAAGTATGGATGCCATTCTATGGCCCCGTCCTTTTTTGTCGGCCAGGCTCAAGGCTTCGCGGATCAGCTCCTGATCCTTTTTGCCGAGGGTTTGTATCTTTTCTAAAAAAGCGCCCGTGGGAGGGGCCGTATTTTTATCATCCTGTTCCATCTTTGCTTTCTCTATTGAGTGTACCGCTTATAACCCTGTCCAGGCCCGCGAGGTCTTTGTAAAGCCGCGGCTCCCTGAACCCATTATCCAATAGTATACCACGAATTGCATCCATCTGCCTTGGGTCTGCTTCCATGAGGAGTATTCCATTATCCTTTAGATAGTGCCCTGCCTCCCTTGCAATTCTGCGTATCAAATCCAGCCCATCCCTTCCCCCATCCAGGGCAAGGCTTGGCTCCATGCGCACTTCTTTTGCAAGGCCCCCGATTTCTGCAGAGGGAATATAAGGAGGGTTGCTCACAATGAGGGTGAATTGCTTTGGGAAGGCGGCATTGGGGCTGGAAGGATTTTGAAAGGGCTGAAAAAGATCCGCCTGTATGAAATGCACTGCGTTATCGTGAAGCAGCCGGGCGCAATTTGCCCTGGCAATGCTGAGAGCTGCCCCGGATATGTCGGAAGCCCATGCCTCAAGTCCGGGACATTCGTTTTTCAAAGCAATGGCAATTGCGCCTGAACCGGTGCAGAGGTCGAGCACGCTGATACGGGAATTTGAATCTGCCCCGGATTGAACAGAGTCAAGCTCTTGCAGGGCAGCCTCGACCAGGGTCTCGGTATCGGGCCTTGGCACAAGCACATCGGGGCTTACCGTAAAATCAAGGCCCCGGAATTCCTTCCGCCCAAGGATATAGGCTACAGGTTCGCCGGCAAGGCGGCGGTTAATGCGGCTGCGGAAGTTCTCATTGTCTCCTTCCGGGATTGAATCAGGGCCATGGAGAATCAAACCTGCTTTATCGGTATGCAGGATTTCTGCGAGAAGGATGCCTGCGTCCAGGGCGGGGGTGTCAATATGAGCGGCACGTAAACGGGCGGTTTCAATGGTCAGGCTGTTTTGGATGGTCATAGCTTCCTGCCCTGACTGCTGTATCTACGACGCCGTAGCCCTGAGCAATTCTTCCCGGGCAGAAAGCTTTAAGGCGTCAAACAGCTCCTCTACATCACCCTGCATGATGAGATCCAGTTTGTAAAGGGTGAGGTTGATGCGGTGATCCGTAAGGCGGTTCTGGGGGAAGTTGTAGGTGCGTATGCGTTCGGAGCGATCCCCTGTGCCAACCTGGCTCTTGCGGGCTTCCGCCCGTTCCGAGGCCGCCTTGGCTTCTTCCATCTCGTAGATGCGGGCCCGGAGTACGCGCATGGCCTTTGCCTTGTTTTTTATCTGACTCTTTTCATCCTGGCAGTGGACTACCAGGCCCGAAGGGATATGGGTGATGCGCACTGCCGAGTCTGTGGTGTTGACGCACTGGCCGCCGGGGCCGCCCGCGCGCATGACATCGATGCGAAGATCTTCCTGCTTGATGTCGATTTCAGTCTCGTCCGCTTCGGGGAGCACCGCCACGGTTACTGCAGAAGTGTGTATGCGCCCCGAAGCTTCGGTGGCAGGCACCCGCTGAACACGGTGAACCCCGGATTCGTAGCGCATATTTTCGTAGACATTTTTGCCGCTTATGGAAAAGACGATTTCTTTGAGGCCGCCGAGTTCGGTTTCGTTGGAATTCATGATTTCGAACTTCCAGCCCCTGGTCTCGGCAAACCGGGAATACATGCGGAAAAGGTCGGCCGCAAAAAGGGCAGCCTCTTCGCCCCCCGTGCCCGCCCGAATTTCCATGATGATGTTTTTTTCGTCCAGGGGATCCCTGGGGATAAGGAGGAATTTGAGCCTGTCTTCCGCGTCCTTCATTTTGAGTTCAAGCTCTTTGAGCTCCTCTTTGGCAAGTTCCTTCATTTCGGGATCTTTTTCGTCCTGCGCCAGGGTCCTGGTTTCTTCAAGCTGCCCCGCAAGCCCTTCAACCTCCCCATTGTACTCGGCGATTTCGTTGAGCTGGGAATATTCCTTCATTATACTGCGGTATTGATTCTGGTCCTTTACGATGTCCGGATCCTGAATCAGCTTTGAAAGCTCCCCATGGCGGCGGAGCATGGAATCGAGCCTTTCACTCACTTTCTGTTTTCTCCTGAAATTGGGGGCAGGAATACACTACCAGCTCCATGGGGTCGTCCATATCGGAAAAGGTCCCCATTTCTTTGGTCAGCGTGTCCTGAACCCGGCAATTCCCGCTGGAATTGCAAAGAGGGCAAGCACCGTTGCCCCTGGAATTGATCTCAACTTGCATAACGACAGTTTATCATAAAAACGAGCCTGGGGCAAAGGGGGGAAGGGAGGCCTTGCCCAATCATCCAATCCAGAGCATTCAGGCTATGATCCAGGTTGACGGCAACATAGAGCCCGGTAAGCATGGCGGCAAGTTTGCCGGACAAAAAGCATTGGCTTGAACAGGTTGTATAAAAATCAATATTTTTTGATAAAAAGGCTGTCCACCACTCTGGGGAATTCGCTTGCCATCCGGGCTTCGTCAAAAACAATACCCATAAGTAATATTATTATTACAAAAGATGCGAAATAAATTTCTGTTTTATTGATTCATCTTATCTGATGAATTTCCCGTATTAAATTCATCTTATCTGATGAATTCAAAAAAACGCTGTTTTATATAATTTTCCGGGAATAAACGCTATATAGTGTTTTTCTTATATATTGATGTATAAGGAAAATGGGTGAATTTTGTAAACCAATGTTTATGTTTAACAAAAATACTTGACGAAATTCGTTAAATAGTATAAATATAATATTTACATGGACGATAAAGAAGAATATGAAATATCTATACATAAAGAGTCGTTAAACGAATGGCTTGTTGGTACAGCAGCAAATTATTACCATTATTCAAGGAAAATAGGTGTTTCAAACGATGTTACCCACCCGCTTTATGAGGCGCAAGTGGAACTATATGCATTGAAAAGGGAAATTGAGAATGCAACAACCATGGAGGAACTGAACGGGATACGCGACAAGGCATTTGAATATAATCATAAATTAGCCGACATAAAAAACAAAGAACCATTGGAGAAATAATCTAGGAATATAGTTTTAATTTATCGGACGTGTCCGAATTTTTGTGTAAATGGCAATGAATTATTTAGAACGGAACCCGTTCATTGCCAAAAATAATAGCGAATTGGTTGAGCGCCATCCCCCAATCCCGTACCGGCATTGTCCATTTCTCTGACGCATTCCTAATTGCCAAATACAATATCTTAAATATAGCATCATCGTTCGGAAATGTCGAGCGGTTTTTTGTGACTTTTCGCAGCTGGTAATTTAATGACTCAATTGCATTTGTCGTGTAAATTGCCTTGCGGATTTCAGGCGGGTATTTAAAGAACTCGCTTAAGTCATCCCAGTGGGTATCCCAGGACTGGTATATCATCGGGTACTTGGCATCCCATATCTTGCCGAATTCTTCCAGTGCGTCACGGCCGGCTTCCTCGGTGGCTGCCGAATATATGGCCTTAAGATCGGCACAGATTTTTTTCAGGTCTTTCCAGGAAACAAACTTGGTGGAATTACGCACCATGTGGACAATGCACAATTGGATACGGGTCTTGGGAAATACTGCCCGAACCGCTTCGGGGAAACCGGTAAGGCCGTCCATGCAAGCGATGAGTATGTCTTCCACTCCCCGGTTCTTTATTTCGTTCAGGACGCCCATCCAGAACTTAGCCCCTTCGTTCTCCGCTATCCAAAGGCCCAATACCTCCTTCTGACCCTCGAAATTCACTCCCAGAGCCACATAGACGCTCTTGGTACAGCTTTTCCCGTCCTGTTTGGTCTTGACCCTCAGGGCGTCCAAATACACGATGGCATAAGATTTTTCCAGCTGCCGATTCTGCCACTCCTTCACTTCTTCCATCACCGCTGCAGTGACACGGCTTATCAATTCAGGGGAGACTTCCACGTTATATATTTTTTCCAGGTGTGATTTAATATCCCGGTCGGTCATCCCAAAGGAATACATCGAAATAACCTGGTCGTTAAATATAGGGAGCCGTCTTTGGTGTTTCGCCAGTATCTTGGGTTCGAACGTTCCATTGCGGTCCCGTGGTACCTGTATCACTGCACTCTGATTCTCTGTCAGGACTGTCTTTTCACTGTACCCGTTTCGGCTGTCCCCCGAATTGTCCCCGGCGTTGGAATTCTTTTCATACCCCAAATGCTCGTCCATTTCAGCATTCATGACACGGCTTAGCAGCTTCCCTGTCAGATGCTTTAATAATCCTTCCTGTCCAAGGATTTCTTCCTGGGTCATTCCTTTAAGGTCTATCTGATCGAGTATTTGGTCGATCAGATCCTTCTCTTTCAGTTTTCGTGTACTGGCCATTTTGTCTCCTTGGTATTTCTACCATATTTTGGCCATTTACACAAACTTCAGGACAGGCCCAATTTATCTGCAAAAGTTTCTGCATTTTTTATATCATCTTCATTAGGTCTTCCTTTATTCATTCCACCAAAATATTTAAGGACACTATTTGTATTAAACCCTCTACAACTAAATTCGTCTAATATATTAAAACCCTTTGATTCCAATTTTTCCCTAAGTGTTTTATGATCATTATGCATTTTTTTTATTCCGTATACTCCACTAGTTGAAAATATAAATGCTTCCTTTCCAATATTATTTGATATTTTATCTACGATTTCCAACAAAGGAGAATAATGCTTACCACTATCAATCCCGGCTCCAAAACCAATTAAATCATAATTTTTAATTTCCTCAATATTTAGTTTTTGAGGTTCAATTATTTTTGCATTCAATTTCTTGGAAAATATTTCAGCGATTTTCATAGTGTTCATATGATGGTATGAATAAACAATGAGTAGAGTGTTTTTTGCCATTTTTGTCTCCCTTTATAACCAATTATGGGATTTATAAAATAGATATATCCTTTTTTTATTTTTGTCAATGCTTTTGATAAAATTTGCTCTTCCATAATCATTTCTTTCCCCCTTTTTGACTTATACTTAACGGAAACGTATTGGCCGGGGCCCTTTGTTCTCCGGCGAGACACCCTAAAGTTACGTCCTCGCCAGAGTTTGTCTTTTTTGCTATACTAAAGTATGGCTTTGAACGCGGCGGATATTCAGGAAAAACTACTCAAAATCGCTGAATCCATAAGGGAATCAGGGCCTTTTAAGGGCCTAAAGTCTTTCTTTGGAAATCTGCTCAAGAAAATACCCGAGAACAGGCGGGTTCCTGTTCTGGCTGCCGGAGGGGGCTGCGTCCTTCTTGTCATCTGCCTTGTCGTCGTTGCCGCTTCGGGAAACCGCAGAGGGCGAAGCAGGGTAGGGGAAAGCGTCCCGGCTGTTTCAGGCCCCCGTATTCCGGCGGAGGATCTCTTCTATCCTGCGGAGCCTGACTTTCTCCCCGGCCTGCTTCTTGAACGGGAGCCGCGCCAGGGCTGGACAGCCGATGATGCCGCGCCCTTTTGGAGAGATCCGGCCGGGTCCGCGGAACTTTCAGCGCAGCTTCCTGCGGATTTTTGGCGTGAAAAGATGAGCGAGACTATCGACAAGCTTATGGAGAGTGTTCCGTGAGGATTACAAAACGTGCCGCGATAATGTTGCTTGGGCTGCTTTTTTTGGCCGCCGCCTGCAAGAGCGCCCCTGCGCCCGATGATGCAGGACCTGAAATCTTGACTCCCCTGACCGTTCCTGATGCGGGGGACACTGTGCTTGAAGATGCAAATGCCCCGCCCCTTGAAATACCAGAGCTGACCGGGGCGCTTCCCGAGGTTCCCGAAATTACCGCTGACCTTCCCGAAGAGTTTTTGCAGGAAGGGGATGGCGGGGATGCTGCGGCTCTTGAAGAACCTCCTTCCCTGGATTTGCCGGAGACCGCTGTGCCTCCGCCTTCGCCTAATGACAATGCTCCTGCCATAGCGGCATTGCCCGATGTTCCAGCCCCCGCTATTCAGGAAACCGCGGCCGTGCCTCCGGTTCTGCCTCGGCAGGAACCCCCTGTGCCTAAACCGGCGGAGCCGCCCAAGGCACCGCCTCCTGGGACCTCCGCCGAGTCCAAAGGACGAGGTTCCCCTCCGGAGCCGCCTTCTTTCCTTAGAATACCTGAGCCTGTAACGCCTCCTCCGGTACGGGAAGTTATGCCCATAACGCCGCTGCCCGAACTTCCTGCCCGTACCCCGCCTGCGGCTGTGGATGAGAATGTGGTTTTTTCCCGGACTGTCAGGGCCACAGTGGGCCAGCTTGTGGAGATTCCCTTCAGGGGGACAGGCTGGGTCTACCTCGGCGAGCTTGGTTCGCGTCGGGGATTAAGCTATGATTCCCGCAGGCTTGACCAAGAGGGGCAGAGTTTTATTTTCCGGGCAGAAGCTGTTGGCACTTATGCGCTTAAATTTTACAAGCAGGATTTTATCCGCGATTATATATTGAACGATTATGTGCAGGTGATAGTAGGCGAAGCTCCCGACAGCTCAGGCATAGGCTGGTTCAATCCGCCAATTGATCGGGGCAGGGTAGTGGCGGAACCCCGATGGCCTACTATTGAAAGCGGGCCTACCGGAACTGCACCCGCATTACCGGAAACTCCTGTGGCCGAAACGCCCCAGGCTGTTCCTCAAACACAGCAGCCAGCGGTTCAGACACCCCCGGCTGCTGCCGTTCCCTCGCCGCTTGCGGCACCTGCACAGCCGCCCGCGCCAACCCGCCCAGTGGTAAGCGACGACGGCATAGCGCCGGTTCCCCAGGCGACTGCTTCGGGAAGCCCTGCGCAGAGTCTGCCTCCTGATTCAAGCCCTGCGGATTATGTGACCCGGGCCAAGCAGGAATACGATGCGGGCAGGGTAGGTTCCGCCCTTTCAGTTTTGGATCAGCTTAGACAGCAGTATACATCTCTGACCGATGAAGCCCTCTGGCTTTATGGTCAGCTCCTTGAGGCCAATAGCCCCGGCAGGGATATAAGGCTGGCTCTGGAATATTACCGCAGGCTTATACGCGAATACCCCCAGAGCCCAAGGGTGCCTGAAGCCCAGCAGAGGATTTCGTATCTGGAGCGTTATTACTTTAATTTACGGTGAAGTATTTTAAATCATAAGCCTTTCAGCATGATGATACGCTTTAATCCGCAGTTCTTTTACCGATTCATCTTTAAGATAATCGTCAAAGGGCATCATGCGATCTATTAAGCCGCCGGGTATTATTTCGATTATCCTGTTGGCAATGGAATTGATAAATTCGTGATCATGCGAATTAAACAGCAGCACTCCGGGAAAAGCGGTAAGGCCTTCGTTCAGGGCAGTAATGGCTTCGAGGTCAAGATGATTCGTTGGCTCGTCCATAATGAGCACGTTTGCACCCGAGAGCATCATCTTTGAAAGCATGCAGCGCACTTTTTCTCCCCCTGAAAGCACATTTACGGGCTTTAAGGCTTCGTCCCCGGAAAAGAGCATGCGGCCGAGGAAGCTGCGCACATAGGTCTCGTCCTGGTCGGGCGAATACTGGGCCAGCCATTCGGTGATGGACATAGTGGAATTAAAAAAGCGGCTGTTTTCTTTGGGTACGTATGAGAAGCTCGTGGTCTGGCCCCAATAGTAATCGCCCGATTCAGCTTTGGCAGTATCAGTAATAATGTCAAACACTGCAGATTTTGCGGCGTGTTCAATACCCACAAAGGCGATTTTGTCGGTTTTATTCACTATAAGGGAAAAATCCTGAAGCACCCTGCTGCCTTCAAAACTGTAATTGAGTTTTTCGATTCTGAGCACGTTATTGCCGATTTCCCTATCGGGCTTAAAACCAACATAAGGGAATTTGCGGCTTGTTATTTTTATATTGTCCAGATCAAGTTTTTCCAAAACTTTTTTACGGCTTGTAGCCTGACGGCTCTTGCTGGCGTTGCTGGCAAAACGCTGAATAAACTCCCGCAGATCCTTTGCCTTGTCTTCATTCTTTTTTTGCAGATCCCTGGCCTGCCTCTGGAGCATCTGGCTCATCTGGTACCAGAAATCGTAGTTTCCCGAATAAAGCGAAATCCTGCCGAAGTCAATATCGCAGGTGTGGGTGCATACGGAGTTGAGAAAGTGGCGGTCGTGGGATACCACAATTACGGTGTTGGGGAAGTCGATGAGAAAATCCTCAAGCCATGAGATGGATTCAAGGTCAAGGCCGTTGGTGGGTTCATCCAAAAGGAGTATGTCGGGGTTTCCGAAAAGAGCCTGGGCCAGAAGCACCCGCACCTTGCGGCTTTCGTCCAGTTCAGACATGAGCCGCGTATGATCTGCCTCGTCAATGCCCAGGCCTGAGAGAAGCTGGCCTGCCTGGGCCTCGGCTTCCCATCCGCCCAGATCCGCAAAGTCGCCTTCAAGCTCGCTGGCCCTCATGCCGTCGGCTTCGGTAAAGTCTTCCTTTGCGTAAATGGCTTCGCGCTCTTTCTGCACCGAATAGAGTTTGGGATAACCCATGATTACGGTTTCAAGCACAGGGAATTCTTCAAAGGCAAAGTGATCCTGCTTGAGCACCGCAACGCGCTGGCCTGTTGAAACGGATATTTCGCCCTTGTCGTGTTCAATCTCGCCGGAAAGAATATTCAGGAACGTCGATTTCCCGGCGCCGTTGGCGCCTATGATGCCGTAGCAGTTGCCGGGGGTGAATTTCAGGTTTACGTCTTTGAAAAGGGTGCGCTCGCCAAAGGCGAGACTTACGTCAGTAACAGTGATCACTTATATAGCTCCATCTTTACGGAAAGTTTTAGTTTTTCTTTTTGAAGATGCCAAAAATTTTTGACAGTATCCCTTTCTTTTGGCTTGGTTCCGGGCTTGCCTGCTGAGGCGGATTGGCCTGAGTCCCCCGTGGAGCTTCTTTATGATTTTCCCGTGGAGCTTTGCCGGTATTGCTGCGCTGATTCCCGGCCCTGGGCTGGGCCGCTTGCTGCTGCCCGCCGCCTGGCCGTGCCTTGCCTCTTTGCTGGTTTCCGGATTTGGGCTGGCCTTGCTTCCTGCCTTTGCCCTGATCATATTTATTCTTGTAGAAAGCCATGCGCTCGTCAAAGGAGAGCTTGGAAATATCTTCGCCGCCTTGCGCTGCTTGTGCCGGGCTTCCGCCTTGAGCAGCAGGCGCCTTCTGGTTGTCGCGCCTCTCGCGCGGTGCGTGGGGGGGATATTCCCGCCGGCCTTCGGTTGAGCCGCCCGGAAGATGTTCAGCCGGACGGTGTTCGCCGCTTTTATGCTCACCTGGGCGGCGTTCTCCATTGCGGGGCCTTTCGTGTTCCCTGCCTGACTGGCGGCCCTCGGGCTTTCTGCCGTCGCGGCGTCCGTCCCTGCGTCCCTTGTCTCTGCCACCGCCCCGGTCTTCATAGAAATCAGCATGAATGCGCACACCTTCGCTTTTGTCTTCGGCGTACAATTCTTCCACTGCGGTTTCGGAAGGGATCTTCTTGCCTATGTATTTTTCTATGGAAGGAAGTTCGTAAATGTCCTGCTCGCTGGCGAAGGTGATGGCCTTGCCGGTCTTGCCTGCCCTGGCTGTGCGGCCAATCCGGTGGACGTAATTTTCGGATTCATTGGGCAGATCGTAATTCACCACCAATGAGAGGTCCTCGATGTCGAGGCCCCTGGCTGCTACATCAGTAGCCACGAGAAAACGCAATTTTCCTGCTTTTATGTCGTCAATAATCTTCAGGCGCTTTGCCTGGGGGAGATCGCCCATGATGAATTCGCAATCATATCCGTTTAGCTTCATGCGCTTCGCGACAATCTCGGTGTAGCGCTTTGTGTTGCAAAAAATGATGGCGCTTTCGGGCCGTTCGCGCTGCATGATCCCCATAAGGAGGCGCATTTTGTTTTCCGAAGGGACATGGTAGAGGACCTGTTCGACTTCTTCTACAGTGACAGTCTCCGGGGCGATTTCAATTTCGAAGGGAGTTTTTGTGTATTCCCAGGCCAGGTTCTTTACCCAGGCATTGAGGGTGGCGCTGAAGAGCATGGTCTGGCGCCGGTCGGCAGGGGGCACCACCTTGATGAGCTTTCGCAGATCAGGGTAAAAGCCCATGTCGAACATGCGGTCGGCTTCGTCGATCACGAGGAAGGCAATGTCCATGAGGTTCATCTGGCCCGACTGGTTCAGATCCAGCACGCGCCCCGGGGTGCCCACGAGGATCTGGGCGCCGTCCCGCAGGGCCTGCTGCTGCTGGGCATAGCCCACGCCGCCGTAGAAGCTCCCGATTTTGAAGGGGAGGTATTTTCCAATAACCTTGGCCTCTTCTTCAACCTGCACAGCAAGCTCCCTGGTGGGAACCATGATGATCGCTTTTTTCCCGTTGATGACGGATTCAGAAAGGAGCCGCTGAAAGATGACGATTAAAAATGCGGCGGTTTTTCCTGTCCCTGTCTGGGACTGTACATAAAGGTCCTGGCCGTTGAAGGCATTGGCGAGAACCTGTTCCTGAACGGGCATGCAGGTGATGTATCCTGCCTCATTGATGCCCTTTTGCAGTTCAGGGTGCAATTGTAGTTCGGTAAATTCCATATAGTGTATCATTTATACCCTTTTTCTCGCTAAATGAATAGGGCAGAGCTGTCAAAAATGGGATTATATGCTATTATAAAGCATGGATCTCAAGTTGAATCGTCTCCCGGCAATCCGCCTCGTTCTCCTCCTTTTGCTTTGCGGAATCGCTTTGGGATCAGGAAAAGCCGAGGCCCAGCAGGCAAAACCCGGTGCGGACAGGGCGAAAGTGTGGATTATCCCCGTTCAGGGGGATATCGGGCCTTCCCTGACTGCTTTTGTGCGCCGGGAAGCCCGGAAAGCCCTTTCCCAGGGCGCAGAATACCTTGTTTTTGAGATTGATACTTTTGGCGGCCGGGTCGATTCGGCATTGCAGATAACTTCTTTCATCATGTCCGTCAAGAATGCCAAAACCGTGGCATGGGTTCACAACAGCGAGGCTTCCATGGGTGTAAGCTGGTCGGCTGGCGCCCTTATTGCCCTCTCGTGCGCTGAAATCTATATGGCCCCCGGAACCTCCATGGGCGCTGCAGCCCCGGTTACTGTAGGCGCAGGCGGAACCACCGAAGCCACAGGCGAAAAAACCGTGGCGGCAGTGCGTTCCCAGATGGCTGCCCTTGCGGAGCGAAACGGCCACCCCACAGGCATTGCCCTGGCCATGGTTGACCTGGATGTGGAGCTTTGGGAAGTTCTGGTTGACGGCGAGCCCAAAGCCCTTACTCTTAATGACGTTGAACGTTTGGAAAAAGACGGGGCTTCTAAAGTTGAAAGGCTCCAGATCATTTCCGCGCCCGGCAAGCTTCTCTCCCTCACCGCAGGGGAAGCCCTGCGCTACGGTCTGGCTTCGGGCCTCGCGGAGAACCGCGAAATCCTCCTCGCAAGCCTTGGTGTCCAGGGCAGTGTTACCGAGGGCAAGCCCGGCGCAGCGGACGGCCTTGTCTCCCTCCTGACTTCAGGCCCTGTACAGGTAATACTGATACTGTTAGGGCTGGTGATGATCTTCCTCGAAATCAACACCCCCGGCTTTGGCGTCCCCGGAGTGACAGCCATCATCGCCTTTTTGCTGGTTTTTGGTTCGGGCGCGCTCCTGGGCAGGGTCGGTTCACTGGAAATCATCCTTTTCATCATAGGGATTGCCCTTCTGGCAATAGAAATTTTTGTGACTCCCGGCTTTGGCTTTATGGGCATTTCGGGCATTATCCTCATAGGTCTTTCCCTTGTATTCTCCATGCAGGATTTTGTGATTCCCCGCTTTGAATGGGAATGGACCCTCCTTGGCCGCAACGCCCTGGTGGTTTTTGTGGGCCTTATCGCCGCTGTTTGCGGCATCGCTGCAATAGCCCTCTTTGGGCCCAAAACAAAGCTCTTCGACCGCCTCATGCTGAAAACAGCCATCACTGCCACCGCAGGCCAGGATGAATCGCCTACAAGCCTCAATTACGAAACCCTCATAGGCAAGATAGGCATAGCTTCCACTACATTGCGCCCTTCAGGCTTTGTGGAGATAGACGGCGAAGTTTTCGATGCCGATGCCAACGGCGCATTCATTGACCAAGGCCGGGGCGTCAAGGTTACCCAAGTCCGGGGCAACCGTGTTATAGTGCGGTTAGTGTAATTTATTTCTAAGGAGTATATATGCCGCTTTATGTTCTTTTCGCAGTGATTGGCCTTGTGGCCCTGGGTTTCCTGATCCTGTTCTTCCGTTTTTTTGGGCTTTGGTTCAGGGCCCTGCTTTCCGGCGCTTATGTCGGCATGGGCCAGCTTATCGGCATGTGGCTCAGGCATGTGAATCCCGGAGTCATCGTGGATTCCCGCATCATGCTTTCCAAGGCCGGTATAGACGTGGCCCCGAATCTGCTGGAAACCCACTTCCTTGCCAGGGGCGATGTGCTCAAGGTGAGCCGGGCTCTGGTGGCTGCCAACAAGGCTGATATACCCCTGCCTTTCCAAAGGGCAGCGGCCATCGACCTTGCAGGCCGCGATGTGCTCGAGGCAGTGCGGACTTCGGTCAACCCCAAAGTCATCGACTGCCCTGACCCGGCCAAGGGCAAGCACACCATCGATGCGGTTGCCAAGGACGGCATTCAGCTCCAGGTTAAGGCCCGGGTTACGGTTCGCGCGAACATTGCACGCCTTGTCGGTGGCGCCACCGAAGAAACCATTATCGCCAGGGTGGGCGAAGGTATTGTTACGACTATCGGCTCTTCCGAATCCTACAAGACCGTGCTTGAAAATCCCGATACCATTTCCAGAACAGTATCGGAAAAAGGCCTTGATGCCGGAACCGCCTTCGAGATTCTTTCCATTGATATTGCCGACATCGACGTAGGCGCCAACATAGGCGCAAAACTCCAGGCCGATCAAGCCGAGGCCGACATGAGGCGTTTCCAGGCAGAAGCTGAAAAACGCCGCGCCGCAGCCCAGGCCCTGGAACAGGAAATGCTTGCCAAGGTGCAGGAGAACCGTGCCAAGGTCGTTCTTGCCGAAGCTGAAATCCCCCTGGCCATTGCCGAAGCTTTCAGGAACGGCCACCTCGGCGTGATGGATTACTACCGCCTCAAAAACGTCCAGGCCGATACCGACATGAGGTCCTCCATAGGCGGCGCAGGTTCCCAAAGCAATGCTTCTTCCGGAAGCGGATCGGGCCCCAAGTAAGGCGGGAAGACAGCTGTGTTCGACTTTATTACCGACAACATTTTTATCCTGATTCCTGTTGCCATCTTCGTAGGCATACGCATCCTCGAAGCCCGGAGGAAGCAGCAGGAAGCAGCCAATCCCAAGCCGCCCCCTGTTCAAATTGAGGAGGAGCCTCCCCCTCCGGTTAAAAAGAAGAAGCCCCGTAAGGCTGCCGCGCCCAAGGCCGCTGTTCCGGGTTTGGCCGCCTCTAGCGCCCCAGCCTCGCCTGCCCCCGATTTCCAAAGGCCGGGGGTTTATCGGACTGAGCCTCTCGGGAAGCCCTTCCCCGAGAACCTCGATTACCTCCCACCTCTCCAGCGGGCCTTGATCCTCTCCGAGATATTTGGGCCGCCCAAGGGCCTGGATTGAACCGATATGCAGCCTATTGATCATTTTAATTCGCGGCTTGCAAAGTCCGAGTCATCTGTTCGGTCCGGTCAGGGCCTGGGGAAGAAAGATGCTGATTTTCTTGAAGGGGAATTTGTTTCGCTTATTGCGCCTATTCTTGGGAAAGGTGAAGCGGGAGATCTTTTTCGGCGTACTCTTGAGCGATGCCAGGGTTCTTCTCTGGTGAAAATTGGGGCTGTTGCGGCTTTTTTGCTTGGCGAAAAGGGTGATGATTCTGTTTTGGACGCGGGGGATTGGGAGGATATCAAGGAAACCCTGGAAGACCTCGCGGGGGAGATGGATCTTGATACCCTTACTACGCTGATGGGGGAACTGCTGGTCAGGGGGAAGATATAGATGGAGGGGGCGAAGAAGTAAGGAGAAAAATAATGAATTCTCCCTTTAAAGCATCACAAGTTTGGCGGTTTAGATTTAAAGTCGAATATTTCAGCGAATTGCAAAGGTAAGACGTTGGTTTCAATATATCGTCCGGTAAGTAGTATAGCCAACTCACCCGAAAGTAAATAGGCGTTTGACCCGGTAATATACAAATCATCAATGTGGTCAAAGGTTGCTTCCGATGCAAGGAGAATGTTCAGGTGTACATTATAGATCGTCAGAAAGTTCTGGACTTTTTCATTGATGATGTGATCCCATTTTGAGTAATCGCTTATGTAACCGAATTTTCTTAGGGTCAGTAGGCATTTTTCATTCCTCAATTTTATTCAAAAATTTTAAGTATGCTTTCATACGCCATATCGATTCGCGTTTGATTCAGTATTCACTTAAAGAAGGCACCTGGGAAAATTAAGCATTTCAAACATTAAGTGATTAATGTTGGCGATTTTTCAATCGTATAATCCACTATCTTTTAATGAGAGGTCGTTTTTTATCAGTTCATAGATGATTCTGGTAAAGGCGGTCATGTTTCACCTGGGCGAATGGTTTTTGGAAGCGGTCGGCCTTCATAAAAATGGGCTGCGCCTTTATTGTAAAATTCCTTACGCTCTTCACGGGTTGCATCTTTTAGCACCTCATAATGCCAGTCGCGGATTTTGCGAATGTCCTCTACCGTAAAGGTATTGCCGATATTGGGTTTGGGAATGTTATTTATCATTGTTGTCCTCCTCTACTAACGATTTAGGCGGGTATATGTCGATTATTTTATATCCCTCGTTAAAACATACGGTCCTGACGCCCTTTGACGTTTTAGGATTTACTATGTGTCTAAAATTAAGTGATACGATAATATCACACTTTGCGGTAACCGCCGCCGCAATATGCTGGCAGTCGTCAAGGCTATGCTTCGATAAAACCTGGGCAGTAACTAATTTGTCTGCGAAATCAAGAATTTCATCAGTTTCGTCTATCCTGGTGTAGTTAATACCTCTCCGCTATTTCCTTGTACGCTTCTTTTATCGCCATGAAAGCCCGTGCCGCGGTTTCCCTGTGCTCTTCATCCAGGGCCTGAAGGGCATCGGGGTGGAATTGTGTCGCAAGCTTGCGGTAATGGGATTTAACCTCTCCCAGGGGAGTGTCGGGGGGAAGGTCCAGGATCTTCCAGGGATCAGGAGAACTTGGCTGTTTCGCACCGGGCCTGCGCTTAAAATGAGGATCCAATATTGAGCATATTTCCCCTGCAAGGGTTTGGGCTTTTTCGCATGAGGCCAGACGAAAAAGGAAAGTGCCCAATTCGGGGAGATCTTCACGGTTTTTGCGGCGGGCGGCGAGGCTCTCGGCCAGGAGATCGGGGTTGAGGCTTTCCCGCTTTGACCATGCAAGGCGGCAGAAATGCTCGACAAGGGGGAAATCGGCTAAAGGGAAAGATGCTTTCGCAAGCCTCACAGCCTGTTCAATCTCGGCCTCGCCGTTGCCTGATTTATCAAGACTTTCTTCCAGTATAAGCATTGCCAAGGCGCAGTAGGCAGCAAGCCCCGGCTCGCCTTCGTAAAAGCCCGGCCTGCCGGGGTTTTCATAATAGCCCAGGGCCGCCTTGTCGCTGTGGAGTTGGCCCAGGAGCTCATGGACGAAGTAGCCCAAAACCGCGCCTATGATGAAGCCTGCCACGCCGCCCATAAGGCCAATGAGCCCGCCGATTAAAGGACCTGCGGCTAATTTTAGCCAGGGAGGGCAGGAGCGGATGATTTTTCTGAGCCTGATTAAAACATCAGCCGTGTTGCGCCGCCAGTATGATGAGCGAAAGGATGAGGAGCACGAATGCGCCTATTGCAAAGCCCGCAATCGCCCCGGTGAGGCCCAGATTGATGACTGCCCAGATCCCTGCGTTGTTGAGGAAGCCTCCAAAGAAATGGACTGCACCGTTAAACACCAGGGGCAGGATGGCCATCATGGGGACAGCAAGGTAGCGGGGGCGCTTTAGGGCTCTGTAGCGCCAGCCTATTACAAGGATGAGCACTGCAAAGGGGAGGAAGAAAATTGGCTGGGCAAAGCGGCGTATCAGCTCCGCTTCGAAGACTTGGGGGATATAGCCAAAATTTCCTGTAATCCGGGAAGCTTCAAGCAGTTCATTGACCGGAAGGTTTTCGGTGCCCCTGCGTATATCCGAAAGAAGGAGGAAATCATCCCAGCTCAGGTTGAGGGTTAGGGCCGCGCCGTCCGGCGGGTTTTCTCCCAGGCCTTCCTTGGCCGGCTCCCAGCGTTTGGTTCCGTCTGTCCGGTCCAGGGCGCGGGCCAGCAGCGTTACCCGGGGGCCGGTGTCCAGGGTGAAGGGCAGTATCTTCACATAGGGGGCGTCCATGCGCCAGTCGGGCCTGCCGTCCCGGTCAAAGGCCAGGATCTCGGCTCCTATGCCGTAGGCCGAATCCGAAAAAGTCGAAAGCGACGATACCCGTATCACCACCCGCCCCATGCCTAGAGGCAGGGAGAAGATGGCGCCGGTGAGGGCCTCTCCCATGGCAAGATCCATTTCGTCAATAAAGAAGGCAACTGTCGTTGTCCCTTCTTCCGCCATGCCAAAATATTTTTCCGCATCAGGATCGGCAGGCGTAAGCGCAAGCAATTCAAGGAAGATGTAATACGCCCTGATCCAGTCTTTGGATTCCAGGGCTTTGTAGCCGCTCTGTTTAAGGCGGTAGATTTTGTATTCCTCGCTTTCACGGGAATTGGGCTCCAGGGAAGTGACCGCATTCCAGGCCTGGCTTGCAAGCCTTGCCGCGATAATGCCTTCAGCGCTCAGGGTCTTGGCATTCTCGGGGTCCGCAAGCCTCCCCGCCATGGAAGCGAGCCAATGGGCATCGTAGTAGCGTTCTTCCTTCAGGGCTGTTTCAGCCATAGCCAGGGCTTCGGTTACGCCCATGGGCCTTTGGTCCGGAAGGTTTGGCCAGACAGCAGTGCCCTCGGCCTTTTTTCCCGCAGAGAGCTTCTCCGTGGTTTCCGCAGGCTTCATCTGGGCCAGGCGGGCTTCTTCGGCGCGTATTGAAGATTCTATCCTCAATTTTTCGATTTCTTCACCCTGGGGCCAGATGCCTTCGCAGACCGATACAAACTGGGCCGCTTCAGCCCACTCGCCCAGAACAGCATGTTCCTGGGCCTGCGCTTTGGCCTGTTGGTAGAGCTGGCCCTGGTAGTTCAATTTGTTTTCGTAATCTTTTGCAGCAGGCAGGGCCAGGAAGGAGAGGAGCCCGTAGATGGCAGCGGCGGCAATTGCCATCCAAATTGACGATTGCAGGGATTGGAGGAATTTCGCCGAGAAGGGATTCAGCTTTTCCTGGGGGTGTATTCTTGTCCCAAATGGGATGACCAGGGCAGACAAGGCCAGGGCAGGAAAGAGGGTGATTATGTCCAGTGCGCCCCTCAATAAGCGCCAGTTCCTGGAAAAATAGGCCAGCGGGGCTGCTTCCCCAGGGTATATCAACCTGAAGCATAAAATTGCCAGGCTTGCAGCCAGGATATAGATGACAAAAATCCCCGGAGGGGAGAATACCTTTTCCTTGTTGAATTTAGGCATCTTCTGCCCCCCTTCCCCGGGCAAGATGAACCAGCAGGGTGTAGAGGATCACGAGAATGCCCAGGGCGCAGAAGGCCAGGGGGGTAATGAACGATGGGGGCAGCCTCTTTCCGATAAATGAAACAAGGAGGGTGTTTATTTCTTTGGCGCCGAGGAAGGTATCCAGGGCCAATACGCCCCTAAAGGCCAGGGCACCCAGGAACAGGTTCGCCAGGGGCCAGCTGCTTGCCTCAAGGAGGAAGCGGAGGCTCGCCAACAGGAAGACAAGGGCCCCTGCATAGATAGAGAAGGGGATGATACCCTCCCTGAAGGTATCGTCAAATTCCCGGGCAGTGAGGGTAAAATCGATGAGCATGCTCCGGATAAACCAGGGCGTTTCGTCCCTAAAAGGCATTGCAGGCAGGGCAAGGGCTGCATTGTTCGGCCCCATGGGGACTTCCTGGTAAAAAAGCTGCCGCCCAGGCAGGGAAACTACCCTTGGCCCCAGGGCGTTGCCGCTTTCCTTGAGAAGCACCATGGCGTTATTCTGCCGGGAGAGTATAAGGCCCGGCCTTCCCCGGACAGAGGCGCCTGACTTAAGGGCGAAGTTGAGGCCCTCAATCTGCCTTGTCCCCAGGGAAAAACCGAAGGTGAAGATGGCGGAAAGCACGATGATAGCGATTATGGAGAGGGGGATGGGCATTTTCCGCCTGGCTGTATAGCTTAAGGCAAGAAGTATGGTGATATAGAGGGCTGCGGGCAAAGCCCTGCCCAGGGCAGTGACAAGATTTGCAGACTGCTCCACATCTACGGAGACCATCCTGGCTGCATCAATCCAGAGGGCAAGGAAATACAGCAGCGCAAAGCACAGGAAGGCAATGACAAAGGAGACACTGAAAAAAAGCGCCAGTTTGGCCAGATTTTTCATCTTTTTCCTATTATAAAGATTATCATGGGAAGCGCTGCCTTGCAAGGCGGGGAATTATTAACAAGTTATCCACATTGAAAACTTGACCGCAATGCAGGGTATGTATAGAATTTTGAATGCTTTTAAAGCACCGGGAAGCTAATTCAAGGAATTATCCTATATAATTCTTTATATTATAAGTAATTAGCTGATTTCAGGGAAGCCTCTGCTATATAGGAAAAACGCTTATGTATGAAATCTTATACATCCGGGATTTTTTCCCCTGGTTACTAACAGTTATCCACAGGTCATCCACTATCACCGCTGCACTCTCCCGGAAGCGTTCCCCCCTGCCAGGGCTTCGACCTCCTGGACAGATGCCAGGTTGAAATCGTGCTCGATGGAATGCTTGAGGCAGGAGGCAGCAACTGCGAAATTTATCGCCTTCTGGCTATCGAAATTTTTAAGCAGGCTGTAGATAAGGGCTGCCCCAAAACTATCGCCACCACCTACCCGATCGACAATATGGACCGGGTAGGCGGGGGAGAAGAAAGCCTGGCCCCCATCGTAGAGCATGCCTGACCAGTTATTGTCGCTGGCAGAAATGCTGCCCCTCAGGGTAATGGCGGTTTTCTTAAAGCCGAATTTTTCCGTGAGCTGCCGGGCCACGGAAATATAGCCTTCCCGGTCCAGCGCCCCCTTGCTGATATCCGACTTTTCGGACCTGATGCCGAACACATCGGCGGCATCTTCCTCGTTGGCAATGCAGAGGTCCACATAGGGCATAAGGCCGCCCATAACCTTGCCCGCAGTTTCGCTGGTCCAGAGTTTTTTCCGGTAATTGAGATCGCAGCTTACTATAACGCCAAGCTCCCGGGCAGCCTTCACCGCATCAAGGCTGGCCTGCGCAGCATTGGCCGAAAGCGCCGGCGTTATGCCGGTAAAATGGAACCATGCGGCGCCTTTAAGAATTTCCTGCCACTTGAATTCTTCCGGCTTTGCCAATGCTATGGCCGAATTGGCCCTGTCGTAGATCACCTTGGATGCCCGCTGGGAAGCGCCCTTCTCGACAAAATATGCCCCCAGCCTGTCCCCGCCGCGTATGATATTCCTGGTGTCTACCCCATAGCGCCTAAGCTCGTTGACCGCGCACTGCCCGATTTCATGCGCCGGCACTTTACTTGCAAAGGATGCCTCCATGCCGAACTGGGCCAGGCTGGCTGCTACATTCGCCTCGCCCCCGGCATAGCTGGCTTCAAACTTTCCGGCCTGGGTAAAACGCAGATACCCCTCAGGGTTGAGCCTCAGCATTATTTCGCCGAATGTGATGATCCGTTCCATTTAATTGGCTTACGACTTGTCTGGCAGGGCCTTCATCTTCTCTTTGAGATCCTGGAGCAGGAGGTCGGCGGAGGAGTCGGACTTTTCAAGCTCTGCGAAGCGCCTGTCGAGGCTTGTGTTGTTGCTCAGATCCTGCAGTTCCTTGGAGGCGTCTGCCTCGGCTTCCATCTGATCGACCTTGGCCGACATGCGGTCAAAAGCGTCAAAGGCGCTGCGGTTGCCTGACACGCTCGAAATGGTGTCCTGTATCTTCTGCTGGGCTTCTGCCCTTTTGGCCCTGGCAATAAGAAGGTTCTTCTTGCGCTGGGCTTCTTCTATCTTGTTCTGGAGATCCCTGAGGGATTCTTTGAGGCTATCCACCGAAGTTTTTTGGGATTCCCATTGTTTGCGGTATTCGGCTGCGGCTTTGTCGTATTCCTGCTTGCGGAGCAGGGCTTCTTTGGCCAGGTCGTCCTTGCCCGCCTGGACTGCCAGCATGGCCTTGCGTTCCCATTCCTTGGCCTGGGTTTCCTGGTTGGCAGTTTCGCGCTCGAGCTTTTTCTCGTCGGCGATTGCCATGGCCACTGCTTTTTTGGATTCGATGAGCTGCTCGTTCATGTCGATGAGGAGCTGGTTGAGCATCTTTTCGGGCTTTTCAGCCTTGCTGATCATGTCGTTCACATTGGAAGAAACCAGGGTTTTAAGCCGTGAAAAAAGTCCCATTGTTCGAACCTCCTACTTGTCCCGGTAAACCGAAAGAATGGGGTAGTGCTGGGTAAGCGCCAGGCTGAACGCGTCGAGGGTCGCTCTGAATTCGGTGAAATCCAGGGTATCGTATTCCAGGGTATCAACGAGGACCACTTTGCTCCCTTCAAGGCCGTATGCGCCGTGGATCAAATCTTTGGCATTCAGCTCGAGGAGCTTGGCAAAGAATTCTTCCCGGTTTTGCTTGGGAGCGTCCATTACCTGAATCCTGACTATCACCAGGGGGTCGGAATAGACAACCGCAACCCCTTCGAGGCTGTGCTCAGGATCCTCCAGGAGCCAGAGGTTTTTCTCCACCTCCCGGTATGTGTACATAAGGTCGATTAAGTACTGTTCTATCTTGTTCTGTGCCATTCCGCTTTTTGAGGGCCTTAACCCAGGAAAACCTGCCCCGCATTGTCGATGGCGAGTATGGTCTTGCATTCCGAACAGCGGAACCGTCCCGGCTTCAATGCCTTGAGCTTTTTTGAGCAGATAGGGCAGGCAAAGATCTTGGGGAAGAGGGAAACCGATTCGGCAGCCGTGCCGCTGCGGAAGAAATTTATGGAATCGTCAAGATTGTCTTTAATGTTGAAGAATTGGGAGAAACCCAAAAGCTGGAAGACCTCGTAAACTTTGGGCTGGATTTCCAGCAATACCAGATCCCCGCCCCTGGGCTTTACCGATTTGAGGAAAGCGGTAAAGGAGCCAATACCGGTGGATGATACATAGTTAAGCCCGCCGCACTGGAATACCAGGCGGATAAATCCGGATTCGATAGCCTTGGCTACTCGCTTCTGGAAATAATTGGAGTTATACGTATCAATGTACCCAGTAAGATACAGGACAAGACAACCCTCAACCTCATTAACTTTCTGAAGCTTTATCTTGAGGCTTTCGTCTTTTTCGTCATCGAATCCGTTAACAATATCGTTGTTTGTCATGACGCTCCCTTCGCCTATATTCCATTTCCAATTTTACTAATCTTATGGATCTTTGTCAAACCAGGACAAGGCCTTATACGCACTATAATATCCCCTTTTTCTAAAATTTCCAGTATTTCAGAAATTTTGTTAACCGCTGGTCGGTGAAATCATATCACCAAACCTTGGTCTGCGGATACCACCGCACCATTGATGCCAGGATTTTCCAGCAACGCTATGGCAAGCTGCGAAACCTCGTCAACCTCCATTGCCCTGCCAGCCGGGCTCCTGGCCCGGTTATAAGCTCTTGCTTCTTCGTCCAGGTATTCCGTATCGGTCAAGCCCGGGCAAATCACATTGCAGGTAACCCCCCATGGGGCCCCTGCCCTTGCCGCCGACTTTGCAACAACCCCTAGGGCTGTCTTGGCTGCCGAATAGGCCGCCGAAGTCGTATACCCTCTTATAGTATCGGTATTCGAACCTCCGAAAAGTAGGATGCGCCCATACTTTCTTTGCATCATACCACGAATTGCAAGTGAAACAATAGTCCCAGGGAATACCAGGTTCCCGATAGCCATTTTGCGCCAGAATTCTTCGTCCGTTTCCTCAAGCTTGCCCCGCTGGAAAGGCCCCCAGGCGCAAACCACGATGTCCGGGGCGCCCGCCCTGCCGAAAATCCGCTCCGCGGCGCCTTCTTCATCGGCAGGGCAAAGGAAGCCTTGGGCATCCCCCCCTGCGTCCCTGGCAGCCTTGAGGGTGTCGTCAAGCCGCTTCTGTGAATTCCCTCCGGTGACGAAGAGGGAACAGCCCTTTTTGGCGAGGGCCAGGGCTACTGCCCGCCCTATGCCCCCCGATCCGCCAATCACAAGGGCTTTGCGGCCTTCGAAAGATCTTTGCGTTCCAGCCATGCTTTTACTATACCCCATCTTTGGCTACTATTGAACCATGAAGCAAGATGATGTGGTGATAGTGCTTTCCCGGCCCGAAGAAGCGGGGAACGTAGGGGCAGTCTGCCGGGCCATGAAGAACATGGGCCTTTCCCGCCTGCGCCTTGCCGCTCCTGATTTCAGCAGCCAGCCGCGCTCAGGCAGCCTGTCGGAAGCGGGGTACGGCTACGGCGGGCCTGACGCTGTGATCCGTGCCAGGGCTGTCCATGCCGAGGATGTTTGGGAAAGGGCCGAGACCTTTGCCTCCCTTGGGGCAGCCGTTGCCGATTGCGCCATGGTCATAGGCACGACCCGCCGCAGGGGCCGCCGCCGCAAGCAGGTTTCCATGACCCCCGCCGAAACCGCAGCCTTCCTTCAAAGCCATCCGGGGCCCGCAGCCCTAGTGTTTGGCAATGAGCGCACAGGCCTGGAAGACAAGGAGCTTGAACTCTGCAACTTTGCCACCCATATCCCTGTGGACGAGGCTTTCCCTTCGCTTAACCTTTCCCATGCGGTGCAGATCTATGCCTATGAGATTTTCAAGGGTTTTGGAGGATCTGAAAACCCGGCCGCCATCGAAGCGCCTCCAGCGGTTAAAGGACAGTGGGTGCCCATGGATCAGCCGGCCATTGCGGCGCTTGTGGAAGAAGTCACAAACAGCCTCCTCAGCCTGGGCTTCTACAGGCAGCGGGGCAGGGAAGAGCAGGAGCTGTTTTTCAGGGATGTCTTTTCACGGGCGGCTTTGACCGAGAGAGAAGGGCGCTATTTCGGGGATATCATCGCCAAAGCGGCGAGGCTGGCGGCAAAGGGGAGTGCTTAAGATTTTTTCTTAAGCACTTCCCTGATTTGTTCAGCTGTATAGCCTTGTTCCCCTACCTCTTCAATACCTTATAAATCACCAACAGAATTTTGTACCCGATGTAGGGGAATATCCGGAAGAATTTAAGGGGGTTTGAGAAGCAATACCCCAGATGCTCCAGCCCCTTGTCAAATACGCCCTGGGAGGGCCGCTTACGGCGCTCGGCGAAGACATCGAAAAGATCGCTGCACCAGAGGCGGAGGCCGGGGCCAAGGTGGGGGTGGTTGCGGGCAAGCCAGAGCTCTTCGCCCCGGAGGCCTTTGCCTGCCAGAAGCAGGTGGGGAGAGGCTTTGCGTATGGCTTCGAGGATGCCGTGCTCGTCGGGTTTGCGGAAGGCGCCGACAAAGCGGCCGACTATGCGGAGCTGGGGAAAGGTTTCGCGTATGTTTTTTCGGCTTTTTTGAGGATGGGATTTTTGGATCCCAGCAGGTAGGCTGTGTATTCGCGGCTTTCCATAAGGCCCAGGAGGTTTATCACAAAATTGAAGGGCATGTAGCGGTAGGGGGTTTTGCCCGTGAGGAAACGGGCGCCGGATACAATGCTTTTGGAGATGGGGATCACCAGGGCCGCCTTGAGGATAAAGGCGCGGTATTCCTTGTTGTGCCTGGCCCGGAGCAGATCCCAAAGGGAGAGGAGGACAATGTTCTTGCCCTCGGTCCCGGGTTTGGGCGCCGACGCAGGAGGTATGAGGGGGGAGACGGCAGATTTTTCAGCCAGGCTTTCGGCTGTTTCAATGCCGGGATTTGTTATTGCCGGGGCAGGGGGCTTTAATAGCTCATAGATGACATCGGGGAGCTGTTCGGGAGGGACTATGTCCAGGGGGACTTTTAAGAGGCTGATCCGCTCGCAGGGGGCGGCTCGGGTGTTTTCAGTGCCCACGTTGAGCTCTCCAATAGTATGATGCGTATGGCAGCAGCCCCATAGAGGGCCGCTGTCTCGGTACGCAATATGGTATTGCCCATGACCAAGGGCTTAAATCCCGCTGCCATGAATCGGGCAGCTTCAGCAGGGGAAAACCCCCCTTCGGGACCTACCGCCAGGGCGGCAAATTCAGGATTGTTATAAAGATAATCGTGGAAACTCCCCTTATCAAGGGGGTCTTGATGGAGCAGCAGGCCCACGCCGCCGGGGCGGGCCTTTTTGAGCTCCCCCCAATAGCCAAGAACGCCGTCCACTGTGCAGGGCGGCTTTACCGCTGTAGGTATTATTGATCCACTCTGCTGGCGTGCCTCTTTGATGATACGCTCCCAGCGCGTCATTTTTGCCTGGCTGTTCTCGCCCTTGAGCTTCGCGGTGGAAAATTCGGATTCAAACGGGATGATTTCAGAAACGCCCCCTTCTGCAGCCTGCCTCACGATGAGATCCATCTTGGTCCCCTTGGGGAGACCCTGGAACAGGATGATGGGGGGAAGGGCCGATTCGGAGGGGGCAAAAGCGCCCTCGCACTGGCCTATAAGGATATTGTCCACAGTGGAGAGTATTTTAACCCTGGTTTCAGCCCCGCCGGGAAGCAGGGCAGTGAAGGACGAGCCGGTCTTTAGCCGCCTCACCCTTATGAGATAGTGATAATCCCCGCCGTAGAGCCTGATGATGCCGTTGGCATTTGGTTCATATGAAAGTACAAACTGTTTCATTCGAAGCTATGCTTCCATGAAGCCGAGCATCCTTAAGAGGCCTTGGCGGATTCCTCGTCCCGTTCCGCCTCGTCCTGCAGGGCCTTGAGGGTTTTGGCAGTCTGCATCAGGGCTTTGAAGTTGCCTTGCTTGAGTATCTTAACCGCTTCCTGGAGCTGCACATCGTATTCCAGGTCGTAGACCGGGGCAATGACCGTGCGGTTCTGCTCGTTCCTGATGAGCCGCTTGACCAGAGTAGTGTCAAGGTGGTATTCGCTGTTGATCCTGCGGGCAAAGGCGTCCGCCTCAGCCGTTGTGGCTTTGGAATTGGCAGCCACCCATTCGGGGATCTTGTTGTCGTTTATCAATTTGTTCAGCTCTTCCATATCTCCCTCGGAGAATTCGGGGAAAAGCACTTCCTGGTCAGGGGGGATGCCGATTTTATCGATATTCACATCGCTGGGGGTGTAGTAACGGGCTGTGGTGATCTTGAAGCCGGCCCTGTCCAGGGGGTACACCTGCTGAACCGAGCCCTTGCCAAAGGATTTCTCGCCCACAAGCCAGGCGCGGCCCCGGTCTTTGAGGGCGCCTGCCACGATTTCGGAAGCCGAGGCCGAACCCCGGTTGATGAGCACCACCATGGGTATCTCCGGGGCGACCGGCGCCTTGTTCCGGGCATAGAAAACCTGGTTTTCAGTGGAAATCCGGGATTTGGTGGAAACCACCACCCCTCCCTCGACAAAGAGGTTGGTTATACCCACAGCCGAATTGAGAAGGCCGCCGTAGTTGTTCCGGAGGTCGAGGATGACGCCCTTATAGCCCTTGGCCTGGAACTCGTTGACCGCGTCCCTGGCCCTTTCCACCGTCATGGGGGTAAAGGTAAGGAGCTTGAGGTAGCCGATATTGTCTATCATGGCGTATTTGGTGGTGGGCACCTCGATGACCGCCCGCACAATGGTTACCGGGAATTCGAGCCTTTCGCCCCGGCGTATGATGAGCTTGACCTCTTCGCCCGGTGTCCCCCTGAGCTTGCCCAGCACCTCGTCCATGGAAAGCACGTCGGTGGATTCCCCGTTTATCGCGATGATGAGGTCCCCGGGGTTGATCCCCGAACGCCAGCCCGGGGTGTCCTCTATGGGGGAGGCCACTTCCACATAAGCCGGCTTGCCATCGGGCTTGGCTGACACGGGCTTGGAGATGTAAAGCCCTACGCCGCCAAAGCTGCCCTGGGTAGTATCGTTGAGGTCGGACATTTCGGATTCGGGCAGGAAGGACGAATGGGGGTCTCCCAGGGAATTGATCATGCCCGCCATAGCCCCTTCGTAGAGGACCTTGGGGTCCACTTCTTCCACATAGTGGCGCTGTATAAAGTCGAACACATTCCTGATGATGGCAGAGTATTGGCCCGCCGGGTCCTGCTGGCGGGCCGTTTGGGCCTGGACCCCTTTTGCAGCAGCAAGGGTGAATATCAGGCTTAATATTATAGTAGAAACCAGCCAAACCAGCGAGAGCCTCAGCTTTCGTGTAGAAGGAGTTTTTTCTTCATTCATTGTTTTATTGTAGAAAACATTGGGGGTTTGTCAATGTACCAGCCCGTAGTCTTCTGCTTAATAAGGAGGCCGTACGATTAATTTGATATTTCTGATATTTTACTTAATATTTGTTAAGCAAAAGAGCTATTTTTGAATTATTGACGTTTTTTATTAAGATTTAATGGTTTTTTTTAATAGTATGTGCTATAGATTACATATAAGGTAGTTGGTGCTTTCATGCAGAAGCATCGTAATTTCGCTTGTTAAAAGGAAGTTTTGTATGAACAAACGATGGCTTCTAAAAACCATCTTGGGTCTTTTGGCGGCAGGCCTCCTTCTATTAGGATGCAGTAGTCCAACTGGAGGTGGTGGCTCCACCCCTCCGAATAATGACGACCTGGTGAGTTTCTGGGATGATATAGGTACTCCAGGTTGGAAAGGCGCAAGTACCGATGAATTAATTGTCTCTCCTCCCAAGATCAATGGTGATGGCTCTATAGAGATGGATCTTGAGATACCTGCGGAGGCCGAATTCCCTTCCTCGATTACACTCCCTGTACCGGATGGATTAAAGGATTTCCTTGATAAAAACGGCTACACACCAGTTTATATAATAGAAGATGATGATGGCAATCAACTGGGGACAGGTCCAATCGACGCATGGCCGCCCGTTATAGGTGGCCTTCCTTCAAGCGGGGGTTTTAAGATCATCATTAAAGCCAAAGATAAAAACGGCGCCCTTGTGGTTGATGTTCCTGAGGTTATCTACAATGTGGACAAAGAAGAGCTTCCCCAGCCAACCGTTGCTGATACAGCGGCAAAAGATGTGGGGAAAGCCCTTGAGGACGCTGGTTTAACCGGGGTTCCCGCCGGAGATGGCGTTATCAGCGTTGATGCCAGCAAAGACCCCGGCGACCTGTCCGAAGCTATTGGCATCATCAATGATGTCCTGGATGGACTGAAAGATGACGGGTACAGCTATACGATAGAGACCAAAGACGGGAAAGAACTCGTCGATTCAGGCAAGGGCGATGCTTTTGACGCTGATGATCTTCCGCATTCCCCTTACGGCGGCGATGAATTTGATCTGGTAATTATAATAAAAGACCCCGAAGGCAAAGATGCCGGCGAGCTGACGCTCCACATTACCACCCCGGTAAACGAAGAGGCAATTAAAGAGGATCTTGATGATATTAAAGGCTCAGTCATAGGAACACTGCTTGGCATCGACGGAGCTGCCCAGGAAGAGGGCGATACCATCACCATTGTGCTTCCAAACAATAGCGATACTTTGCCGCCCCTTGTACTGCCGACCCTGGACGATGACAGATACACTGTGGAAGTTACGGTAACCGATCTCAATACAGGCGCGGTAACAGAAGTTGATCCTGCTGCAGACATTGATCTTGCTGTGGGCGATAACCTGATCACGATTGTTATAAAGGATGCAGATGGCAATGTGGTAGATTCTGCCACAATAACGGTAAAGCGGGATGTGCCGCCGTCTGTTGGGATAGAATTGAGCCCCAGGGGGAGCTTCAACTTAACCACCGCAGCCTATGGGTATACGCCGCAGGCCCAGACAGTAACTGTAACCAATACCGGAGACGGTTCGACTGGCAGCCTGTCGGTATCAAGCAATTCCGATAATTTTATTGTTGATTATTCCGGTCTTGGCAGTCTTTTATCCAAAGACAATACAGGAACCTTTACAGTTAAGCCAAAAGCAGGGCTGGCGGTGAATCAATATTCGGCCATAATTACTGTAAAAGGGGCCGATTCTGTTGAGGCGGCATTGAATGTAAGCTTCACGGTAAAAAGCAACGAAGCCGGTATTAACGGTATTACGGTGAATGGCAACGCTGCGGGTAAGAATGATGGCATCTATAAGGCTGATGTTGGTTCGCAAGGTTCTGTGACTGTTGCTGCGACCCTGAAAGATGAACGTGCAAGCGTTCAGTACAAGCTGAATGATGAGGCCAATGCTACCGGGAAGTTCAATTTGGCTGTTGGGGTAAACACCATCACTGTCACAGTGACTTCCGATTTCGGCGAATCTGTTCCATATACCCTCGAGGTAACCAGACGGGTTGAAGCCAAACTGGTAATCAATATCAAGTGGGATAGTGCTGAGATAGCAGTTGAGCAGGAAGAAAGTGATGAATATACTGCAGTCCTTGTCGCAGAAGAAGGTTATGACAGTTACAAGTGGTATGTCGATAGCAATCTTGCGCAAGAAGGCCGCAGGTTTACTTTTGATACCGAAGTTACCGGGACATATTTCATCCTTTTGGTTGCAAAAAAAGGCGATGCGGAAGCCACCGTCGTTGTTGAAATAGAAGTTGAATAAATCACCGTTGGTGAGGGTTAAAAATGTTTGTGAGCCTCCAAAAACGAAGGCTCTGGGAGAAGAGAAGATGAAGATGAAAAAGAAGGTGTTTGCGATTACTATCAGTCTTGCAATGGCGGCGCTCATGCTGATCATGGGATGCAGCAGCCCTTATGCAGGATCTGAGGACGTGTCTGCCGCAGTAGGCACGGGAACTGTCAGTGTGGCATTGGAAGCGGGCAGCGCCCGTACCGTTTTGCCGGGACTAAACTTTGAAAAATATGAGTTTACCTTTATCCCCCAAGGATGGGCTGGTGCGGAGCAAATATTTACGAGAGATAATCTCTCTAATCTTAATTTTACCCTGCCGGTTGGCAATTATAAGGTTAAAGTAGAAACTTATAATAATAACCTTCCGGCCGGCGAAGGGACTTCGGCAGTTTTCACCATTACCGCAGGAGCAAGTTCGGGAACAATTGTTGTTAAGCTGGCTGGAACTATTTCGTCAGGGAACGGAACTTTTGTTTATTCTATTGGCGGTATTCCCACCGGAGCAACCATTAATGAATTTAAACTAGGGAACATCGATCTGACAGAAACTTCTGGTACTATCACTAGTCCTGCTGGTTATCAGTTCTTCGTTATCCGCTTAACCGATGCCGAAGGAAAGGTTGCAGGTTTTGCTGATGTAGTGGCGATTTATGCTAATAATACCACTACTTTATCAGTTGTTTCCAATAATAGAAGTACCCCCCTCGTCTTTGCAGCCGATCACTTCAAAGCAGTGCCGGTTACCAGCATATTTGCAGAAGCCCTTGGTAGTAAAACGCTGTCCACATCTGCTGCGACTGTAGCCCTCAAAGCTACTGTGTTTCCGAAAAATGCTACAAGTAATACCGTAAAGTGGGTTTCTCTTGATCCGGATGTAGCGATTGTTGGTGAAACAAGCGGTATTGTAACTCCAAAAACCAATGGTACAGCCAAAATTATAGCAACTGCCGATGGTATTTCTTCCAATGAAATAGATATCACTGTGGATTTCAAAGTGACCGGCATAACCATAGTTGCAGAAGGCGGACCTTTGTCAGCTGCTGGTAACACTGTAACCCTTAAAGAGACTGTTACACCAGATAAAGCTAAAGTAAAGGATGTAGATTGGTCTTCAAGTGATCCCGCTATAGCGACTGTTAATCCTATAACTGGTATTGTGACCGCAGTTGCCAACGGTACAGCAACGATAACCGCGACTGCGAAAGACGGTAGCGGAGTAACCGGTACTATCCCAGTCACTGTAGACATTAAAGTAACCAAAATAACCGTAAGCGCAAAGGGCGGCGTAGCTCCCATAGTTCTGACAGCTGCCAGCCCCACTGTGGAGCTTGAAGCGTTGGTCGAACCTCTCGGCGCCAAAGTGAAGGATGTAACCTGGACTACCAGTAATTCAGCCATAGCGGATGTTGATGCCAACGGTAAAGTAACTGGGACAGCCAATATTTCCAACGGTACAGCAAAGATAACCGCGACAGCGAAAGACGGCAGCGGTATTTCTTCTAACAGCATTGATGTGACTGTTAATACGTATATCACCAGCGGCGAAAAAGGTATTACCGGCATTACGGTAAACGGGGTTAATGCTGTCAAGGATGGGAGCGCATACACCGCTGATATTGGAACCAATGCTACGGCAAATGTTTTGGCTACTCCGGCTAGTGGCAAAGCAGCGGTTTGGTACAAGCTCGGAACGGGCGACTATCAGCCCGACGGAAATTTTGAGATTACCGCCAGCGGCACATACACCATCACTATCAAGGTGACGGCTGAGGATGATACTACCGCTGAGTACACCCTTACGGTGAGTAAATCTACAAGCGGTACAGGCCCTGAATTTGATCTCCAGTGGGACAATCCTAAAGTTATTATTAACAAGGAATATAGCGGAGACGGAAAGAGCGTTACTCTTACTGCTGAAACCGGTCATGCTTACGAATGGGTGGTGGATGGATGGAATAGTAAATCAACCGCTCAAGTGTTTACCTTTACGTTTGGTGAAGGAACCTTCATCACCCTGTATTTGGATGGTGCTACGGAGCATCCATTATCGACAGTAATAACATTTACTAAATTGGGTGTAGAGCTTTAAAGTACTAGATTAATTTTTAACCGGAGGCGGGGGTAAAATACTCTTCGCCTCCGGGTTTATTGTCAATTATTGATAAAATTAGTCAGGAATTGACTAGTGTATGAAATTGGGTAGTTGATGTTTTTATGTAGTAAATAAAGACTTTTGAATAAGGAAGGAAATAAATGAAAAAGACTTTAGCGTTTGTTTTGGCAAGTATGATTTTGGCAGTAGTGCTGTTAATGGCTGCTTGTACTAGCCCCTTTGCGCCGTCTTTCCCTACAGACGGCTCTGCTGGGAAAGGGCGTGTTGACATTCTCTTCGGGACAGAAGACCGCAGTATTGTACCTGATACAAATTTCGATAGCTACAAGTTCGTCTTCACTGAATATGAAGACGATGGAATAACGGTTATTGGGGCATCGACTTATCCTAAAAGTAAAAATGACAAACCTTTTAGTTTTTGGCTTTCACCGGGTTTTTATAAAGTTGCCGTGACGGCCTATAAAGGTCCAGCTAATGAAAACAAAATAGCTGCTACAGGTAATTCAGGCGAAGTTCCTTTTGAATTGAAGGTATCCGACAATCCCAAAATTGTTATAACGCTGAATGGGAATAAGACTACCGGTACAGGTAGTTTTTACTATAAAATTGATTACCCCGAAGGTACCCATATAATCGGATTCAGCCTTGGAGAAACATATATTACGGAAGAGATTGTTTCAGGGGTGGCTGGAGAAATATCTTTGAATGCAGGTATTTACAGAATGGTAGTCCGGCTTCAAAACCATGAAGGTAAAACCACAGGTTTTGGTGACCTAGTAGAAATCTATGAGAATAATAAAACAATATTTGAAAAAGACTTTACAGAGGGTAATATTGTTTGGGTGGAACCCGAATATGTAGCGGTAACTGATATCGCCTTGACTATCGATGGTGTTCCTATTGGTACAGGGCCCGTGGAATTGAATCTCGGCGATTCTATAACCATTGATGCGTCTGTAACGCCCTCCTTTGCCACCAACAAGACCGTTACCTGGTCATCCAGCAAGGAAGATATCGTAACCGCGGTGGATGGAATCCTGACGGCAAAAGCCGCTGGAAGTACTACGGTTACTGCAACAGCCGGTGATATTACCAAAACTATAAACGTAACGGTAATAAACTCTTATGTGCCGGTAACAGATATTACTTTACCCGCCGATGCAGACGGTAATGGTGAAATAACCATTTCTGCCGAAGTTGGCATTCCCACGAAAACTGCTCAGGTTGTACCTTCCAATGCAACAGCGGGAACGGTGATTGTTTGGACAGCAGTTAACATAAATGGAATTGACGAAGTAATTGAACAAGGCGTGGTGCAAGAAAATCCCTCATGGCGCGCCTCTAACGCGGGAACATATATTCTTCGTGCTACAGTTGTTGATGGCATTGCAGTCGGGACGCCATTTGTTAAAGACTTTAAAATAACAGTAAATCCAATAACAGATATTGATACATGGCATGGTCTTTACATCTGGCCGAATGCGTCAAGTGTTGAAGTTGGCAGTTTCCATGGCAAAGATGACGTTATTAAGGTATCTCCCAATGCTCAGGGCATATATGATTGGGCGCCGCTGCGCTACGATTTGACTGAATTTGCCAATGCCAGTCAGGAAATCACCGTAAATGTATCGTTCTCGTACTATATAGAAAGCGCCAATAATGGCGCAAAGATAAGGTTGCAGGCGATACAGAAGGGCCCATCGTATCCTGTAATTACCGGTCCATCGACTGCTACCGGCTCATGGCAAACGAGTTCCGGGAGTCTTACATTTATTCCGGGTTATACTGATGAGCAGCCATACCACGGTTATCTGTATATTGATGAGTCCGATAGTAATGGTTTGAACAAGAAAACCGTATACCTTGCTGATTTCGAGCTCAGGATTAACGGCGTAATAGTAAGCCGCCCTCCAATAACAGTTGAAAGTGTAAGTCTGAATGAGGCATCTCTGGAATTGACAGTTGGAGATACGGAAGCCTTAACCGCAGAAGTATTACCCACGACTGCGGATAATAAGAGCGTAAGCTGGTCGTCCGGTGATCCTACTGTAGCAACTGTAACCGACGGTCTGGTTACTGCGGTAGGCGCTGGAAGCACTGTCATAACAGTAACAAGCATGGATGGCAGTAAAACTGCGCAAGCAACCGTAACGGTAGTAGCGGCTTATGTACCGGTAACCGGGTTTAGCTATACCGGCGGAACCAGCGTAACTGCCGGTCATTCACTCGTCTTAAGCGGCGATTTTACTCCTGGCGCTGATGCGGTAAAAGCAGGCAAGGCAGTTACATGGGCGGTTGTAAGCGGTCCCGCAACAACCAGTGAAAGTACACTTACTGCCACAGGAACTGCTGCCGGAACGGTTATAGTTACCGCAAGCATTGCTGACGGTACGGAGATCGGAATGGCATATACCAGTGCGCCTTTTACCATCACGGTGGCAGCCTCCATCGGTACTGGCGGAATCAGCTTTAGTTGGGCGAATGGCGCCCCTGTTACTGATCCTGCCGGTCCTGTAACAATCACCCTCGGACAGAGTGTAACACTAAGCGCCGGAACCGGAATTACCGGTCCTTATCAGTGGCTTAATGGTGATAATGTGATCGATGGTGCAACCGGAGCTGGCTATACCTTTACTCCGGCTGCAAAGGGTAACTACTCTATCGGACTGAGGGGCTTTAGGTCAGTTGGCGGCACACTGTATCAACATAATGTTGAAATCATAGTAGAGTAAAAGGGGAGCAGAATCAAAATGAGAAAATTTAACATTGCTGCATTGTTCAGCCTGTTTTTAACCGGGATTTTGCTGCTTGCCAGCTGCAATAATATCTTCTCGCCGTCTGAACAGGAAAATAAAATTGAGCCCGGAAAGGGTTCAGTTAAAATTGCCTTTGGTCAGGGCGAAGCCAGGCAGATAGTCCCCGAGGCGCTATTTGACTTTTATGATTTTACCTTTACCAAAGACGGCGTAAGCCTCCCGGTGGTAGAAAAAGCTTCTGGAGAATCTCTGGACTTTGAGCTGGAAACCGGATCATGGCGCCTGGATGTTAACACTTACCGGGGCGACAGGGGGCACCTTGCTGCTACCGGGTATGCAGACTTTGCGGTAGCCGAAAGCTCCAGCAATACGGTGAAAGTCCTCCTTTCGGGTGTGGTAAGCGAAGGGAAAGGAACTTTCTCTTATAGCATCCAATATCCCCAGGCGGCGGAGCTTATATATTTTAACCTTGGTTCACTGGAACTGGGCGGCGGAACCCCCGTTATTGCGGGAGAGACAGCCACTCTCAGTGGTTCCAATGAGGTGGACGCCGGGTATTATATCCTCTCTCTCAAGCTTGCCAAAAATGGAAAAGAAGCGAGCTTCAGTGATGTGGTGGAGATTTACAAAAACAACACTTCCAAATTTAATGACAAGGTATTCACAGACGCTCATTTTACTGGGACTGTAGCGGTAACAGACATCCTCCTGACAGCCGGTGGCGATGCTATTGGTACAGAAGCGCTGGTACTAAATTACGGCGACACGAAAACCCTTGCGGCAGTTGTTGCACCTTCTTATGCAAATAGCGCCGTTGACTGGGTGTCTAACGATACAAGTATCGTAACCGTGGCTGGTGGAATTCTGACAGCGCAAGCAAAATCCGGTTCCACAACCGTTACCGCAACAGCAGGGGCTGTTACTAAAACCATCAATGTAACGGTGAGTCCATTGGATCTCCCGATAACCGGTATCACTTTGAAGAATGGCAATGATATTATTGGCGAAGCGTTGGATTTAACCTATGGTACGCCGGTAACACTGACTGCAGAAGTTATTCCTGTAAATAATTCTGATTCGGAAGCGGACAATGCCATAAGCTGGGCAACCAACAGGCCCGATATCGTGACTGTGAATAATGGTGTTCTGACGGCACAAAAAACCAGCGGGAAAGCAACCATAACCGCAACGGCGAAAGAAGGGACTATTGCCAAATCTGTTGTTATAACAGTGCAGGCGCCTGTTACCGGAACTGCCGGTATCCCGGTTACCAGTTGGGAAGGGTTTACGATTGATGTAACAGCCCCAGAACAAGCGCTTTTCTTTAACAGTTATGGTACTGGCGCCGGACTCAAAAACAATGTTCTTAAATTGTCACCGCCCACTGATAATTCTGGTTATCTCTGGGGGCCGGTGAAGCTTGATTTGTCGCAATATGCAGGGCAGTCAATTAAAATAACTATTTCGGTGGATGCTCATGCCGAAGCAAGCAATGCCAAAGTGCATTGGAAGGTTACTGAGACCGGTGATAAATACACCACTATTGTTAATACAACTGCAGCTGCCTCGGCAACTGCTCCTGCAGCTGCTACTGGCTGGACAACAGTGCGGAATACCACTGCTGTTACCGTGACTCCCAAGGCAGATTCACCCTGGCTCTATTTGGAGAAAAGCGACAGTTCAAGCGATAACGGATTGGGCAATAGAGTTCTTTACCTCTCCAATATGTCTGTTACCATAACTCCTGCTACCCCTGATGGTGACGCCAATGGTGTTGCGCTGGTCGGTAATGGCCGTTACTGGAACGATGTCAAAATAATTGATGTTGAAGATGTAAAGGCTGTTCATTTTGACAGTTGGAACGGGAGGTATGATGTCCTTAAACTGACTTCTCCCACGCCGAACGATCCTGCCTGGGGACCTCTGCAATACAGTCTGAAAGAATACCGCGGACAAAACATAACTGTTACTATGTCTGTGTATGCATGGATTGATACCGCTACAAGGGTTTGGTGGCAGTCGAATGGTACTGACTATCCCATTATTGTCAGCGGGACAGACAGTTACGGATATAACCAATTAACTACGACCAAACAGTGGGTAAGGTTATCAACAACTACAAGCGGCAGGGCAACAAACTTGTTGGAGCAAAATAATCCTGTCATATACCTTTCGCAGAGTGCGGATTACGGACTTAATGGAGTGCCGGTTTATTTGGCAGATTTCCAGGTAAGTGTTATATCCGAAGGAAGCTATACTGAACTTAGCGGTATTTCAATTGCCGGGGATAAGACCAGAAACCTCCTTCCGGGAGATGAAATAACACTTGCGGCAGCTTTAAACCCCGCCGGCGCCACCAGGAATACCATAACCTGGACTTCCAGCAATGAGCTTATTGCTACGGTAGCAAATGGCGTGGTAACTGCGGTAGGTAATGGTACTGCCACTATCACTGCAAGTTCTGACAAAACCAAAACCGGCGTCGCGTTTACGGACGAGGTTACGGTGATTGTAGGGACTCCTGTGAGTGTAGAAACCGTTACTCTTAGTGTACAAGATCCTCTGACTATCAACAGGAACACCACTCAACAGTTAACGGCAGCGGTACTGCCGGCGGGAGCAAATCAGGCAGTTAACTGGACTTCCAGTAACCCATCTGTTGCAACTGTATCCAATGGCGTGGTAACTGCGCTTGCCAAGGGAACCACGGAAATCAGAGCAACTTCTGCTGTTGATGCAGCCAAGTTTGCCGCTGTCACGGTGACTGTGCAGGCGCCGGTAACCGGTATAACCCCCAGCGGGGAAAGTTCGCTGACCCTGAACAGAGGACAGGAAACGACTCTGAGCGCAGCGGTTGTGCCCTCTGATGCGAATAACCAAACTATTAACTGGTCATCCAGTAATTCCGGTATCGTTTCTGTTGCAAACGGAGTGATTAAAGCCGAGGCTGCAGGAAGTGCAACCATTACTGCCAGTACAGCGCAGGGCGGATTCTCCAGAACGGTCATTGTTACCGTAAAAATACCTGTTGAGAGTGTTGCCATTCAGGGCGCGGGTTCGATAAGTATCCTGGTGGGTGGTTATCAAACACTGCAGGCCGCTGTGAATCCTTCAGAAGCAACCGAAGGGACGGTAAGTTGGATATCAAGCGATAACACTGTCGCCAATGTAGACAGTACCGGAAAAGTAACCGGGATAAAGGGCGGCACAGCCTATATCACAGCAAGGGCCGGCGATAAAGTATCCAATCCGGTAACTGTGACGGTGAGCTATCCTGAAGGTTCCCAAAGTATTAGCTTTAACTGGGCCGGTTCAGGGAGTCAGCTGGTTCTTGATGTTCCGAATGCGATAGCCATTCAGTCCGGAGAAAGCGTTACGCTAAATGGCCCCAATACCGGGTATGAAACATACCAGTGGACAGAAGGCTCCAGGGATATACCCGGAGCGACTAATGCTTCCTTTACTTTTAATAGTGCAGGAAGAGACAAGGGAACATACCGTATCGCTCTGTTTGTAACGAAACCTAGTTATATCGGTAATGCTACAGTATCCATTACGATTGAGTAAGAGGGGCAGGAAAAATATGAAAAAGCATATAAGTGCAATTTTAACCAGTTTCTTTCTTGCCGGAGTTCTTTTATTTACGGCTTGTGATAATCTTTTTGAACAGCCGCAGATTGGAACAGCCGCCGCGCCAGGGACTGGTGTCGTAGAAGTTGTGTTTCAGGCAGGGGGGGCAAAAAACATTGTCCCCAGTATTAGCTTTGATTTTTACGAGTTTAACTTTAAAGTTAATGGCGTAACAACGTTAAGCGAAACAAAAGCTTCTTCCGAGCCGTTCCTTTTTACCTTGCCTGAAGGAGAATATACCCTTGAGGTAAAGACCTATAATGGCGATGTGGGAGAAGCCAGTCTGGCAGCAACCGGAACCAGCGCCGGGTCATTTAGAGTCGGTCCCGGCGGGACTGACGGACCTGTGGAAATCATTTTGACCGGTCATATCAGCTCCGATTCCTTCGGTGATTTCTTTTATGAGATTCACTTTCCCGAAGGAGCAGGAATTGATGAGCTGCAGTTGGGAAGTTTCGATTTATTATCCACTGGGGAGCACTCCCTCACATCTACAAGTGTCAGCGGAGCTGTGCATGTACCCACCGGGTATCATATTCTGACTGTAAATCTTCTCCTTGCAGGAAAAGAAACCGGCCTTGCCGAAGTAATCGAAATTTACCGGAACAGTGTGACTTATTTCGGAACACCCGGCGAGGAACCTGTTGAATTTGAAGAGGATTATTTTGTAACCCCTCCTTCCTATCCGTTAACCGGTATTACGCTCAAGTATAAAGAAGGCGGGGCGATTGTCCCTGCCGCGCTGAACCTGACGGTAGGTGTTACTGGTGTAGAACTTATAGCAGCAAAAACTCCCTCCTTTGCTGAGGATACTATTACCTGGCTGTCTTCTAATCCCAATATAGTAACGGTGACTAACGGGGTGCTTTATGCAAAGGATGATGGAACGGCAACTATTACTGCACGTTCCGGAAATATCTTTGATTCTGTTGAAGTAACTGCTGTATATCCTGCCAATACCGGAACAAATGGCGTACCAGTTACCAGTTATGAAGGATTTCAGATCGACGTAAAAGAGCCTGGCGATGCGGTTTTCCTGAGCAGTTATGGAACCGGTCCAGGGCTTAAAAATAACGTTCTTAAAATTACACCTCCTGCCAACGGCGATAATTATCCATGGGGGCCGGTAAAGCTGGATCTGTCCCAATATGCCGAAGAGGAAATTAGAGTAACCATCTCGGTAGATGTTCACGGCGGATCAACAGGTACTCATCGGGTACACTGGAAGGTTACCGAGGTTGGTGATAAATACACCACCATTGCCGATAGCGGGACCACCAATATTGCTATTGGTACTGCGGCTCCTACTGCGGCTAATGGCTGGACTACAGTAAGAAATACAACTGCTGTAATCGTAACACCCAAAGCGGATGCTCCCTGGCTGTATCTGGAAAGAAACGATAGTACGGATGACAAGGGCCTTGGAAAGAGAATCCTGTATCTCTCCAATCTCACTTATACGATAACATCTGCCAGAGTAGGGGCAACCGGAGTAACACTTAACAAAACGGCTCTGACGGTAAACGCCGGGACCATCGATAGTACTCTCATAGCTACGGTATCTCCTGACAGTGCGACCAACAAGAACGTAATCTGGGTATCAAACGATCCCGAGGTTGCAACGGTGAACACTGCAGGGCAGGTTACCGGAATAAAAACCGGTACGGCAACAATTACCGTAACGACAGTTGACGGATCATTTTCTGCCTCGGCAGCTGTTACCGTTATTCCGGCAGAAACGGTTAATCCCGTTACTGAAGCGCCCAATAAGTGGCATGGATTGGCCATTGCCGATAACACAGAAACTCAGGGCGTTACTGCAACTAAATTGTCAAGCTATACAGCTACATCGCCTGCAACCGGAACCGGGGCATTGCTTGCTACCTATGCTGATGTACTCAGGGTTGAAAAACCTGCGAACCTTACGTATGCATGGGGACCCTTGTCCTATGATTTAAGCGAATACCGTGGACAGAGTGTATCAATCAATATCTCATATAAGGTTTTGGTGCCTGTCAATAACACAAAGGTATTCTGGCAGGCGCAGGCTGCGAATGATGCATACCCAACGATTGATGGGTCCTATGGCCAACAGCGCAGTCCCGCCAACCGGTGGATTGCTGTGTCCAATACTTCTACAATCACGGTGCGCGATGCTGAAGCGCCGCAGCTATATCTTGAATCGGGAAGCGGCGGATTAAACGGCGCTACTGTTTACTTTGCCGACTTTGCCCTCAGTATCAACGGTACGCCTATCCCTATAGGCCCCAAGGTTGACGTGACTTCGGTAACACTTTCACCGAGTACGCCGGAAATACTGGAACTGAGTACCGAAGCCCCGAATAATACCGCAACCCTTACTGCAACAGTGGCTCCTTCCAATGCGAGCAAAAAAGGTCTTATCTGGACTTCCAGTGATCCTGCAGTTGCTTCCATTACCGGAACCGGTAACACGGTTACCATTACTGCGCTGCGGGGCGGTACTGCTGTTATTACAGCAAAAAGCAATGATTCCGATGTTAATGTTTCTGCAAACCGTAATGTAAATGTTACAGCTCCTGCACTTGAAAGTTTCAGCCTTCAGGCTATTCCCACTCTGACAGTCGGTGATAATGCAAGAATTGCCTTAACTACTGTTCCTCCAGGTGCCGCAGTTCCTTCCACAATCAGTTGGTCAAGTACCAATAACAATGTGGCGCGAGTTTCTGCTAAAGGTAATGTGCTGGCAACAGGCTATAGTGATTCTGCTACAGGTCTCGGGACGGCTAACATTACAGCAAGCGCAACGGTAAATGGAAAAGTTATAACTTCCGAACCTCTTGAAGTACATACTACCATTTTCAGCACTGTAAATCTTAGTACCAAGGAAGCATTTTATACTTCTATACAGAGATATCTGGGTACCGGTGTGGAAATAGGAAATGTTTTCACCGGAGGCGTGAATAGTATTAGCAGTGTCATTACCGGAAATTTCAATGCTTTTACTCCGGAAAATGACATGAAACCCGGGCAGTACAGTTGGAACGGGTCAGCGGCAACCGGAAGCGCAAGTGTGTCAAGCACAGCAAGCAATGCTGCAAGTACCAGCAGAAAAGTATATGGTCATACTCTTTTGTGGCATAATAAAACACAGATTGCCAAATGGATGCGGGACCAGGTTGTGTTTAGCGAGGCTGAACAGGATGCAAACAGGGCGGATAACACCAGGAGAATGGAGAAGTATATTACTGATGTTGTAACCAGCTTTAAAGGAAAGGTTGTTGCGTGGGATGTAATAAACGAAGCAATTTCCGGCGGCGGAACTCCCTATACAAGTCATCTGCGGGGCAATATCAGATATAGTTCACAGGAAGATTTGGATAAATACCATAACGGTGAAGCCACTTTTGGGACCGATGATAACAGCCCTTGGTATACTGCGGTAGGACCGGATTACATTTATCTTGCATTTAAAGCTGCCCGCAGGGCTGCTATTGCCAATGGAGAACCTAACCTTAAGCTGTATGCCAACGATTATAACCTCGACACTGAAGGTGGCAGGTGCGATACCTATGTGGATATGATAACCAAGATAAATGAACGCTGGCTTACCGATCCCGATAATACCACCGGCAGCACAAAGCTTATTGACGGTATTGGTATGCAGGCGCATTTTAATACCGAAAATTTCAATGGTACTACCTTCAAAAACAATTTGAAAAAATTTGCTGATAGGGGTATTGAAATCGTTATAACCGAGTTGGATGCTACCACTACCGGATACAGGGATTGGACTGCTTTAAGGGTAACGTATAGTGACGGTAATCAGGTTCATGTTTATGAGAATACTACTACGGATTTGACGGGTACTGCCGAACTGGAGAGGTTACAGAATGAAGCCAAGTCTCCTGCCAGGTATCTTAGGCAAGCCCAAATCTATGCAGAGGCTTTTCAGGCGTTTAACCAGTATAAGAGCGTTATTAAGCGAATCACTTTTTGGGGTCTTCAGGACAGCGCAAGCTGGCGCAAGGAATCATACCCGCTGCCCTTCGACGGGACTGCCCAAACACCCAGGGTTAAACCGGCTTATTACGCTATAATTGACCCTGAAAGGATTTCGAATCCCGCTGCATGGCTGAGTAACAACCAGTAAAGAATTTTTGAATTGACAATCCGGACGGCGGAGAGTATTAACCCGCCGGCGTCCGGATAGTTTTGTAATATCTGGCGATCTGAAAGGTTGCTGTATAATCAGTGTTGAAAATATTGAGGATAAGGAAAGTGAAAAAATGAAAAAGTGTTTAACAGCAGCCATAGCAAGCTTTATTTTGACAGGGACACTTCTGTTTACTGCGTGTAATGCTTTCCTTGCTCCTTCCGGTGCAGCCCGGGCGGAAGAACCCGGAATTGGTACGGTAAAAATTGTTTTTGATACAGGTTCTGCCAGGAATGTTCTTCCAAGTATTAAATATGATAAATACAATTTCATTTTTAAGAATGGCGGGATAGAAGTTCGTAACGAAACTGTCCTGTCATCTGCTTTATTTAGTTTCATACTTGAGGAAGGAATCTATACCCTGGATGTAAAAACTTTCCGGACAGTAAACGGTATTGATAATCTTGCAGCAGAAGGCAATTCCGGTGAATTTACCGTTAGTTCTGCTTCAAATAATGTAGTTGAAGTTACCCTTAACGGCGCGGTGAGTAATGAATATACCGGTATTTTTTCATTGGCAATCAATTTCCCCTCTGACGCTGTGCTTGATGAACTGCGTCTGGGAAACATTGATTTAAAATCAGGTTTAACAGATGCTGATATCACCGGTTCGGGAAACACAAAAACTCTGAGCAAGACCATAGATGGAGTGCCTTCGGGATATCCTATTCTTACCGTGAACTTTATCAGGAACGGTAAGGAAGCGGGAATCAGCGAAGTAATAGAAATTTACCGCAACAGCATTACCGAATTCGGAACTTTGATTGATCCGGTTGTGATAAGCAATGATTATTTTGTTACCCCTGCCAATATACCGGTTACGGGGATAACTCTAGCGCCTTTGACTTTGAATCTGAATGTGGGCGATGGCGCTCTTTTAAATGCGATATTTGAGCCGCTTAATGCATCCAACAAAAATGTTACCTGGACATCAAGCAACCCGAATGTAGCTTCTATCGAAAATGGAACGGTGACCGCCTTAAACGCAGGTTCAACTACCATTAAGGTAAAAACTGTCAATGGCAAGACAGCAAGCGCAAGAGTGTATGTCGAAGGAACAGGGAATGGCGGCGGTACAGGTCATGCAGACAACGAGGGTGTATCTGATGGAGCAACTGTTACCCAATTTGAATCCGGCGGAAAGATATTTAATATTGCTGGAACTTCCACTGGTATATATCACGCATCATACCAGGGTAGGTCAAATGTTCTTGAAATAAGCCCTGCCGGATGGGCGGCGCTGACCTATAATTTAAACGCCTATTCCAACCAGTCTATCACTATCACTGTTCAGGCGAGTGTTCGGGCGGCTTCTGCAGGGGTAAAAGTCGGTTTTAAAATCAACCAGGACGGATATCCTACAGTTGCTTCCAGTACTACAACCGCAAATAACTGGGTGACTGTTTCCGGCAGCAACACCGTAACGATAAGTGAGGACTCCCGTGTTCTGTATCTTGATAATGATTCCAGTAATGGTCTTAACAGTACAAACGTTTATGTAGCTGATCTCCAGGTTACTGTATCGGGCAGCGGCGGCGGAACTTCCACAACTCTTTGGAAGAGTGATATTGCAGACAAGGTTCTGGGTACTGCGGCAACTTATACCAACGACAACGGTACAATGACTGTTAACTACAACGACGGCAGGCAGATCATCGACGGGTTTGGCGGTTCCAATGCCTGGAAGAATGATGTGGATAAAGAACATTATAACGAAGTAATAGAGAAGTTATATTCGAAGACAAACGGAATCGGGCTTACCATACTGCGGAACCGTATTCCCTTTCGGGAGCGGTATCCTGAGGATAACGGACCCAATGAGCCCAATGACAATTTTATCCAGGTGAATGGGGAAGGTAAGGGTAATAGAACTTATCGTTATGATTTGGATTGGAACGGTACAAAAACCTTTGACCTTAACTGGGCGGGCAGTTATGATTTGGCCGCTACCAAGGCAACTATTGATCTGATCAAAAATTTGCCGAATGGTCCTGGCAGTGATTTTACCATAATGAGCACTCCCTGGACCCCTCCCAACAATAATGATACCCAATGGAAAAGCGGGTACAGCAGTAATTCCACGCCCGATCGAAAAGGTTCGCTTAAACCGGCGTTTTATAACGATTATGCGGATCTTTTGGCGGACTATGTGAAGAATTTTGAAAGCGAAATGGGATGGCCGCTATCGGTACTTTCAATTCAGAATGAATCAAATTGGGCTGCCGATTATGAAAGCTGCGTCTGGACAGGTGATCAAATTAAGAATTTCCTCATAACTTTGGGACAACGTTTTTATCTGAAAGATGTTCAAAAAAATCTGGGCGTTATGGCCGCAGAAAATATGAACTTTACCGAAGATTTGATCACCCAAACCCTCGGCGATACCCAGGCAAAATCAGTGCTGAATTATGTGGGTGTTCATCAATACGAAGCAGACAGTACCCCCACCAATCTGGGAGCTGAAAAACTTACACAGACTTCTGCGGCTGGCAAGCGGATCTGGCAGACTGAAATGGGTCAGACAAATAAAGGCGGCCAGATTCCGGTCGGCACTGGAATTAACAATGCTTTGGTTTATGCCCGGATGATACATTACGACTTCACTGTTGCCGAAGCCAACGCATGGCTTTACTGGTGGCTGTGGAGCTATAATAATACTGAGTCAGATCACATCATTTCTTTCAATAATAGTGGGGTCACCCTGACCAAGCGTTACTATGCTGTCGGACATTTCAGCAAATTTATCAGGCCGGGTTATCAACGCATCGGGTCTACTGCTAGCACCGCTGCTAATGTATTTACGACCGCATATAAAAACCCCAACGGCAAGGAAATTGTCCTGGTTTTGATCAATAGCGGAAATTCTGCAGCCAATATCAATGTTACCCTTCAAAATTCAAGATTTGTGGCCTTAAACGCTTACCGGACTTCTGCTTCTGAGGATTTATCACCGGTAAATCCCCCGGCCGCCGGATCGGCAAGCATAAGCGGTTATTCGCTTCCTGGAAGCTCAATAACTACTTTGGTGGGTACAGTCGAATAATACTTCTGATAAAGGCAGGGGGAACGCTGATGGGGCTGTTGATTACCACCCCGTCGCTGTTCCTCCGTGCCTTCCGGTTAAGCTATGATTCTTTAAAATGTAGAATATCTCCATAATATCAATCCGGCGCAGAAATTATGGAAACTGCGTTTTTTTTAATTTTCCCTTGAATTTTTGGAATATTTTATTTAAAATGTATGAGTGATAGGAGGAATTTGATGAAAAAACTTACTTTGCTGCTCATGCTTGCTGGCGTGTTTTTTTCCTCCTGCAGCCTTCCTTCTATCTTTGATACCGATGATGATGCGGTTAGCGAGTGGCATGGGTTAAAGGTGCGCAGCAACGGTGTATCCGCAGCCTATATGGAAACGTACGAGGGGAAGGATGATGTGCTTAAAGTAGCACCCCCCCAGTCAGGCGGGTATACCTGGGCTCCTGTTTATTATGATTTGAGCGCTTATAAGGGAAAGCTAATTACCGTTGATGTTTCTTTTGAAGTGTATATAAAGTACTACACAAAAATTGTATGGCAGGCCCAGGCCGAGGATGAAAAACACAAGGCTTACCCTGTGATAGCAGGAAGCCTGAATGAGCTTTATACTACTACAAAACAGTGGTTCCCTGTTCAGGGCAGCAACACGTTTATTGTTGATGCTTCTGAAGATACTCCCCTATTTTATCTTGAGGCAAGTCCGCAATATGGTTTGAATAACCAGACCATTCATATTACTAATTTTAGTCTTGCCATAACAGTTAACAATACACCAGAACCCGATCCCATTCCGGATTCTTTTGTTGCAGTAGAAGAAATAGCCGATGTAGTCACAATCGCAACTGCCGGAACCCCTCTTGCTTTGACAGGCATAGTCAGTCCCGAAAATGCAACCAATAAAGTCATTATTTGGTCGGTAAAGACAGCCGGCAAAACAATGGCAGCAATTACAGGAAACACCCTCAGTGCGCTTGAAGCTGGAACCGTAACAATAACCGCAACTGTTAAAAATGGCACTGCAGTTGGAGTCAATTATACAAAAGAATTCAATATAGTGGTCAATACAGCCTTTATTGCAGTAACCGGCATCAGCGGTGTGCCCTCAACGGCAACAGCCGGAACCCCGCTTAACCTGACTGGTACAGTCGAGCCTCCCAATGCCACCAACAAGACTATTGTTTGGAGTATTAGCGAAGCAGGAACTACCGGTGCAACGATTAGCGGGAATACTTTAAACACCACGGCGGCTGGGATCGTAGAGGTTCAGGCGGCTATCGTCACTGGTCTTACCGCCAGTACCAATTACACCCAGTCTTTTTCAATAACCATAAACCCGGTTGTCCCGCCCTTTATTGCAGTCACCAGCATCAGCGGTGTGCCCACAACGGCAACAGCTGGAACCCCGCTTAACCTTACCGGTACAGTCTCGCCTCCCAATGCCACCAACAAGACTATTGGTTGGTCGGTTGTATCAGGACTAGGGAGTATCAATGACAATAATCTAAGCGCAACGGGAGCAGGAACAGTAACAGTTCGTGCGAGTATTGATAACGGATCTGCTATTGGGGAGGCATATACCAAAGATTTCCAAATTACTGCGAGCCTGCCCTTTGTTGCAGTTACCGGCATCAGCGGTGTGCCCACAACGGCAACAGTTGGAACCCCGCTTAACCTTACCGGTACAGTCTCGCCTCCCAATGCCACCAACAAGACTATTGCGTGGTCGGTTGTATCAGGACCAGGGAGTATCAAGGGTAATAATCTGAGCGCAACGGGAGCAGGAACAGTAACAGTTCGTGCGAGTATTGATAACGGATTTGCTATTGGGGAGGCATATACCAAAGATTTCCAAATTACTGCGAGCCTGCCCTTTGTTGCAGTCACCAGCATCAGCGGTGTGCCCTCAACGGCAACAGTTGGAACCCCGCTTAACCTTACCGGTACAGTCTCGCCTCCCAATGCCACCAACAAGACTATTGCGTGGTCGGTTGTATCAGGACCAGGGAGTATCAAGGGTAATAATCTGAGCGCAACGGGAGCAGGAACAGTAACAGTTCGTGCGAGTATTGATAACGGATCTGCTATTGGGGAGGCATATACCAAAGATTTCCAAATTACTGCGAGCCCGCCCTTTGTTGCAGTCACCAGTATCAGCGGTGTGCCCACAACGGCAACAGTTGGAACCCCGCTTAACCTTACCGGTACAGTCTCGCCTCCCAATGCCACCAACAAGACTATTGCGTGGTCGGTTGTATCAGGACCAGGGAGTATCAAGGGTAATAATCTGAGCGCAACGGGAGCAGGAACAGTAACAGTTCGTGCGAGTATTGATAACGGATCTGCTATTGGGGAGGCATATACCAAAGATTTCCAAATTACTGCGAGCCTGCCCTTTGTTGCAGTTACCGGCATCAGCGGTGTGCCCTCAACGGCAACAGCTGGAACCCCGCTTAACCTTACCGGTACAGTCTCGCCTCCCAATGCCACCAACAAGACTATTGTTTGGAGTATTAGCGACGCAGGAACTACCGGCACAACCATCATTGACAATACCTTGAGTATAGCCAGAGCAGGGACAGTACAGGTTAGCGCGACTATAAGCAATGGCGATGTCAACAAGGATTACACCCAAAGCTATTCTATTATTGTCAACGAGCCTAATACCGGCGGAATATCCTATACCAGCGGTTTGTCCTGGACGGAAGTTCCTCCTCTCAAGGATGCATATACGAATGATTTCCTTATCGGGAACATCACCGGCTCCAATCGACTCAGCGGGGATGAGTTTAATCTTTTAAAGAAGCATTACAATGTGGCTACCCCGGAAAATGACTTTAAGCCTGAAAATCTATACGGTTGGGGCGGCAGGACTCTGAATTTTGACAATGCAGACAGGATTGAAAGGGCCTTAAGCGCTGCAGGCATTAAGCTGCATGGACATACCCTGGTATGGCACCGGCAGACCCCTCAGTGGATGAATGACGGTGTTACCGCAGTCGTTGCCAAGGCAAATCTTGAAGCTCACGTTACCCAGGTAGTTACGCATTTTAAAGGGAAAGTAATTTCCTGGGATGTGGTGAATGAGGCCTTTAACGATGGCCTTTCAAATGGAAACGATTGGAGGGCTGCTCTCCGCAAGGATGTCCCCTGGTATCAGGCGCTCAATGAGGGTTATATCGAACTTGCCTTCCGGGCTGCCCGTGCGGCGGACCCGGATGCTATGCTGTATTACAATGATTATAGTTTGGATAATTTTGCCAAAGCCTCTGCGGTGGCGAATATGGTAGAGGAGATCAATAACAAGTACAAGGGCGAAGGCCATACCCGCAATCTTATTGACGGCGTGGGAATGCAGGGACACTATCAGACAACATGGTTCAATGTAAATTCGGTTAAGACATCCCTTGAACTATTCATCAGCAAGGGAGTAAAAGTGAGTATTTCCGAGCTTGATATAAGGACTGCCGACTATAAAGAAGGAACCAGCGCAGATACCACTATGAGCGCTTCTGCCCAGATTAGCCAAGGCAAAATGTATGCCCAGCTCTTCCAAATGTTGAAAGCTCATGCTGCAAATATTGAGCGGGTAACCATGTGGGGCATAGACGACAAAAACAGCTGGCTTTCGGCAGGCAATCCCTGTCTCTTTACCCGGGATCTTAAGGTGAAGCAGGCATTTTATGGGGTTCTGGATCCTGAAGGTTTCCTGGACTATTATAAGTAGTATTACTGCGAAACCAGGGCCCGGTAAATGTCTTTTGGCTGATTATTCCTGTCAAAGAGCAGAGGGTAATCCCTTCTGCCTTTTTCAGGATAGTCGTTTAGCCAGGTAAGGTTGTCGGAAAGCCCCCAAAGCACCAGCATGGTGAGTTTGCCCTCTCTGTATTTTTGTTCAGCCATATTAAACAGGCTGAGGTATAAATCTTTCTGTATGGCAAGGCGTTCCTGCAGCTCTGCTTCGGACAAGGTCAACGAAGTGTCTTTCCAGGCATAAAGGGATATATCAAGCTCGGTAATCTGTGACTTGAGCCCTAATGCCGCAAAACGGTCGATAGAGGCGCCTACCAGCCCGCCTATTTGTTCTACCAGCGGCCAGTTGTAGTGCATATGGCACTGAAAGCCAACGCCGTCAATAGGGGCGCCGTTATCAACAAGCCATTTTGCCAGATTGTAGAAGGCATTCTGTTTGCTTCCGTAATACTCGGTGCTGTAATCGGTAAGGTAGAGCTTGGCGTCAGGATCGGCCTCATGGGCCCACTGGAACGCTTTGAGCAGGAATTCCGGGCTGCCCGCTATCTGGCGGAACTTTGAATTCCTCAAGTCGCTGGTAATGCCTTCAAGGGTGCCTGATGCGCCTGATGCATCGTCGCTTATCATTTCATTGGCAACATCCCAGGAATCCACCTTGCCCTTGTAATGTGTCATTATAGTTTGAATGTGGTTTTTCATGTTGGCATAAAGCTCTTCTTTGGTAGCGGTTCCTCCGGATGCATTCTGAAAGAACCAGTCCCGTATTTGGCTGTGCCAAATCAGCACATGCCCCCGGGCTTTTTTTCCGTTGTCCTGGGAATACTGAACCAGCGTGTCCCCGTTCCCCCAGCTGAAATTTTCCCTGGATGGCTGCAAAGACTCGGGCTTCATCTCGTTTTCTGCTACATAGACATTGAAGTATTTCAGGAGGGGGTTTGGGCTGCTGCCCCAAAAGCCGCCAAAAGCTGACCTTTGGACTGCTACCCCAACCGGGAAGGGCCATTTTTGGTAAAGCAGGATATCTGCGGGATCTGTCGCGTCAGGTACAGTTTCTTCAGGAGTAAAGCTTGATGACATATTGCAGGCGGAAAGCCAAAAACATAAGGCTATTATAAAAAAATGCCATTTTTTCATCATTAACCATCCTTTATGGCTATCCTATTACAATATTGCCCAGGGTTCAAGCTTGATGCTTAGCCCCTTGCCATATCCTTTTTAAAGGGTTAGTTTTCTATATAATGGAAGTATATAGGCCTCTTCGGGCAACTCTCTTCATCTATGAACTGCTCAGGCTGTTCATTTTGGCTGGCATGTTTGCGTTTTTTTCCCCCATGGAGGGGGCCGAAAGGGGAGGGGTGTTCCCGTACCTTGTGTATGTTACGCCCAACGCCCTGTTTCCGCTGATTGCCCTCTTCCTGTGGCTGAGGCTCGGGGAGTTCAAGGCGTACCTTCCCCTCTACCTTGCGGGAAAGGTGATAGCCCTCATCGCCTTTTATGCATGGGCGGTTTTTTCCTTCAGGCCCGCATTGAGGGAGGCTTTCCTTGGCATGGATGCAGGAAGCATCGTGCATGGCATGGTGCTTTTGTCGGGCAGTTTTATTTTGAGTCTTGGCGACCTGCTTTCAATCTTTGGGAGTTGGCTGCTGTTTAATAAAGTAAAGTCGGAGGCAGTATGAGGATAATTCCTATTGCGAGCGGGAAGGGCGGGGTAGGCAAATCCATGGTGGCGGCGAATCTTGGGGTGGCTTTTGCCCAGGCCGGACAGCGGGTGGTTTTGGCAGACCTCGATTTGGGAGCTTCGAACCTTCACCTGGTGCTGGGCCATCAGTCGCCCAAAAACGGCATAGGCGTCTGGCTCAACGATACCAAGTCGGACTTTAACGAAGTCATAGCCGATACCGATATACGGGGCCTCAGGTTCATCCCGGGGGATACCGAGATACCTGGTACCGCCAATCTCAAGGCCTTCCAGCTCAAAGCCCTGGTGAAGCGCTTCATGGCCCTTAAGGATGATACGGACATACTTGTCCTTGACCTTGGGGCGGGCACCCATCAATCTATTCTGGATTTCTTCCTCCTCTCGGGCCAGGGCATAGTAGTTTCGGCTCCGGCAGTCACTGCGGTACTCAACGCCTATGTGTTCCTCAAGAACACGGTTTTTAGGCTTATGTTCACGTCATTCGGTAAAGGCTCCAAAGCGAGGACCTATCTCGAACAAGCCCGGAAGGATGGCTCGGGCCCGCAGAAACTGTATATCCCTAAATTGCTCCCGGAGATTAAAAAGATAGACGCCCCTTCTTACGAAAAATTCATGGCCCGCATTGCCAATCTCCATCCCCGCCTCATTATGAATATGATAGATGCTCCAAAAGACGCTGATGTTGCCATGAAGATACGCCGTTCCTGCGAAGAATACCTGGATCTTAAAATTGAACACCTGGGTGTGATTTACCGCGACAACATTCAGGACACGGCCCTTTCTTCGCGGCTCCCTGTGGTGCTTTACAAACCCAACTCCATACTCTCCCAGGCTGTCTACCGCATCGCCGATAAAATTCTCTCCACAGATCAGGAAGATACCTTCCTCAACGAAAAAGAAATTGAAGAAAGCTTCCAGGAAGCAGGCATGGAGGCGGAAATTGATTTTGAAAGCAAAGTTGATTATGTGGAGGATCTTCTCCATTCAGGGGCGCTCTCCCAGGGCGACCTTGTTGAGACCGTGAAGTCCCAGCAGATAGAGCTTGCAAAAATCAGGAAGGAAAACAACTTCCTCAAGTTCAAGCTCTCCAAGGCCATGGCCAAGGGATACAAACCTTAACAGGAAGCTATGGCCAACTCTGTCATCGCAAAGGGCGACGCTACCATCACCATAAATCCCCAGGAAACCGAGGCAAAGCTCATTTTTACCCCGGACCCTGACGGGCTTGGCTGGGATGTTGACGCGGTGAACAAGCTGGCTGCTGAAAACAATCTCACCCCGCCCCTCAATCCCAAAGATCTTGAAGCTTTCCTTTCGAAGGCAGGCAGGGCCAAAACAAAAGATCCTCATGAAATGCTCATCTATCAGGGGCTTCTCCCTGAAGAAGCAGTTCCCGAGGCCATCGCCTGGGAAGCCCTTCCGGTGCCTGCGGACATGGCTGTTTTTCAAAAAGAAACCCTTGACGCTGCTTCCCTTCCTGAGCTTTTCCGCGTCAAAGTGGAAAGGATAAAAAAAGAAAAAATCGTAAAAAAGCCAGGGGCTCTGCCCTTCATGCCGGTCAAGGAAGAAACAGTTGTCACTTATGATAAGAAAGAAACCCGCGAAGAGGTAATGGTTGATCCCGTAGTCAAAGAAATAAAATATGCCGACAAGGGGAAGAAGCTTGGGACTGTCACGCCCCCTAAACCGGGCAAGCCGGGCAAGAGCGTTTTCGGGAGGCCCTTGCAGCCCCAGCCCTTGCCCGAAGGCGGTTTCCTTCTCGGGGCAGGCATAGGCCGGGAAAAGAACGATCTTGTGGCCCAGGCTTCGGGCTTTGTGCGTATTGGCGAAAATTGGGCCGATATGCTGGCCCTGGCAAAACCAAGCTGGGAAATACGCACCGGGGCCGACGGCCTTACCCTGTTCTTTACGTTCCACCCCGGCGACCCCCGCTTTGCCCCTCCCAAGGCAGAAGATATACTTGCCGAGGCAAAGGCCAAGGGCGCAGCCGAGGAGAGCCTGGTAAGCTCAGATTCCCTTGACGGTGAAATCCAGGAAGCGCTTAAAACAAACATTCCCCTTGAAGCCTTCCCCCTGCTCCAGGCTTGGGAAGCAACAGCCCGGGTTGACATCAATCCTGATAATACTAAAGCTGCGCTTTATTTACGAAAAGGAACTGGCGGATACCAGCCCCTTGAGATGAAAGCTATCAGCCAGGTCCTTAAAGATTCCAAAGTCCAGGTTGCGGAACCGGAAAAACTAAAAGAGGCCATTAATTCATTTTTGCAGAGCAAGGCCCTTGAATTGAAGGATTATGTGCTGGCCCAGGGGAAGCCCTCTACAAGAGGCAAGGATAAAGAGCTGGAACTTTCTGTTCCTCTGCTTCCGGAAAATCAGGCAAAGGTAATACGGGAAAGGCTCAAAGGCTGGTGGGATGAAATCCGCGCAGGCGAGGACGGCCTGCTTCCCGATGAGATCACGGGCTTTGCCCTGGTGGAAAAAGGCGCGGTTGTGGGCAAGGTGTCCGCTTCCTCTGACGGCGAGGCGGGGCAGGATATTTTTGGCAAAGTGATACCGGGCCTTCCCGGGAATGACCCGGACCTGAAGCTTTTCAGGGGTCTTGAACTCCACGGTAGTACTATTACTGCGGGTAAGCCCGGTCTCCTTCTCATTAAAGCCGAGGATCGCAATTTCCGGGCCAAGCTTGTCGATTATCAGGATGCCAAAGTGGCTGTTCATATCAGCTCTGATGCCATGGAAGCCAGGGCGGATCTTATCCCCGAAGCAGGGGCCGGTATAGACCTTAGCCCTGAAAACGTACTAAAAGTGTTAAATGCCATAGGTGTGAAAAAGGGCATTGATAAAGATACAGTTGAAAAAGCCTGCGCTGTTGCCAAGGCCAAGGGCAGCGTTGCCGGCGTGATAGTTGCCACAGGTGTGCTTCCCGTAGCCAAAGGCGGCAGCGCCGTAAAGTGGCTTGTGCCTGTGAGCCCGCCCCAGCTTGCAGGAGAGGATGGAACAGGCGAAGCTCCGGGGAAAACTGTCCAGGTAAAAGCCAATACCCCCATTGCGGAGCTTTCCGAGCCTGCTGCAGAAGGCAAGAGCGGCTTCGATGTAAAAGGAAACGAGATCCCCAGCGATAAGGGCGCGGCTTTTGTTTTAGAGCACGATGATTCCATAACAGAGGAAGCCTGCGGCCCAGGGAAGCGCCTTGTTGCCGCAAAACCGGGCGAGCTTAGTTTTGACGGCAAAGTTCTTGAGATAGCTTCCCATAAAGAAATAAACGGCGATGTCGGCCCTGCCACGGGGAGCATTAATTTCCCTGGGGAAGTTAAAATTTCGGGCAAGGTGCTGCCCGGCTTCGCAGTGATTGGGGGCTTAAGCGTATTTGTGGGGGGTGTTGCCGAGGGGGCATTGATCTCTTCCGGCGGTAAGGCGACTATAGCCCAGGGCATAAAGGGCGGAAGCAAGGGCGTTGTCCGTGCCCATACGGCTATCGAAGCGGCCTTCTCTGAAAAGGCTACCCTTATGTCTGTCGGGGACATCGATCTTAAAAATGGTTCTATAATCAGCTTCATTAAAACTAATGGCAAACTCACTATTGCTGCGGAAAAAGGAAAGCTCATTGGGGGGGTGTGCCAGGCAAGAAATGGCATAGATGCTGCCAATGTAGGATCAGAAACCGGGGGCAGGACTGAAATTTCCTTTGGCCAGGATTATCTCATTAAGGATCAGATAGAGGCTACAGAAGAGCAGATAAACAAGGCAAAAAGCGATATCGCTAAAGTTGACGTTAAGATTAAGGTTTCCATAAAAAACCCCGAATCCCTCGAAAGGGTAAGGGTTGTAAAAGTAAAGCTTATAAAGAATCTTGAACAGCTCAACCTTAAACTATTTACCCTGAGAGAAAAATTCGAAGAGCACCACGAATCAGAGCTCCGCGTCCGGGGCACGATTTATCCGGGGGTAGTTATTGAAAGCCATGGCCGGTATTATGAAATCAAGCAGAGCCGCAGCAATGTGGTGTTTTATTTTGCCCGCGATGCGGGCAGGATTATGGAAAAGGCATTAATATAACGAGGTATCATGTTACTTTCAATTCAATTCCCTGCATGGCTTAACCCTGAGATAATCCCCGGCTTGCCTATACGCTGGTACGGCCTCATGTATATCGTGGCCTTCGGCGTGGCATTCCTTCTGTACCGCAGGCAGGTGAAAGAACGGAATTTCCCCATGACCGAGGACGATCTTTCGGGCCTTTTTTTCTGGGGCATACTTGCCCTTGTTTTGGGGGCCCGCATTTTTTCTACTGTTGTGTACGAACCGGGAGATGTATACAGCAAGGCGCCGTGGCTTGTGTTTTGGCCTTTCAGGGACGGGCAGTTCACGGGCTTCCAGGGCATGAGCTACCATGGCGGCGTAATTGGCGGCGCCTTTGCCATCGTTGTTTATTCATGGAAAAAGAAATTCGACTACCGCGAGATGGGCGACATGTTTGCGGCCGCCATACCCCTGGGCTATACTTTCGGCAGACTGGGGAATTTTATTAATGGTGAACTTTACGGCAGGATCACCGCGAGTCCTCTAGGCATGATATTTGCAACCCCGAACTTTCCTTATCGCGGGGCCATACTTCCAAGGGATAAATATTTCAATGTCATACGCGAAGGGGCTGAACAGCTCGGCCTTGCGGTAATAGCCGGCGCAAATGGCGCCCTCAATCTTCCCCGTCATCCGTCCCAGCTTTACGAAGCTTTTTTTGAAGGCATCGTGCTCTGGGCGATTATCTGGTTTTTCAGGAACCGCAAACCTTTCAAAGGTTTCCTCGTAGCCCTCTACCTCTCAGGTTATGGGCTTTTCCGTTTTTTTATTGAGTATTTCCGCGAACCCGATGCGGATCTGGGCTACCGTATTCAATTTGTGCCAAGTGATCTCCCTGCGGCCCTGAGCCATCCGCTGCTCTGCTTTTCGACCGGCCAAATCCTCAGTGTCGGGATGATACTTCTTGGAGTTGCCTGGGCTGTTGTCGCGAGCCGCCTCCCAGATCGTGCAGCAGTGCGCATATACCCTGACTCTGATTCAAAAGCCAACGGGCCTTCCCGGGATGTTCCCGGCGATAAGGCGCAGCCCAGAAACAACCGGCGGAAACAGAGGAAAGATTTGCGGCGCGGCAAGAAACGCTAGAAAATTTTTGCGGCCTGGGGTAAAATAAGCTATTGATGCACTACTATAGTACCCGCGATAAAAATACCGCTGTGAGTTTTGCAGATGCAGCCCTTGGCGGCCTTGCCCCCGATGGCGGCCTCTATGTTCCCGAGACTATCCCCCTCTATTCCGGGGCGGTTAAATCCTCCCTTGGAACCATGGATTATGCCGACATAGCCTTTGAAACCATCAAGCCATGGGTCGAGGCGGATATTCCCAATGCGGTTCTGGAAGATATGGTTCATTCGGCTTATCCCTTTGATGCGCCTTTAGTGAGCGTAGGCGACAGATTTGTGCTGGAACTTTTCCACGGCCCCACCGCAGCTTTCAAGGATTTTGGCGCCCGTTTTATGGCACGGTCTTTTTCGTACCTCCGCCGGGGCGAGGGGAAGCCGCTTAAAATTCTCGTGGCTACTTCGGGCGATACGGGAGGGGCCGTAGCCGATGGATTCTATGGTGTCGAAGGCATCAGCGTTACTGTGCTTTACCCCAAAGGCAGGGTGTCGCCCCTGCAGGAACGCCAGATTGCGGGCCTTGGCGGCAATATATCCGCCATCGCGGTGGAAGGCAGTTTTGACGATTGCCAGAGCCTTGTAAAGCAGGCCTTTGGCGATGAGGTTCTTAAAAAACGTTTGGTTCTCTCGTCGGCCAATTCCATCAATGTATCCCGGCTCATTCCCCAGGCTGCCTATTATTCTGCGGGCGCAGGCAGGGCTTCGGGCAAACAGAAAACCGGCCTCATCGTTTGCGTTCCTTCGGGAAATTTCGGCAATCTGACTGCCGGCCTTTATGCCTTTAAAATGGGCGCTCCTATTAATTTATTTATTGCGGCCACCAATATCAACAAGACAGTTCCCGACTTCCTCGAAAACGGAAAATACGAAGCCCGCAAATCACAGGCCACCCTTTCCAACGCCATGGACGTGGGCGCACCCAGCAACTTTGAGCGCATGGCTGCGCACTTTTCCTGGGAGGAAATGCGCCGGCTTATCCTTGGCGTTTACACCGATGATGAGGATACACGCAAAACCATTGGGGCTGTTTACAGGGATTGCGCTTATTTCCTCGATCCTCACACTGCCGTTGGCTGGCATGGGGTGGACAAGCTTCGTGATTCAGGAGCCCTCCCCTGCGGCCCCTGGGGTAAAGGATCGGAGAATCCCCTGGCTGTTCTTTCAACTGCCCATCCTGCCAAGTTCGCGGAAACCGTGGAGACCCTCACCGGCCCTGTCCCTCTGCCCGATTCGCTTAAGAAGGCTATGGACAGGAAGGCAGAGGCCCGCACTATTACTGCGGAATTTGAAGCGCTAAAAGAATTACTATTAGGAAATACATTATGAAGAATTGTCCCTGCGGATCGGGCCTGGATTTTGATGAATGCTGCGGCCCCTACATTTCGGGCGTAAAAGATCCCCCTACTGCCGAGGCCCTCATGCGGAGCCGCTACTCGGCTTATGCAGGGCATGCCATTGATTACATCATCAATACCTGTGACAGGGAAGAGAAAGATGCAATTGATGTAAAGCAGACAAAGGACTGGAGCGAGAAATCAACTTGGCTCGGCTTAAAGATCCTTTCTGTAGAAAAGGGCGGCATCGACGACTTAAAAGGCGTTGTCGAGTTTGAGGCCAGTTATGAACGGGACGGGCTCAAGGATGTGCACCATGAGAAAGCCCGGTTCAGGAAAATCGCAGGCAAGTGGCTCTATCAGGATGGAGACATTGCCCCGGTTACTGTTGTTCGTTCAGGCCCCAAGGTGGGCCGTAACGATCCCTGCCCCTGCGGCAGCGGCAAGAAATACAAACACTGTCATGGAAATTCCAGCGCAGCTTCCTATGGAGCAAATGTGTTACCTCGTAACACTTCCAATTAACGTAGCGGCAAAGCCGCTTTTTTAAAGGAGTACAAATGAAAATCGATCCGTCACTCAAAAACCTCAACGACATTTTCCCGCCTGATTTTACCGAAGATCAGAAGGCCCAGGCCAAAACCCTGTTCCTGAAAAACCTTTCCCTCGAAGCCCACCGCTTCTACGGCGGCAAGATGCAGACCGTTCCCAAAAGCGGCGTCTACGGCTTCAACTGGTTCAACGCCTGGTACACCCCGGGGGTTTCCAAGATATCCACCACCATCAGGGAAGACAAGGACGCGTCCTTTGCCCTTTCCAACCGGGGGAACCTTGTGGCTGTTGTTTCCGATTCCACCCGTGTTCTCGGCGATGGCGACTGCACGCCCCCCGGCGGCCTCGGGGTCATGGAAGGCAAGGCCATGCTCATGAAATACCTTGGCGGCGTGGACGCCGTGGCCCTCTGCGTGGATTCCAAAGGCGCTGATGGCAAGAACGATCCCAATAAAATCATCGAATTCGTAAAGATGTGCCAGCACTCTTTCGGTGCCGTCAATCTTGAGGATATAAGCCAGCCTAACTGCTTCAAGGTCTTGGACGAGCTCCGCGAGGCCTGCGACATTCCGGTATGGCACGATGACGCCCAGGGGACCGCCTGCATCACCCTGGCGGGCCTGCTCAATGCCCTGAAGCTTGCGGGCAAAAAGCTGAAGGACGCCAAAATCGTGCTCCTCGGCGCGGGGGCTTCCAACACCACCATTGCGCGGCTCATCCTCGCCGATGGCGGGGACCCTGCCAAAATGACCGTCTTCGACTCCAAGGGCAGCCTCCATTTGGGCCGCGAAGACATCAAGGGCGACAAGCGCAATTACCGCAAATGGGAAATTTGCGAAAAGACAAACCCCGGCCGTTCTCCTTCTGTGGAAGAGGCAATTAAAGGCGCCGATGTTCTCATAGCCCTGTCCACTCCCGGCCCCGACACGGTGAAGAGGGCGTGGATACGTTCCATGGCGCCCAAGGCCATAGTGTTCTGCTGCGCCAACCCGGTACCCGAAATTTGGCCCTATGCCGCCAAAGAGGAAGGGGCCTTCATTGTTGCGACAGGGCGCGGCGACTTCCCCAATCAGGTGAACAACTCCGTCTGCTTCCCCGGCATACTCAAGGGCGCGCTTTTGGTGCGGGCCAGAAAGATAACCGACGGCATGGCCATACGCTGCGCCCATTCAATCGCGGATTTTTCCGAGAAGCGGGGCATCACCCCCGACAACATCGTCGCGACCATGGAAGAGACCGATGTCTTCGCCGTGGAAGCGGCTGATGTGGCCCAGCAGGCGATCAAAGAGGGCGTAGCCAGGGTAGAATTAAGCTGGGACGAAGTCTACAAACGCGCCAGGGCCGACATCGAGGCTGCCCGTTCCCTTACCAACGATCTGATGAAACTGGGGCACATCAAAGAGCCTCCCCAGGAAATGCTTGAAGCAGCTTTGGAACAGGCAATTGCGGCAGTGAGGAAGTAAAACTAATGGAAATCCCCCCAATGCTTTCCTGTTTCCACGCTCACCCTGAGGGGGATTGTTAGTTTTACTGCGTTTTCCATTTCCCGCTTTACCAATTCTGCGGTTTCTTTTGCTGCGTCCCTTGGGCACTCCAGTATGAGTTCATCATGCACCTGGAGGAGCAGCCGGGCCGGGCTTTTTGCCTTGGTCAGGGCCTTGTCCAGATTGAGCATGGCGGTTTTTACGATGTCCGCAGCAGAACCCTGTATGGGGGTATTCACCGCCACCCGCTCGGCAGCAGCCTTCTCGGTTTTGTTGCGCGAATTAATCGCAGCAATGGTACGCCTCCTCCCGAAAATGGTAGAGGCGTAGCCGGTCTCTTCTGTTTTTCTGACGAGTTCGTCAATAAAAGTGCGTATCCCTGAGTAAGTCTTAAAGTAGGCTTCGATAAAATTCGCAGCATCAGTGCGGCTTATGCTCAATTCGTTGGCAAGCCTGAAAGCGCTCATGCCGTACATGACCCCGAAGTTGATGGTTTTGGCAATGCGCCTCTGGTCGGGCGTAACATCCGTTTCCTTTTCTCCGAAAATGAGGGCCGCTGTGCGGGCGTGCACATCCTTTCCTTCGGTGAAAGCTTCAAGCAGGTTCTTGTCTCCCGAAAGATGGGCCAGCACCACAAGCTCTATCTGGCTATAGTCTGCCGAAACAAGCACGCAGCCGGGCTTGGCGATAAAGGCTTCCCGTATGCGCCGGCCTTCTTCTTCCCGTATGGGGATATTCTGCAGATTCGGTTCCCTGCTCGAAAGCCTCCCCGTGGCAGTGCCGGTCTGCACAAAGTTGGTGTGGAGCCGTCCCTCCCTGTCAGCCAGATCCGCCAGAGCGTCCACATAGGTTGATTTAAGTTTTGACAGAGTACGATGACGCAGAATGAGGGCCGGCACTTTGTCCTCGTGGGCAAGTTCCTCAAGAACCGCTACATCGGTAGAATAGCCTGTCTTGGTTTTCTTCCCCGGTTTGAGCTTGCGTTCTTCAAAGAGGACGACCTGAAGCTGTTTAGGCGATGAGATGTTGAATTCATGGCCCACGGTTTTATAAGTCTCGGCCTGGATTTTTTCCAGCTCTTCCCCAAGCTCCTTGCCGTAATCCCTTAACACTTTTGGTTCTATCTTGATGCCAATCCCTTCCATCTCGGCAAGTATGGGGAGCAGGGGCATTTCGAGCTTTGCAAAAAGATCCATGGAATTGGTTTTCTTTAGACGGGGTTCAAGATGCTGCATTACCCTGATGCAGAGATCTGCGTCTTCAGCCGAATAAGCGCAGGCGACGTCCAGAGCTACTGTATCAAAGGTACTGCCCTTGGCGACAATATCATTATACGCAGTAGTGGTAACACCAAAGAAAAAACCTGCCAGAGAATCGAGGGAATAATTATTGCGTTCAGGATCCATGATCCAGGCAGCCACCATGGTATCCCAAATTTTGCACTTCCACCTTTCAATGCCCCAGCCTCGGCTCACCTTGTAATCGTACTTCGCATTATGCGCAGCAATGGTCATTTCCGCATCCATCAAAATTGGAATGAGGAGGGCCTTCACTTTTTCGGGCTCAATGAACGGCGCAGTCCCTTCATGGGGGGCTACAGGCACATAGAAACCTTCCTTTGGTTTTATGGCAAGGGAAATGCCGATGGGTTTGGCATTCCATGCGTCAAGGGAATCGGTCTCAAAATCCAAAGCCAGAAGCCCTTGCTTCCTGGCCTTGGCTAAAAGCGCTTCAAGCTCTTTAAGATCGAGAATGGTTTTATAAACACCCTTGCCTTTAAGCGCCTCGTCAGCCGGTTCCCAGGGGGAATAAGCCCCGCCGTTTGCAGAAAAGCCCGCTTCAGCGCCAGTGTGCGCCTGTTCTGTCCCGGATGCCGCCCCTCCTGCCTGAGGCGCAGCTCCCTGGGCTTTCTTGTCCAGCATCTTTGCGACTGACGGGATGCCTTCCCTGAGCAGCACCTGGGCTCCCGCAGTGCGGTCAATGTTTTCTACGGAAAGTTCATCAATGCTTTTAATGCCAAGGGGAACTTCCTCAGCCAGTTTGATGAGGGACTTGGAAAAATAGGCGCTCTCCTTTCCTGCGGCGAGCTTCTTCCCCACCGCGCCCTCGATGCCAGCGATATTTTTATAAATTTCATCCAGCGAACCGTAACGGCTCATGAGCTTAACCGCAGTAACTTCGCCGACACCCTTGACCCCCGGCACATTGTCCGACGAATCCCCGGTGAGGGAGAGGAGATCCAGCACCTTATCGGGATTCACACCCCATTCAGCCTTAACCTCGGCAGCTCCCACAAGCTCCACCGAAAGGCCCGCCGCATTCCCGGACTCGGAATTCGACATCTTGGCCGGCCTGAGTTCCCAGGTTCCCTTGCCCACAAGCTGGAGCAGATCCTTGTCCGATGAAATGATGTAACAGTCCCGCCCTTCTTTTTGGCACTGTTTCGCCAGGGTGGCGATGATGTCATCAGCCTCGAAGCCGTCCATGGCCAGGGCCGGAACACCCATGGCCTTGAGCAGCTCTTCCACCAGGGGAACCTGCTCGTGCAAATCTTCCGGTGCCTTCTGCCTTGTGGCCTTGTACTCGCTGTACATCTTGTGGCGGAACGTGGGCGTCAGGGAATCGAAAACCGCAACGAGCCGCAGGGGCTTCTGCAGCTGCCCCTTTTCGGAGGGCGCCCCCTCATTCAAAAGGATCGCCACAGACCTGGCGAACCCGAAAAGGGCGGACACATTTTTCCCCGCAGGATTCCGCAAGGGCTTGCTCATAAAGGCAAAATAGGAACGGTATATAAGGCCGTAGGCGTCAATCAGGTAAAGGGGGGGCTTGGTTTGGCTCATAAAGGAAGTATAGCGGAAAAAGGGGGAATGAGGATATAATCTACCCTTATTTTGATGCAGATCGTGCTATTTCTATTTCCCCTCTTCCTTATCCTTCAAAGCCCTTACCAGTTTGACGGCAAGGCGCTGGCCCTTTGGGGAGAGCTTTTCTACAGTATCCATAAGTGAGCGGAGATGAGGGGGAAGGGGAGGGCGGCTTTTGCCCGTTTTGGGATCCCTGCCTGTAACCAGGTATTCAACGGTTACGCCCAGAACTTTGGCAATTTTAACCGCAGCTTCGGCGCTGGGGATAGAACCGTTTTCTCTCAAATAATTATCGATGGTTCGCTTGCTTAAGCCCGACCTGGCGGCCATTTCTTTAACCAGCATGCTATTGTTTGCCGAAATGTTTTGGGGCCGCGTAAAGCGGCTCATTGAAAAGAACGGGATGACTCAGAAAGAAGCCGCAAAAGCCTCCGGTTTGTCGTACAACACTATGCGCGGGTGGATGTACAAGGGCATAATCCCCATTGCTGTTGATGCCTACAAGATCGCTCAAGCTTTGGGTGTTACTGTCGAGTACCTTGTGGCGGGAAAAAATCCCCGGAAAAGCCAAGCTGATGATATCATTAAAAAAGCCTGTTCCCTGCTGCGTGAGGCTGAGGAAAAGCTGGGTAGTATCGTAACCTGAATTGCTGCTCACGCACCTAGGCAATCAATTTGTCTGCCCTATAGGGATTTTCCAACAGGCATTTTGCGGATAATCAATATCCCCTGCATCTTCCCTTTTGCCTTAACCAGCGGCGCAATCCTGCTGTATACTTCCCCTATGTTTGAAGCGAAAAAAGAAACAAACCCCGAAGCGAACCTCGCCCTCATGGTTGAGTCTGTCCGGGCAATACTGGAAGGGGAGACCGATCTTGTCGCGGGCCTTGCCAATGCGTCGGCGGCGCTGAAGTTTTACCTGAACGACATCAACTGGTCGGGCTTCTATCTCCTCAAAGGAAAGGATCTGGTTCTTGGCCCCTTCCAGGGACTGCCCGCCTGCGCTCGCATAGCAGAGGGTAAGGGGGTCTGTGGCAAGGCGGTAATGGACAAAAAGCCGGTGCTCGTGGAGGATGTTCATAAGTTCCCCGGCCACATTGCCTGCGATTCGGCCTCTGCCTCGGAGCTGGTGATTCCCCTTTTCAGAGGAGGGGAGATCTTTGGAGTGCTGGATCTGGACAGCCCCCGTCTTGCAAGGTTCACGGAACTTGAGGCGGAGTATCTTGAGCAAACAGGCAAAGTGATCGACGGTTTTTTGGACAGGGTGAATTTCAGCTGAATTTAAGTTTGTGCATCTGACTGCACAAACTTGTCATTTTTATCAGTTTTGTGCAGTTGGATGCATAAAGTGTTGACAGGAGGTCTTTTCTCCGCTATGATAGAGATATGGCAAACAAGGTCCCTTTAATTCAAAGGCGTGAGTATCTGGACGTTCTTATAGGCTTCAGGGATAAGAGGCTGATTAAGATTGTTACCGGCATACGGCGCTGCGGGAAGTCCACGCTCTTTGAACTGTATCAGGATTATCTTCGCAGGCATGGGGCCCGAGGGCAGATTATCGCCATCAATTTTGAGAACCCCGATTTTGAGGAACTGCGGGACTGGAAGAAGCTCTACAATCATATAAAAAAACGGCTCATCCCCGGAAAGATGAATTATGTGTTTCTGGATGAGATTCAAAGCGTTCCCGAGTACCAGAAGGCGGCAGACGGCCTTTATATAAAGAAAAATGTCGATCTCTACCTGACCGGTTCCAACGCGTATATGCTTTCGGGAGAAATCGCTACCCTGCTTTCGGGAAGGTATATTGAGGTACAGATGCTGCCCCTTTCATTTAAGGAATTTGTATCTGCTTCGGGCGGGAACGAATCCCTGCCACGGCTGTATAACCGTTACCTTACGGAGAGTTCTTTTCCCTATGCCCTTGAATTAAACGGAGACCGCAAAAGGATCAATGAATATCTTGAGGGTATTTATAATACTATCCTCAATAAAGACGTGATTGCCAGAAAAAAGGTCGCCGATCCCCTCATGCTTGAGAGCGTGCTGCGGTTTATGTTCTTCAATATCGGGAATCTTACTTCTACTACCAATATTGCAAATACCATGAAATCTCAGGGGAGGAGTATATCGGTACACACGGTAGAAAGTTATCTCGCCCTTCTCAGGGATAGTTACATTCTGTATCGTGTGGGGCGGTATGATATAAAGGGGAAACAGTATTTACAATCAGGCGATAAATACTACACAGCTGATATGGGTCTGCGTTATTTTCTCCTGGGGACAAAAAACGCCAACCTTGGAAGCATGTTGGAAAATATCATTTACCTTGAATTGATACGCCGGGGAAAGAGGATCTATGTGGGGAAGGCGGGCGTACAGGAGATCGATTTTATTACCGATATCCCCGGGGGCGGAACCGAGTATTATCAGGTTTCTCTTTCCGTGAGAAGCGCCGATGTGCTGGCTCGTGAACTTGAACCTTTTGGCAAGGCGAAGGATCATAATCCGAAATACCTTTTAACCCTTGACGATGATCCCGAAGTTTCCCACAATGGCATACGACAGCTTTATGCTCTTGATTGGCTGCTCGGGAAAGTTTAATTTATATCAACGGCTAACGCCGTTTAAATTGGAGATTATGAGATGACAGGAAAAGAACTCTTGGCCGGCCTTGATTCAACAAAGGCTGCTGAACTATTTACCAAACTTTACGGCAGCGCCGGAGTGGAAAGTGCCAAACAGCGCTATGCCTCTCTCATCGAAGGGATATTAAAGGATAAGCCTGACTGGTTCCCCAGGGCTGGGTTCCCCGAGGTCGGTGGGGAACTCAGGATCTTTACTGCGGCGGGGCGTACCGAGCTTGGGGGGAACCACACCGACCACAACCGCGGAAAGGTGCTGGCTGCTTCCATACAGCTGGATTCTGTTGCTATTGTCGCGCCCAGGAAGGACAAGAAGGTATTCTTCCGATCCACAGGTTACCCCGATGTGATCGTTGATTTAAGCGATCTTTCGTTGAATGAAAAAGAGAAGGGCACTACCGAGGCCCTGGTTCGTGGCATAGCGGCGGAATTAACAGCCAGGGGGACGCCGGTTGGGGGCTTCACGGTGAACGCCGCTTCTACGGTGCTGCCCGGTTCGGGCCTGTCGTCGAGCGCTTCGGTGGAGGTGCTCTTTGGGCGTATCTTTGACTGCCTTTACGCATCCGGGAAACGCACGGCTCTGGAGATTGCCCAAATTGGGCAGAAGGCTGAGAACAGCTATTTTGGCAAGCCCTGCGGTCTCATGGATCAGACTGCCTGCGCTTCCGGCGGGGCTGTGGCCATCGATTTTGGAGATCCGAAAAATCCCCTGGTACGGCAGATTGATTTTGACCTGGCTGCGGAGGGCTTTGCCCTCTGCGTAGTGGACACCCACGGGAACCATGCGGACCTGACTCCTGACTACGCTGCCATCCCTGGGGAGATGAAAGCTGTGGCTGCCCATTTTGGCAAGGCCGTACTGCGGGAAGTTGATGAGGAAACGGTGCTTGCCCATGCGTCGGAGATACGCAAGGCTGCAGGCGACAGGGCGCTTCTCAGGGCGCTTCATTTTTACAGCGAGAACCGCAAGGTGGACGCCATGCTTCAGGCTTTGGAAGGGATGAAGGCTGCCTCTGACGGAAACGCCAAAAAGTCGGCTCTTGAGACCTTCCTCAATCTGGTGAATAAATCCGGGGATTCCTCATGGGAATTACTGCAGAATGTCTATTCTCCCAAGAATCCCGGCGAGCAGGGAGTGAGCCTTGCCCTGGCCTTGACCAGGGATTTTCTCGAAAGAAGCTGCAAGGGAAGCGGGGCCTGCCGTGTCCATGGGGGCGGTTTTGCGGGAACCATACAGGTTTATCTGCCCCTGGACGCTCTGGAAGACTACCGCAGGCGTATTGAGACTTTCTTCGGCCCCAAGTCGGTAACGGTTTTGAGGATACGTCCTATTGGGGCCGCTGAACTTCTGTTTCTTTGAATGAACATACTTGCTAAAGCAAGTATGGCTTAATGAAGATCGCCGCCGCCGCCCCAGGTTTCAAGTTCGGCGATGTTGAGGTACACGGCTTCCGGTTTTATGCCCAGCTCATTCTGGAGGAGCTTGAAGACCTCCTGGGTGAACTTTTTCTTGAATTCCAGCTCGGATTTATTGTAGAGCCGCAAATCGATGAAAGCCCCGTCAACTTCTTTGCCGGCCTTGTAGATGGTGTGGCTGTCTGAAAAATCGACCATGAGGCCTTTTTCATCCTTGGTGGGGATAATGGCGATGAGGCGGCCCAGCTCGGCCTTGAGCTTCTCTTTTATGGCCGGGCTCAGCTTTTGGACAGTATTTACCGCGATATAGGGCATATTCACCTTCCTTAATATAGAATTCTTCTTATAGTATGCCCGGATTTTGCGGGGATGTCAAATCTACAAAAAGTTGAAGTATTTTGCGGAAATGCTTAAGTTCAAATTTAGGGCGCCGATAATTGAAACGGACGTCTATAAATGGGCCTAAGGCCCGGGCGGCTTAATTTTTGGCTTTAGGGGGCAAAATTTTGGCCTATACCAATGCGCTATCCGCTTACCGGGAAACCAGGGTTAAGACCGCAAGTCAGGGGCAGTTAATCATCATGCTCTATGACGAAGCGGTAAAACATCTGGACAGGGGGCTTGAACTCCTGGGTATGAATGAAGCGGCAAAGAAAGATCCCGGAAAGATCGAGCAGGTAAACAAATCGATTTTGAAAGCCCAGGAGATCATCACAGAGCTGATGGTGTCCCTGGATTTTGAGCAAGGGGGGGATATCGCCAAGAATCTCTTTTCCCTTTATACTTGGTTCAACCAGGAATTGCTTGAAGCCAATATCAAGCAGGATCTGCGCAGGATTACGGTGATCCGCAACATGCTCAGCGAGCTTCGGGGCGCCTGGAGCGAAATTGCTTCCAAAAACCCTGCTGAGGCGGCCGGCAAGGCTGTAAGCGGCATCAACATTGCGGGATAAGGGGTAAAAATGGCGGCAGCTTTGGCGCTTTCGCAAAAAGAGATAAGCCAGCGGGTGGCAGTGCTCAAACGTTTCAAAGAACTCCTCAAGGCCCAGCGTGACAGGTTTCAGGCATACCTTGATGTTCTGGATAAATCCCGTGAAGTCATCGAAGGCGGGACCGCGGAAGATCTGCTCCGCCATGTTGAACTCGAAGAAAAGATCGTCGCCGACATCTACTCCATCCAGAAGGTCATCGATCCCCTGGAAGCAATGTACCAGAGGCTGGAGGCGCCCAAATCCGCAAGCAGCGAGGATGTGCCCAGCCTCAGATCCGCCCTGGAGGGCCTTAAAACCGAAGCAATCTCCCGCTCGGGCCGCAACAAGGATCTCCTCTCCAAACGCATGGCGGAACTCCGTTCAGAAATAAAGTCTCTCCGTGCCAATCCTTATACGCAAAAAAGATCAGGCTTCACCAATCCGGTGACCACAAGCAGGGTGGATATTCGCGGGTAGGTACTTTACAGTAACGCTGCTAATTTTGTTTCTTCTCCCTGCGAGAGGGTTCCTGGCAATATCAGGGGATCGTCCGGTGTGGGGGGGAGGAGGAATCCGGCTTCGAGGAATTGTTTCCAGAGCGCTTCCCAGAAATTCATATCAATAGTATCGCCATAGCTCAGGTAAATGCCTTCGCGCTTCCAGGGATGCCTGGGGGTTTTGAGGGCTTTTTCTATTTTGGGGTATTTGGGGCTTCCCCGTTCAGGGGATGCCAGAAGGTTGTGGACAGCCCTGGTTGTCGCCGCAAGGATGGCGGGCGGGATGATATCGCCTTCCGGGAATTGCGGTTCCAGTTCTTTGTCCAAAACCAATGCCAGGGGTGCAAGAGGCCAGGGAAGTACGGGGAATATGAGGGGATATGCCGACAGTGTTTCTGTGTTTCCCATAAACGGGCGCCATGTGAAAAGGGGCGCAACATCTTGAGCCGCATGGCTTAAAGCGCGGTTAAGGGAAGATCCGTCAGCATAAGCGCGAAAACTGCGGTTCGGGAATAGCCGGGACAAAGCCTTTATAAAATGTTTTTCCTGGGGGTGGGGGAGGGGGGAGAAGAGTCCTCGTTCGGCTGAATTTTTTAATTCCCCTAATACCTTGGGAGGCTTATGCCCCAGGAGGGCTTTGCCCCCGTCCAGCCAGAGATCAACCAGCCTGGTTGAGGTTCCAGGATAGAGGTGATAATCCCTGGCGCGGAGCACCGGAGGAATTAAGCGCAATAGTGATGCATTGTTCATCTAGTCCTCGCTGATTTTGGTAAAGTGGCTGCTCTGGTGCAAACTCAGGAAACGGGTTTCGTGGCCTGTTTCAAAATGCACTTTTACTATCGGCCCGTCCTCGCCTTCTTTGATTTCTGCTACTGTGCCATAGCCTTGATCGTCGTGAAAGACCTTGTCCCCGATTTGCCAGCGACCGTCGGAGGATCGGGTGATTTTGCCCGCCTTGCCGGGACTGCCTGCGCTGTCTGTTCCAGAAGGGCGGGCAAAACCGTAGGGGGCTTTGCCTATTATCCGTAAACCTTCGCGGTCTATTTCCCTGAGGAAGGATGAGGGTTCCATGGGCATGGTTCTGCCGAACATGCGGCGCATTCCGCAGGAGCAAAAGTAGAGTTCGTCCATTGCCCGTGTTGCCCCCACATAGAAGAGACGCCTTTCTTCTTCAAGATCGTCGCCGTTCTTGTCGTCCCTGGGGAAGACCCCCTGCTCCACGCCGGTCATGATTACCCGTTTGAACTCAAGGCCCTTGGTATTGTGAAGGGTGATAAGGGTAACCATGTCCTCCCCTGCGCCTGCGGAATTTTCTTCCATAGAACGGTCGAGTTCAATGTGCTCAAGGAATTCCAGAAGGCCCCGCATGGTTGCGGGGTAGAGGCTCGCCGCATTTGCCAATTCCTGGAGGTTGTTGAGGCGCTGGTTGCCGGCTATCTCATCGTGGGTAAGGTGATGCTCGGCTATGCCGGATTCTTCGGCCAGGCGGACTACGCAGACCGAGAGGCCCTCGCCGGCCTGGAGGCCTTCGCCTTTGAGGGTGGGACGTTTCTTCGTCGTGCCTGGTATATCCGCAGATGGAGCGGCAACAGTACCGGTTTCATCATCGTCGGCATCCGGGGAGAAATTGCTGTCGGTCTCTTTTAAGGCTTTGCGTCCTGCATCTATGGCTTTAAGAAAAACCGCTACACCGGATCTGGCTTTGGCGCTCAGATCCGGGCTAATGCGGCGGGAGGCTGCCGCAAGGTCGCCGGGGCTTGATAAGCCGTCCAGTTCATCGATTATGCTGATGCCCGCTTCTTCAGTGATTTTGTCTATGGCGGAAGGCCCGACTCCTCTGCTGGGCTTGTTCACAACCCGGCGGAAGGCTACTTCGTCCCTGGGGTTTACAAGGAAGCTTAAAAGGGCAAGGGCGTCTTTGATTTCTTCCCGCTCGTAGAATTTGAGGGACCCTACAACCCGGTAGGGAATACGCCTGCGGAGGAATTCAGTTTCGAACCCCAGGGACTGGGCATTGGTTCTGTAAAGTATGGCCCAGTCAGAATAGCGGCAATTTTCGATTGATTCAGTTTTAGCAGTTTTACGTTTAGTTTCGCTTTCTTTGACAGTATTACTGTCAGATCCTTTAACAGCTTTGCTGATAAGTTCAGCACAGAAGCTTGCCTCTTCGTCCTGGTCAGGAAGAAAAGCCAGGACCGGCTTTTTCCCCGGACCCCGTTCTGAACGGAGTTCCTTTCCCAGGCGGCCTTCGTTGTGGTTCACCACCGAAGCTGCAGCGTGGAGTATGGGGGCAGTGGAGCGGTAATTGCGCTCAAGCCTGATTATGTCCGTGCCGGGGAAGCGGTCGGGAAATTCCAGTATATTGCGCACCTCGGCCCCCCGGAAACGGTAGATGGATTGATCGTCATCGCCTACTACGCAGATATAAGTTCCTGTGCCTGAGAGTTCCTTGAGGAGTTCGAACTGGGCTATGTTGGCATCCTGGTATTCGTCTACCATGATCACCTTAAAGCGATCCCGGAAGCGGGAAGCTACCTCGGGGTTCTGCCGCAGTATCTCTACAGGTTTCTTGATGAGATCGCCAAAGTCCACATTGCCGATTTTAGCAAGCCGTTCTTCATACCTGGCATAAGTTGTGCGGAAAAGCTTACGGTGATCGATGAGGTCAAGCTCAGGATCATCGGGGGATAAAAAATAATCCTTTGATCGGGCAATGCCGTGGGCCATGATCTTGACTTCTGCCCTGGGGGCGCCTTCCATTATCGTGGAGAGAAGCGAAACCATGTCGTCGTCGTCATAGATCACAAAACCCGGGGGGAGGGCCGCGAGACTGCCGTTTCTCCGCAGGAACCATGCGCCGAATGAATGGAAGGTTCTGAGCATGGCGTCTCCGGCCCTGGGCTCTATGGCTCTGGCCCGGTCTGCCATTTCGCGGGCTGCTTTGTTGGTGAAGGTTACAGCCAGAATGGAGCGGGGATCGAGGCCTTTCTCCCTGATGAGGTAGGCGATTTTGGTGGTGATGACCCTGGTCTTTCCGGAACCTGCTCCGGCGAGTATGAGAAGGGAATGGGTTTCCGAATTCCCTGTATGGAGGACTGCTTCACGCTGTTCAGGGTTGAGGATTTCCAGGTATTGGGGGAGCGGGGCCTTCACCATGGTTACATATTAGCCAATCCTGCGTTTTGGTGATAGTATCTTTTCCATGGAAAGCCGCGATCTTAAAGTGATACATAACGCCAAAGTTTACGAGGGGAGGGGGAAATTCAGCCAAGCCCTCCGCATCGAGGGGGGGAGGATAGCCGGAATCGGCGGGAATGCCGAGATCCTTGAATCTGTCCCGGCTGGCACCGAAAAGATCGACGCCGAAGGATGCCTGGTGATCCCTGCCTTCAATGACAGTCATCTCCATTTGCTTTGGCTTGGCCGGAGGGAAGGCATGATCGAAGCAGCAGGTGCTTTGTCCATTGAAGAAGTGCTGGAACGGGGCCGGGATCTCATTGTCCGCCTTAAACCCGAGCCGGGCGCTTATGTGCAGGGGGCAGGGGTGAACCCGGATCTTTTTACCGGTGAAAAGCGGGATCTTACCCGGTACGACCTGGATAAAATTTCAAGAGTGCATCCTGTCATTATAAGCCGCCATTGCGGGCATACGGTGTATTGCAATTCATTGGCCCTTAAAATGGCGGGCCTCGATGAGTCCGCGCCTCATGTAGAGGGCGGGACTTTTGAGAAGGATGCCAATGGCAGACCCACAGGTGTGCTGAGGGAAAACGCCAATGCTCTGGTGCGCAAGCCTGTTCCGGCCTTGGAGAAAGACGAAATCCGGGATAAGCTCCGGCTGGCGATGAAGAAAGCCCTCTCCGTGGGGATTGCCAGTGTGGGAAGCTGCGATGTGAATGGCCCTGACTTTGACGAAATCTCCAACATCTACCGTGAGATTTACAGCGGGGCCGGGCCCCGTGTCAGGGTAACCATGCAGTGCGGGATTTCCAATAGTGATGATATCCTTGCGGGCTACATTGATCGCAGGCTTTCCACAGGCAAGGTCCTGTATGAAACTCCCGAGTCCGGGGCTCTCCTGAAAATGGGGCCGGTGAAACTTTTTCTTGACGGTACCCTTGGGGGGCAAACTGCCTGGATGAGGCAGCCCTACAACGATAAGCCCGAGACTTCGGGCTTCGCGGTAATTGAAGATGCCCTGTTCAGGGGCTTTGTAAGAAAAGCCTCCGAAGGCAATATGCAAATTGCCGTCCACGCCATTGGCGATGCCGCATTAAACGCGGTAGTGTCAGCCTTTGAGGGCGTTACTTCACCGGGGAACAACCCCCTGCGACACGGGGTTGTCCATTGCCAGGTCAGCAGGCGGGAAGACCTGGAACGCATGGCGCGCAACAATATCCTTGCCCTGGTGCAGCCTATTTTCCTTGCCGATGATATGCATATCCTTGAAAGCCGGGTTGGCCTTGAGCTTGCTTCGACTTCTTATGCTTGGGGTTCCATGGAGAAGCTTGGAATACCTGTGAGTTACGGTACTGATGCGCCGGTAAGCGATCTCAACCCCCTGCTTGGCATAAGCTGGGCAGTGAACCGCTGCGATCCTTTAAACGGATTGCCCCGCGATGGCTTTTATGCTGCAGAAAAAGTGGACGTGAGCACTGCTGTAGACGCCTATACTTCGGGTTCAGCGTATTCTGCTTTTAGTGAAAATTATCTTGGGTATATTAAACCGGGCTATTTTGCAGATCTCGCTTTTATTGACAAAGATATTTTTGCTATTCCCCCTGACATGATACACAAGGCAAGAGTGATAAGAACCATGCTTGCGGGAGAGACGGTTTGGGAGATTTAAAAACCTCGAAGGACACGAAGGGGAAGAGGAATAATTACGGGATTTCTTTGCGTACTTTGTGTCTGTCGTGGTTATTGATTATTTTACCTTAAGTTCCAGATCTATCCCCGCCCTTGCAAAGACGCGCCCCTTCACAAAGGTTCCCGGTACAAGCTCCTTGTCTGAAGACAGAACCGTCGAGCCGTCCACGTCGGGCGCCTGGCAGGGGAGGCGGCCCAGGTAAAGCCTGTCTTCGCCTTCGACCTTTTCTTCAACCAGGCAGGTAAATTCCCTGCCCACAAAACGATCCATTTGCTTTTCGCTTATGGGGATTTGATTTTCTTCGATACTGCTTTTACGCATGGTCGCTGTCTTTTTTGCTACACGGTTTTTCATATTATAAGCGGGGGTATCTTCTTCCCGGGAATAGGCAAAACAGCCAACCCAGTCGAGTTTTGCCAGCTCCTGGAATTTTAGGAGTTCCGCGAAATCTTCTTCGGTTTCACCGGGAAAGCCTGTCATAAAAGTTGAGCGTATTACTGCGTCCTGAAGGCGCATACGTATGGTTTTAATGAGGCTGAGGTAGACCTTTGTGTTTCCATGGCGGTTCATGTTTTTTAGCATCTTTTCTGAACCATGCTGAAAGGGAATATCAAAATAGGGAAGAAAACGTTCATCTTTTTCCATAAGATCGAGAAGCGGAAGGGGGAAATTATCGGGGTGTATATAAAGCAGCCTTACCCAGAATTCGCCCTTTAGTTTTGACAGTTTCTCCAGCAAAAGGGGAAGCTGGGACTTCTTTTCAGGACCATCTTTCTGTAAATCCAGGCCGTAAGAACCCAGATCCTGGCCTATGAGGCAGAGCTCCTTAATGCCCCTTTTAAGGAGGGCTTTGCATTCTTCCAGTATATCGGGAATTGTGCGGCTTTTGAGGCCGCCGCGAATCAGGGGGATAGCACAAAAGGTGCAACAGTTATTGCAGCCCTCGCTGATTTTCACATAGGCCGAGCCCGGCAGCGAGAGGAGGGGCCTTGCCCCGGTCAGGCTCCCCGCTGCGGAAAGGCCCTCTGCCTTGGAGCCGGAAGCCGCAGGGTTGTTGATTCGTGGCTTTTTGCCCAATGCCTTTGCCGCAGCTTTGACAATTTCCGCAAGGTCGGTGTTGCCGAAGAGCAGATCCGCTTCGGGGAGGGCTTCGCCAAGTTCTTTGCTGTAACGCTGGGCAAGGCAGCCCGCGAGGAGAATCTTTTTTTCGGGGTAGAGCCTGCGCCAGCCAAGCACGGCATTGATGGATTCCTGTTTGGCGCTTTCGATAAAGCCGCAGGAATTTACTATGATGATGTCCGCATCGTCCGCATCGGGGGCCGATTCCCAGCCCGAAGCATTGAGGGATGCCATCATATTTTCGGCATCAACCTGGTTTTTAACACAGCCAAAAGGATCCAAGTAGTAACGCATTTAATTATTAAATCTATTCAAGGCGGACTAGAACCAGGCGGTAAAGATTGTCTTCGTTCTTTACCCAGCGGACATCGGCTACTACAACTTCGCCAGCGCCGCCTAATTCAAGAGGGACCGTTTTGCCGCCGCCTATGACCTGGAGTTTGGCTGCCTGGGCATTGGAAACCCCCAAGCGTATGCCAGTGTTCTGGGCCTGGATATTGAGTTGATCAGAACGCTGGAAATACTGCTCGTTTCTGCCCTGTCTGTCCTTTTCATTGAGTATCTCCCAGCGGAAAAGGCAGTAGCCCTGAAACGTCAGTTGGAGGGTAAAGGGATAGGCCGAAGGGGATGTAAAGCTGTCTGAAACTGTCTGGGAATTAGGCGCAGCCGTGTTAAGGGCTTCCTGGCCCAGGCTGGCGCCGGCGGCGTTTGCAGCTGCCCCGGTAGATTGAAACGGATTCTGCAGTTCAAAACGGAGCAGGGCGCCGGGTGCAGGATCGTTCTTCACAAAGTCCGCCGCAGTGATCCTCAACCCTGCTGCGCCATCATTGTTTAAATTCACAGTTACTTCCTGGCCAAGATCCAGACGCACAGGCCCGGCAGGAGTACCAATAGTAATAGTATCTCCCAGGCTTGCAAGTTCAAGCTTATAGGTGTTGCCCCCCAAAGGGACAAAGATAGTATCGCCCCGGTAAAAACGGCGCTCCAGGGAATCGGTGTTCATGGTGTATTCAGAGGCAGGACGTATAGCCGCAGTCTCAGTTGCTTCCTTTTTGGGCATGCGGGACACGATAAGGTAGCCTCCGCCTGCAAGGCCCAGCACCGCTATCGCTATAACGGCAATTTTAATGAGCCTCCCCCAGGGGAAGGGATCTTTGAGGAGCTGTTCAACAGGCACAGGCTGTTCCTGGATTTTTAGGGAACGGTAAAGGGAGAGGAGTTCATCAACATTGAGTTCGAGGTATGCGCCGTAGTTTTTCAAGAAGCCCAGCAGGTAAGGTTCTCCGGGGAAGACTTCGAAATTCTCTTTTTCCAGGGCGTCAAGATAGCGGGTGCTTATATTGGTTTCGCGGCTTACATAATCGAAGGTATAGCCTTTGGCTTCGCGGGCGGTCTTAAGTTTATTCCCCAGGGATTCCACGGTGTTCTCCTTGACCTATTCGGTATCGCGGAAAAGGAAGTTGTTATACACATTGGCGGAAGCCGGGGAGTCGTAGATGAAGCGGCCCTCGGGTATCCCCAAATTAGTCCGTATGTTTGAAAAATCAAAACGCACCAGGACGTCTGCGATGGTCCGTCCTTCAATGCGCCTTATCAAAAGGTTCACAGGATCGATGCTGAGAATGATCTCCCTGAAGCCTTCAGAAACATTGCGCCTCACCAGCCTCAGCTTAACCGCCATATCCTGGGAACCTTCGTCCAGGGGTACGGGCTCAGGGCCGATTACAAAGGAGGGAACATAGTTGCGCCTGAGCAGGGAAAGCCCCTGGGCGGACGCCATGCCTGCCCCGGTGGCAGCAGAAGTGGAAGTCTTGTGGGAGGAAATTTCCTGGTTCAGCACCGCCCGGTATTCGGGCAGATACACCGTGAGAAGCTCGCCGTTATAGGCAATCACCTGATCCGCAGGGCGGGTAAAGTCAATGCGCATGAAGGAAGGGTTGAGGAAATTCAGGTTTCCCTGCATTTCTGTCGTGCCTGACCTGATGGCGATATGGGCTTCATAGTCCTTTACACCGGCATAATGCTCGGAAACCCGTTCAAGATACCGTTCCGCGGTAACAATTTCCTGGGAATCGACATAAAAACCTAAAAAAAACAGAAAAAATATCAAAGAGAGCTTTCGTTTCACAAAAAACTTCATCATTATACTGCAAGATTACTATTTAAAGCAGGAATATGACAAGAGGCTTGCAAAGCCCCAATGAAAGTATGTTCTCTAATTCTATATGCCTCTGGCAGATACGTCAGCCTTGTTATATACTAAATCCATGAATAATTTTAAACCACTCGCAGAAGATCGTATTGCCCATTACAACTGCTGTAAGGTGGGGCAAAAATTTTCCATTGACGGGAACCTTGATAAGCCCGCCTGGAAAGGCGCGGAGAAATCCCGCCGTTTTGTGGATCTCGTTACCGGGGAGCAGGCCTTCCTCAATACCCAAATGGCTGCCCTTTGGGATGATGAAGCCCTCTACGTTGCCTACTGGGTTGAGGAACCGGCAGTCAGGGCTTCCTTTACCGAGAGGGATTCGCTCGTCTGGTTCGACAATGATGTAGAAACTTTTTTTGCAGGCGAAGACTGTTACTACGAATTCGAGATCAACGCTTATGGCACGGTTTACGAAGTTTTCTTTATCTACCAGGATGCCCTCAAAAAGGGGAGTCGTTTTGATGTTCCTCAATTTGATCTTCATTCAAGGGATGTGGATGTACTGAGCGGCTTTCAGGATCCAACCCGTTTCAGGAAACACCCCCGGGGCAGGCGCTGGGCCTTTATGGATTTTGATTTCCCCGGTCTTAAAAGCGCTGTGAAAGTGGATGGCAAAATCAACGATCCTTCCCATGTGGATAAGGGCTGGACTGTTGAACTGGCCTTTCCCTGGGAGGGTTTTAAAATTTTAAATCCGGGTAAAAATTTCCCACCAAAAGAGGGCGACACCTTGCGGGGCCAGTTCTTCCGTTTCGAAGCCCTCCACTACCATGGTAAAACCATCACCGAAAGCGTGGGCTGGGCCCTGAACGAACATGGGGTCTACGATTCACATATACCCGAGAATTTTGCATACCTGCACTTTAGCGAAAAGCAGTAAAAGTACTATATCATTCAGTTTTTCTTTACTTTTGCTGCGTATTCCTTAAAGAGTTTTACAAAAATTTTATAGTTCTCTACGGAAACATCAGGCGGAGTTTGATGGTCTACGGAAAGCATGACCTTGCCTTTTTGGCAGCTTGGGATGATGCGCTCAAATTCTTTGGCCATGGCTTCTTCACCCAATTTCATGCACATTTTATCAAAATGGCCGAGGAAGGTCATTTGAGGCTGTTTTTCTATGTAAAGGGCCACATCCACACCGGCCTGACGTTCCAGGGGGAACATGCCGTCTGCCCCGGCCCCCGCATACCAGTCTACAGCCAGGGTAATGTCTCCGTCGCTGTCAATGAAGGCTGGGATATCCATCTTTTTAAGAAAGGGGATGACTTCTTTATAGAAGGGAATGAGAAATTCGTCGAAGGTTTCTTTGCTCAGCATGGGGCCGTGGTTATAGCTCATGTCCTCGGCAAAACTCATAAAGTCGAATTTAAAAGTGTTCCCGATATATTCAAAAACTTTTTTTAGCCACCGGACATAATCGCTGCACATTTCCTTGAGGAGATCTGGTTCATCATAAAAACTGTAGAGGTGGGGTTCTATGCCGAAAAGTTCCCTGGGATACCAGAAAAAACCCTCTACTGTAAACCAATGTATGGTATTTCCCTCTTCCCTGGTGGATTTAAGCCAGTCAATGTATTCTTTGGTATAGTAGGTTGACGGATCGTAAAACAGGGTCTTTTTGATTTTTTGATAGTCCTCTGCTGTACGCATGATCCCCGCGCCGTGGGAAGGCGCCTGGGGCGTGTCTTTGGTGCGCACCCCAAAGTAAGTCTGCACGCAGGCGTCCAGCCCAAACCAGAGCTGTATATCCCGAACCGAAGCAAGGTTTTGGGGCAGGCCTTCCTGCCTCCAGCGTTTTATGGTGAGATCCCACCAGGGCGCCCATTCCACTACCGGCAGTCTGTCTATGCTCTTGCCTTTGATAAGGTTCCTCGCCCGTTCGCCGGCATTCATTGTGTCTTGGTTCATAAGAATAAGAATATACCTCATTGTTTTGATCTTTTACAACAAAATAAACTCTGGTATCATAAAAAAATGAGAAAAGCCTGTTTTCTCTTCCTGATTTTGATTCTTCTTTCCTTGCCCCGGGCCTTTGCAGGGGGTAAAGCCGAGAGGAAACAGACAAGCACGGCAGAGGAAACCGACATAGGAATGCCAGAGTATACCCAGCATGAGGCGCCTATTCCGGTGCAGCTCCCTGCCGAACAGACCCCGGAGCAGCCCGAGGTTTCAAGGGCCGAACAGGTGATGAGGGCCTTGTCGGAGGCTTACCCGGACCGCACGGGGCCTGCGGAATTCCGCGACAGCGACTGGGCCATCCAGGTGTATGGGGAATGGTTCTACTATGCCGACGGGAGGCTCCTCCCCGAAAGCCTCAGGGCCAAAGCCGCCGACTATGATCCCCAGCCTTTTTACAATTACGCGGCCGAACTCCCTCCCTGGACGCCTCCCAGCATTGAGGAGTCCGAGCGTATGAAAAACATGATGGCAAGCCGCCGCCAGCACCCTGCCAAGCGTTCCCAGCATTTTTACGATGCCCTTTGGCGGGCCCATAACCAGGGCGAATCGTGGGAAAGGGTAAAACAGATACGTTTTCTCGGTCTTACCGTGATGGTTCATTATTCAATAATTGAAGAATTAAGCCTTGTGGAAGAATTCATACTCAATGAAGCAAAAACCAATGCTGCGGTAAAGCAGTGGATTGACGGGCTAAAAAGCATAGACGGTTGGAGCTGGCGGAATATCGCCGCCACTGCCAGCCGGAGCTATCATTCCTATGGGGCTGCTATAGACTTGCTGCCCAAGTCCTGGGGGGGCCTCGAAACCTATTGGCAGTGGGCAGCCGAAAAAAATCCCGAATGGTGGGCAGTCCCCTATACCCGCCGCTTCCATCCTCCCATGGAAGTTGTAAAAGCCTTCGAAGCCCTCGGCTTTCTCTGGGGCGGCAAGTGGATGACCTACGACACCATGCATTTTGAATACCGTCCCGAAATTCTCCTTCTCAGCAATGTACCCCAGGCAGATCTGCATTTAATCAATTCGCAATCCTTAAAATAGCAATAAAAGCGCAATAAACTATCTAAAGGCGGATAATTTCCGCCTATGGCTATTTGTGAGAAAACTCATTATCTCTAATACTATAGGTATCTGAAGTATGGGGAAGGCTATAAATTTCCATGAAGGAAGAAAAAAACAGCATAGATATCCGGCGCCTGTTCTCGAAGAACTTAAGACGCCTTAGATCTGCGGCTAATATCTCACAGCTGACACTAGCCACCGAAGCAGGTTTGACCCACAATTTCATCAATGATATTGAAAATGGCAAAAAGTGGGTTTCCGCAGAAACCATTTCGAAACTGGCTTTGGTCCTGAAAGCTGAACCTTACCAGTTCTTCCTTTCTGAATCCTGGTGGAACGAATCAGGGCCCGAAATTTTCTCCCTCTATCTGGCTGATATTACCGATTCATTCCAGAGGATGGTTGCTGAATACCGTCAGCGTTATCTTGGGGAAGATCCGCTAAAAAAGGCTCATTAGTTTTAATCACCCTTGACCAATTCCTTGAATTCCTTCTCGTCCAAAGTCTCTTTTTCCAGGAGCAGCGCTGCCACTTTTTCGAGAAGGGGCCGGTTCTGCTCAAGCTTGATTTTTACCGCCCCATATTGTTTTTCTACATTGTGGGCGATTTCTTCATCAATATACTGCTGGGTTGCTTCGGAATACTCCCTCTGGAATGAAGGCTCCTGAATCGGGTTTCCCATCATGCCCGTGCCCCGCTGGGTAAGGGCAACGTTTTTAAAACGCGAGGACATGCCGTATTCGGTGATCATTTTCCGGGCAATGTCCGTTGCCCTGGTAAGATCGTTGGCAGCGCCGGTGGAAATCTCGCCGAAAATAAGTTCCTCCGCAGCGCGGCCTCCCAGAAGCACGTCTATCTTTCCCAGGAGTTCCGCCTCGGTCATGAGGTAGCGATCCTCTACGGGCATCTGGAGGGTATAACCAAGGGCGCCGAAGCCCCGGGGCACTATGGAAATTTTTTGCACCGGATCGGAATTCGGGGTAAAAGCCGCGATAAGGGCGTGGCCTGTTTCGTGATAGGCCACAATGCGCCGCTCTTCGGGCTTGATTACCCTGGTTTTTTTCTGGAGGCCCGCCACGGTTTTTTCGATGGCTTCCCCAAAGTCTGCCTGCATCACGACCTGGCGGCCTGCGCGCACCGCGAGGAGGGCCGCTTCGTTCACGATGTTCGCCAGGTCCGCGCCGACAAAGCCGCTTGTGCCCCGGGCAACGGATGCAAGATCCACCTCAGGCGACAGCTTTACGGTCTTTGAATGTATGCGGAGTATGGCTTCCCGCCCAATGAGGTCGGGCCTGTCCACAAGGACTTGGCGGTCGAAGCGGCCGGGCCTGAGCAGGGCAGGGTCGAGCACGTCGGGCCTGTTGGTGGCCGCCAGTATGATGAGGCCTGCAGTGGCGTCAAAGCCGTCCATTTCCACCAGGAGCTGGTTCAGGGTCTGTTCCCGCTCGTCATTGCCCCCGGCTATGTTGTTGATGCGGCTCTTGCCTATGGCGTCAAGCTCGTCTATGAAGATGATGCAGCGGCCCTTTTCCCGGGCCTGCTTGAAGAGATCCCTTACCCTGGCCGCGCCTACGCCCACGAACATTTCCACGAATTCAGCGCCCGAGATGCGGAAGAATGAAACCCCCGCCTCTCCCGCAACTGCCCTTGCCAAAAGGGTCTTGCCTGTTCCCGGAGGGCCTACCAGAAGGACGCCCTTGGGTATCTTGCCGCCTATGTCGGTGTACTTTTTGGGGGCTTTGAGGAAATCCACCACCTCCACAAGCTCTTCCTTGGCCTCGTCAACGCCTGCCACATCAATGAAGCGGGTTTTGACATCCCCTTCCGCTACGATGATCGCCTTGTTCTGGCCCACCGAGAGCACATTGCCCCCCATATTGCCTATGCGCTTCATGAGGAAACGCCAAATAAATATGAAGAAAGCAATGGGCAGCACCCATGAGAAGATGATATTGAGAACCGTGCTCCCCTCCCGGGAGACGGCGTAGTATGCCACGTTCTTTTCGTCCATGAGCTTGATAAGGTCAGGATCGTTGATGGGGACAGTACGGTAGACGGCTTCCGGCACCGGGGTATAGGGGGTGCGGAACATGGGGCTCTGGTTCGTCTCTTTTCTCGCCAGGGAGCTATAGCCAGTGAAGTAGGAATCGGTTATTTCTACCCGCTTGATCTCCCCGGTGGTGATTTTGGCCTTGAATTCAGAGAAATCTATGGTAGGGTTAACCCTATTGAGGAACACAAAATTGAAGAGGCTCAGTCCAATAATGAGGATGACCACATATATAATGGAAAACTTCCAGCCTCCAAAGGGTTTAAAGTCCGGAAGCTTGGGACCTCCTCCTCCCCCAAAGGGGAATTGAGGTCCGGTGTTTTTTTGCTTGGGCTTATCTTCCTGAGGGTCCTCGGACCCGTATTCAGCCATTATCACTCCTTGAAACTTCCTAAAGGTTCCCATATACTAATATCTACTTTTTATGGCCCTTTATCAACATACCTTGAGCCAATGTTAAATTTTTATTTATACACAGGAGGTTTTCGTGATTGAGGTTACGAACCTGGTTAGGCGTTATGGCCCCCATACGGCAGTGGACCACGCGAGTTTTAAGATCGAGAAAGGCGAGATCGTAGGCTTCCTTGGGCCCAACGGGGCCGGGAAATCAACCACCATGAACATACTCACTGGGTATCTTTCGTCCACCGAAGGCGCAGTCAAGGTGGACGGGATGGATATTCTGGAGTATCCCACCGAAATAAAGAAGAAAATCGGCTATTTGCCCGAAAACCCCCCTCTTTACCCGGACATGACAGTAAAAGAATACCTTTCCTTCGCGGGGGACATCAAAAAAATCCCGGCAAAAGAGAAAAAGGGCCGCATGGACAGGGTGATGGGGATTACGGGAATTTCCGATGTTTCGGGCCGCCTCATAAAGAACCTGTCCAAGGGCTACAAGCAGCGGGTGGGCCTGGCCCAGGCCATGATAGGCGACCCTGAGGTGCTGATCCTGGACGAACCCACGGCGGGCCTCGATCCCAAGCAGATCCTCGAAATCAGGGATCTCATAATTGAATTGGGGAAGGATCACACCATCATCCTTTCTTCCCACATACTTCCCGAGGTGAGCGCTGTGTGCAAGCGGGTGCTCATCATCAACAGGGGCGCCATTGTGGCGGACGATACCCCCGAAAACCTGGCAAAACGCATACTCGGCGGGAGCCACATACTCCTCCGCCTCGATGGCAGCCAGGATGCTGTCTCAAGCGCCCTGGGGACAATCCCCCAGATACGGAATTTGGAATGGAAAGAATCCCAGGAGAGCGGGACCTGCGAGGTCGTCGCTGAAGCCGGTGAAGAAGCCGACATAAGGCGGGACATCTTCCATGCTTTGAGCACAGCCAATATACCCATACTTTTGATGCGGTCCCAGGATTTAAGCCTCGAAGAGATATTCCTCAATCTTACCACCAGGGAGGCGAAAGAATGATCTCCATTTTTAAACGCGAAGTAAAAGCTTATTTTGTAACCCCCATAGGCTTTATTTATATGGGCCTTTTTCTGCTGATAACCGGCCTCTTTTTTGCCTTTGGCAATATCTTTTCCCAGAGTTCCCAGTTTTCAAGCTTCCTGGGGAATCTGCTTTTTATCTACCTTTTTGCGATCCCTCTTTTAACCATGAGGCTTTTTTCCGAAGAAAAACGTCAGAAGACGGATCAGCTGCTCCTCACGAGCCCTGTCTCCATTCCTGAAATCGTGTTAGGGAAATTCCTCGCAGCCCTGGTCCTCTATGCCATGACCATGGCAGTAACTCTGCTCTACGCGGTGGTGATCGCAATCTTTGGCGATCTGCAGACTGCCGAGGTTATTGGAAGCTATATCGGCTTTCTTTTCCTGGGGGCAGGGTATATTTCCATAGGCGTGCTCATTTCCGCTTCTACGGAGAATCAGCTTACCGCGGCGCTGGTAACATTCTTCGCATTGTTAGTAATACTGCTAATCGACTCTATCGCGCAGATGGTTCCTGCGGATCTCAAGGCAGGTCTTATTTCTGCGGGAGTACTGGCTGCCCTCGCGGCGTCTTTCATCTTTTTGAATACCCGGAACTGGTTTATTACCCTGGCATCGGTCATAGTATTCGGCCTGGCCATAGGGGGCTTCTGGTTCTTTAAGCGCGCTGTGTATACCGGGTTCCTCCAGAAATTTTTGGGGTGGTTCTCCCTTAACAGGCGCTATCAGAATTTTACCATGGGGCTTTTGAAAATCGATTCCCTCATTTATTACATTACCTTCTGCGGACTTTTCCTTTTCCTGACAGTAAGGCTCATTGAAAAGCGCCGGTGGAACTAGGGGGATATAATGAAAGAAATTAAAGGTTTTAAATACCTGCGGGATTCTTTCCGCACCAAACAGGTTAAGTACGGGGGTTATGCGGCCCTCATCACATTGGCAGTAATAGCCGGGCTCATTCTGGTTAACCTCATCATAGCCCAGTTTACCCCCCAGATTGATCTTACCTACAGCAAGCTTTTCTCCCTTTCAGAGCAGTCTATCCAGGTTTTGGACAAGGTAAATTCCCCGGTGAACATTTATGGCCTCTGGCGGCCCGGCGAGGACAATTCCGAAGTTACCGAGGTGGTGGATCTCTACATTGGGCGAAATAAAAACATTCACTTCCAGGTGATGGACCCCGACAAGAACCCCGGCTTCCTGGTGAAGTACGACAAGGACAAGCAGGGTATTGCCCGGGGCAGTGTCATTGTGGAAGGCGCCAAGGGCTTCAGGGTCATCCCGCCCCAGGATATGTACGATGTCAGCACCAATAACCAGACCGGCCGCCAATCCATTACCGGCGTAGCCGTGGAAAGGCGCTTTACCTCGGCCCTTCTTTTTGCCGGGACCGGCGAAACTCCTGTGCTTTATGAAATCACCGGCCATGAGGAAAGGGCCCTTTCCCAGCTTGGCATGAAGGAAACTGTGGAGCGGGAAAATTTCTCCCTCAAGTCCATTAACCTCGTCCAGTCCAGCATACCGCCTGACGCTTCAGGGCTCATCCTCAATGCACCCAGGGCAGATATTTCCCGGGGCGAAGCCGACAAGATTCTTGCCTTCCTTGAAAACGGCGGAAGGCTTTTAATACTGGCAGATTACAGGATAAGGGAGCTTCCCATCCTGAACGAAACCCTCTCAAGCTATGGGCTTCGCCTTGACTATGGGGTGGTGCAGGAAAATGATACCGCCCATACAGCAGGCGCGCCATATGTCATGATCCCCGAAATGGCCGAGCATGATATTACCAAGCCCCTGTCGCAAAGATCTTCGCTTATAGTGCTGCCCTTCCCCATGGGCATTTCCGAGCTTCCTGCCAAAAGGCGTTCTGTGGGCTTAAGCCCCCTCCTCTCGTCTTCCCAGAATTCCTGGCTCAGGACTGATCTTGAAGAGACCGCAAATATCAGGGTGGGTTCGGACATAAAGGGGCCCATAACCATCGCCATGACTGTTATGGATCCCCAGTACATACAGGGGAATGAAAAGCAGGCCCGCATTGTAGTTATTGCTGCGGCCTCCCTCCTGGAACCTATCAGCTCCTATCAGCAGATCCCCGGCAATCTGGATTTCTTTATGAACAGTCTTACATGGCTTGAAGACAGGCCCGAGGCGCTCGCAGTACGATCCAAGAGCCTCTACCTCCTGCCCCTGCGCCTCAATGGCCTTCAGATGATAATTTTTAGCGTAGTGTTTGTGCTACTTATCCCTCTGGCTTTCTTCATAACCGGGCTTGTCACCTGGCTGAAGCGTCGCCACCTTTAGGCGGAACTATGAAACGGAAGACAGTAACACTCATAATTGTCCTTGCGGCTTTGGTTCTTTTAAGCGGCGGATATTTCGCGGCTCAAGCATGGAGCAAGGCCCACCCCAAAGCCTCTCCCTATGCATCGGCCCCTGCGCGGGATACTCCCAGGCTGACAGAATTTGATTCCGGCAAGATCGTAAAGCTCGATCTTGTAAGCTCGGGTTTTTCCCTGGAAAAAAACGGCGATAATTGGGAACTGGCAAATGCCCCCACGGGCATACGGATTGATCAATCGGCAGTAAGCGGCAAGCTCTGGTATGCAGGAAGCGTCTGGGCCGAAAGCGTAGTGGATGATGCGCCGGGGGATCTTTCCCAGTACGGGCTTGCCGAACCTCAGGGGCATGCCATTGTTGCCGATTCCGAAGGGAAAAGGGCAGAACTCTTTTTTGGGAACCTCAACCCCGGGCGTTCTGCTTATTATACTATGGTTTCGGGCGATCCCAAAGTGTATACGGTCTCTTCCTATTCTGCCGACAGCCTCCTCTTTAGCCTGGACAGCATACGGGACAGGAGTATCTATACAGGTTTTGATCCCGCCACTGTGATCCGTTTTACCCTTGATAACGGCAGAACGCTTATTGATATTGTGCCCAGGCCGGAGGACGTATATTTAGTGTCAAACTTTTCGCAATTTATGCTCATTTCCCCTTATAAAGCAAGGCGGGGCGTAGACAGCCAGAAGTTTTCCGAAATTCTTGAACCTCTGCAGGCTCTGCAAATAAACCAATTTGTGGAAGACAACCCCGCTTCTTTGGCGCCCTATGGCCTTGATAAACCCGGGAAACTTCATATCGAGGCCGGAAACGGTGTTTTTGATCTGCTCTTTGGCAGGAGCGGCGAAGGGGAACTCTTTGCCAAACTGCCGGATAAAAACGGGGTATTCACTGTTGCTAACCTGGATGCTGTAGTCGGCACTACTGCGTTTAATTTGGCCGACAAGTTTTCGCTTATTTTCAATATTGATATAGTTGATTATTTTACTGTTTCCGGCGAAGGCCGTACATTGCGTGCAGATATAAAAGGCACCAAGGATGAAGCCGAATTCTCGCTTAATGGAAAGAAAACCCTTGACAAGGAATTCCGGACTTATTATCAGGCAGTCATTGGCCTTTTGGTGGATGCTGAATATCCGGGGCCCCTTGGCGAGCCTGCCGCCGGTTCGCCTGTTACCATAGAATTCAACCTTAAAGAGCCGCAGAATGCCAGGGTGTCTGTCACGCTTAGGCCCTATAATCGTGATTATTATGCCCTGACCCAGGATGGCAATACAGAATTTGTTGTCTCCCGATCTCAGGTGAGAAACATTTTTGAAACTGCGGACAAAATGGCTTATGCCGAATAGGCTTATGTTTGACAGGGCCAGGATGAGTTATTTCCCCCTCAGGGAAAGGCTTAGCAAAGTCTCCATACCCGATGCATGCATTAAGCCTGAGGCTTATTTAAAAACAAAAGAAATACCCGCGTCCCTTAAACTGCGGGTTGACAGTATTGCTGCGGAAATTGCGAAGGCAAAGAAAAGGGGCGCTTCGGTTGTTTGCGCATTCGGCGCCCATTCCATAAAGAACGGTCTGGGGCAGCTTCTCGGCAGTTTGCTTAAAAAAGGCTGGTTTACCCATCTGGCTGCCAATGGGGCTGCGGTAATTCATGATTGGGAATTTGCCTTCCAGGGAAAGAGCAGCGAGGATGTCCATGAGAATGTCCTTAAAGGCAAATTTGGCACCTGGGAAGAAACAGGCCTTTATATCAACCTGGCATTGGCGCTTGGCGCTTATGAAGGTCTGGGTTATGGCGCTTCTGTGGGGGCAATGATACATAAAGACGGCCTCGATATTCCTTCCCGGGAGGGGCTTTTTGAAACGGTGAATTCTGCTATTAAGCGTAATAGTGTTGATGTTAGTACTTATACTACTAATAAGGCTGCTGCGGCTCTGGATCTCCTGGGACTTATGGAGTTGCTCAATCTGCGGCCTGGTTTTCTTTCCGTTGACCATCTTTATAAAGAATACAGCCTTCTTGAGGCTGCTACGCAATGCGGGAGGCCTTTTACCTGCCATCCCATGTTTGGCCATGATATAATTTACACCCATAAAGCCAATTGCGGCGCTGCGGTGGGCAGGACTGCGGAGCGGGATTTTCTTGAATATGTTTCAAGCATCGAAAGCCTGGACGGCGGTGTGTACTTGTCTGTAGGTTCGGCTGTCATGTCCCCAATGATTTTTGAAAAAGCCCTTTCCATGGCAAGGAATGCCAATGGGGGGAAGGGGATAAAGGACTGCGGCATCCATGTGGTCGATCTCCAGGAAGCTTCCTGGGATTGGTCAGGGGGGGAACCTCCTATGGATGATCCCGCGTATTACCTCAGGTTCATGAAGACCTTTAGCCGCATGGGCTGCAGGGTGGATTATACCTCGGCAGACAACAGGGTTTTCTTTGCCCTCCTGAGCCAGTCATTGGAATGCCAAATGGAGAACCGGAATGAATGAGAATAAAGTATATATTGGCATTGACATAGGCGGCACTAAAACCGCGATATCCTCAGGCAATTCTGTGGGGCGGATATTAGGCAAGAAGGCTTTTCCCACCGACAGGGATTTGAAACAGGCCCTAAAAAATATATTTACTGAAGTAGAGACTTTTATATCGCAAAATGGAAAAGAGAATATTGCCGCTATGGGTATTTCCTGCGGCGGCCCTTTGGATAGCGACAAGGGGATTATTCAGTCCCCCCCAAACCTCCCCGGCTGGGATGATGTGCATATCATAGAAATGCTGAAAGATGAATTCAGCCTTCCAGTATTCATAGAAAATGATGCCAATGCCTGCGCTCTTGCGGAATGGTACTATGGCGCAGGCAGGGGTTGCAAAAACATGATCTTCCTCACCTTTGGCACCGGCCTTGGCGCGGGCCTCATCCTGGACGGAAGGCTCTACCGGGGGGCAAATGGCCTTGCAGGGGAAGTGGGCCACATCAGGATGACTGAAGGCGGACCCTTGGGCTACGGCAAAAAAGGTTCCCTGGAAGGCTGGTGTTCGGGGGGCGGGATTTCGGAAGCTTATTTTGACCGTTACGGTGAAAGAATTTCAGGCGGCGAAGTATGCAAAAGAGCCGAAAAGGGCGATGCCATGGCCCTTGCAATAATCGAAGAGAGCGCCCTCATGCTGGGCAAGGGGCTTGCCCTTTTTATTGATATTATAAACCCTGAAAGAATCGTTATAGGCAGTATCTTTGCGCGCAGCGAATCCCTTTTCCGCAGCAGGGTGGAAAAAGCGATTAAAGAAGAAGCCCTTCCCCTTGCCGCAGGGGTCTGCAAAGTGCTGCCTGCGGAATTGGGGGAATCATTGGGGGATACCGCCGCAATTTGCGCAGCGGTAAACGGCCTGTCCGCAAAGTGATTCTGTGGATGGCTAATTACCAGAGGGCGTCTTCCACATAGAGACAGAGGGCGTGGTATACCGGGAGATGCAGTTCCTGGGCTTCGTAGGTTTCTGTGCGAGGGACCGCAATGCAGATGTCGCTGATCTGTTTTAATTTGCCCCCGCCCTTTGCGGTCATGCCAAGCACTTTTAATCCTTTGGCTTTTGCAACCAGGGCCGCATTGTATACATTCTTTGCATTGCCCGAAGTGGAGATGCCCCAGAAAACATCGCCCGGCTTGGCATACACAAAGGCTTGCTGGGCAAATGCCATGTTGGGGTCCACATCGTTCCCGAAGGCTGTTGACAGGGCATTGTGAAAGGTGAGGGATATTGCAGGGATGCCGCCCTGCAGTTTTTCCGCTAAATCGGCGCCCGCATCTTGATCCAGATCTTTAAGCCTTTCCTTAAATTTTTTATCAATGGGCCGCTTTTTGCAGAAGGATTTTAAAAGTTCCCCTGTTATATGATCCGCATCCGCCGCGCTGCCTCCGTTGCCGCAGAGGAGGATTTTATTTCCCCCTGCGGCAGCATTTTTTAAGAGTTCCCCTGCTGCGAATATCTCCGCCGCGCAGGCTTCAAGATCGGGGTACCGTTCCAATAGTTTCCTGAAAATGACATGATTGGGGTCGCTCATAATTTTATCCTATAGCTTACGATTTCGAAAGGATGGAGCTCTCTCTTAATCGCAGCAGAAGTTTTAAAAGCGCCAATGGGTTCTTCCATGAGGTTCGCCTCGGCCCAGCCGGAAACGGGAACATTAAATTCAATGTTGAGTTTGGATCGCCCGCCGTGCATCTCGTGGAGCCTTATGATGATGTCCTTGCCGTTTTCGCTCTTTTTGATTGCGTCCAGTGCAGCATTGCCGCTAATGCTGATTAAGTCTCCAATGCTGCTCTTTCCCTGGGCAGCAACGAGGGGCGCATTGAGGTCCCATGCCAGTGGTATGAGATCCGACTGGTACCATGGATCTGTATGCACATAGAGCGAGTAGGTGAATTGCTGCAAACCCCTGTCAGCCTGGGTGTCGGGGTGTTCCGCTGATTTAAGGAGAGAAAGGCGCATGATGCCTTCTTTAATGTCATAGCCGTATTTTGAATCGTTCATAAGGGCAACACCAAAGCCCTTCTCGCTGTAGTCGGCCCATTGGTGCCCTACCACCTCGAACTGGGCTTCATCCCAGGGTGTGCTTCTGGTGGCATTGCGTTCAAGGCTGCCGTACTGGATTTCGTAACGGGCGTTTACCGAACGTATGTCCACAGGGAAGCTGGCCTTGAGGAGTTTGCTCCTTTCTTGCCAATCTACTTCGGTCTTGAAGTCTATCCTCTTATGGGCGGTATAGACAATCAAGTCCTGGGTGATTTTGGATTTGTTGTAAACCCAGACAAAACGTACCCGTGCAAATAGGGGGCCTGATTCTTCAATCTTGACCGAGACAAGCTTGTCCACACTTTCGCGCTTAAGATCGATGGTGGCTTCGATTTCCCATGCATCGCTCGAGCGGGGCCTGTCTTCAAACATTTGGAGTTCGTTCCCCGGACCGGAAAGGGTTTCGCGCTTGGCCTGCTTGTCCCATATTGAAGTGAGCTGGCCTTTGGCGTTCCACTTGATTTTATAGAAGGGAGTATCCACGCCGTTTTTGCGGATTATGAATTTTGCATTCCTGCCGAATTTGACCACCGGCAGATCAGGCGACGCATTTTCAATTTTGAGGGATGCGCTTTCCAGGGGATTGATACCCGGCACATAGGTGTAAGCTGCCTTTTCTCCGTCAATGGAGGACACCTGAACCGGGAGCACGCCTTTGGGGCCTGCAAGAACTTTCCCTTTTCCCAAGGCAAATTCAGCAGGGAGCTTTACAAGGCCGCCGCGTTTCCAGCCGGCAGTGTTAATTACTGTGAGAGTTTCTTTGTCTTTGTTTGTGAGTATGCTTAGAGCACTTGAGAAGGCGGTATTGCCTTTTTCCATGGCAGTGGCATGATCTTTCTGTGTGTCTTCGTAGACTTCGGCAATGGAAGAACCGGGGATTATATCGTGGAACTGTGCTTTTAATATAAGCTTCCAGCCCTCGTGGAGCAGTGCCTGGGATGCATCATCCCATTTTTTGGTTTTAAGGGCTGCCAGGGATTGCAGTATTTCCGCGTCTCTATAGACGAGTTCAAGCTTGCGGTTCATTTTTTTGGTGAAAGCCTGGGAAGTGTATGTCCCCCTATGGTATTCAAGGTAGAGTTCCCTGTCCCAGTTGTGGAGGAGGCGTGCGTTTGCAGGTTCGGAAATTTTCTTGTGGAGCCGTTTAAGGTAGGTATCCACCCGCTCTGTTTTTGCAGCCGGAAGGCCCGGGAGTTTTGAAACGGCCCTGATATTTTCGAGCATGTCCCGGGTAACGCCGCCCCCACCGTCGCCGAAACCGTAAGAGAAAAGCAGATCCTGGTTCATGGCCTTATCACGGTAGGTTTCCCAAATGCCTTTGACGGTACTGGGGAGTATCATGCCATTGTAGGTGTAGTAGATGGCGTTCCCTGTGTCCGGGGTGGTGATAAAGTGGGTCATCACTGTGCTGCCGTCCATGCCCGTCCATTTAAAAGTGTCGTGGGGCATACGATTGATTTCGCTCCAGCTGATCTTGGTAGTAATAAAAGTATCGATGCCGGATTTTTTGAGTATCTGGGGCAGGGCCCAGTTATAGCCGAACACATCGGGGAGCCAGAGGAAGGTATTTTCCACGCCGAACTCTTTTTTAAAGAAACCCTTGCCATAGAGTATTTGGCGTACCAGGGATTCGCCCGAAGGAATGTTGCAGTCCGCTTCCACCCACATGGAACCGGAAGCTTCCCAGCGGCCTTCCACCACCCGTTTTGCGATAGCCTTGTAAAGATCAGGGTGATCTTCCTTGATGGAATCGTAGATCTGCGCCTGGGTCTGGAGGAAAATATATTCGGGGTATCTTTCCATTAAGCGCAATACTGTGGAAAACGACCTTTCCCCTTTCTCCCTGGTGTGCTTGTAGCGCCAGAGCCATGAAAGGTCTATATGCGTGTGACCGATAAACGAAACCGAAACGTCCTTTTGTCTGCCTGCGGTTTTCAGGTTTTTGCGGTAATACTCAAGGGCTTTTTCCACAGAGGCAATAAAGGGCGATGAACCGGGATTTGTAAAGTCAAGGAATTTATAACCTTCTACGAGTATATTTTGAAGTTTCGTTTGGGCAGGGTCTTCAGATTTTAATTCTTTTACTGTCAGGATCATGTTTTTTAAAAGGTAATAAAGTTCGTCCACGGAGGGTTCCAGGGTACAGAAGAAGGCAGCTTTAATCTGGTGATCCATTATCTTTTTTGGGCCGCCCCCCTCAAGGCCGCTCCAGAGCCTGAAGTCGAAAGCCATTTTCTTTCCTGTCTGGGGCTTAAAGAAAGCTTCTTTATGGTTTGAATCTACCCCCTGGTAAGGCTCGCCGTTTATGAAAAGCAGGGATTCAAAGCCTGAATTATGCCCGCCCCCGGTGAGGCCGAAATCAAAATAGCCAAGTACATCTTTGCCTTTCCATTCTTTAGGCGCCTCAAATTCCGTATGTATCCAGAGATACCGGTCCCGGCCGCTCCAGAATTCGCCAATGTTCATTTGCTTTGAAGCCTTTCCGGGTTTTATAAAGCCGGGATAGGCAAAATCCTTTGGCTCTTCTGTGGCCAGCAGTTCTTTTACCGGCATAACATTCTGATACCGGAGCTGTTCCAGGAAACGGACTTCCCGGCCTATTTTTTCGACAATGAAATCTTTGAACATGCATTCCTTCCTTATATTGAAAATCTAAAATTCCAGTAAATTGGTTTCAGAAATTGAATTGTCCTTGTCCGCAATTTTTAGGGTTTTGATCTCATAAGGGCTGAAGCTTAAATTGCATCTTAAGCCGAGCCATGTGAAATCAACGGAGGCCTCGTTTTTTTTGCCGCCTGTTTCAACGGCCCTGACTATCCACGCATTTCCATCTTCTGAACGTTTGATAGTGGAAATTATGGCCGATGAACCTTCCTTTATGCTGCAGAAGCTATGCTCCAGGGGAAGTTCGCCTGAGTGAATGGATTCGATGACATAAACAGGAGGCTGGTTCAGCTCAAGGGCATGGCTGGCAATATTTTCCTGAACAGCTTGGGTGGCATAGGGCCTGAGCTGGACAAGGAATTCCTGCTCACCCTGATCCACATAGCGGTGCTGTATGTCGGGCCTGGGGTGCTGGGTCTCATGGTGGGCATAAACCGGGCTCCTTAAAAGGGTGAGATCCAGGCTGCCCTCTTCGGCACTGCCTGAATAAATACCATCGTTGATGACAGCAAGGCCGGGCCCATTTGCCTGCGACGATAGGATCGCCCAGCGCTGCAGGGGCCATTCCCGTCCATCTGCTGCCCTTTCGATAGCCCCGTAGGGTATCTCTGAATTAAATGCTTTACTGCTAAAAACCGATCCAATTCTTAATTTGAGAAGCCTGTGGTGTTCGTTCCAGACGACCCTTGTTTTAATATCGAGAGTTCCCAGCTCGCCATTAAGGATGACGCGCAGTATTACTGCACTGGTAAAGAGCTTATAGACAATTTCGTACTCGGTGGTCACAGATCCCTGGCTTACCAAGGTATAAGATTCCAGGGCCATCTTTCGTTTTGCGCCTTTATAGGAAGAAAGGGCGTGAGTCCAGGTATCGGATTCATCATCAATGATGACAGGGCCTATACCTTCCCCTCCCAGGAATTGGGTGCCGGTTTTAGTGTTGATGAGGGAAGTGATGAACCCGGTTTCCCTGTCAATTTCCGCATCCCAATCGCCCGAACGTATATGGTTTGAAGCAGTACGGGTATATTGGAGGCTTAAAAAGGCCCTGGTATCCCAGCTATTGCTGAGCTTATCCAGTTTATAGGCTGTATACCCCAAAGGCGGTAAATTTATATTGAAGCGCAAAGCCTGGGAAAAGAAACCGGAAGTAATCGCCGCAGTGGGCACAATTTCAAAGGGAAGGGCATTTCCCTTGCTGTCATAAACTGCATCGGCAAGACCTATAACTTCAATGGTTTGTTTTACTTCCCAGGGATGGGGGTTCCAGACTATAACTGTGGAACCGTCTTTGAAAGTCGCAATCCTGGAAGTAAGACGCTGGAAAAGTATGGCTGTCATGTGGTTCACTGTTTCCTGGCCCCAGGCATAAGCCGCCAAAATTTTGGGATAGGCTTCGGGAATGGAACAGCCGCCGAGGGAATCGTGGAACTGGTTGGTCAAAACTTTTTTCCAGGCCGCTGTAAGAGCTGCGCTGTTTTCTGAAATATCGGCGCCTCCTGTAACAGCAAGCATTTTCTCAGCAAAGAGCAGAGCCTGTTCTGTGGCGTTATTGGCGCGCTTGACCTTGCTGAGGGAGGAATAGCAGCCTATGGCGTGATACTGAAGTTCATCCTTGACTGTAGGAATACCGGGCAATTTGGAGGCTTCTTCAAAATATTTTTGGGGATCGCTGTAAACAATTTCAGGGCTTTCGTTCTTAAGAGCATCGATGGTTTTAAGATTCTCTATGGTGGGCCCGCCGCCGTGGTTTCCTACTCCGTAGAAACACATCAGGGGCTTGCCTTCCTTTGCGGCTGCCTCGGTATGCTGGGCAATTTTTTTTACCAGCTTTTCCCCCCAATTGCTTTCCGAGTTATAGCTGATCATAAGCCTGTGGGCCAGCACTTTGGTTCCGTCCACGCCTTCCCAGTTGAAGAGAACCGCAGGCAAGGTTTTTTCATGGGCCATAGGCCGCATAAACACATAGGAATCCATGCCTGATTTTTTAAGGATCTGGGGAAGATTCCCGTTATGGCCAAATGAATCCACATTATAACCCAGCGTTGCGGTAACGCCGAATTTTTCCTTAAAGTAGCGCTGGGCATAAAGACCCTGACGGGCGAAGGACTCGCCTGCAGGGGCATTGCAATCGGGCTGAAGCCACCAGCCGCCCACTATGCGCCAGCGTCCGGCTTTAACCGCTTCCTGTATGCGCCTAAAGAGCCCGGGATCGGTACTTTCAACCAGGCTGTAGTAATACGCGCAGGCTGAGGTAAAAATGAACTGGTCATGCTCTTTTATGCGGTCAAGGGCTGAGGCAAAGGTTGCCCGAATCTCCTGGAAGCCTTCTTCCCATCGCCACAGCCAGAATATGTCTATATGTGCGTTACCGATGAGATGGATTTTTTCTTTCATATTTGATTCCTCCGGGATTATGCAAAGGTTGCACTTCAAATTACTATAAAGAATTTTCAGGGCTTTGTCAAAACTATTTTCAAAACATTGACGAATTATATGGAGACCCTTATATTATTTGGACCCTATCGCCTGACGACAAAACCGTGCAGGTAAGTATCTCTCAGGAAGATGCAAGCATCTGGAAAACCTATGAAGCCGGAGCTGTCCTTCCTTCCGCTGCCATCGAAGGTCTCTCTGTTAATTTAAGCGAGGTGTTTGCGGAGCAGGTAAATTCCTAGCCTGTAAGCTCGTCCCAGCTTGCGTATACCTGCCGTACATTTTCGGGTTTTGCACCGACGCCGAATTCGCACTGGGCTATGCAGCCGCCGTCCTGCCAGAGTGTATCGTGAACTTTCTTGATGGCATCCTGTATTTCTTTGGTAGTTCCTTCAGGCAAAAGGTGCTGGCGGTCAACTTCGCCCCAGAAGGTTATTTTACCCTTGAAAGGCGCAAGATTTTCAACACCCATGCAGAAAATCTGCGAATTAAATGCGTCCAGGCCCAGTTCAATGAGGTGGGGATAAATAGCCAGGGTATGGCCGTCTGAGTGCATGAACATTTTCTTGCCCGCCCTGTGGGCTATGTCGATATAGTCTTTGTACAAGGGCTTAAAGATTTCTACCCAGGTATCAGGATGAATGAGGAGGCCCCGCTGAGTACCCCAGTCGTCCATCATGTTGAGGGCATCCACGTCGGTCTTGGCCCATTTTTCAAGAAGTTCGCAGTAGAATTGATGCATTTTTTTGATGAATTTTAAAAAACCCGCAGGTTTTAAGGCGAGGTCAATAAAGAGCAGTTCAGAGGTTCTGATAAACTGGAGCTGCTCAAAAGGCCGGGGACAGCAGCCTGCTATGACAAATTTATCGTTGCCTTTGCAAAGGCGGTTTGCCTCTTCAATATCAAAACTGAGCCATTCTGTGGGGAAGTGGACCTTGCTCAAATCATCCCAGTTTTCATCTGCTTCAGGGACTATGGGTTCTTTTACCTGTCCGTGGACGCCTTTCTGAACATTGATAAAACGAGAACCCCAATCATCGGTGAATTCTCCCACTTCGTACTGATCTCCCCTGCCTATAGCCCTTTCTTTGTAGGTAACATTGCAGCCCTCAAAATCCCCGGGGAAGTCCCGGTTTATCGCGGCGAGTTCTTCGGGGTAATGGTTCCCTGCCCAGGGTAAAGACCAGAGCTGCCTGGGGGCACGGCCCGATTTATTTTTAAATTCCAGTGTTTTGATAACTAATTCTTTTGATGTCATATTGTTCTCCAATAAATTCTTACAGTAAATTCTTAGACACTGAATTCCTAAAATCTAAAAATTTACCCCTTGTAATGCCGGTATTTCTCCAGGGCCGCAAGGGATGCCTCGATGATTTCGGGGCTTACATCCTGGCCAAGTTCCAGGCTGATGCCCAGGCCGCCAGAGGGCAGGTAGAGGGCTTCTATACATTCGCGGACATGATCTTCGATGGAAGAAGGCGTCGCAAAAGGGAGGAACTGGCGATCCAGATCCAGGTTGATGGGGATCTTGCCCTTGCAAACCCTGACAAGGTTGTCGAGGCCGTTGGCCCGGTACTGGGGGTTTACCATGTTTACCCCTGCTTCTTTGAGGTCAGGCATTATTTCCCAGATACAGCCGTCGGTGTGCATATAGACAAGCTTTCCTGCATCGTGGACTTTTTTATAGAGTTTGGTAAAACAGGGCTTCATGTATTTGACCCATTTATCGCGGCCTATGGCCAGGCCTTTCTGCATACCCAGGTCGTCACCGAAATACTGGACAGGGCCTGAATTTTTTCCGATGGCAACATCCACCTGGATCATATTGTACTCCAGCACCTTATCGATGAGGATCTGCAGTTCAGGAGCTTCATCGGCAAAGTCAAACATGGCCTCTTCAAAACCACGGAGATCGAGAAGGCGCAGATACATAAAGCCGTGGGGCAGCCTCCCGGTGCGGTCATCGGGAATTTTCAAACTGCGGATATCTTCGCGGGTTTTTACGGGATGGCCGGTGACTATGGATTCCTGGCCTTCCTGGATATTGCTCCACACGCAGCCCCACTCATCGGCAAAGCTGCCTTCATGATAGGATGCGGGGGTATAGGTATCGTAATTATACTGTTCGCTTATATCCCCAAAAAACTGGGGATAGCGGGCGGTGATTTCTTTCATCTCCCCGGGATGCTTGCGCCAGAGGGCCGGGAGCGTGCCAATGCTCACCGGGATAGTTTCGGGGTTCTGGTAGGTCATGGCCTTGACGAGTAAATCCGCATTGCTCATCTTGAGGCAACTTCCATTGCTATGTCGGCCCATTGCTTGAGCCTCATGGGTTCGTTCTGGACCGTACTGATGTCCTTAAAGATGAATTCCAGAGGGCAGCCATTACGTTTGCAAATTTCTCTGGTAGTTTCAAGATCTTTTCTGACATGATCTCCATCGAAGGATGTTACCGCAATAAATGCGGGATTGGGCTTGTTGGAGAAGACAAAGTCCTTGCCGATTTCTTCAGCGCCCCTCTCTTTTTTTGCCCAGGGACTCATAGAGATTTTGCGGACATTGGGGATCTTTTTCACTTCCTTCATTTTGCCGTCCAGAGGATCGCAGCAACCGTAGTACACCAGACCGAAGCGTTTGAAGATAGGCATCATGTAGTCGATTTCGTATTCTTCGAACATCGCCGGCGATACGGTGGCAAACATCTGGGCCAGACCAAACATCCAGATATCCTTTGCACGGGGTTTTGCAGGATTAAAGTCCGGGGCCGGAAGATCATCGGTGAATGCTCCGGTACAGTGAATTAAAGCCTGGCTGTGGCAGAGTACACCCTGTTCCTCAAGCTGATCCAGCATGATCATATAGCCGTCAGCAATACGCTTGGACATGGCATGCATCATTTCAGGCTTGTCTACAAGGCCGTAAAGGGCGCCTTCGACGCTCATCCACGTGGCTATGGGATCCCAAATGGAGATGTAGGGATCGTATCCTTCCTCACGCAGAGGTATGACGCCGTCAAAGATGGAGGAGGCGAACTCCATGCGGCGTTTTGTTTCGGCAACGTCATGGGTAATAACAGGCATTTTTATTTTTTCCATAACGTCATCAATAGTGTTAAACTGATTTTCGAATTTGTGGCTCAGTACCTCGTTTGATTCAAAGGTTGCAAGGGTGTGTTCTTCCACAGTCATGCCGAAGGCGGTATTGTGCACTGCCTTATTCACTTTGATAAAAGGCTCCACCACCATGTCCATAGGGAAGTATTCCCACTGGAGGAGTGTGCGCCGCAGGGCCTGTTCGTAAGCGCGGCATTCCTTGTCCTCGCAACGTAAGGTTAGCTTATCATCGATGTTCATTTCGCTCCAGCACACCTGGTCTATGGTCACCATGGGCCGCTCAGGCTTAAGGCTGTTGAGTTTGCGCCAAAGTTTGCGCTTTTCCTCCTGCACGGGAAGGGCTGCAATTTCCGCCACTTTTGCTGCGAGTTCTCTAAGGATGGTGCGATCTTTTTCATTCTTGCTCATGTGTGTATATTCACCTTTACAGTTAAGCCGGTTCCGAAATTCAATGGAACCGGCCTAAATGCTTCATGCTATAAAACTATTTCTTCGCCGCAAGCCATGCTCTAAGCTGTTTTTGCTTTTCCGCTATGACCCTGTCAATTCCTGCAGCCTTGTATTGCTGCTGCATACGGGACAGATAATTTTCCAGAGGCTGGGCGCCCGAAAGGATAGCCTGTTTGAATTCGTTGGTTACATTTGCGCAGGCGCCGATTTCCGCTTTTACAGGATCAGCATCAAAGGAGAATCCCAGGGCGACAGAAGGCTGCACCGTTGCATTGTATGCCCTTAAGCGCGCCACATGATCCACCGGATAGGTATTCCACCATTTGCTTATGAAGGCATTGCCGTTTTCCCAAACCGCATTCGGGATATAGGTCAAATTCGCAGCGTCCACTCCCTTGGGGAAGTCTATGCGGCCGTCGGGCAGGGTAATATAGTTGCGCCCTTCAATGCCAAAGTTGGCAAGGTTATGAATTTCGGGATTTGACATCAAGAGGTTGAGGAACATCATGGCCCTTTCGGGGTTGGGGCTGGTACGGGGAATCGCAAAGGCGCATTCGTAGCCGGTAAAGGTGAGCGCTATGGGCGGCTGAATGATTACTTTCGTAAATTCGTATTTGCCGCCTATGCCTGAGCTTACTTCAGCTTCAATACCGTTCTTGCACTGGCCGCCTATGGCCTGGATTTTATTGTCCCTGAGAGCCGCAGTGTGGGCAAAATCGGGGGTGGAGGTTTCTTTGTTGATGTAACCCGCTACATACCATTCATGCCACAATTTGGCAATGGCCTGAAAAGCGGGATGATCATATTCGTTGACAATTTCCGCCTTCTCGTTTTTGTAGATACGGCCGGGGCCGTCGCCAAGCACCTGGAAGCCCATCAAGTCGATGTATGCAGAAGCATTATTGTAGATTGAGAAATTGGGATCGTAAGCCTTGAATTTTGCCCAGATCGCCGTCATGTCTTCCATGGTTTTAACTTTGGAAAGATCGACTCCTGTGGCGTCTACATAGTCCTTGCGGATTACATAGCCATAACAGCCGCCGGCTTCTTTGGGTGTGGGAATCGCGTAGAGCTTGCCATTCACCCGGCAGCCTTCAAGGTTGTAATCAATCATGTACTGGGCCATTTCCTTGCCGTAATTTGCATAGAGTTCATCCAGAGGCAGGAAATAATCTTTGGCTACCATCTGGTGGAAGGGCAGGCCGGTGGTGCTGACCAAATCGATTTTTTCGCCCGAAGCGAGCATCAGATCGATCTTTGTGGTGTATGAGCCCCAGTCAAACACATGCATTTGAACCTTGGTGTTGATCTTTGGCTGGGTGAGCTTGCTAATCTCGGAACTGACAAGATCGTTATCAGCCTCTTCAAGATTTTCAACCCAATACCAGTCAACCGTTACCTGCTTTGAGGTATCGCCGCTTGCAGCTTGCCCGGATTGTTTACCACCGCCCGCAAAGGCTATGGTTACCGACAGGATAAGCAAAACGCTTATCATTGAAAAAAGACGTTTCATAATCTTTTCCTCCAAAAAAAATATTGCAATACAGATTCGGCCAAGGGCCTCATCCGGTATTACTCAAGCTAAAGCGAAGGCTTAGCCCTTCACTGAACCCAGGGTCAAACCCCGCACAAAGTACTTCTGCAGAAACGGATATGCCAGGACAATGGGGCCTATGCCGAGTATGCTCATGGCCATGCGGGCGGTTTCGTTGGGCAGGCGTGTCCGTGCATTCGCCGCCGCGTCAGGAATGAAACTTGAAGTGTTAAGCACTTGAATCGATATATTCACCCGGTACATCAAAAATTGCAGGGGGAATAATTTCTTTGTGTCGATGAAGAGCAGCGCATTGTACCAGTCGTTCCAGTAATTAAGGCTCACAAGAAGGGCAACGGCCGCAAGGCCCGTAACCGACAGGGGAAGCACCATTTTAAAAAATATTTGCAGCTCCCCTGCGCCGTCAATGATGGCAGATTCAATTATCGCAGGATGGATGTTTGCCGAAATGAAGGTGCGCAGAATTATCACATTAAAACCATTTATGAGAAGGGGCATGATAAGGGGAATGATTGTGTTCTTGGCCCCCAGCATTTTTACATACACCAGGTACCAGGGAACCAGCCCTCCGTTAAAGAGCATGGTAAAGGCCACAAAAAATGTAAAATGCCTGCGGAAAGGGAAATCGGTCCGCGAAAGGGGATAGGCGATCATGGCAGTAATAAGGGTCCCCAGAACTGTCCCTATAACCGTGATGGTTATGGACACCATGTATCCCCGCATAATCTGCTGAAAATCAGACAGCACGTATTCATAGGAACGCGAGCTCAGCATGCGGGGGATAATTTCGTATCCATGCTGCGCAATAGTCGCTTCATCGGAAATGCTTATGGCAAATACCAATAATATAGGGAAGAGGCAGGCAACACAGACAAAGGCAAAAAGCACATGCGTTACCCTGCGCGCCCAGGGCGGAGATCGGTCTAAAGCAGCTGAATATTTTTTCTTCATGGTTTTTCCTTTTAGAATATCGCATTATCGGGGCTTATCTTGCGTACCAGGGAATTCGCCGACAAGACAAGAACAAACCCGATTAGCGCCTGATATAAGCCTGCTGCCGCAGACATTCCGAAATCTCCCGTGGTTGCCATGGCGTTATACACATAGGTATCGATCACTATTGTTGAAGGATAGAGCATTCCTGAATTCATGGTAGTCTGGAAGAAAAGCCCGAAGTCCGAATAAAAAATCCTTCCCAGGGCCAAAAGGTTTATAATGATGATAAAAGGCTTCAGCATGGGAAGGGTAATGTAGCGTATACGCTGCCAATGGCTGGCGCCGTCAATAATTGCGGCTTCGTAGTAGGTCTGATCAATACCGCTGATTGCCGCAAGGTACATGACAGAATTGTATCCGGCCCACTTCCACTGGCATACAACATTGAGGATGAGGGGCCAATATTTGGGCTGGCTGTACCAATCAACCGGTTCAAGCCCGAGCATGGGCAGTATGGTCCTGTTTACAAGGCCTGAATCGTAGCTCAAAAAAGCATACACGCAGGACGCAATCCCGACATACGAAATAAAGTATGGAAGGAAAATAATATTCTGATATACTTTTGCTACCCGTTTGTTGGTAACCTCATTTATCATTATTGCAAAGAAAACGGCCAGAATTGTTCCAATAACCATAAACGTAAAATTGTAGAGAAGCGTATTCCGGGTAATCAGCCATGAGGACCCGGATTTGAACAGGAATTCAAAATTGCGAAACCCCACCCAGGGGCTCTCAAGCAGGTTCCTGATAAAACCGGGATAACTGTACTTGATGTTTTTAAAGGCGATGACCGCTCCCAGCATGGGTATATAATTGTTTATCAGTAATACTACTATTGCAGGCAGCATGAGCACAAAAAAGGCGCGCCATCGCCAGACATTGTATAATAAACCTTTATGTTTTCTTGGTACCATAACAATTACCCTCGCATCCTGAATTGGTTATTGACAACGCCGGAAGAACCCCTGACAACGAGTTCTACCGGTAGTACAGTCTGGCTTTTCCCCGTATCCCCCCGAATCCTTTCCAGCAGTTTTTGCGCGCCGATTTCCCCGAGTTCCTGGAAGCGCTGCCTGATGGTGGTGAGGTTTTCCTGTTTTGCATTTTGATTGTCATCGAAGCCGGTTACGGAAATATCCTCAGGCACCCTGATATTGCGTCTTTTCAAATACGCCAAGACTTCGATGCCTGTCCTGTCGTTAATGCATACAAGGGCAGTAACACCTTTTTTTTCTATGAGATCATCAAGGGTTTGAAACTGCAGCTCTCCGCCTACAACGCACAATGATTCGTTAAAATCCATCCCGCCGTATTTCAGCGCCGCCTTGTAGCCTTTGAGCCTTTCTTCAAAAACACAGGAGCGGGGTTCGCTTTCGTCTGTTTCGGAGATAACCTGCTGAGGCCCTATAAACGCAATTCTTCTATGGCCATATTGAATAAGATGCCTTGTAGCCTGATAAATACCGTCTGAATGATAAGAAGCCACCAGTGTGCAAGGGGCATTTTCGAACCAGCGGTCCAGCATCACAAGAGGAATGCCTTTGGCTTCCAATTCAACAAGCTTCTCTTCATTGGCTGCAGGATCGGCTGAATATATCAGCACCCCATCAACCTTGTTGCGTATGCACTTGTCAATTATCTCAGCCTCGGTTTTTGCATTCTTGTTGCTGCATTCGAGGATCATCGAATAACCATCGGAAGAAAAATGCCCCTGGGCGCCCTTTATAAGGCTGATAATGGGGCTGTCCAGCTGCCTGTAGTACATGACCACCAGGGAGACAATGCCCACGCTTTCCTGCTTAATCTGTGCGGGACCTTTTGCCTCCTGGCTGGCTACGAAGCTCCCCTTCCCCTTAATGCGCACCACCCTGTTCTCGTGCACCAGATCCGAAAGGGCCTTGCGCACGGTTATGATGCTGATCCCGTGGAGCCTGCAAAGCTCATTCTCGCTGGGAATCCGGGACCCGGGAGGCAATGCACCCGATTCTATTTGCCGGATCAGCTCTTTTTTGAGGAATATATATTTTGGAACCCGGGTCGCGGCCGTAATAATATTTCCCTTTAAGTTCTAATACTAACTTTGATAAAAATGTTACCGTAATTATACTATGTTATGGCCATCTGTCAACAAAAAAGTGAAAAGTAATTGGCCAAAAAGCTCAAATATTCTGCATAAGACCTGAGTGGATGAAGAACTTAGTATACGAAGTTAAGAATTAGTTGCCCGGCAATGCCATGGTCTGCATCACTCTGCCGCTGTTTCCGCCATGGCGGTAATGTTTTCGGGCGATACATTGGGCAGTATGGATTCGTGGCTCGGGGAGACCAGGAAGTTGGGGCCGAAGAGGTCCTTTAAGCGGTGTACATCCTTACGCACTTCGTCGGCATTGCCGAAGGGGAGGAGGCGCTGGGTGTCAACGCCGCCGAGGAACACGATTTTGCCGTTGTATTTTTTGGCGAGGGATTCGGCGTCCATATTTTTTGCCATGGCCTGAATGGGGTGCAGCACTTCTACGCCCGCGTCGATGAGGCGGGGGATAACCCGGTCTATTGAACCGCAGGAATGGAGCACTACGTTGTAATTGTGGCGGTGGGCCTGATCGGTGAACTCCCTGAAATAGGGCATGACAAAGCGGTCAAAGTGTTCGGGGGAGATGAGGAGATCGAGCTGGCTCCCGAAGTCGTTGCCGAAGAAGAATGCGTCGATCTTGTCCCCTGCAAGGTTAAAAAGTTTTTCGTTGGCTTCAAGATAAAAGTCTACGATATGGCGGGTTACGGCGTCCACTATTTCGGGGTCTGTGTGCATCTTCATAAAGTAATTTTCCATGCCGAAGAAATCGCAGGCATTATGATAGAAGCAGCTCCACATACCGCTCAAAACAGCCTGGCCCGCAGCAACAGTGCGATCTATTTCTTTTAGTGTTTCTGAAAAATCCATGTACTTCATTTCGGGCCAGTGGAATTTTTCTACTTCCGCCAGATCTTCTGTTTCCGCAAAGACCCCGGCTTCGCTTAGGGAAGTGCGTTTCTGCCCGTTAAGCACATCGAACATGGGGTACTCGGGGTTTGTCCATGCATTGAAAGCATCGGGCATGACCCAGCGGCAGTCCGCTCCCAGCTTAAGGCCAAGTTCAAAATCATCCTTGACCTTATAATGGGCATAGAGCTTTTCTATACTGGCGGGATTGGGACATCCATGCCAAAAACCGCAATGGCTCGCTTTTCGCTGCACGATTTCTTTAAAATGCTGCTTTCCGCTCATGTTAATCATCGATGGCCCCGTAAACAGTCTGCACAAAACCCCGCTGGAGATCGCTGTTGATATCCGACATAAGCTGGATAAAGAAGAGGGCGGTCAGGTCCTCTGCCGGATCTACGCAGTAGTAGGTGCCCATCATGCCATCCCAGGCCCATTCGCCCAGGGAACCGTTAAGCCCGGCCTTGGCGGTATCCAGCATGGTCCGGACCCCCAGGCCGTACCCATAGCCTATCAGGTGGGGGAAAACATCGGAGGCCATTTCTGACGGTATGCAGTGGCTGGCCCTGATCAGCTCCAGGGTTTTGCGGGAAAGTATGCGCTCGTTCCCCGACTTGCCGTCGTGGAGGAGCATCTGCGCGTAGCGCCCGCAGTCCGCCATGGTGGAATTGAGGCCGCCTCCGCCGCTTTCAAAGGCTGGAGGGGTAGGGGAAGCAGGATCTGAGCCGAGATCCGTCACAAGCTCAAGGCCCTTGGGGCCCAGCCTGTAGGGTTTGACCGCCCGCAGCTGCTTTTCCTTGGGGATATAAAAAGCCGTATCTTTAAGCCCCAGGGGATCGAAAATTGTTTCTTTAAGGTATTGCCCCAGGGTTTTGCCCGAAATCACTTCTATGAGCCTGCCTAAAATATCGTGGGAAAAGCCGTACATCCACTGATCCCCAGGATGGAAACAGAGGGGCGTTTTGGCGGCTTCGTCCACTGTCTTGGCTGTGTTCCAGGGCTTGCCTTTGGCTGCATCCTTAAAGCTCTTCTTGTTTGTATCCGCCATTATTCTGGCTGAATAAGAATTTTCCCCAGGGTAGGGGATGCCCGAAGTCATGGTAAAAAGGTGTTCAAAGGTGATGGGCCTTTTGGCAGGAACCAGGGTGGCCTGGCCGCGCTCGTCATGAATCGCGACTTTAGGATCTTTGAAGGCCGGCAGGAAATCCGCTATGGGCTGGTGAAGCCTGAAAAGGCCCTTTTCGTAAAGGGTCATGGCTGCAACGATGGTAAAGGTCTTGCTCATGGAGTAAATGCGGTAGATTGAATCGTCCTTCATGGGGGTCTTTTTTTCCCTGTCCTGAAAGCCCGCGCTTGCGCAAAAGCCTTCCACCCCATGCCGGATTATCATGCCCCCGGCGCCCGCAACCTTGCCCTGATCCACGATGCGCTTTAAATAAGCCTCCGCATTCTTGAGGCGTTTGGGGCAAAGCCCGCTTCCTTCAGTTTTCATGGAACCTCCCAAAAACTTCTTTCGTATACCGGTAGTTTTGGTATTGCTTTTCCGGCTTTAAATCAGGATACTATGGGTATGGATTCCGGGCAAGTAACCTATATAATAAGCCGGCTGGCGCTGGGGGCTTTGGCATCCTTCTTTGCCATTATGCTCTGGTCAAAGACCAGGGACATAGCCTGGATGCTCATGGTAATCGGCACTATTGCAGCCTATGTGGAGACAGTCTACTCGATCCTTGAACTTTTCGGGATCACAGGGGGCACGGTTCCTTCCATAGGCTCTGTTCCGCTGGTTTCCATTGTGCTTCCCTGCCTGCCCACGGTGTTTTTCATAGCCGCTTTTGTGGTAATGGTAGCCCGGAAGTACCGCCATCGTTAAAAAGGGGTCATAACATGAAAGCTCTTATAATCGGTTTGATAGTTTTGGCGGCAGCCGTAGCTGCCTGCATTCCCCAGGGCCTTGGCTGGTGGGACGAGGTCGTTGTTTTCTTCAAAGGCTTCCTCCCCTTCATAGCCGCCTTCATCGGCCTCATCGCGATCTTCGTAGGCATAGCCGACATGAAGGATAGGGCGGAAGCCAGGAAGGAAGAAGCTGCCGAAAAGAAGGAATAGCCAAGCCGAAGCCAAGCCCGAAGGGCTTGACACAATTGGAAATTCTTTTGTATTATATTAGCTCTCACTCTCTATTGGAACTTTATTCGGGAAGGATATATATGAAGACGATATTTGTAAAACCCGCTGTGATTGAGCGGAAATGGTTCGTGATTGACGCAGCAGGCAAGGCTGTAGGGCGGGTGGCTGCCAAGGCTGCCTCCATTGTGCGGGGCAAGGAAAAGGCTGAGTATGCCCCCCATCAGGAAACTGGCGATTTTGTGGTGATTATCAACGCCGAAAAGGCCCTTATCACAGGCCGAAAAGCCCAGGATAAGCTCTATCATCATCATTCCGGCTATGTAGGCGGCCTCAAGACGGTAACTTACGAAAAATTGCTGGAAAGGCACCCCTGTTCCCCCCTGGAACTGGCGGTTAAAGGCATGCTTCCCAAAGGGCCTTTGGGAAGGAAGCTTGAGAACAACGTAAAAGTCTACCCCGGGGCCGAGCATCCCCATGCTGCCCAGAACCCCCAGGTTATTGAGGTTAAGTAAATGATAAAGAATTTAGGTATTGGAACCGGTCGGAGAAAGACTTCCGTTGCACGGGTGTATCTCCGGGACGGAAGCGGCAAAATCGTCATCAATGGCAAGGAATTGAACCAGTATTTCCCCCAGGGCGAGCATGCCCTCATGGTGCGCCAGCCCCTCATGGTAACTGCCAACGAAAACAAGTTTGATATACTCATCAACGTGTATGGCGGTGGTTCCAATGGCCAGGCAGGCGCCTGCCGCCACGGCATCTCCAGGGCCCTTTGCCAGGTTGACCAGGGGAACTACACAAGCCTCAGGAGCAACGGCTATCTAACCCGTGATCCCCGCATGGTGGAACGCAAAAAGTACGGCCAGGCTGGCGCCCGCAGACGGTTCCAGTTCTCCAAGCGTTAATTGGCGCAGGCTGATTAACATCCGCTCATGCATACGCTAGCTGATCTACGCTAGTTTTGTCCTTTTTCCTGTCTTTTACGCTGCCATGAACCTTGTTTCGCTTAGAACAGAGGCTCAGGGTGGCGATTTTTTTTATAAAATAGGGCTCTCTGACGGCGCCGCCCTTTCCCTAAAGCCCTGTTATTTGGAAGATTATTGTGAAGATCCTTCTTCCTGGGAAACAGGGAAGGAATTTTCCCCCTCCGAAGAGGAGGCTTTGCGTTTTGCAGCCGCCTGCTACAAGGCTGAACAGGCTGGAATGAGGCTTGTCGGTATTGCTGAGCAGACCAGGCTTGGCCTAACCCGCAAATTGGAGCAGAGGGGCCATGAAAGGGCCTGTGTCCAGGCTGTGGTTTCCCGGCTCATAGGCCTGGATCTTGTGAATGACGGGCGGTATGCCGAGTTTTGGCTTCGTTCCAAGCTTGCAAAACGGGGGGGCAAGATCCCGGGGCCGAAGAAGCTTTCCGCATCCCTAAGCGGCAAGGGGGTGGATAGGGATGCCATTTCAGGGGCTTTTGCAAAGGTTCTGGATGAGGAAGCTGAATTTGCCCTGCTGGAGCGTTTTTTGGAGAAAAACCATCCCCAGAATCTCCTGGAAGAGGATGGGTATTCGCTCCGGGGCTTGTTAAAATCCGAAGGGTTTTCGGCTGATGTTCTTAACCGTTATTTCGAGAGATAGCCAAAAATGATGCGTAAATAGCGCTTTTTTTCAAGAATTTTTGATTTTTGATTGCATTTTATCCAATTTAAGATATATTCTTAGTATGGAAAAGACATACTGAAGGTTATCCATACACAGTAACCTTCGAATGAAAGATATTAGTTTTTCATATGTAAAAAGAGGGGGCTCCAACGGAGTTTCAAGGAGTACATCGTGTCCAGGAACGGACGTAGGGTCAAAATTTTCTCTGCTCTTGAAGTGGCAAATATTTGTGGGGTCGTCAACCAGACGGCTATCAATTGGATTAAGAATGGCTACCTAAAAGCCTTTACCACCCCCGGGGGCCAATACCGGATTTACGCCAAGGATCTGGCTGCCTTCCTTGATAAACGGGGTATGGGGGATTCAGGCGAAGCCCTCCAGGTCCTTATGGAGCAGGCGAATTGGGATACCCTCCTGATTGCCTCCAATGACGAGGCTTTGAATAACCGCCTCAAGGAGCAGATCAATGGGCTGCTTCCGAATTATGAGATACTCCAGGCCTTTGATGGTTTTGACGCAGGGCGGCAGCTGGCAGAAGAAAAGCCGGGTTTCGTGCTTTTGGACGCAGCCCTTCCTGGGGTAGATCCATCCAAGCTCATCCGCACAGTCAAGGAAGAGGTGGTTTTTGGGAAGCCCTTTGTGTTCGTTATGGGCACGCCGGGCGCTTCTATTCCCGATACTGCAGACGCTTCTTTTGCAAAGCCTCCTGATTTATCAAAGCTTGCAGAGACCATTGTAAGTTTGGAAAAGCAGCAGCAATCGGCTGCTATTGCCTAGGTTTATCCCAGTTCTGCTGAACGCTTCCAGGCTGCTTCAACAGCTTGCATAACTGTGCCCCTGAAGGCGCCGTTTTCCAGGGCCGCAACCCCGGCAATGGTAGTGCCTCCGGGTGAAGTCACCATATCCTTTAATTCTCCCGGATGCCTGCCTGTCTCCAGAACCATGGCTGCCGACCCTAAAACGGTTTGTGCGGCATAACGCAGGGCCTTGTCCCTGGGGAGGCCGGTGCGGACCCCTCCGTCCGCCAGGGCTTCTATAAAGAGGTAGACAAAGGCGGGGCCTGAGCCTGAAAGGCCGGTTACGGCGTCGAGGTATTTTTCGTCCAGCCTGTCCACAATGCCTGCTGCGGCAAGTATCTTTTCAAGTTCGGCGGTTTTTTCAGGCGGTACTTCCGGCGAGGGGGCCATGACGATAACCCCTTTGGAAATGAGGGCCGGCGTATTGGGCATAATGCGGATCACTGGAACTTTCAGTTCCTTAACCTTTGGTTCCTTAACTTTCAGTTCCTTAACCTTTGGTCCCAGCCCTGCCTGTATTTTGGCTATGGTCCAGCCTGCCGCCATGGATACCACTATGGGGGGGCGGTTTTCGGCTAGGCGATCTTGTATTATTGGGGCGATTTCTTCGAGAACCGCCTGGAGAACCTGGGGCTTCACTGCCAGGAATATGTAATCGCCTTTCTGGGCTGCTATGATGTTGGATGCATAGACCCCAGCCCCCAGGGCTTTGGCTGCGGCTTCCGCCTTAGCCTTGTCCGCATCCGCATAGCCGATGTTTCTGGCTCCCACAATATCCGCAGCTCCCTTCATCAGGGCGCCGCCCATGTTTCCGCTTCCTATGCAAGCAATGGTTATATCCATGTGTTCCTCACTTTTTGTTGTTGATTCAGCTTACCAAAAAGGCTGTTCCCTGTTGTTTGCCTGCGGCCAGGGCTTCGAGCATACGGGGCTTGCCTCCGTGGGCAATGATGGTGGGTATGCCGTAGGGCAGGGCCTGTTCCGCCGCCAAAAGTTTGGTGGCGATGCCGCCGGTACCGAAATTGTTGGTTCCCCCGATGGCGATGGACTTCCGTATCTCCGCAATGTCATTGACGATAGGCACCAGTTCCGCGTCGGGGAATTCTTTGGGGTTCTTGTTGTAGAGCCCATCTATGTCGCTGAAAAGGATGAGGAGATCCGCGCTCCAGAGTATAGCCGACTGGGCAGCCAGGGTGTCGTTCTCGCCGATTTTGATTTCTTCTACAGAGACTGTGTCGTTCTCATTGATGATGGGGATGATGCCCTCGTCCACCAGGGTAAAGAGGGTGTTCCTCATGTTGAGGGTGCGGTTGGAATCGCCGAAGTCGTCCCGGGTCAGGAGTATCTGGGCAATGTGAATGCTGTACTTTTCAAAGGCCCGCCTCCATGCGCCCATGAGTTCAACCTGGCCCACGGCGCAGAGGGCCTGCCTGTAGTGGATGTCCCGTTTCCGCGCCCACTTCCCCATGGTCGAAGTGCCCGCCACTTGTGCCCCGGAAGATACGATGACGATCTGTTTGCCCTTTTTCATCAGTGCCGCTGTTTGTTCCGCCAATTCATCAAGGAAGAAAGTGTTGATTTTACCTTCCTTGTCGGCCAGGGTATTGGAACCGAACTTAAAGACTATTTTCCGCGCGTCTGCGATTAGTTTTGGTATCATCTGCTATGTCCTGATTTGGCCTGAGCCTGATATACGGTACTTTATCGTGGTGAGGGCTTCAAGCCCCATGGGACCCCGGGCGTGGAACTTTTGGGTGCTGATTCCCAGCTCCGCGCCAAAGCCGAATTCCCCGCCGTCGGTAAAGCGTGTTGATGCGTTGGTGTACACGCAGGCTGCGTCCACGCGGTGGCAGAATTCGTCCGCCGCCTTGAGGTCGTTGGTGAGTATGGCCTCCGAGTGGCGGGTGCCGTATTTGTTAATGTGGTTTATGGCTTCGTCCAGGGAATCCACGGTTTTGACAGCCAGAATATAGTCGAGGAATTCGGTTTCCCAATCGGATTCTGTTGCATCTTTTAAGATAAGGCCCTGAGGCGGCGTTCCAATGGCTGCTCTGGCGCCAGCATCGCAGCGGAGTTCCGCCTTGCCTGTAAGCCGCGCGGCAAGGGCGGGCATGAGGACGCTTAATGCGCTGCGGTGTACTAAGACAGTTTCTACGGCGTTGCAGGCGCCGGGCTTTTGGAGTTTGGCATTTTCGATGATGTCCACAGCGTTGGGAATGTCCGCGCTGGGTTCCACGTAGATGTGGCAGTTGCCTTCGCCGGTTTCTATGACCGGTACTCTGGCATTGTCCACTACATGGCGTATCAGATCCTTTCCACCCCGTGGAAGCACCGCGTCGATCAAGCCTCGTGCAGCAAGGATTTCGTCCACCTCGCCGCGGCTGCCTGAAGCGGCAAGTTCTACAGCCCCGGGAATGCCGCCGCCTGCTTCAAGGCCCTGCTTGATGGCTTTGACCAGGGCCTTGTTGGATTCCAGGGCTGCGGAAGAACCCCGGAGCAGGATGGCACAGCCCGCCTTATAGGCCAGGCTAAAGGCATCGGCAGTAACATTGGGCCTTGATTCGTAGATGATGGCGATAACCCCCAGGGGTACCGCCATTTGTTCTATGAGGAGGCCGCTGGGTGTCCGCCAGCCCGCCTTGATTCTGCCTATGGGATCTTCCTGGCCAATGACGGTTTCAAGTCCTTCTATAATGGAGTCTATGCGTTTTTCATTCAATAAGAGCCGGTCGAGGAGACTGTCTTTCATGCCGCCGGAACGGGCCTTTTCAACATCAAGGGCATTGGCGGCGAGTATCTCTTTGCGATTTTTATTGATAACCTTGCTGACTTCTCCGAGGGCAGCGTCTTTGGTACTGCGGCTTTGCAGGGCCAGCTTTGCCTGGGCTTCTTTTAATGATGAAAATAGTTGTATCATACTTTATTCTATATGAAAAATATAAGAATTATTACCCCTCTTCTCCTCTTGTTGGCGTTCTTAAGTGCCTGCGCCGGCCGACCCGCCATCAGGCAGGAAGCTCTTCCTGAAGATTCCCTCATTGAGGAAATTCCCCCGCCTGAAGTAATCATCCCCGTAATGGAACGCATAGCCTTGCAGGTTAAGCGGAATGGTGATGAAATCACCAAGTATTTTGTACTTGATGACGAAGGGGACATTTCGGTGATGGCGGAAATTTCAGACCCCACAGGGGATTACAGCATTGTGTATGATCTTGGAGCCGAGGACTTAAGGGTACGTTTTAAAATTACTGAAAAAGAAACAGAAGCCTTTCTCGAAGACAGCTTTATCTGGATTCCGTCAGCAGGGAGCGCCGGGATACTTTTGGGTTTTGATGATGACTATATGGAAACCTGGGAGCAGTACTTTGATCTTTTTGCCAAGTATGATGCGAAGGTTACGTTTTTTGTGCAGGGTGAATTCTGCCCCTTCTGTCTTGAGGCCCTAAAGCGGGGACATGATGTGGGCTATCATACCTTGCATCACAAGGATCTCCGCAAGCTGACAAGGGATATTTTTATGGAGGAGACGGTTTCCAGGATTGCCGCTTTCCGTGAGGCCGGAGTACCCCTTAGTTCCTTCGCATACCCCTTTGGATTTTCTGAGCCCTGGATGCATCAAATTCTGTTGGAACATTTTGCCCTGGTCCGGGGCTACGGAACTACCTACAGGCTGTACGATGAAGAAGGGATCAACACAAGGTATATCAGTTCAAGGGCCATCGACAACACGGTAATCAAGGGCGATGAACATTTCGATCGCTCTATAGCCCTCATGTTGAGAACGGTTAAATTTTTAGGAAAGGGTTTTGTACTGCCCCTTACTACCCACACTATTTCTGAAAGCGCAGCCTGGGGTATCAGCCCCCGGCGGCTTGAATATCTCTTAAAAACCGCAGGGGATCTGAAATTGAATTTTTACCTTTACAGCGATTTTGCCAAAGACCGGAGTGTGTCTCCGGTAACGCGGTAGGTAGTCCATTCTGAAAGGGGCACGGCGCCCTGACTTTTGTAAAAGGCGATGGAAGGTTCGTTCCAGTTGAGGCAGGCCCATTCGAGCCTTCCGCAGTCCCGTTCCGCTGCAAGTTTTGCCATATAGAGGAGCAGGATTTTCCCCAGGCCCTTTCCCCTGAATTCGGGTTTGACAAAAAGGTCTTCAATATAAATGCCTGGTTTTCCCATAAAGGTTGAATAATTATGGAAGAAAAGCGCGAAACCCGCAGGTTTGCCCTGGTATTCGCAAATTACGGTTTCAGCCCTTCTATCCTTAAAAAGTGTTTTGCGCAATCCTTCTTCGGTGGCAGTAACTTTGTCCAAAAGATGTTCGTATTCTGCCAGGGCTTTTACGAATTCCAGGATGAGGGGTACGTCTTCCTCCGCTGCAAAGCGCAGCCTGATATCGGCGTTAATGGTGATGGAAACAGATGACATAAAGGCTCCTTTTCTCTTATTATATCAGTATGAATCAAAATAAGGGAATAATCCTGGTAACCCTGCCTAACGAGCGTTTCGGCAGTATAGAAATGGAAGCGCTGCGGAGTCAGGCCGAAGGCAGGGAGATAATCCACGCACTGGACAGGCCTGAAATGGAAAAATATCTGGATCAGACCGAAATTCTCATTGGGTTCGGGCCCTGGGATCTTCCGGCAAAAATGCCAAATCTGCGCTGGTTTCAGCTTTGGGGCGCCGGAGTGGACGGTCTTGTTGCCCATCCTGAATTAAAGGACCATGCAGTGAGCATTACCAATACTTCGGGCATGCATCGTGATCAGCTCACCGAGCATATTTTCGGCATGATACTCTCAAGAAACCGCTTTTTCCCCAAAGTTTTTGCAGCCCAGAAAAAGCATGAGTGGGTGCATCCCAAGGATTCTGAAACTGATGTTTTAGCGGGCAAGACCATGCTTATCATTGGGTATGGCGCGATAGGCGAGCAGACTGCCATAGCGGCGAAGGCCTTTGGTATGAAGGTCATTGGCATACGCAGGCATCCTGCAAATCCCGGCGCCGATGTGCGTATCGAAACTATGGATAAGCTGGGCGAACTTCTTGGCGAGGCTGACTATGTGGTGAACATACTCCCTTTTACCGAAGAGACCAAAGGCATTTTGGGCAAAAAAGAATTTAACCTCTTTAAGCGCGGAGCCGTGTATGTGAATGTGGGCCGAGGCCCCACCAATGATGAGGCTGCCATGATGGAAGCCCTTAAATCCGGCCGGCTTGCCGCAGCGCTTTTGGACGTTACTTCTGTGGAGCCCCTGCCAAAGGACTCCCCTCTTTGGGATATGGAAAATGTGATCATCACTCCCCATTATGCGGGGACCAGAAATAATTATGCGGCCTTTGCCATGGAGATAACTTTGGAAAATTTGAAACGGTACAATAAAGGACAGCCCCTCGAGCATCTGGTGGACAAAAAAGCGGGGTATTAGCCGCTGTTTATTGATACATCACGATATAGGGCCGGGGATCAAGGGCGAATACTTCTTTCGGCGTGAGGAGGGGACTGTCAAAGCCCGCTCCGGGTATACCGAAGTTGTAAAACAACTTAAAGCCTTTTACGGGCATGTTGGATGCCTGTGCGTTAAAAGCATAAGCCTGCCTTTTGATGTTGGGGTTTCCGAAGCCATCGGCACAGTGCACGAGACGTACCCTTCCAAAGCCTGAGTCAACATTTTCCCTGCTCGAAATCATGCGGTAATTAAACTGGTGTATCACCAAAAGCCTTTCGCCGGGAATGTGGTTCTCGATGATGTATTCTTCCATCACCTTCTGTGCCTGGTTCACCTCATCCGCAGTGACAGTGCCAATCTCTACCATGGGCTTGGTGGTGCGCCATTCGGGGTCCAGGGCCAAATGAACATTGGGATACCTGAGCCAGGGGAGCATCCTCTTGAGGGAGTCCACAGGGGTGTAGCGGCCTATCTGATGATCAATGAATATCAATATATCGTTTTCAAGGGCGAACTCAATGTACTCTTTTAAAATCGATTCCCGTATGATGCCTATCTCGCCTTCGGGCCATACGGTTCCGAATATGATGTAGAAAGCCTTGCGCACTCCCCGTCCGCCGCCGGCTGCACGGTATTCTTCAGCAAGGGCGGTGAGTTTTTCGTTCAGTTCTTCTTTGGTAAAGCGGCCAAGGATCCCCATGTTTTTTGAAAGGGGGTGGCCGTAAAAGGCCAGTATATCATTGTTGAGGAGCATGGAACCTGTCTCCTGAGAGCGGGCAACCAGGCTTGCATATTCAGCTTCCGTATAGACCCAGTAGGGCCTTGCAGCTTCCCTGGCGTTTTGTGTATCAATATAATCCATCTGGAAAGCCCAGGGGAAAAGGGGCCGCGCATCCCGTGCCTGTTCAGCGCCTGCCGAGAGGGGCAGGGTATAGCCCTGGGCGAAAAGGGCCGGGCTTAAGCCCCCGGAAAGAATTGAGAGTAAAATCAAACCTAAAAAAAGGCGTTTGTTTGACGAACAGGAGATCATGGTTCTTGATTATCGGCATAAAAAGCGAAAATGATGAGCGGAAGATTTTTAAGCAGAAAGAACCAGAAACCGGATCAAGTGTATTCCAGTTCTTCTTCCACTTCTTTGAGCCTTTTGTTGAGGGACGCAATGGTCCGTTCCAGGCGCTGCTTTTCTTTTTCCAGCCGCTCTCTGGGGTCTTCATCAACTGGTTTTTCCCGGGCAGCAATTTTCACCATGTCCGGACTTTTGCCCTTGATGAGGGAGGCTTGGGCTTCCTCGCGCTTTTCCTCATTTTTGATGCCCGCAAGGAAGCGCATATTGTCGGCCCCGGTTTCGGGGTTAAGATTGTACTGGTGCATGCGTATGGCAAGATTTGCCGCTGCCCTGGGAATGCGGAGCACCCTGTCGATATAATCCTCCCAGCGGCCCCCCGCCTCGATACAGAGATCGTGGGCTTTGAGGAGCTGCATGCCCAGGTCTTTTACGAGGCTGCCGTTTTCCTTGAGGTATTTTTTCCTGATGGTCTCGGTAAGTTCGGCAAGTTCCTTTGAACCGTCAAAAACATTTTTATAGATCTTTTTAGCTTCGGCCTTTTCAAGGAGATCGTGGAGTATGGCCCAGAACTCGGCAGTGTGGGCCTTGGCGGAAAGGGTGCCGCCCCTGGCGCATGCGTGGAGGTGGTGGGCGTATTCGTGGATCGCCGTGTAGAGGAGGAGGTTGTCACCCGCCCCATCCTGATCGAAATTACGGTTATGGATGAGTATTTCCCTTGTGTCAGGTTTATAGAGGCCGTTTACTCTTTTGCTTTTCTTCCCCGAAAAGAGAAGGGTAAAATCCAGAGGGGCGTCTTCTATTGCGAGGAGTTGTTTTTTTACGTGATCCTGATTCATAAAGGGATCTTAGCCCAGGACGCCGGTTTTTTCCAGAGCCAGGATAGCAGCAGCCGTGCAGGCTGTTTCGGTGCGCAAGGCCCGGTCTCCCATGGAAAGCCGCAAAAAACCCGCAGCTTCAAGCTTGTCCCGTTCGGCGTCGGACCAGCCCCGTTCGGAGCCCACAGCCAGAACCATGGATTGGCCCAGGGCGCTCAAGTTTGCAAGGGTTCCTTCGGGCCGCACGTTGTCCGCCGCAATCAGAATGGGGCTCCGGTTTTTGCTGAGCCCGGCTGCGTAAATATTCCAGCTAAAATCCGAAGTATGCTCAGGGGACTGGGGTTTGTCCCAGGGCCGTTCCCCCAGCCATTCATCAAGGCTCGTGTATGCTGAAAGCAGAGGTATGCGGGTGTCCCGTGCCTGCACCGCCCCCTCGATAAGGGCAGCCCTGGCGCCCCCGTCGGTGAGGAGCTTTGTATCCCGGTAACTTTTTTCTCCCAACTCGGTGCCGATGAGATCGATGGCTTCAAGCCCCAGATTGGAAAGATCCCTTAAAATGCGGCGTATCTGTATGGGACGCGGAAAACCCACTGCAAGGCGTACGGGATAACGGGGCGGGGGAGCTTCCTTGAGATCAAGGATGTAGACAATAGAACCGTCGAACTTGATATCCTCAATGAAGCCCGTCCCCACATTGCCGCCCAGGAGTCCTGCGTCAAAAGAATCCCCCGCTTTTTTGCGCAGCACCTTGAGGAGGTGGATAGTCCTTTCATCCCGCCTGGGCAGGGGCTTTCCCATTTCGTGGGGCTCAAAGAGAATGATATTCACAGGGGGAGTATAGCACAGAAAGGGGGAAATAGGCATACTCGTTTTATGAGTAGAATGTCCAAATTTGCCAATATGAGTTCAGTTCGAAGCGATGCCGAAGCTTCAGGTTTAAAAGAAGCCGCCAGGATCGCCATCGATGTCTCCCTCAAGGTAAAACCTGATGAGCAGGTTTTGATAGTGTCCAACCCCGAGGCCGATGTTGCGGCAATCGCCGAGGCTCTCTACGATGCAGCCCTTGACGCCGGAGCTTCGCCGAGCCTCATCTTCCAGCCGGTGAAAACCCAGATGGATTTTGCAGAGCCGGCGGTGATAGCTGCCTTCGACGCAAGGCCCAAGGTGTTCATTTCGTTAAGCGCAGAAAAATTGGGCAAAGACCCGAAAGGTTTTGCCTCGCCTTATGAATATAAAGGTTCCAAATGGGATCATGTTTTTCATCTCCAGCTTTACGGAGAGAAGAACTGCCGGGCCTTTTGGTCCCCATCCACCACCATCGAATCGTTTGTCCGCACTGTTCCTATTGATTACGATCTCCTCAAAAAGCGCTGCTATATTATCAAAACTTTTCTTGACGAAGCGGTTCGAGTCCATGTTACAGCCCCCGGCGGTACAGATATAATGGTAGGCTTAAAAGACCGCAAAGCCCATTCGGATGACGGCGATTTTTCGGCCGGCGGCAGGGGCGGTAATCTCCCCGCAGGCGAATCCTTCATCTCCCCGGAAAATGGAACCTGCCAGGGTTTAATTGTTTTCGACGGTTCCATCAGCCTCCACGACGGCGATATTGTGATCAATGACCCCATACGCTGCACTCTCGAAAAAGGCTTTGTCACCGACATCAAGGGCGGAGAAGAAGCAGCCGAACTTAGGCGCACCATTGAGCTTGCAGAGCTGAATGCCAGGGATTATGAAAGGCTTGGGCAAATACCCCAGGGCGCAGGGAAACTATACGCCAAAAATTCCCGCAACATCGGTGAACTCGGCATAGGCCTTAACCCCGCAGCCAGAATATCGGGCCGCATGCTCGAAGACGAAAAAGCCTTCAGCACCTGCCACTTTGCCATAGGCCACAATTACGATAACGATGCCCCTGCATTGATACACTTGGACGGTCTTGTAAAAAATCCGACCATTGTAGCAATCAGCAAAGACGGAAAAGAAACAGTCATAGAAAAAGACGGCACATTAATAGAAGAAATCCATTAAGCCCCTCTTTTCCTTTGTGCGGTTTTGTGTGCTTTTCTGCAAAAGGCCCTGGTCAAAGCCCGTAAGATTTAAGCTTGTTAAGTATAGTCTTGCGGCTCAGTCCCAATATCTCCGCAGCCCTGGTACGGTTCCCGTTGCAGCGGGCAAGGGCTTCGAGGATGGCCTTCTTCTCAATATCTTCCATTGAGACAGGCTGGGCAAGAGGCTTGTCTTTCATTGATGTATCCCCTGTTTGGGTAGAAGTTTCTGCCGCCCCCTGCATGCAGCAGGTTCCCTGGTTCCGGGATGCCGGGTTTCCCTTGTGCAAGTCGATATCTTCGGTTTTTATACTATTGCCCCCGCAGTAAATCAAAGCCCGCTCAAGGATGTTTTCCAGTTCCCGCACATTGCCAGGGAAAGGATATGCTGCAAGGCTTTCCATAACGCCTTTATCCAGTTCCGGTTTTGCCCTGCCCATGCGGGCGCAGAGCTTGGAAAGGATATGATCCGTAAGGAGGGGGATGTCTTCTATTCTTTCCCGCAAGGGCGGAAGGCTTAAGCGGAAAACATTTAATCGGTAATAGAGATCTTCCCTGAAGCGCCCTTCTTTTATCAAAACTTCCAGATCCCTGTTGGTAGCAGAAATAATCCTGGCATTTATGGGAATATCGCTGTTGCCACCAAGCCGGCGGACTTTCTTTTCCTGAAGCACCCGTAAGAGCTTGACCTGGAGCGCCATGGGCATTTCCCCGACTTCGTCAAGGAAAATGGTACCCCTGCCTGCAAGTTCAAAAAGGCCCTGCTTGCGGCCCGCAGCCCCGGTGAAGCTTCCTTTTTCGTGGCCAAAGAGTTCACTCTCCATGAGGCCCTCGTGTATGCCCCCTATGTTCACTGCCACAAAAGGCTCTCCATTCTGGGGGCTTCGGTTGTGTATTTCCCTGGCAGCCACTTCTTTGCCAGTGCCGCTCTCACCGGTAATTAGAACAGTTACATCAGTGGAGGCGATTTTTCCTATCTGCTCAAGGAGGCGTTTTACTGCGGGGGTTTGGCCTATAAATGTTTCTTCAAGCCCCGCTGTGCGTTTTTCGGCTTCTATGACATTTTCGCGGCGCTTGTTTTCTACCAGGGCATGGATCTTGATGATGAGTTCCGCAGGATCAAAGGGTTTTACGAGGTAATCCCTTGCCCCTGTTTTGAGGGCTGCCACTGCATCGGCTATCTGGCCGTGGGCAGAAATCATGATAGCCGGTGCAAGGATTCCCCGCTGCTGCATTTTTTCTAGGGCTTCCTGCCCGCTCATGCCTGGCAGCTTGAGGTCCAGCACCACTGCGTCAAAGCTTTCCTTTTCCAGGCAGTCCAGGGCTGCTTCGGCTGTTTCAGCCCCCTCCGATTCGATGCCTTCAAGGCTTAGGTATTTTTTGAGAGATTCCCTGATGTTTTTTTCGTCATCCACAATCAGCACCCGCATGCCTTCCCCCTTATTCGTTTAAAGATTCTACAAATGCAGGGAACACGGCTTTGGCTTCTGCGCCGCCTCCCTCACGGTTTTCCAATGCGATGGATCCGCCTGCTGCTTCGGTAAAGCGTTTGCTGATGGAGAGGCCGATGCCTGTGCCTGTGCTCTTTCTTGTAAAGAAGGGATCGAAGATGCGGCCCAGATCTTCACCGGCAATGCCAATCCCTCTGTCGCTGACAGTAACAGTAACAGTATTGCCCACATGGACAACCAGGGTTTCCACCATATCCCGGGGTCCGCCGCTTTCGAGGGCATTGCGTATCAAGTTCTCAAATACCGAGCGGAGCCTTTCGGGATCGGCAAGGATCATTGCGGTTTTATCCGAAGCGGGGGAGGCCAAGTCCTTCCCGCAGAGCCTGCGCCCTGTTTCAGCCACAAGTTCAGCTATGTTCAACGGTACAGGGTTTCCTTTTGCCTCCCGCAGATAATCGTTAACCCGATAGGTAAGGGCCGAAAGGCGGTCAACTTCTTCGTTGATAATGGCAACTTCTTCTTTGCCATTCCCGGGGCAGAGCTTTTCCAAAATCCCTGTCTGGAGCCGTATGGACGAAAGGGGGTTTTTGATTTCATGGGCCAGGGTGGAAGCGGCGGTTCCGAGCACTACCAGGTTTTTTTGGGATTCAATCCTGTCCCGGTATTCACGGTTCCGTATGTAGAGATGACGCATGTAGATAATCAGCACAAGAAAAGCCGCAATAAAAAGGGACCCCAATATGGCAGTGGAACTCCTGGTCCGCCAATATGCAGGGTGGGTAATATCAATATAGTAATACTTCCCGGAAAACAGGAAATTAAAAAACCAGGGGCCTCCCTGCCCCATGGCAAAGCGCTGCCCCGCCTGGTTGTCGCCCGGTTTCTTTTCCCATGGTTTTTGGATGGACGGGGACATAGGGGGCTCACGTTCGGTATGGAGAATAAATTTTATTGAATGGCTTTTTGGATCGATTATGGTATAGCGCCCGTTCCGGTTTCCCGGGATTTTTTTATCAAGGCTCCCTTCGTCGAACACAGCAGGTGTTTTTCCCCATTGGTACAGGGGGAGAAGATCGCTGCCATAAACCGCGAATCCTGCGATTCTCTCCTTGAGGATCGGGTTGGATTCAATGGCCGATCCAAAATCATCATAATCCCTGAGGCTGGTAAACAGCATATTGAGGAGCCGTTCATTGTCATTGTCGCGTATAAGCCGGGCCCTGTCCCGGAAGTTGAAGATAGTAAAAACCACGAGAGCCGAAACGAGAATCCAGCTTAAAATTGCAGCTGTCCACGAAGACGCTTTTATAGGTACTTTCACTATTCTATTTATATAGCAAGAATCATGCCAAGCCAAGATACGGCGATTTTGACATTTTTTGGTACATATTATGGTAGAATTCTAAAAAAATGCGGGGAAATTTTACCCGTTCCAGGGGGTACGGGTAATTTTTACACAAGGGGATCATGGATAAAGGTAAAGTATTTTAAGGCAAATTTTGCTGACGAAAAGGCCCCGGCAAGAGGCGCGGATGCCCTGCCTTGGTAGGGCTTGCAAGTTATTGAAAACCTTGCTATATTACAACAATTAGCGGAGTCTATTGCGTTTTATAGACAAGGGAACCTCGACCGCGGGTTCAAGGAGTAGATAGAAGTATGGGCATCGATATCACCAAGATGCGGAATATCGGGATTAGCGCGCACATCGATTCGGGGAAAACGACCCTTTCTGAGCGTATTTTGTTCTATTGCGACAAGATTCATGCCATTCACGAAGTCCGCGGCAAAGACGGCGTGGGGGCCACCATGGACCACATGGAGCTTGAGCGGGAGCGGGGGATCACTATCCAGTCCGCAGCCACCCAGGTTGAATGGAAAGAACACACTATTAATCTCATCGATACACCCGGGCACGTGGACTTCACCATCGAAGTCGAGCGTTCTTTGCGGGTTCTGGACGGGGCAATCCTTGTGCTTTGCGCTGTTGGCGGGGTTCAGTCCCAGTCAATCACCGTGGACCGCCAGCTTAAGAGGTACCATGTCCCCCGTATCGCATTCATCAATAAATGCGACCGTACAGGGGCCAACCCTTTCAAGGTAAAGATTCAGCTTCGCGAGAAGCTCGGCCTCAACGCCGTTCTCATCCAGATTCCCATAGGGCTTGAAGATAAGCTTGAGGGCGTAGTGGATCTTATCACCATGAAGGCCATGTACTTTGACGGCGACCAGGGCACCGAGATCCGCTATGCGGAGATCCCCGCCCACCTCAAGGCTGATGCCGAAAAGTACCGCGAAGAGCTTATCGATGCGGTTTCCCTCTTTTCCGATGAGCTTGCAGAGCACTACCTCTCAGGCGAGGCTGTACCCGAGGATATGATACGGGTAGCCATCCGCAAAGGAACTTTGGCCGAACAGTTTGTCCCGGTCATGGTGGGTTCGGCTTACAAGAACAAGGGTATCCAGGCCCTCTTGGATGGGGTCAACAATTATCTCCCCAATCCTACTGAAGTCAAAAACTATGCCCTTGACCTCGACCACAACGAAGAGCAGAAAGAGCTTTCCTGTGATGACAAAAGTCCCTGCGTAGCCTTGGGCTTCAAGCTTGAAGACGGACAGTACGGCCAGCTCACATACGTCAGAATCTATCAGGGCGCTCTCAAAAAGGGCGATGAGCTTATCAACACCCGTGCCCGCAAGCGCTTCAAGGTGGGGCGTCTTGTGCGTATGCATTCGGATGATATGGAAGATATCACCGAGGGGGCGCCCGGCGATATCGTGGCCCTTTTCGGCGTTGACTGTGCATCGGGCGATACCTTCTGCGGCAGCAGCATCAATTACGCCATGACTTCCATGTACGTGCCTGAACCGGTTATCTCCCTTGCCATCACCCCCAAAGACAAAAAGTCTGCGGATCAGCTGGGAAAGGCCCTTAACCGCTTCACCAAAGAAGATCCTACCTTCCGCACCTATGTGGACGCCGAGTCGAACCAGACCATCGTGCAGGGCATGGGCGAGCTTCACCTTGAAGTGTACATCGAACGCATGAAGCGCGAGTATAAGTGCGAAGTTGATACGGGGAGGCCCCAGGTTGCATACCGCGAGGCTATTTCACAGCGGGCCGATTTCAACTATACCCATAAAAAGCAGACCGGCGGTTCGGGCCAGTACGGGCGTGTCGCAGGCTATATGGAGCCCTACGCCGACGGCGATTACGAATTCGTGGACAATGTGAAAGGCGGCGCCATTCCTACGGAATATGTGCCGAGCTGCGACAAGGGCTTTAAGGAAGCCGTCAAGAGGGGCAGCCTCATCGGGTTCCCCATTGTAAACATACGCTGCGTCATCAACGACGGCCAGAGCCACCCGGTAGACTCTTCGGATATCGCGTTCCAGCTTGCGGCCATCGGCGCCTTCAGGGAAGCCTATGGAAAAGCCAAGCCCGTTATCCTCGAACCTATCATGAAGGTTTCGGTAGAGGGGCCCACTGAATTCCAGGGCAACATCTACGCTTCCATCAACCAGCGGCGGGGCATCATTTCAGCGTCTACCGAAGACGGGACTTTTTCCCGGGTGGATGCCGAAGTCCCCCTGAGCGAAATGTTCGGGTATTCAACGGTGCTGCGTTCCCTTACCCAGGGCAAGGCAGAATTCACCATGGAATTTGAAAAGTACGGGAAGGTTCCCCAAAGCATTTTCGAAGCCCTTACCAAAGAATATGAGGAGAAGCGGCGCAAAGAGCAGGGCCGCTAAATCGTATTAAGGGAACCTCCACCGAAGGTTCAAGGAGTGATTAAATGGTAATATCAGAATTAATAGAACGCAGCCCGGTGCGGGTTTTCATGAAGTCCATACACGGGGGCTTAAAACCCGGCGAGCTGGGGCTCCTTGCTTCCCCCTCGGGCCTTGGCAAGACCTCGGTGCTGGTGCAGATAGCCCTGGACAAATTGATTCAGGGCAAGAAGGTGATTCACATTTCTTTTACCCAGCACACCGATTATGTGCTTGCCTGGTATGAGGATATTTTTGATGAGTTTATCAAAAAGAAGAACCTCGAAAACGAACAGGAAGTAAAAAACGACATAGTCAAAAACCGGGTGCTCATGAAGTTCAACCAGGAAGGGGTTACGGTGGATCAGATCATCCGCAGCCTCAAGGCCATGGTTGCCGACGGCGGCTTCGGCGCAGAATTTGTTATTGTTGACGGGTATGATTTTTCTTCTTCCGATAGCGAGCGCATCGCCAAGGTTAAAGCCTTTGCAAAAGAATTGAATCTTGCTGTCTGGTATAGCTGCACTGTCAAGGGCGGTGCGTCAGAAACCCTTTATGACAAACGGGATATTCCGTTGGTGATCAAGGACTACGCCGATCTCTTTGAAGTGATTGTGGTGCTTGAACCCAAACAGGATCATATTGAACTTACCGTGTCCCGGGACAGGGATGTATACAATCCCGAGCACATGGCTCTGCGCCTTGATCCCAAGACTTTGCTCATACTGGAAGAATAAGCGCAAAACGTTTAATCGCTTCCCCTGCGCCGCCGGAACCGCAGTCTTTGGTTACTGCGTCGGCGGCCTGTTTTAGCTCATCACAGGCATTGCCCATGGCAATGCCTAATCCTGCATAGCGGATCATGTCCAGGTCGTTGACGCTGTCCCCTACAGCAATAGTGTCTTCCTGCCTTATGCCCAGTCTGCCGATGACGGCTTCCATGGCCTTTGCCTTGTTTTCGCCCTTTAGTATGGCCTCTGAATAATCAGAAAAAGCATGAACCTGAAAATAATCCCCTAATAGTTTCTTTTCGTCTTCGGAGACAGCGCCATCCAGGGTCAGCTTGGTGATGAGTTCATTGGGGCAAATGCGCCGGATATCGTCTATGCCGCTTATGGGTATGGGCGGGTTTACTGTATAAGATCTTGAAGCCTTGTTTATAGCATAGCAATTATTTTCGCCTTCAAGAATGCAGCATCGGGAACTGTTAAAATACCAGGAACAGATATCCGCAAGAATCTCTTCCTTAACCCAATTATGGTAAATTGTCCTGCCTTCAAGGAGCACATGGGTTCCTGTCCCTGCGCATATTCCCGAAAGGCAGGGATAATCCAGGAAAAATCGGGGTATATTCGACAAAGCCCTGCCGGTGTTAAGAAAGAAGAGGTGCCCCTGCCTGGCTGCTTCTTCAATCTGATCCAGGTCTTCCCTGAAAGGCCCTTTGCCATGGGTTATAAGGGTGCCGTCAATGTCAAGAAATACTGCCTTGCGTGTATTCATCATGATGATCCATTAATGAGCGACGGCGGTTTTTAAATTTTTCATCATGGACCTTAGCTTCAGGCTCAATATGATAAGCACGATCCCATAGAGTACGCAGCTCCGGTACGCCCAGGCTGCACCTATGAAACGATTCGATATTCCAAAGCCGAATTGCGCAAGGCCGTTCAGGACAAAGGCTATGGAGATAATAGCGGGGCTCATGGCCTGGGCTTTTTCTTTAAAGACGCCTATGCTCACCGCAAGTATAGTGGGGTAGGGCAGGGCAATGAATATGCCCGAAACCGGAAGGAGGTAGATACCGGGCCTCCCCAGGCAGAAGCTTGCAAGAAGCAGGATTGTAGTGATAAAACTCGCAGCAATAGTGACTTTTACATAACCGATTTTTTCAATGAAAAAACCGCCGAATAAGCGGGAGAGGGAATAGAGCAGGAAAAATGCGGATACAAAAGCCGCGCCGGTGGTGGCAGGATCGAGGCCGAACACATCCTGAAGATAAAGACCGCTCCAGGAAATTGAACATGCTTCGATGGAACAGACAAAGCCCATGATGAGGCCGAATATCCACACCATAGGCTCTTTGAGGGCGCGGAATATTGAAATTTGGTCCGGGGCTGTTTCGGTTTTCCGCGCCTCAGGCTGATTCGAAACAGCCTCCTCGTTTTTCATCTTCCCCGGAAATTGAGCGATCATGGAAACAGCGAATAAGATGAAAACCGGAATCAGGGCTATGGGGTACACGTGCTGCCAGCTCAGGCCAAGCTTGTTTATCAAAAACCCTGCCAGCCTGGGGCCTCCTATGGCGCCGAAGCCGAAAAAGAAATGGAGGAAATTCAGCATCAATCCCGAACGCACAGTGAATATGCGGACCCCCATGCCATTGAGGCCGATTTCAAAAAAACCGAACCCTGCCTGCAAGATAAGAAGCAATGCCGCTGCCATCCAAAAGCTTGAAGCAAGATAGAGGGAGGCCATGCCAAGGCTCATGACAATGAAACCGGACGCGATGGTTTTTTTCAGCCCGAAGCGGCTCATGAACATGCCGGGTATGACACAGAAACACACTGCCACAAAAGAGATGAGGGCAGTCATGAGCCCCTGCTCGTAATAAGAAGCGCCGAAGCCATTTTTGATGAGCGGGAAGGTGACGCCCCTCATGCTGCTTACAAAACCGTAAAGGGCAATATCCCCATAGATCACCACAAGAAGCAGGGGGTTGTATTTTTTTTCGGGCATGGGTACAGCATAGTAAACTTGGGGTAGGCTTCACAAGAGCCCCGGGACAGGCTAAAATCCATCCATGACACGGGGCATCCTAATCGCCGGGAATGAATCATCCCTTTTTTCCGCAGCTGCCGCAGAAGCAGTAAAGCGGGTGGAGCAGTACGCTGCTGCCCCCATTCCGAGTCCTTTTCCCCGCCCCGAAGCTGTTCAGCCTGCTGCTGAACAGGACAAGGGGAAGCTCCCCCTCCAGTGGAGCCCCGGCAGCCCCATCTCTGCCCGCACCCTCATGGTTGCTGCGGAAAACAGGCTGGGCCAAATAAACGATGCAATCCTTGTATGTTCCCCCCCGGCTATGTACCGCCCTGCAGAAGCCCTGGTTCCCGGCGAAATTGAAAATTTGGTAAATGATCAGATCAAGGGCTGGTTTTTCCTTGTCCGCGAACTGGCCCTCTATTTCCGTTCCAGGCAATCGGGCAGCCTTGCCCTGGTAGTGCCCGAGATACTCGCCGGCGGAGGAAAGGACGCGCCTGCGGATCTTTTTGGGCCTTCCGCCGCAGCATCTTTCCGCGCTATGGCACAGGGGCTGCTTGCCACTTCGTCCAATGAGCCTTTCCAGATTCTGGGGTTCAGTTCCGCAGAATCCGGAACCGAGGCGGATTTCGCCGCCTGGTTCTTCAAGGTTTTGGATGAAGGGAACAGGAAGAATTCGGGCCGCTGGCACAAATATTCAAAGATTGGCTTTTTCAGGTAAAGTACTTTACCCCTGCCTCGAATATGCGCTGTCTTTTATTTCCCGGTATATTTATGTGGACAAATTCCCCGCAGCGTTCCGAGTGCCCCATCTTGCCCAGTATCCTCCCGTCAGGGCTTGAAAGCCCTTCGATTGCAAAAGCAGATCCATTGGGATTATCCGGCTCCGTCATGGTGGGGTTTCCATAAGCGTCGGCATAGCAGAAGGGAACCTGGGCCTGAGCGAAGAGGGCTTCCGCTTCCTCAGGCCTGATTGCAACCCTGCCTTCGCCATGGCTTATGGGAATCACATGAATGCTGCCGGTATCCTCCAGGCTAAGCCAGGGGGAGGATGAAGGCATTACTTTTGTACGCACCATCCGTGACACGTGCCGCCCTATAGTATTGAATGTGAGAGTGGGCATGCTTTGATCAGCCGGCAAAATCTTCCCGTAAGGCACAAGCCCTGTTTTGATGAGAGCCTGGAAACCGTTGCAGATACCCAGCATAAGGCCTTCCCGCCTTTCGAGGAATTCAGCAAGCGCATCTGCGATCAGGGGAGAGCGAATCACATTTGCAATGAACTTTCCCGAACCGTCAGGTTCATCCCCCGCGCTGAAGCCCCCCGAAAAGGCGATGATCTGGGCTTTGCCAAAAGCCGCGCGCAGATCCCCGATGGATTCTTTGATGTCTTCCGGGCTGTGGTTCCTGAAGACTACCTGTTGCACCCTGGCGCCTGCCTCGCGGAAAGCCCGTTCCATATCCCATTCGCAATTAGTCCCCGGGAATACCGGCAGCACTGCCAGGGGCGATCCCAAGATTTTGGAAGGAGCGTGGAGGGAAGCGGAATGCGAAACCCGGCCTGCTTTGGGTTTGGGCAGTTCCAGGGCTGCTTTTTCATCAGAAGGTTCCGCTGCAGTGGCCCCGCCGGAAGTCTGGGGATATACCTGGGCCAGGGGATACTCGTAGGCACGGCGCAGTATCTCAAGGGGACATTCGGCTGCATTGGATTCGGGGTTTTCTTCATCAATGGAATCGTCCCCGGGCCGGCTTTCCTGGACAATGCGGAAAACAGGTTCGCTAATGGTGCGGGCTGCTATAACCCAGCGGCCTTCGTCCTTGCTGGCCGTCGCTTCGTCAACTTCAGCCAGCACAGAGCCCTGGTAATTTAGGCTGTTTACAAGCTTAAAAACAGGCGCATACGCTTCTACCCCGGTCATGTTGCCAAACGCCATCAGCGCCAGTGTCGCGGCTATCCCGCCTGCTGTTACAGGGTATGCCGCCCTGAGCACGCCTTTTGATGCCAATTCGGATAAAATATCCATATTAGCAGTAAAACTGTCAAATTCATCAATATTAGCAGTATTACAATTAGCAATATCGCAATTTAACAGTATTACTGCGTTTCCTGTATCACCGGTCAAAGTGCCGGAACGCACTTTTTCTGCTTCTGCGGTTCCCGCCGCAAAAGCAACTAGGGTCGGGGGAACTGCGAGGTTAATGCCCCGCGCATTATCCCTGTAATTCCCCGACATGCTGTCTTTGCCGCCTATTGCAGGGATCCCAAGCCGGATCTGGGCTTCAAATGCAGCCAGGAGGGCTGCGGCAGGCCTGCCCCAGGAAGCCGGGTCTGTGGGCCGCTCAAAATATTCCTGGAAACTGAGCCTGGCTTTTCTGAAATCCCCGCCAAGGCAGCAGAATTTTGCCAGGGCTTCTTTAATGGAGCCTTTTGCCCCGGTGTAAGGATCTGCGGACATGACCTCCGGATCATAGCCGAAGCTCATGAGGCTTGCGGTGCGGGATTGCTTCCCCAATGAGGGGAGAAGGGCAGCCATGCCGCATTCAGGCGTCCCCTGTTCGCTTCCGCCCCAGGGGAACAGGGCCGAGGATGCGCCGATAGAACCATCAAAACGTTCCTGCAAGCCCCTGCGGCTTCCGGATCTGAGGGTGGTCAATTCCCTTTCGAGTATATCCAGAAGCATCCCCGCAGGTATTATTTCTGCCGGCTTTTCGCCGCCTTTGCCTGTACCGCGTTTCAGCGCCGCCCTTGCGCTTCGGGGAGCGCCATTGGTGTTGAGGAAAGCGCGGGAAAGATCGACTATGGTCTTGCCTCTCCATTCCATGCGGAGCCTGGCTTCATCTTCTCTATCTTCCCCTGCTGTTACTTTTGCTACTATTACTGCCTCAAGATTTTCGGCCCTGGCCAGGGCTATGAATGTTTCGATATCGGCAGAGGCAACCACCACTGCCATACGTTCCTGGGATTCAGAGATAGCCAATTCCGTACCGTCAAGGCCGGCATATTTTTTCGGAACCCCATCAAGATTGATGTCCAGGCCCGCCGCCAATTCCCCTACCGCAACAGACACGCCCCCAGCGCCGAAATCGTTGCAGCGCTTGATAAGGCGGCTTACCTCGCTTTTGCGGAAAAGCCGCTGGAGCTTCCGCTCTTCAACCGCATTTCCCTTCTGAACCTCGGCCCCTGACAGCTCCACGGATTCGCCGGTATGCACTTTGGAAGAACCTGTAGCGCCCCCTATGCCGTCCCGCCCTGTCCTGCCGCCAACCAGTATTACCGCGTCCCCGGGCAGAGGCTCTTCCCTCCGTACCCAGGCCTCCGGGGCAGCCCCAATGACAGCCCCCAATTCCATGCGCTTTGCCAAAAAGCCGGGGTGATAGAATTCAGCCACCTGCCCTGTAGCAAGGCCGATCTGGTTTCCATAGGAGGAATAACCCGCGGCAGCTTCCCGCGCAATCTTGAGCTGGGGCAATTTGCCCGGCAGAGTATCAGCCAGAGCCGCCCTGGGATCGCCCCCTCCGGTTATCCTCATGGCCTGGTGGACAAAGGCCCTGCCCGAAAGCGGGTCCCGTATTGCCCCGCCGAGACAAGTTGCCGCCCCGCCTGAAGGCTCGATTTCAGTTGGATGATTGTGGGTCTCGTTCTTAAAGAGGAGAAGCCAGGGCTCGGAACTGCCGTCGGCAAATTCAGCCTTAACTTTTAGGGTACAGGCGTTGATCTCTTTGGATTCATCCACATCGGAAGCAAGCCCCCGCTTTTTTAAAACTTTGGCTCCAAGGGTCGCCATATCCATAAGGGACTTGCGCCGCGTTTTTGCCTTTTCGCCATACACTTCCCTGCGGGCTTCTTCATAAAGCTCGAGGGCTCTTTTTAAGTCCCCATCTTCAGCGTTAATTTCTTCAAGTATGGTATTGAACGTGGTATGCCTGCAGTGATCAGACCAGTAGGTATCCAGTACCCGGACCTCAGCCAGGGTAGGGTCCCGGCCCTCTTTGGCGAACCAATCCTGGCAGAAAAGCAGATCCTCCACGGACATGGCAAGGCCGAAATCCCTTGCCATGCCTTCGAGGGCCTTTTTATCGCTGTTGATAAAACCTGAGAGCACGGCAACATCTTTGGGGATGGTCTCTTCATCGTCCAGTGAATCAGGCAGCCCAGGCAAAGCCTCCCGTGAATCCACCGGGTTGATGAGGTACTTCTTCACCGCTTCAAGGGCAGCGTCCGAAAGAGGAGTGGAGAAGGACCCTCCCTCGGCGCTTTCGAAAATGTAGAAATCCGCGCACCGTATCCTGGGCTTGACCCCGGTTACCAGCTCCGCGCACTGTTCAGCCGAATCGGCGCGCTGATCGTACTGACCCGGCACGTATTCAATCCCCAGGAAACGATCGTTCTTGCCCGCAGGAAGAGCGGCCCCATAAAAGACCTTGTCGCACTGGGGTTCTGAAAAGACCGCAGCCGTAACTTCTTCAAACTGTTTATCGTCAAGATGGGAAGCATCGTAGCGCCTAAGCAGTCTCAAGCCTTTGAGCTTTGCCAACGCTGGGAACTGACCCCCCAAAAAGTCCGCCAGTTCCGTCTGCAAATGGCGTGCTTCGCCGTCAAAACCTTCTTTCTTTTCTATATATACACGCTTTACCATGCCCAATTATCCCCGTATGGAGGTAAGTTGACAATATGGGCGGTAAATGGTTATATGAACAAGATAAGGTCCAGTAGCTCAGGGGATAGAGCGGCCGCCTCCTAAGCGGCAGGTCGGCCGTTCGATTCGGCCCTGGATCAATGCTAATTCGTTGTAATATAACGAATTACGATTTTTCATATTGGGTACTTTTTATTATTTGGTGAATTTGTAACCAAATTGTACCCAAGCCTGCTTTTTTATGCTTTTAGCCTTGCACTGCTGACAACTATGAAGTTTGAGGTGAAAGCATGGCTAAAAATGAATCAGTCCAAGCGGACTACTATTTAGTGAAATCTTCCAATGGCGTGTACTATGTTAAATTCCGTGATGTTGTTACCCGCGAGATTCTATCAAGGATTTCTTCTGGATTAAAAAACAAAACCTTGGCTATTCACTGGGCGTATCAAGAAGGGTAAAGCAAGGAGAGAAAACCGACATTCTCTTTAAGGATTATGCAGCGCCCTTTTTTAACGAAATCGGATGCCCCAATGTACTGCCGAACAGGTCTTGGATAAAAAGCTGTGGGAATTGGAGAAAACTCTTGTGTACTGATAATTTATCAGGATTGGTCTGAATCACTATATATCAGATAATAGTTTTACAATTGTTTGATGATGGCATATAAATAACAAAGAGGTATAAAACATGGAATTCGTTTCAGTCAGGGAACTAACCTCGGCGTCAAAAGAAACCTGGGAAAGGCTCAAGCAAGACGGTGAAATTACGATAACCAATAATGGCAAACCTACGGCTATTCTGGTTAATGTAAGCGATACGAGTTTTGAAGAAACCTTGAACAGCATCCGACAGGCAAAGTCTATGCGGCTGCTGAATAGTATCTGGCAGGAAGCTGTTGAACGTGGGCCTTTAACCGATAAAGAGATTGAAGCAGAAATCCAGGCTGCCAGGACAGAGATTCGGGAGGCTGAAAATCCCCATGACTGATGAAACGGATCGGAAATTCTATGATGTAGCTAGATACTGCGGAGCTTTCCTCATTACCGGAAATACCCGGTATTTTCCCCAGGAACCACAGATACTTAATCCCGCAGAATTCCTGGAAAGCTATGGTGTTAGTTTAGCGTAGTCTTATGGCAGATACCTGCGCTACACCAAAAAATTATTCCTTTTCTCGTAGGCTTCCGACCAGTCCGCTTGCCTTGCTGAACATAGCGGCAGTTCCTGCTACTGATGCCTCATAGCAAAAAGACATATCGGCCTTAATGCCCAAATTGGCACTTTCTTTGGCGACGTCGATATTGGCCCCCATAAAGATAAATTCCCAGCCATGCTTTTTGGTCTGTTTTTCGATTTTGTCCTTGATGTCCTGGTACGTGTATTCCCGGCTGGCATTTTCAAGGCCATCGGTGGTTATGACAAAGATGACCTTGTCCGGCCTGTCTGCCTCGCTTGATTTGATCCGCTTCTTCACGTCCTTGATGGTTTTGCCTACAGCATCAAGGAGGGCGGTATTCCCCCTGGTAAAGTATTCCTTACTTGAGAGGCTGGCAGTTTCGGCCCTGATGCCGTTATGCAGTATCTCGCAGCGGTCGTCAAATAGAACGGTGGTCACTTTGGCCGGCCCCAACTCGGCTTGCTTTTTTACAAAGCCGTTGAAGCCCCCGATGGTGTCATTTTCAAGACCTGCCATGGAACCGCTCCTGTCCAGCAGGAAAATTATCTCGGTAAGATTGTTGTTCATTTTTCGCTCCTTGGATATTATCTATAGTGAATATACGGCAAAGGAGGAGGGCGGTGGTCGCCCTGGAAACGACATGATGAAAAAAGACGAAGACGGCAAAAGCCTTCTACTTGAAGCATTAGACCGCTATATAGCAAAAAACCAGATCATTCCCGATTTCCTGGCATCTCAGGGAATTATCGGTTCTGTCTCGGCTATTAGTTTTGAGAAGGTAGAATCCTATAGGCTGCGCTCTGAAAATGTAGTCCGTGAAGAACCGGCCTATGAAGAACAAGAGGCATCTATGTTGCCTCGGAAGGCTTCAAAAAAGCGCCTTCTGAAGGAGAAACCTGATAGCGATATTTCATCCTATATTGAGATCCAGAAAAACAAGGAGACTTTCTCCGTTATGCTGGATCGCCTGCGGAAAGAACGTGGCCTTGAGTCGCCTGAACTCTACAAGGCTGCTGACATTGACCGCAAGCTCTATTCCCGGATCATGGGTGAGAGAGCTTACAAGCCTTCTAAAAACACGGTTATTTCTTTTGGCCTTGCCCTAAAGCTTTCAGATAGTGAGATGGACGCCCTGCTTGAAAGCGCTGGTTATACATTAAGCCGCAGTGTTATCTTCGACCTGATTATCAGCTTTTGCATGGAAAACATGATCTATTCAATCCCCGAGGTGAATGCCCTTCTATTGGCCAGAAAAGAACCACTGTTAAGGCAGGCTGCAAGGTAAAGATGATGTTGAAGCGGCATTGGGTGTCCAGAGAGGCCACGGTAAATCCCCTGCGGATACTTATAAAGTATTACAATAGGCTAATTATAAAAATTGCCTAATCCCTGAAGTCTTCTGCTCGATTTTTTTGCAATATTGCTTGTTGAATTGGCCCAATCTTAATCTATTCTTGTCATTTCAATAGCGCCGTGCGGGCAGAGTTGGGCACAAAGGCCGCAGCCTTCACAACTTTCGTGAATCGCGATTGTTTTTAATCCGCCGTAATTAATACACGGACAGAAGGCTTGACCATTGGCGTGTCCATGATTATATGAACAATGAAAGCAGTCTTCAGGATGTTTTTTCAGCATGCATTTTTCAATATTCCATTGGGCATGGTACTTAGCGGACTTTGGAAGCGGATTGTACAGATTCTGTCCTGTTGTTTTTATGCTCTCTTCATCTGTGATGCCAGCCTTTTTTAGTAAAGCAGAGGTTTCATCAGTCAGTGTTTTAATACGCTTAAAACCATGCAGAAGAATTTCAGTCGCTATCTGTACTGTTTTAGCCCCAAGAAAAAGAAGATCGGCAATGTCTTCGGCTGTTTTGACGCCTCCTCCGGCGCATACCTCAAACCCCTCTCTGCAGAGTACCTGGGTATAATTCCGGGTGATGGGCAGCATGAAGCTGCCGAAGACTGACAGGCCGGATCCCAAGAGTGTTTTATTAACGGCTGGCTGCCCTTCGGGGGAAAAACTTAACGGAGCCGGGGATTTGATGGAGTCAAGGAGGGATACGTATTTGATCCCCGCTTTCTTCAAAAGGAAAGCAGCGTACTCGGCAGGAAGGCCTATATTCAGCTTCGGCATCACAGGAACTTTGGTATGACTGAGGATCTCCTTCAGAAGGCTAATAAATTTTTCCTCGAAGTCGGAAACAGCCAATAAATTTTCTATATAAAAAAGGTCAAGCTGTATGGCATCGGCGCCCGCATTTTCTACAGCCCTGCAATCGGCAAGCCATTTCTCGATATCCATTTCCAATTCGGTAACACTGGCAATGAACGGTACGAATCCAAATGATGGAATTCTTGAGATCTGTGTCAATAATTCAAGCTCTTCATTCAGGGACATGATTTCGCGGTTGAATGTAGATTTTGCCCAGAAACCCTGTTTATTGATAAGACAATGCCTTCCGCCTTCTGTTTCATTCTGATTAAGGCGTGTTGATGATGCTGTTTTTAGAACGACAGCTCCGGCATCGTTTGAACAAGATAATAGTATTCCTATAAGGCTTTCCGTTGCCGGGCAGGAAGCCGCAATGATCTGGCCCTTCAATTCGTAACCCAGAAAATTTGTTTTCATAAATTCCTCCTTATGCCTTCTTTATTTTTTCGTGGAAGAAATATATTTTGTATTTTTTTCCTTTCATGAATTTTTTAATAACTTTTGCTTCGTTTTCCCAGAATGTTTGAAAAATTTCCTTTGAACTATAGATTTTTTCAAAGTCATTGTATTTTTCAGGGTATTCTTCTTTGATAATATCAAGGACGCGTTTTTTGTATCCTCCCCGTAAATTGAGATTTTCAAAACAAATCTCATCGGCATATTTCCCTGCTTCCGAAGCTACGGCCTTCCAGTCGGAGAAAAAGGGGAAAATAGGCGAAATGAAAGCATACACCGTGATCCCCGCTTCGCTAAGGATGCGCATAGTTTCAATTCTTTCCTGAGGAGACGGGGCATGACTTTCAATGACACGCGCAAACTTGGCGTCTGTAGCAGAAAGGGAGATGCCAACCCTGATATTGGGAATCCGGGTGAGCAGGTCCAAATCCCGTCTTACCAGAGCAGATTTCGTGAGAATCTCGGCTCTTGCTTTTACCCCGCTTTCCGCAAAGACTTTGAGTAACTCCCTGGTCTTTTGGTATTTTTTTTCCAGCGGGTTGTAGGGATCTGTGACTGATCCAAAAAGAATGCTTTTCCCCTCAAATTTTTCCAGTCGGGGCATGGGATAGCCATCCTTGATATCCATAAAGTCTCCCCACTTTTCATTTCCATGGCCGGTGAAACGGGACATAAACTCGGCATAGCAGTAAATGCAGCCATGGTTGCACCCTATGTAGGGATTAATGACATAATCAGCATCGGGGAGTTTGGATTTGGTAATGATGCTTCCGGCTTTAATCTGGTTGATGTTCATAGTTACTCCTTACTAATTGAGATGACTTTTTTTGCCATGCACGCTATGGCTGTCAGGGCGAAGGCTGCGGCAAAAAGCAGACTTATTTGGAGATCGCCCTGAATGATGAAAAGCAAAAGACAGGCAGCAACCCCCAAAACATGGCCGATATTTTCTGAAAAACCCTGGACATCCTCACGGTACAGTCCCCATTTCTTTGCAAGGTTTCCAATGCAGAATTCGGTGGTTCCGCCAATTCCGGTCATAAGGTAAAGTAGTAGCTTTACCGGGAGTGGCGGTACAAAATAGATACCCGTAAGAATAATAACCAGCAGGGAATGGCCGAAGAAAAAAGCTTTGCGGGGATCCTTAACCTTTCTGTAGAGAAGAGGGCTTAAAACGTAAACTGTCCAGCTTGCCAGGAATGCAAGAACAGCGGAGGCTCTTCCGCCCAGTTCAAAGGCGATGATAAAGGCGGCATAACAATAGACAAAATAGTGCATCTGGTGAAAAATCATGACGGCGTTAAGGCCGTCAAGCCGGGGCAGGATGACGCGGCTCTTTATGGCAGGGATACGGCGCAGTGCAGCAATACTAAAGATAACAGCGAGGACTGCCGCCACAGGGGCCAATAGGGGAGTACAGAAAAAACCCAGAGCGAAACCTGCGACCCGCGCGCCGCGCTTAAACATTTTTGAAGCGCCGCTTTTCATTACACTTCTGGCAGATTGTATACACACAGAGATAAAGGCGGAGCCCAGGAGCCTCGCTGCCAAAACAGCAGCATGGGGCAGCGATAGCATAGCCACTGTAAAACAGAACGTTCCCAAAAGTCCTGAGGCAATAATTATGGGCCTGGATAGTTGCACCGGACAGGGAGCAAGATTTCCAATCTGATAGCAGAGGACGCAGGCAAGGGCCTGTACTATAGCTGAAGATACTATTCCTCCGGTAAAACCCGATACAAGGGTCATCATAAGAGGTCCTGTTTCAAAAAAACCGGAGAGGAAACTTAAGGCATAAAAAGGGATCATTAAACTACCTCCTGCTTTCATGTGTTTAATCTGCGGCATCATCGCCTATGGCGCATCCACCGCAGTAGTCCAGCCAATAGCGGGCTTTAGGGCTGGAAAGTATCTTCCCGAGGTTCTCTTTCAGCAGGTTTCCCAAGTAGAATTTATCGTCAAGGAACCTGCCTGCCATGTCAAGGCCCCAGAAGCATGCAGTAACCCTGCCGTCGGGCAAAATGCCAATGGACCGTTTTACACAGCGGCACTCGCTGGCTTTTTCCGAACCGGGCATCTGGTAATGAATATCGAGCTTGGGTTTACGGGCAGAAGTATTCCCGGCATCTAAAGCCCTGATCCGTGTGACCATTTCCTTGGCGTCTTCATCGGAGAGTTCAAGCTCCGGGTACGCTACACCCCGACCGGAAGGGAAGAATTTGAGGATACTCCAGTTATCAATGCCGGCATCGCAGATCCATGCGTAGAGTTCTTCCAGAAGTCCCTCGGCTTTATGTTCATTGGTGGTTACGGTTTGGAGACCTGTTTTGACTCCTGCGGCAAGCAGGGCTTTGGCGGCTCTTGCGGCAGTTTGGTGGTAGGCAGCCGGGCGCCAGGGGAAATTCCGGTCGGGATGAGCATCCATGGTCATTTCCACATCGGAAACTTTAGGCGCCAACCAGGATGCAAGTTTTTCATCAATAAATGCACCTGAACAGGAAATGCCGAGATTCCTCCGGCCCAGATTTGCCCAGAGCCGCTCTATCACGAGGAGATGGTCCTTTCTGTTGAGCATAACTTCTCCGCCGGAGAGATCGACCCTGCACCCATTGGCGCCAAGCTGATTGGCTATCAGAAATTTTTCTTCCAGGGTCATCTCGGGCATGCAATTTTTGGGGCCGGAGTCCATACAGCAGAATGTACAGGTCCAGGGGCATTTGCCGGTGACGTTCCAGATAACCGAAAGTTTATTTTCTGACATAGTGTTCTCCTTTTCTAAAGTCCGTATCATCATGCTCAATAGAAAAATACCCTATTCTTAGGGACATTACAGAGTACAGAAATAATTATTTTTGTTCCTAAATCGCTTGATATTCGCTGAATATTAATATATTATGTTCCTAGTATAGGTACTTTGATATGATTGGAGGCAAAAAAATGGCGTTTGAAGACCAAGGCAGCATGGATTTTAAACAGCATATCAATCTAAGCATAAGAGCCTGGAACATCGTTGAAAATGACATAGCCGATTTTTATGGAACCAGGGAAGGCCATCTTTCCAATTTCCTAAATAGGGTATTCAGTAATTTTCATGAGGATGCTTTGTCATCTATTACCCTAACACTGGAAAAAAAAGAGGAAAATACCTGGGTATTCTTAACGAAATCCCCAAACTTAAATCGCAAGATGCTTTAAGAAACGATATTTTAAGAAAATTTCAGGAGCATGATGAGAAACGCTTAAAACGGATCACCCATTCTCATCCCAAAGGAGAAGGACGTAAATTCCGGCTAAACACGAAAAATATGGAGTACCTGACTGGCGCCTCCTCGGACTGTGGAGAGGACTACTATTATAATCAAAAAATCGGCCGCTATCTTAAAGCGGTATTTGAGGAATACATCGAACTGCCTTATTATAAACGGGAGCGTATATTTTTCTTTAATGAAATCCGCGAAGCAAAAGAAGCTATACAATCGGGGAAACGTCTTAAAATCACTCCGGGGAATTCCGATAAATCGGTAACATATTATCTGAAACCTTATCGTGTTATGACAGATCCTCAGTCTACGTATTATTATTTAACAGGGTACAGTTCCAAGGCCGATAGTACTGACGAATATATTCCCGCTTCATTCCGCATTTCCCGCATTAAAGAAATAAAAATTATGCGTGGAAAAAGCGGGAAAATTACCAGAGATCAAAAACTGGAACTTGAAAACCTTCTCCTCAAGAAAGGGGCGCCTTTTCTCCTGGGTGACGTAAAGAGCATCAAAGTGATGCTCACAGAACTTGGAAAGAAATATTACAGGCAACAATTGCATCTCAGGCCGCTATACGATGAAATCATCGATGGTAACATATATGTCTTTAATTGTTCCAGGGAACAAATCAAAAATTATTTTATTAAATTTGGCAAGGAAGCGCTGGTAATTGAGCCTCCGGATCTTAAAAAGTATTTCCGGGACTTTTTCCTGGATTCATGCAATGCTTACTCATAGAACCTGTTAAGTTTTTCAGTTTGACAGCTATATATAGGCATATCCGAAAGGATAAAATCCAGGTTGAGGAGTTGTTTGGCATGAAAATGAATGATGACATATTATCACAGAAAAACAAGATTCTCAACATATATGAAGATATTAATTCTTTGAAACGGGATATGAATAAATTTAACTATACAGATGTCGAGTTAAACAGCAATCCGAATTTTCTCGATGCCTCATATAGAGACAGGAAAGATGATAAAGTACTTCTTGATATGTTGTCAGATATGGGTATTGAGTACTTTGATGAAACGTGGCAAAAGCAAGATTGGATAGCCGTGTTTATTGCCGGAACTGTCGGCATAATTCTTGATACAATAATTACACAAACTTCAATTTTGCGACCATTGGATAGAAGAATAGCAGGCTTAATGAAATCAAAAAAAATTACAAGTTTTAAGGATTTTTTTGATAACATCTCAGATTCCTTTAGGGACGGTGCAAGCGCTCCCATCGATTTCCAGGATTTTCCCATGATTGGATTAAAGTCGATTCATGAGCAATATTCATTTGGGCATGATCCGCTCCGCTTTATCGAAGGTATAATACAAATCATTTCAGGAAATTACCGGGGAATTGATAAATTTGGAAATATAATAACCGCTCAATTTGGAAAAGGTATTCCAAACGTTATGCAAGCTATCGTTTCTTATTTAGCGCACATGGTTTCTGATTTTTGTAATGCAAATTCATTACCCTACCCGGGAACAACTTTTTTAATGCAGTTTGGAAGCCAGCAAACAAGAGACGCAATAGCAGCTGCTTATCGGAGTCAATTATATAATTCCAGAACTTTTGTTTATCAAAACCTTCCTGGCTTTATTACAAATCTCATTATACATGCCTGGTCTGTGTATGATTATTATACACAGACCAAAAAAATAAATTTTATTATCGGAAATAATCTAAAATATCAACCTATGCTTTTGGCGGCCAATGCGATGGTAATGACATCCAATTTAACAATTACATCTATAAGGCTGATAATGCATGATCCCCATGCTTTGTTTAGGGTAAATTTTCCTGTTATGCTTAATACAGTAAAGCATTCCATAAAATTAGTAATTAATCAACATAAACGTATAAAGAGCAACGGAAAAGAAATAGATATTTTATATGATAAAACAACCCAAAATAAATTGCCTGATAAAACGATAGAAGAGTATATTTCGTCCTTTGAAGAGGAATATCAATTATATAGTAACAAGGAGAAAATTTTATGCCGTTTTTAGCTTGGCTTGTCATCGCTTTAGGTATTTCTACTACTTCTTCGATGGTTGTCAATATCCTTCAATGGATTGACAATAAGAATTTACGGAAGCAGATTGAACAGCTGCTTAAAATTATCAAGAATCTTGAAAATGAAGTGTCTGAGTTAAAAAAGCAAATGCATGCTTTAAAAATATGGCATTTTAGGCATAGATATGAATTGAGAAAGGCAATATCCCTAAAAAACAGGTCGATTAAAGAAAATATGGAAAAAGTTGAGCAGCTTAAAAAAAACCAGATTACCTTAGCTTCAGTATAAAAGGAGAAAATCTATGAAAACCGTAATTGTTACAATGCCCATGAAAGGTGCTGTTTATTCACTCCAATATCCTGTCAAAGGAAACAGCGCTATCGAGTATGATGGAAAAGTTATGTTTCCAATAAATGGTATTTTGGCAAAGACCCTGCAGCCAAAAGAAAAAGTGAAAATTATATTTATTGTTACCCTGGGCGGCGAAAACATGGGGAACGAATATGTAAAAAAGTTTAAGGATGAATTATTACACGTTACTTCAGGTATAAATCCTGATATATCTGAAGATATCATTGAGCTGCCCTTTGAGCCGGAAAAAAAAGTCTTTGAATTTCTTTTAAACCAGCTGATTGAAAAAATAGGCAAAGATACAGAGGTGATAGCAGATATTACCTATGGCAGCAAACCCTTTCCCTTCATTCTTCTATGCGCTTTAAATTTTGCAGATACTTTTAATAATGTGTCAGTGTTGTATATTCTGTATGGAAAAATTGATTTTCCACCAAAACCTTACAATCCCATGATTTATGATATAACATCGATTTATTATTTACAGAAGCTAATTGGAGCTATGGAAAACCGTGACGCTGAGACAGCGTTAAAAATGCTTAACGATGTTTTTACATTATAAAATGGGGGTTTTAAAACTTGACTAAAAGCAAAGAGCAGCTCGAAAATGATATTAACAACTCAAAATATTTTTCAGTATCCGGTGAAAATATGGAAGCTGCCAAACAAAGCCTTGCAACAAAGCTTGTTTTGGATATAATTGACTATGTTAAATATTATTGGTATGCTGGCGTTTCAAGGTCAAAAAAATCATATTATGAAAATGAACCTGAGATATATATGGTCATTATGGATTGTTTGCGCACTTTTAATGCAAATAAGGGTTTTCCATTTATGCATTATTTGAAGAGATCCATAAAACGTGTTTTGGTAAGGAATTTTAAAGAAAGAAAAGAGGATAAAAATACTTTGCTGTTTTTAGGAAATGAAGATGAAAATATTTTCCCGTCTCTAAGGGATGAAAGTGAAATATATGAAGATAAAGAGATTTCTCAACGAAAACAAGAAATTCTTGAAATTATTGAGTTAGAATATCAAAATTTAAATAAAAATGCACAAACTAAATATCGTAAAATGATATTGACAGAAGAATTTTTTGATTTTTTATTAAGTGTTGAAAATTTAAATACTGATTATTCGTTTATTGATTACGATATGTTAAATAAATATTCTAACAATAAGGACCTTATTTCCAAGACTGATATAGCTGCTATGCATAATAAGTTAATACAACGTGTAAGTGCAGATGTTCGCATATTTAAGGAAAGGCTAAGACCGCAATTAAGAGATCTTATAAAGAAGTATAATATAGATTTTGACTGTGAATAATATTTTACAATCCGCTTGTTGAGAAATGGGGCAAAATGTTATTTCTTGAATTCGGAAACATCCTTTGGTACTTTCGGTTCATTTCCTGTACCAGGGTCAAATATCAAAATCGGTCTTTCCCTAAATATAAATTTGGATTTGAGTGTATCTTTCTTTGGTGACTTCCCAATATTTTCAAAAATTGACCTAGAGAATCCAAAACTATTACCTATACCAAAAAATGAACTTTTCATATCTCTCTCCTTTATTTTGTCTTCCCTCTACATCTTTGTATAGTGCAAAAAATAAGAAACTTAACACTTAACAAATAACTTTTCTGTAAATTTTTTTGGCTTTTTAGCACAGTAATCTTTTTCCAACTGTAACAGAAAGGAAATTAGTCTTAATCCCTTTAATCAGGTCATTTGTTCAGACAAATGAAGATGGCAATGTTCGGAACAGTACCGGAAGCGTCTTAATCCCTTTAATCAGGTCATTTGTTCAGACTCTATAACTGCACTAACTTAATGAACTGCACTGGCACGTCTTAATCCCTTTAATCAGGTCATTTGTTCAGATACGTTACCCTTCATAATTCCTTGTGCTGTAAGCAATTATAACTTTCGCAAACCTACCCCATTTTTGGGGGTTTTTAAGCAAATCCGAGGTTTGCGATTTCTATTACACACTAATACCAAACATAATTTTGAGTAGATTGCCTCCCTTTGTCAAGGTCTGGGCCGTTTTAGAGTATTTCATAGCTTGAAACAGGCGGCAGCGTTCTATTGCCGATTATGCACGCTTTTTCCAGGCAGTCTGCGCAAAGCGGATAGATTAATAGACTGTCTTCTTTTTCGTTTATGTACCGTCGGAGCGCAAGTTTTATATCCTCCGCCACCGAGGGAGAAACATCGCACTGAAAGATTGACCTTTGAATACGAAAACCGAATTGTTCAAGTTTTTTTGCAACAAGGTTCCGGCGGTGGCAGTCGGATATGTCATAGGCAAAAAGGTAGGTCATTTGTACAGATACCCACGGTATTCACTTTCTTCCCCCATAAGTACCCTTTTAAAATGCTTAACCTGCTCAATAATAATTTCGTCCAGGGACAATTCGGTGTTAAGCGGCTGATAGTGCAGCTTTGTTTCCATTTTCTTTTCGAAGGCAGAAATAGCCTTGCTTAATCCTTCCTTGTTTAGATAAATTGCCGCTGTATCCCCGCTAATATCTGCCGGTTCAAAATCGCCGGGTAACAGGGCGCCAAGGTTGCATAATGCGCAGCACAGCGTATCAGCAATTGGGGTTCTGAATTCTTCCATCAGATCAAAGACCAGGGCATTTTTCCCGTATTCTGCCGCATGCAGGAAGCCTGCCATTGGGTCAAGCCCGGTGATTTCTATGGCTGTTTCAACACGATACATAAGCAGGGTATACAGGAAGCTCAGCACCGAATTGATATTAGTCAAGGGCGGATTCTTACTCCTCCTGGGGAACTGCGCCCACTCGGGAATAAGATTATGCCTGAATACCGAAAAATAATTCCTGGCGGCAATACCTTCATGGCCCCGAAGTTCGCCATGGTTTTCCGCACATTCTGCCCCCTCAAGGGCTGCCTTTAATGCCTGAATCGCCTGGCTAAATTCATCATCATAACCGTTTTTGCGTTTTATGCGCTGAACAAAGCTTATTTCGTTTTTTATCTTTGCCAGTACGATGGATTTTGCAATGGGCAGCGCCAGGGCGTCATTGTCAGAAATGGCATACTGTTTTTTTCTTAAAAATATATTCTTGGCATTGGCAAAATTTAGCTTTCCATTATACTTCCCATTGGGACTGACAAACAGGGTATTAATCTGATGCTGCATAAGAAGCCTCATCGCCTCGCCGGTAATGGTTACCATGCCTGTTATGATCAGGCTCTCCATAGTATGGGGAAATATTTTCTTTGTATCGCCATTGGCATCAGTAAACTCGAATATTTCATTCGCTTTATGAAGCCTTCCATGATCTGAAATGACATATACCACAGGCATAAATACCCCCGCTTAAAAACATTCTAACGGTACGAACGTTTTTAATGCATCTTTATAAGATCGTCGGGTAAAAAAGTGTCATTTATAAGCATAATCCCTTTAATCAGGTCATTTGTTCAGACACTCGTACATTCAAACCTGAAGAGCTGGATGTAGAAGTCGTCTTAATCCCTTTAATCAGGTCATTTGTTCAGACCATCCGCAGATTGGCTGCGAGGGCCGAAAAAGATGCCGCTAGTCTTAATCCCTTTAATCAGGTCATTTGTTCAGACTGGTGTATGGGCAGGTATCGATTGGCGGAAGATGCTGTCTTAATCCCTTTAATCAGGTCATTTGTTCAGACTTCTGCACGAAAAGATGATCGCTTGGGTTGTATCGAGGTCTTAATCCCTTTAATCAGGTCATTTGTTCAGACACTGTCGGAGCCGCCCGAAACTCTGCCACCCGTTGAGTCTTAATCCCTTTAATCAGGTCATTTGTTCAGACAAAACTCAATGTTCACCCAAAATATCAGAGGAATCTGTCTTAATCCCTTTAATCAGGTCATTTGTTCAGACACTAGAGGGAAATTAAAGTTGATAGGTGGAGTTAAAGTGTCTTAATCCCTTTAATCAGGTCATTTGTTCAGACAATGTTACAGATGATGATGTTCTCGAAAGGTGGCGAGTCTTAATCCCTTTAATCAGGTCATTTGTTCAGACGTTAGGAATAAGGTGCGGATACATGTGTGGGACCATCAGTCTTAATCCCTTTAATCAGGTCATTTGTTCAGACGAGAACTATCCTGAAGCTAAAGAACAGATTGATAACATGGTCTTAATCCCTTTAATCAGGTCATTTGTTCAGACTCATTTATAAGAAAACCCATTGTAAACTCTGATATCGAGTCTTAATCCCTTTAATCAGGTCATTTGTTCAGACTCGATCCATATCCGATCGATGATCAAACAAAAACTGGTCTTAATCCCTTTAATCAGGTCATTTGTTCAGACAATTAGGAAAAAAGGTTGAACTTTTAACAAGTTCCGAGTCTTAATCCCTTTAATCAGGTCATTTGTTCAGACGTAGCTGAATCTGAAGAGGCCGAGACCGCGTAGTAGTGTCTTAATCCCTTTAATCAGGTCATTTGTTCAGACCTGCTGAACCCGTTGTCGAAGAGGCCGAATCCAAAAGCGTCTTAATCCCTTTAATCAGGTCATTTGTTCAGACTGGTATCCGCAGGTAGCTGGCACCTGGGCAGGATAACGTCTTAATCCCTTTAATCAGGTCATTTGTTCAGACCATAACGTAGATACCCATACCTCCGTCTTTCTGTTGGGTCTTAATCCCTTTAATCAGGTCATTTGTTCAGACTTGAGCGGTCCGAGGTTGCAAATACTGGAACCCTCCGTGTCTTAATCCCTTTAATCAGGTCATTTGTTCAGACATTGCCATTCATAATTCCTTATCCCATATAGACTTATAAGCCCTGTTTCGCATACCTCCCTCAAAAAACCAGGATTTTCCTCTTTGCCCAATGCCGCTCCGCTCGTTTTTTCCATAATTCCTTATCCTGTAAGCAATTATAACTTTCGCAAACCTACCCCTTTTTTAGGGGTTTTTAAGCAAATCCGAGGTTTGCGATTTCTGTTGAATACCAGTACCAAGTATAATTTTTGGGCAGATTGCCTCCCTTTGTCAAGGGGGATACTATCCGCAGGGGGTGGGTAAGGTTATAGTTGATATGATGCGATTGCTTTATAAAAAAGTTGCCTTCAAACTGGAGTTTAACGGCAAGGCGAGGTTTCTGGCGCCCCCGGCTTTTGTGGTGAGGAGCGTCATGGGGCTGCACCTCAGGCGGATTTGCTGCATTGCCCATGGATCGGTTTGCGGGAGCTGCATGTTCAGTTCGGCCTGTGCGTATGGGTTTGCCTTCGAGTCCATTGCGCCCCGCAGCAACGAGGTATTGGCGGGCAGGGACAGGTTCCCCCATCCTGTGATCATTGAAACCGAACACTTTCTACCCGGCGAGTATGACGCACTCAACCTCAATCTTGTATGTATGGGGCAGGCCGTAAAGTATCTGCCGTATTTTTATTATGCCCTCAAGAAGGCGGGCGAGCTTGGTGTACTGAGGGAACGCGTTTCTTTCCTGATAAAAGATGTGGTTTACGGGGGTGCTTCCATTCTTCTTGACAGGGAGTCTCTGGATACGGGCGCCGAGCCCGATCTCTGGGAAGCCGATCTGTCAAGCGATGATAAACCGGAACAGCGGGAACTTCTGGTACGCGCCGATTCGCCTTTAAGGCTCAAGATCGATGGGCGTTACGTAAAAAGCTTGGAAGCCGGGGACTTTGCAGCTTCCCTTTTCCGCAGGGCTTTGGCCCTTTGTTCCCAATATGGAAGCGCCGGAATAAATTCTGGGGGCTATCAGTTCTCCGGCAAATGGCATATAATTAATGACAATCTTGTATGGCGGGATTTTGAGCACTACTCGGCCCGCCAGCGTGTTTCCATGCAGCTCGGGGGTCTCATGGGCGATATGGTTCTTTCAGGCGAATTCACTTCCTTCGAGCGGGCCCTCCTCCGGTTTGCCGGCATCTTTCATACGGGGAAGAACGCCAACTTCGGGTTGGGCAGGATTAGCGTATGGGAAAAAGGGATATAGATGAATATTTCACGGTACTACGGTACTGAAAAAGTTGAGTACGAATTCGAATTCTTGACTCCTGCCTTCCTCGGCGGCCACGATGGCAATGCCGAACTGAGAACCCCTCCCTTTAAAAACCTTATCCGCCGCTGGTGGCGTGTGGCCGGCAACGAAAATTTATCACCCGAAAATTTATGGAAGGAAGAGGCGAAACTGTTCGGCTCTGCAAGCGGCGAGGGGAACAGCGCAAGCAGAATACGCATACGGATTGTAAATTCTCAGTGTACCGATAGTAATGAAGCGATAAATCTTGGAAGGGTATATCATCCTGAAGTTGGCCAGGGCGGATTGGATATAGATGCGGCTTTGTATTTGGGTTATGGGCCGGTAAGTTATGAAAAAGAGGCTCATAAGGATCAAAATGGTTCCAAACGCTCTTCTACGATAAAATACAAAAAATACATTATACCGGGTTCCAGAGTTCAGCTTGAAATTCTAATGCCCAAAGATAAAGTAGATTCCATCAAATATATTATGACCCTGATTCATAATTTCGGCGCCATTGGGTCCCGATCCAGAAACGGCTGGGGGTCTTTATCGGTGCGGCAGCTGCAGGGAGGCAATAAACAGATACTGCCTGGCGTCGGCAGGATTAAAGAATGCGCTGTGGATTGGGAAAAAGGTTTTAGCTCCAATGAAAAACGCAGCTATCCCCATTACATCGGGAAGGATGATACTTCTCTGTTGGCATGGGAAGTTGAGAGAGGCAATGATTATGAGGAATTGCTGGGACAGCTTGCAAAGCTTTATCTTGAATTAAGGACAAGTTTTAAATTCCCCACTGATGATAAAACCACTGCCGAACGGTATGTCCTGGGCTATCCGGTAACACATCATGAACTAAGTGAGAGGAAAAATAAAAGTATCGAAAGGGTTCCATCCCAGTTGTTGTTGAAAATTGCCAGGGTTTCGGATAAAAATTTAAGCGCCCGTATTATTCACATTCCCTATAAACAGGAATTGCTGACAGGTACGAAAATAAACGATAAGGAAGTATGGGAAAAAGTTCATGCGTATCTTGATGGGCAAAATGGCCTTAGCCGCATGGGGGCTCAGCAATGAAGCCGGAAAATTATTGGCATAAAAAAGTAACACTCTGGCAGGACGCCATTGTCCGTGGATTAATTGATGGCTTGGCAAAAGACGGTGCTTTTATTAAATCTCCTGCGATAATTCATCCTTTGGTGGGGGAAAAACTTCCTCTCGATCTCCCTGTTTTTGATGTGGGCAAATTACAGGCAGAGCTAAAGGGCATTATGGATAAAGATCTTGGACTGTTGAGCGAAAAGAATGGCCTTGCCCCGGGAACCGAAGCATGGGCAGACGCCGCTTTCCAGTATTTCTTTTTTGCTTTTCCAAAAAGGCTTCGCCTGAACAATGCGGGCGGCTTTGGGGCTCTGTGGGATATACTCCCTGGAGATCCAAAGGACCCTGATAATTCCCTGTGGCAGCAATTAAGCTTTAAGTCGGCTTTTGAATCGGCTGGTTCCATGGATGCGTCAGGCAAGGCTGCGTTGGTGGCCTTTTCCATAACGCCGGTGCAGGATTTTATCGGCCATGCCCGCAAGCTCCGCGATTTTTGGGCCGGATCGATCTTGCTTTCGTATCTTGCCTTTGCCGGGCTCTCCCATGTGATGCGGGAATTAGGGCCTGATCATATTCTCTATCCTTCGCTGCACAATCAATCCATGATAAATGATCTGCTTGAAGATAAATACAAATTAAAATCGTTTCTAATTGAAACAGATGCCCAGTTGGCGGCATTGGACAATGGATCTGTTTCCATCGCCGCATTCCCAAATAAATTTGTTTTTGTTGCGCCAAAAGAATCGGCTTCGTTAATTTGCAGGGAAATTGAAAAGACCATCAATGATGAATGGATACGCCAGGCGGAAATTGTCAAAAAGTACATTGCCGACAGGACCGGATCCGGCGCTAAATTTGATGCTCTCTGGTCAAATCAGATAGACAGTTACTGGAAGTTTTCATGGGCCAAGATCAAATTCCTTGCCCCGGAAGACAAGGATAAGGCGGCAAAACTGCTTCCCCCTGATAAATGGGAAAAAGAATTTGTTGCCGGCAATGTTATGCTCTACGGTGCATCCCACTCCCTGGTTCAGGGGGTGCTTGCCGCCGGAAAAATGAAACCCCTAAAACTTAAAAATATTCAGGAAGGCGAAAAATGCCCCCTCTGTGGCGAGCATGAGGCGCTTCATTCTATGGATGATGCCGGGAATACAAAGGCACAGGTCTACAGTGCCGGGATTAAGGAATTCTGGAAAACTCTCGGGGATAGAACAAACCCCGAAAAGGATAACTATACTCAAGTCGGCAAGAACGAAAGGCTCTGCGCTATTTGTGCGGTAAAGCGTTTTTTGCCCATCGCGATACAGAAAACCGGGAACAGAATTTTATATAACGCCCTTTTCGACAGTAAATTTCCCTCGACCACCGAAATGGCGGCAAAAGATTTCCTTAATGAATTAAAGGGGATTGATAAAAACCTTGACGAAAAGAAAATAACTGACGCAATGTATAATAACGAAATCGAGCCTGAAGGGTACGATTTTCAGCATGAAGCGAGTTATTATAATATCTCCTATACAAATAAGGATAAATATTATGCCCTCCTTTTAATGGATGGCGATAAAATGGGCGATCTTATCAATGGTTCAACCATTAAAACCGAAAAGACCATGAGTCCTGCTCTGCATGCAGCAATTTCCGACTCCCTGAACAATTTTGCCCGCTATGGTGTTAATTCATCTGTTGTCCGGGGCAGGGGCCGCCTTATTTATGCCGGCGGCGATGATGTGTGCGCCATAATGCCGGTGTCTACAGCTATTGAAACAGCCGATGAGATCCGCAAAGCCTATACCCTGTCTTTTGCAGCTTACAACAATGAAGGAGCTTATCCTGTTGAGCGCGGTTCACCGGGGCTTTCAAAAATTTCCCTCCATTTGGGAAGCGGCGCAGAAGGTATTTCCATTTCAGGCGCCATAGTGATTGCCCATTATAAGGAGCCTCTCCGCGAAGTAATACGCAGCGCCCACGAAGTGTTGGAAGGCATTGCCAAACACGAAGCAGGCAGGAATGCGTTGGCTATAAGGCTTTCTAAACGTTCAGGCGGGGATAGGAATGTCTGGTTCAAATGGGACGAAAATGAATCAAGCCATATATTCGGCGGGAGCCGCCTCAGTTCTTTTAAGACACTTATTCAAGGCGTTGCCGGGGATAGGCTTTCAACATCCCTGCTTTACCGCTTGGCTGAAAAGGCAATGGAAACATCCCTTGAGCCGCTGGTTAAGTCCGATACCGAAGACAATAGGGCAAAGATCGCAAAACTTTTCCGGTACGAACTGGGACATTCCGACCAGGCAAATAAAAGCCTTACGAAAGAAGAATTGGAAAATTATACCAATGCCCTGGCAGGGGTAAGCATTATAAAAAAACCTGGTAGTCCGAAATTAATAATCAATCAGGAAGCGGTAATTATTGCGGCTTTTTTAGCATCCGGAAGGGAAGGATAAGATATGGACGTTTGTTATACCTTTAAGCCCCTGGATACTCTTTTCTTTCGGGGAAATACTCCCATGGAAGCCGGCCAAATTCAGTCACTGCCCCTTTTCCCCCCTCCGGTGTCTGTGATAAGCGGGGCTGTACGTACTGCAATCCTCAATGAACGCCATATCTCTTTTGAGGATTATAAAAATGGGAAAGCAGGAGAAATCGAAGCGACAATCGGCAAATATGGTTCCGATAGTACGCCCTTTACCATCGATGGCATTCTTGTTAAAAAGGGAGATGCTATTTATGCCCCCGCGCCCGCACTCTGGTATATTGATACCAAAGAAAAACTAATTCGCCCTTCTGATTATATCGGGAAAAAGGTTGTCCCTGCCAAATTATTGCAGGAAGATTTTTCCAGTCTTGATATTGAAAGTTCCGAAGGGGAGCTTTATTTTGTTGTCCCAAAAGAAGACGCCCAACCCATGAAGGATTTATGGGTCTCCCTTGATTTTATTGTTTCTGATAATAATATCATTGGAAAAGATGATATTATATTGCGCAGCGATATTTTCTCAACCGAAATGCGCATTGGCATTGGTATAGATGAAAAAAGAAGCGTGATTCAGGGCGCACTATATTCGGCTCAGCATATACGCCTTAAAGATGATATTGAGTTATTGGTTCTTTTTGATCGTGATTGCGGGTTAAAGGATAAGGGTGCCCTTACCCTTGGGGGAGAAAGGAGGATCTGTTCCTATAAAAAAATAGATTTTCCATTGGAATTGGGGAAGGCTCAGGCAAATAGCAGCAGCTTGTATGTTTCCCTTGCGCCCATTGAAGCGACGCAGGAAACTGTCGGAAAAATAGCGGCTTCGCAAAAATTGTTTTCAATTGCAGGCTGGGATTTAGCAAAAGGTTTTCATAAATCCACTAAAAATTGGATACCCGCAGGAGCAGTGTTTCAGAAAAAAGTGAATTCTGTCTGCATCCCTTTGGGAAATAAATAAGAGGAGTGAGCAATGGATAATGACTATTCGATTATGCGTATGTATGCGGTAAGCCCCTGCCACGCTGGAAGCGGTTCTTCCCTTGGGACTGTCGATTCGCCTATACAGCGGGAACGCCATACCAATTGGCCTGTTATACAATCGTCAGGAATGAAAGGATCCCTGCGGGCTAATTTTGATCGGTATAAAAACAATATCCCCAATAATAACGAATTAAAATATTTTGAAGATATTACCAAAAACATTTTCGGGACCGACAGGGTGGAAAATGCCGCAAATGGTTATGCCGGCGCTATTTCAGTCTCTGATGCGAAAATTCTGGCCTTCCCCATGAGGTCGAGCGCCGCTCCTTTTGTCTGGATTACCTGCCCCGCCGTATTAAAAAGGCTTAGCAGGGATTTGGCAATTACTGGAATAAAAGTGCAAACCCCTGACGAGTTAAATAAAGATACATCATGGATCAACGATAGCAATGCCCTGTGTGTTTCAGGAGGGCTTAAAGGCAGCATTCTTCTTGAAGATTATGAAGTTAAAGTTGATGAATCCAAAACGGCTGATAGCCTAAAAGATTTGTTGAAATACTTTGAAGGTGCTGGAAAGCTTTTGGTTGTAGCCGATGGTATTTTTGATTATGGGGTAAGCGACTGTACGCAGATCGCCGCACAGATTGCTATAGATCAAAAAACCGGAGCAACCACTACAGGTTCACTGCGTTATCAGGAAGAACTGCCTGCGGATAGCCTTATGTATTGCATTATCCACTGGGGCGAAACAAAAAACATTGGCGAAAAGATTAAAGCCGAGACTATACGTCAGCATATTAAGGATGAAGTCATCAAAGATCATATACAGGTGGGCGGCGATGAAACAATGGGCCGCGGTATTTTTGAATTAAAGTGGATGTAGGAGTTTTTATGCAGACCAAACAACAGAAAAGGGCTGAATTTGCCCTGGAACAAATTGCAAATTTTGGAACTCCTGTTCCTTCTAAAAGCGTTAGCTTTATTGTGAGTACTCCTACTATGCTCCTTATGAATGGCCTTGGTCAGACCTTGGCCTTTTTGCTTTCAAGGGGGATAGATGGAAATGAGGGCAAGGTTTTTAATATTATTAAAGAATGGCTCATTAAGGAACAGTTTGTCCCGGAAGCACACAATTTAGAATTCTTAAAGAAATTTAATAGCCTGGATCAGGCTGAGTATCTAAAAGCCCAGCATGAAACGCTTAAGCTTCTTGAATGGCTGAAGCGCTATGCAAGAGCGTTCCAGGCAATAGAGGGGAAGAATTGATATGCTGCCCCTTCCCTTGTCAATGAAGGATCTGCTAAACAGAAAAACGGCAAATTTTTCGCTGGCCTTTCCACGCCTGGTGGAGTGGCGCGAAACTGATGCATCAGTCAAACCTAATACCGATACCGTTAAGAGCCTTTTGGAGATAGCCAATAATTGCCTGGATAGTTCAGAAGATTTATTAAAAGCTATTCATAACAGGCAGGAATCCATTATTAATGATATGGTTAGGGGAACTAGTCTTGAACCCGTTGCTATTTATGCTAAATTGAGTTCTCCCTTTATCAGCGGCCTTGGTTCAGGGCATCCCAATGAAACCGGTATGATACTGGACAGAAATACCGGGTGCCCATTCTTGCCAGCCAGTTCTATAAAAGGGGTTTTGCGGATAGCCCATGCGCTTAATTTGGCCGAAAAAGATCCCTCTCTTGTTAACAATGGCGAAATTGATGATAAAATGCTGAAAAAATATTTTGGTACCCAGGAAACAAGGGGCCAGCTTGTGATCCTTGATGCCTACCCCCTTAAACCGCCCGTATTAAAAATCGATATAATGAACCCCCATTATTCGGGTTATTATATGAACCAAAACGCCAAAGGCCCTGTTGAGACTGAATTCCCCATTCCTATTAAATTTCTCACCGTTGGGGAAGGCTGTGATTTTGTTTTTCGTGCCTTTTTCCTGCCATTGGCTTCAGGCGACTCTGATGCTGTTTTTACCGAAGATGATACCAGCGCTGTTCATGCCATGTTTGCAACAGCCTTTTCTTTGCTTGGTTTTGGCGGCAAAACGTCAATCGGTTATGGCAGGTTTATCAAAACCGAAACACCGCAAAAAGCCAAACCAAAGGCAGAAAAAGGCGGTCTTGTTATAGGCAATACGTATGAGGCAAAGCTGGATATGTTAAAAAAAAATTGGAGAATAAATTTGTTGGAGTTTCCTAAAATATTTGCCTCAGCCCGTGGGGTGCCTTTGGGAAAGGCACCAAAAACAATGGTAAAAGTTACTTATATAAGGGATGGAAATCCAAAAGAATTTGAATATATTGAAGATAGTAAGTCTTAAATTAATATGAGGTAATTAATGATGGATAATACATCCCAGGAGAGCAAGCCTTCAAAGCGGAGAAATATTTTTATAGCATTCCTTGGAACTGGCGATTACAAGGAATGTGTTTATTCATATTCTGGAAATAAGATAAAAACCAAATTTGCCCAACGAGCTACAATTGATTTTTTCTGTAAAAATTATACTGAAAATGATAAGATATTTATTGTTCTTACAGAAGGGGCAAAAGAGAAACATTGGGATGTTCCTGAAATTGGGCTAAAATCGATTTTGGAATCACTCAATACTACGGCTAAAATTGAAACAGTTGATATTCCGGATGGAAAATCGGAAATGGAAATTTGGGATATATTTAGTAAAATATATGACGTGCTGGATAATGATGATTCTGTAATATTTGATATTACACATGGTTTCCGTTCATTGCCAATGCTTGGTTTTGCTATCCTGAATTACGCACGACATCTGAAGAATATTAATGTTATGGGTATTTATTATGGTGCATATGAGGCAAGAAATGAAGAGAATACAGCGCCTATTTTTAATTTGACGCCCTTTTACCAATTAATGCAATGGTCTTCAGCAGCTGATACATTTGTTAATTATGGTATTGGTGATAAATTAATGGAAATTGTTAATATTCCCAGCCCTTCTTCAAAGCAGTATCCCATAAGTGAAGAAATGAAAGATCAATCTACATCTTCAACTGCAGGGGTTAAGAGTTCAATCGAGGCGGTTACTGAATCTATGGCTACATTGCGAGGATCAGAGATTATTAATGGGAAAATATTTCAAAATTGCAGGGAGAATATTGATAAACTTGAAGCTGCCGGAAATTATCAAGCGCCTTTTAAGCCTATTTTCGATCGCCTCAGAGAAAAAATTATTCCTTTTAAAACCAAAGAACCATTAAATTTTCTACATGCTGTTAAATGGCATTTGGATCATAAAATGCTTCCTGAGGCTTTGACAATGATGCAAGAGGGAATAATTACTTATTTATTAAGTCAACAAAAAGCAGACTTTCATAATAGGGAATACAGAGAAGTTTTGAGAAAGTATCTCAATTATACATATCGCTTTAACAGTAATAAAAATATAGATGATTGGAAATTCACTAACGACGATAAACAATTAATCCAAAATTTAAGCTTGGATATCAACAACAGTGCATTGAAAAATTTTGCAGTGGTTTATAACAAGGTAAGTTGGTTGCGTAATGATATAAATCATGGTGGATTTGATGCTAGAGCTAATAGCTATTCAATATTTAAAAAAGAAATAAAACAACTGTTCGGGAGACTGAGGAATATATGCCAACCGCCTACTGCCTCTTGAACCACGCTCTTACCGAAAATCAAAAAGCCGAACTTGCTAATGATTTTGGCTGCGAAAACTGCATCTACCCCTCTGAAGAATTAAAGGCTTTATGGAGCGCAGTACCCACGGACAAATTTCTGACCCAGGCACATCTTGAGCCCTTTGCCTCATGGCTTTCCGAGGCTAAAGCCGATGATGTTGTCGTATTGCAGGGTGAATTCGGCATGACTTTCGCGCTGGTGGACTATGCTCTTGGACGGAGACTTGTACCAGTGCATGCGGTTACCAAACGTATTGCAAAAGAGGAAAGGGATGGCGAGCTTGTTCACCGGAGTTATGTGTTTGAGCATGTGTGCTTTAGGCGTTATAAACGTTATTCTGAACTTGAGTAACTGGTTATTTCTCTTTTCAATTTGTATATCAATTACTATCAATGGATGCAGGCAAGAATGAAGGAATTACCAAAAGACTCGTTTTATTATTTTGATTTGGTAAACAAAGAGCATGAAAACTGGCTACGATCCGAGCGCAGCAGGTTTGCCAAAAAAACTGGGTAATGCTTAATAAATGATGAATTTATGCCGACCGAATATATCTTACAAGAAATAAAATTATCCAAAACGTGATTAGTACTGCCATTGTAATATTACAAATCATGTTTGCGCGTTTTCTATAGATCCTAGTATATTGCTGATTGATAAGTTGATATTTATTGAATTTATTAATAAAAAATCGTATAAAACCATTAGTTCTAGCATAGAATCCTTCTTTAAATTTTTTATCAATGAGATTATTAATTTTCTTAATTGAAATATTTTTTAATGCTATGGTTAAACTTATAACAAGTAGTAATATTAATATAGAGATGAACATTTACTTGCATTCCTCCGAAACATATATCATAGTACCAAATAAAAGGCCTGCAAATTTTTGTAAGGCGGCATTAGCAGCAAGTGTTAAGCCTCTTCCAACCATCATGCATACTATTAAGTTTGCTATTTGTGCAACTATTATATGAAAATTAAACCCTAAAACAGCTCTGGCTGCAGTCAAACCGCCGGTCAAAACATCAGAAATACATTTCATAAGTGTTGCCATACTGTTCATCCTCCATAAATTTCATTTTATACCGGATTATAGTAAGACCAGGACAAAACTTAACACTTTATAGACAGACTCTAATTATTGCCTCATTCATTCGCTCTTGCCCACAATCGTGTGTCGCGGATAGACTCCCCCTATGCATATGCCCGCTTTCCCTTCATAAGAAACATATACCGCTAGAAATTATAGGTCAAATTCATAAGTGCTATGTTAGCGTGTGCCCATGCCATCCCTATACTCCGGACCACTATCCCTCTCATCGTATTCGTCATCGTGGCAAATACATGCTCAACCCGCGACCGTATTTTCGATTTCCGCGTGTTGTTCGCTTTCTGTGTCTTTGTTAACGGCCGGTTCCGGTATCCTTTCTCATCCACCAATTTTGATAATTCCTGACTGTCATGTACTGCTGCACTGGTCGCACTGAGCTTCGTTATCAGTTTGCTTTCCGCGTCTATTTTTATATGGTCTTTATATCCGTAATGCCATTCCTTGTTTTTGGTCGCCCAGCGGGCATTAATGTCCTTTTGTGACTTTTTATGCTTTTTCCTTTTTTCCTTCCCCTTGTTGTTCCGCTTCCGCTGAGCGTCCACAAAGGTCGCGTCCACTATGCTTCCGCTGCAGCTTATTATTTCCTGCTCCTCAAGCTGCCTGACAAATCGGTAAAATATCGTGTCCAATATGTTTGCCTTTACCAGTTCTTCCCGAAAATGCCATATCGTTTTCGCGTCGGGAACGGTATCGCACAGAGCCAATCCCAGAAACCGTTGAAAACTCAATCGGTCTTTTATTTGGTATTCGGCCTGATCGTCGCTTACATTGTACAGTTTTTGCAATATCAGTATTTTAAACATCATCACATAATCAAAAGGCGGTCTGCCTCCCGGCCCCTGTGCTTCTTTTTTCAATGTTTTGGTTAATATCCCCTGAAAATTATCCCAATTGATGTATTTGTTTAATTTTTCCAGGGGATCGCCGAGTGTGCTTAATTCTTTAAGCCTATCATTTTCATCAAAAAATCCATGCTGTTTCATGAATTTATTTTATCACAGTTCAGCTCGTTTTTAAAGATGCCCATATTTCATATAATAAGATTATCAACACTTATATTTTTTGTCAAGGTGGGTCAGTTTCAAAAACAGAAGAAATAATCGATAAAGGACGGTTCGAGGGACTCTTTGTTTTAAAGGAACGCCTTTACTTCTTAAGCGCTTCTTCTACAGCCTCGACAAATTGGTCATAGGAATTGGTTGCGCCGCTTATGGTGTCTACTGATTTCAGATTCTGTTTTGCAACATATTGGGCGGCGTAGGTTTTCATGGCGCGGACCGCAAGCTGGGCCTTGTCATAAAAGGCACGGTTGGAAATTTCACCGTTTACTTTACCATAGTCCTCGTCCTTTATGGTTCCGTCTTTCTGCCAGGTAACAAAATCGCAGGTGTTGATCTTTCCTGCGCTTACTGTGATGTTTACTTCCCCGTAAGCCCCGGTGTCGTCGGGAGAGCTTCTGCCAGAATACACGCCGTCTTTGATAGCGGATTTTCCGCAGGCGGATAAAAGCAGAAGTCCCAGAGTGAGTATAAAAACGACAATGATTTCTTTCATGTTGTGCTCCCGTTGTTTTCTATTCTGGCAATACGGCCGTGCTCCAGTATAATGGTACGCTCGGCGTCTTCGGCGACTTCGGGATCGTGGGTCACCACAATAATGGTGCTGCCCTCGGCATGGAGCTGTTTGAAAATGTCGATGACGATGCTTTCGTTTGCCTCGTCGAGGTTGCCCGTGGGTTCGTCTGCGAGGATCAGAGCCGGATAATTGATAAGGGCCCGTGCAATGCACACCCGCTGCTGCTCGCCGCCAGAAAGCTGGGCAGGGAGATGTTTGGCACGTCCGCTTAGGCCCACCCGATCCAGGGCCTCCATGGCTTCTTTTTCATCGGGCATGCTGTGGTAATACTGGGCTACCATCACATTTTCCAGGGCCGAAAGGTAGGGCACGAGGTGAAACTGCTGAAATACCAGGCCTATCTTGTCCCGGCGTATGGCCGTAAGGGATTTGGCGCTTTCCCGTGAAATGGTGATTCCGTCCAGCACCACTTCTCCTGACGAAGGCTTGTCCATACAGCCAATGATGTTCATCATCGTGGTCTTTCCCGAACCTGACGGGCCCATGATGGCAAGCCACTCTCCCTTCTTGACCTTGAGGTCTATATGCCGCAGGGCTTCGAGCTTTCCGTAAATTTTGGAAATATCCTGTAGTTCCAGTAAATCCATTTTTATTCTCCTCTCAGTACCACTGCGGGGTCAACTTTTGTTGCGCTCCGCAATGGAATTAAACAAGCTATGCCGGTGATGATGATGGCAGCGAATATGGTTGCGGGTAAAAGGAGGCCGTTGAAGGCAATGGCGCGGTTGAACACCTTTAGCCCTACTGTCTGGGCAAACACAAACCCAAGAAGTCCACCCAGAGCGCCGCCAAAACCGCCGAGAAAAATACCTTCTCCCAAAAATTCCATAACCAGGCTGCTGTTTGCCGCGCCCAGGGCTTTGCGCAAACCTATTTCTTTGCGCCGCTCGGTTACCACTGCCATCATCGTGGTAGCGACACAAATCATGGTGAGTAAAAGCACAATAATGGTTACCAGGTAGATAAGGGTTTGCAGTTTACCCAGTACCGCGCCTTCCGATTCAGTAACACGCCGCACAAGCCGGGCTTCTATGCCGTCAACTTCTGTATTGATGCGATGGGCGGCGGCCTCCAGGGTTTCCCTTGGTGCATTGATGCTGCATTCAACCACATCGGCGCCTTCCCCGCCCGCAATACCTTCTTCCGCGCCCAGGAGGCTAAAGTCCTCAAGGGACATGAATATAAAAGCTTCCTCCGCACCGCCTGTACGCAGAACACCGGAAACAATAAAGTCCTTTGACCCCTGGATTTTGCCGCCATTGCCTGAAACGGTAAGTGCAAAAGCGCTGCCCGGCGCCAGGCGTATATGTTCAGCCACTTCTTCGCCGATAAGTGCCTCGTTTGGGGTCTCGGGCCAGCTGCCTTCCACCGCCCAGTACGGGCTGGTCTTGCGCGCCTCGGTAAGTTCAGTGCCTGCGGCCATAAAGGGCTGTTCGTTTATTTTGGCCATGCGGTAACGGTAAGGGGCAATGCCCATGGTTCCTTCGGGCAGCAGGGCTCTTGCGGCCTGAATTGTCCTGTCGCTCAGGGTTTCGGAGTCCGAGGGGTACAATAAAAAATTGGCCCCGTATGAACGGAACTCCTGCCCCATTTGCCGGGGAATATCATAATAAATGGTAATAAGCCCTGACAGTATTGTTGCGCCTATTGCAATAGCCAAAAGCGCTACCGCCATGCGCGAACGCCGTCTGATAAGGGAGCTGGTTACCATGCGCAAATAGAATCGAAATGCGCTTTTGGAGAACGGTTTAGCGGCCATGCAAAACCTCCGCCGGACGCAGGGACAGGAGCAGGCGCATGGCAGGAATGCTGCCTGCCAGTGTTACCAAAGTTATCAAAACGGCAACCAGAGGGATAACCATGGTTTTAATGGCAATGGACTGCCCAAACACCGAGTAGCCGATGATCTGCGCAAAGCCGAGGCCGGCAAAATACCCCATTATTCCGCCTGCAATGCCGGTGATGATGACCCCCGCCAATACCAGGCCCATTACTTCCCCATCCTCGGCGCCTACCGCTTTTAAAAGGCCTATCTCCGCAGACCGTTCCATTACCCCGGCGCTTACCAGATTTGAAATGGCCAGGGCGGAACCTGCAAGGCTCAATAGGGTGATAAGGAGCATGAGAAGCTGGGTCTTTTGCAAGATGGCGCCTTCCGATTCGGCCACCTGCCGCAGAGGTTTGGAAACAGCCCCGCTTATTACTTCGTCAATCTGATAACAGATTGCGCTTGAATAGGCAGTGCAGTACCAGGTGTCCCACTCTTTTATGGAAAGGCTTTTCGGGTCCTGGGCAGCCCTGCGGGAAAGTTCATTATCCGGGGTGGTAAGGGCGCTTACTTCTACAGAACTAACAAGACCTTCAAGGCCCGCAAGATTCTGCGCGGCAGCCAGGGGGATATAGATATACTCATCCTCTTCAGCACCGGAATTGAATATTCCTCCCGCAGTAAACGAGGCGGTTTTGCCCCCTACTTCTAGAGTAATGGTATCGCCAACTTTTATCCCCTGCCGTTCGGCGGCTATGCGTCCCACAAGGCAGGTATTTTCGCCGGATACGGAACCTTCAATGTGCCACCAGCTCTTCATATTGAGCATACCCGTATCGACGGTTTCGCCTGTGGGCAGTTCAAGATGATGGTTGAACCATGTTCCGGTTAGTTTCACTGTTTCGCCTTTAAGACGGGCGTGTATATTGAGATAGGGCGTAAAATCAACAATGTTGAAAGCCCAAAAAATCGTTTTTATGTTTCCAAGATCGCTTTCCGCAAGGTATTTCTGGGCGCCCGAATCTTCCCCAAGGCCGTACAGTTCGTCCAGCAATGACGCCCCCCGGGGACGCACGGTAATATTGGCGCCGTAAGCTTTAAGTTCCTGATTAACCTTGTCCCCCACATCGAACATCACGTTGAGCATGGCCGTTGCCAGTGAAGCGCCCAGGGCCACGGTAAAAGCGACCATCAGCATCTTGCCTCTTTGCCGGAACAAGGCGCCAAATGTCATTCTGAAAAACATATCCGCTCCTATTTAAAGCGCGCCCGTTCAATTTCAAGGCTTTCGGTTTGGATGATCATATTTCCGCTTCGCAGTGTATATGCCAAAGGTACAGGATTGCAGCCGCCGCGGAAACCTATGGTGGCCTTGTTCATTACCACATCGCAAAGGCGGCAGATTACTTCGTCCTTGCGCTCGTAATAACCGGTAGGCCCGCAAATGTCGCAGGCGTCAAGCCCTACGCCATAAGCGCTTTCATTCTTTTTAATAATGATAAAACGCATTTCTATATTTTCGGATGCCCGGTAATTATAACGGTGCAAATGGCCATCTTCTATGAGTTCAAGAGGAATGACAATTTCATTGCCTGAGAGATTGTAGGATTCGGCAGGCGAAAGTTCCACACCCTTTTCGTTCCATGCTTTCAGGACCGTAAGGCTGAGCAGCGTAACCGCGTATGATGCCGCCAGGGTGATGCAGAGCTGTTTTCTGTGCCGGGATACTGCATGCACCTTCCTGCGTTCCGCAGGATTGGAATAAGTCTTTTGACGATGGCTGCCGCTCCCAAAGGTGCAGCTTTGGATAAAAGCCAGCACCGGCAGCACAGAGGTAATTGCCAGAATCCCAAAGAGAAAAACAATGCTGTTGTTCAGGGCCGGGGTAATAAGGCGGAAAATTGTCCGGTTCATGGGGATCATGCGCCGTGCAAAAAGAAATTGCAGCACAGTGCATACCTGGTTTGCCATATTGATTATTAAAGCCCCGCACAGGATAAGGCTGAGCCCCTTTCCCATCCCCCGGCCTATTTTATAAAGACACAAACCGGTAAGAAGCGAAAGACCAATGCCCGCAAGGTAGCCTATGCACTTAAAAAGAAAATCAGTGCTAAAGGCGCTTTCTCCTGCAAGAAGGAATTCAGAGGGATACAAAAAAACTGCCGGAAGAGCGTAAAAAGGCAGCAAAAACACCAACGCGGTATCTGCAAAAAAAGAAACGCCGGATAGGCTGATTCGTGCCTTTTGACGCAATTCCCGGAACAGGAAAACAATACCTGCGATAATTGCCAGGGCTGCGGTAAAAGTACTGATTTTCCCTATATTGACAGCAGTGGTACGGCGGAGAAAAGCCAGCACCAAAGCCGCCAAAGTTCCTGCAAGGCAGAGAAATGGCAGACCCCGCCCTTTCCCGCTGCCTTTAAGGGCAGGGGACGAGAGCAGCGCCAAAAGCATCGCCAGCAATATCACTGTGCCGATGGAAGACTGTACAACCAGCAGAAAATAACGGGACATTTACCAGGCCGGGCCGGGATAAGTTACATCCCATTCGGCTACCAGGGGCGTTGACCAGAACCTGCCGGGAACACCGGTGGTTTTGTCAACGTGCAGCACATAGCCCTGAGCCTCCGGATTGGTGATATAGAAAATTACCTTATAATCACCGATACCGTTGAGCTTGACATTGGCGCCGTAATGGGGGCCGTCGCTGGCGTTCATCGGCATAAAGGTGCCGTCGATTTTCCAGCCCGAGGCCTGGGAAATTTCATAGCGGACTGTAAGGTTCGGCACAAAATCGCCGACGCCGTAACCCAATTCATTTTCCAGTGCCGAAATATCCGCTTCAATATGAATATCCGACTGCGAAGCAGGCAGACCCATGGACGCAGGGATCATGTCAACAGGCTGAAAATACACACCCGCCACATTGAGAGGCCCTAGTTCATGATCGTCGCCAAGGGGAAATTCTTCAAACCCCGCCGCTTCCTCCGGGCTGACCGTACTTGCCGCTTGTGCCACCTGTTTTTTTTCGCATCCGACAAAAGCCGTTACTGCGAACACCGTCATTATTAGAAGTACCATCAGATTTTTGATTTTCATTGTACTTCCCTCCTCTAAATATTTTTTCCCTGGGCGCTACGGCCTGGGTTTGAACCCTTTTTAAGCTGCAGCACAAAAACAGCTGCAGACACTATAAGCAGAATCATTTGGGGAATAAGCGTTTCCAGCGTAGGGTAGATGCCCAAAATGTCCACGGAGCTCACAAAAGGCACCGGGCTTACGCTGACGACATTTCCTTCCTGCAATTCTTTGATGCCGTTGCCGATAAAAGAAATGGACATGATAAAGAGCAGCACGCTGGTACCGAGGAAGAAGGGTTTAAGCGGAATTTTAAGGCTTAAGACGCGGATAACAATATAAACCCCTACCAGGAGCACAGCGCCCACAGCCAATCCCACCCAAATCATATTCATAAAGGTTTTCGTATTGGCAATCAGGGCCTGATAAAACAGAATCACTTCTGCTCCCTCACGGAACACGGCAAGGAAGGCGGCGAAGGCCAGGGAGAAAACGCTGCCTTTGCTTATCCCCGCCTTGACCTTCCCTTCAATGTAACCGCTCCAGGCTTCCGCTTCGGCCTTTGAAACCATCCAGTTGCTCACATAGAAAAGGACGACCACAGCCAAAAGCATGGTTGCGCCTTCGATAATTTCCTGGTTCTGTCCTGTCGCGGCGCCGGCAAGCAGGTTCAATATATAGGCCATGAGAACGCTTGCGGCCAGGGCAACAAGGGATCCGATATATACGGGCTTTACGCTGTTCTTGTTACCGCTTTTTAGGAGATAGGCGATAATCGCCCCTACGATGAGAATGGCTTCAAAGCCCTCTCTTACGATAATGAGCAGGGAACTGAGGAACACGGCAAGGGCGCTTTCTTTTTTGCCGTCAAGCCGATCCGCATCGGCCCTAAGCAGGGAAATCAGGAGATCCAGGCCTTCCCGTACCTCCGCGCCCGGAGCTCCGGCGGTCATTGCCTTTTTTACCAGGCTGAACTGGTACTCAACCTCCGCAGCCCGGGCCCCCGAAATTTGGGACATTACGGTTTTTTCGAAGCCGAATTTTTCATAATACCCATAGTAGGCGGTATCGACCTTGGCCTTTGCCCCTTTTACATTGCCCGCCGCATAAAGCGTCCATGCCTCGTCGATATGCCCGGCCATCTCCGTCACCATATCACCCCAGGTCTCAAAGGCTGCGAATACAGGCGAAACAAGCATAACAGCCAAAACAAGCATAAAGATAGATGAGACTAACTTCTTGTTCATCATTTACTCCTTGGAAGCGCCCTTTCAGGCTATCAAGTTACTCTAGCCTAACATACAATATGTTCGACATATATAACACTTATTGTCAAGTGGTTTTGCAGTGATTTTTGCAAATTTATGGTATTTTTTTAAAAATCGTGGCTGATTCATGCAATAGAGACGCCGTGCTGCCCCTTTCCGTCCTTCGTGTCCTTATTCGATAACTATTCCTTATCTTTCAGGTTTTCTGCAAATTTCAGAATGCCTGGTATCTCTTCTTTCATAAGATCTTCCCAGTCGCCTTTGTAGTTGTAGCTTATTTCTTCACGGCTTTTTGTATTAATGGATTTAATATAATTATCCAGAAGCTTAAAATCCTTTTCGTAGCAGTGCATGGAATTGGATCTGTGGGTATAGGTCCCGATGTCAAGTCCCAGCTCACGGGCTATTTTTTCCTGGAGCATGATTAAGGCGAAGGCGTTCATGTAAGTTGCTTCGGGAAGATCGTTGCTCCTGAAAAGTACCATCATGTCGAGTTTGCCTTCGCGGATAAAAAACTGTATGCTTTGGAGGCAGGCGGGGTCCGCGCCTTCTTTGGTGTCTGCCTTATTGTCCCGGATGGAAATGACAGCCCTCCTTGTTTCACTGTTCCGCTTGAGCTCTTTAATGACGTAATCATAAAATTCGCTGAAACGCTGGTTGTAGGTATAGTCCCAGCCTTTGCCTATCCTGAAATTTAAAAGGCCGTCGAGCATTTCCATGCAGTACTGCTGCAGTTCATGAAAGCCCCCTATAAACAGGCTGCTTATCCTGGGCTCTTCTGTAGGACTAGTGACATATAAGGTCATGGCACATTCAAGCTGCTGCTGGTTCCAGTCGGTACAGGGGATTACGGAGCCTTTTTCTTTTAGGGTGCATAGGGCTTTGTGGTAGGTTTCGGGCAGGGTCCTTCCTTCTACAAAGATTTCTTTCATTTTTCCCTCCTGTAAGTCTGTTCAATAGTCCTGATCTGCAGATAGAGCATCTCGTTTACCGGAACCGGAATATTCAATTTCTTTCCCAATTCCATCATGGTAAAACCGAACATTTCAACTTCGGTTTTGCGGTACGCGAGCACATCCTGGCACATGGAAGTATAGCTTGCCGGGTTAAGGGTATTCACCGTTTTATACCAGTTGGCAATATCTGTCTTGTTGAGATCAATGCCTTGGGCATTGGCAATGGCTATCACTTCACTCATGGCTTTTTCTACCAATTGGCAGGCCTCGTTGACCTGATGGGGATTGCCATTGTTCTGCACCGCCGCATAAGGGAGGCGAAGGACAGCGGTGGTTTGATTTGCCCCTACATTGATCATGTATTTATACCAAAGCATGCGTTTCATGTTGGGCTGCAGGGCAAAGGGGACTTTGGCACGAGCAAAAAAATCGGCTACGTTTTTTTCGCGTTCCCCATTATTGCCTTCTGCATCGCCAAAATTGATAATCCCCTTTTGGGTATAGGTGGTTTCTTCATGTTGATGCAAAGCATCTGTGCCGATGATCATTGCCAGGGGGAGGCGGCTGCTGCCGTAAATTTTACCGATGATGTCTTCGCTGGATATGCCATTCAATAACGAAAGGATGATGGTGTCTTTGCCTACATAGGGTTTTATATCTTCAATTATTTGATTTAAATGATGGAACTTTGAAGCGATGATAATGAGATCGACAGGCTTTTCACTGCCGAATTTAAAATCGAGGCGTTCGCCATTCACCGCGAGGCCGTTTTTCCTGTACCGTTCAAGGCGTGCGCCTTTTGCCAATATGGACACACAGGCAGGGTCTGCCCTGTATATGGTTTCGGCAACCAGGAGGCCTATGGCTCCTGCGCCTGCGATTAATACTGAGTTGATTCTCATGCCAGGGCCTCCTCCAGGGTTCCGCATAAATTGGCCGGGCCCAATTCTTCAATAAAGCCCGATTTCTCCAGGGCCTTGCGGGGCTGTTCCCTTATTTCGCAGAGGATGAGGTTTATCTTCCGATGCCTGCATTGGGCAAGGAAAGATTCAAGCGCGGCAATGCCTGTGGAGTCAACTGCGGGCACATCCCTCATACGGAGCACAAAGGTCTTGGGCTTTTTCTCTATCCCCATGAGTATCCTCTGGAGCGAATCGGCAACGCCGAAAAAGAAAGGTCCGGTGATTTCATAAATTTCTATATTTTTAGGGGCTTTGGGTTTTGCTGCTGCTTCATCGGGTTTGCCGTAAACAATTTCATCCCCTATTCTGTGGCCGTCGGGCCTTATATCCGTAACTTCCATCATCCTTCTCATAAAAAGGAAGGCAGCCAGCACTACTCCTGCTTCGACAGCAAAAGTAAGATCCACCAATACGGTAAGTGCAAAAGTGGTAAGCAGCACCAGGGCATCGCTCTTGGGCGCTTTGTACAGTATGCGGACAAAACGCGGGATATTGCTCATGTCCCAGCTTACTATAATAAGTACTGCGGAGAGGCTTGCCAGCGGCACTGCCGACGCAAGGGGGGCAAGGAAAAGTATGAAGAGGAGAAGGGTAAGGGCGTGTATCATCCCCGCGACCGGGCTTGCGGCCCCGGCTTTAATATTGGTGGCAGTTCTTGCGATGGCCCCTGTGGCGGGTATGCCGCCGAAAAGTATCGAGGCTATATTTCCAAAACCCTGGGCTACAAGTTCCATATTGCCATTGTGCCTGTCCCCGCTCATGCCGTCCGCCACAACTGCCGAAAGCAGGGACTCTATGGCTGCAAGCAACGCGATGGCCAGGCTGTCCGGCAGTACCTCCCGTATCAATGCAAAGCTGAACGCGGGCAATTCAGGCCTGGGCAGGGACTGGGGTATGGCCCCGAAACGCATACCTATGGTTTCTGCGGGGAGGGATAACACTTTGCATGCAACTGCAGCGGCAATGATGCCCACTACAGCTGCGGGAATGCGGGGATAGAATTTTTTGATTAACAGTATTACTGTCATGGTTCCCAGGCCGAGCCCTAAAGTTACAGGGCTTATGGTATTAATGGATTTTATATACCCGCCCCACATATGTATAAATTCAGGGGAGCTTGCAGCGGGGCTGAGGCCGAAGAAATCCTTTACCTGCTGGGAAAAAATCAATAGCCCTATGCCGGTGGTAAAACCGGTCGTTACCGGATAGGGGATAAATTTAATGAACCGCCCAAGGCCGGTGAGACCCATGATGATGAGTATGACGCCTGCCAGGATGCCGGCAGTTGCAAGCCCCGCCATGCCGTGCTTGGCAATTATCCCGAAGATGATCACCACAAAAGCGCCGGTGGGGCCGCCTATCTGGAATTTGCTGCCCCCCAAAAAGCTTACCAAAAAGCCCGCGGTGATGGCGGTATAGAGGCCTTGGGCGGGGGTCCCCCCTGCTGAAATGCTGAAGGCCATGGCAAGGGGCAGGGCAACCACCCCCACGGTAACGCCCGCGAGGCAGTCCTTGCCAAAGGAAGCCCAATCATAACCTTTGCCATTTTTTCTGGAAAAGATTTCGAAGCTGCGGGGTATAAAGTCTTTAAGAGAAACAAGGTTGAAATTCGGCATAAAGGCAGTATAAATGACGTATATGCCCTATTCAAGCCGGTTTCAATTGAAAAAATACACCTTTCCCCTTTAAACTTTTTCTTCTTTCCTATATAATAATTCGGTTATGTTAAAAAATAGGAGGGAACCCGGGGCTGCGGTCATGGAAAACCCCTTAATTGTGCAAAGCGACCGAACCTTGCTGCTGGATGTCCATGCCCCCCGCGCAGAGGAGGCCCGTTCGGCTATTCTGCCCTTTGCAGAACTGGAAAAATCGCCCGAGCATATACATACCTATCGAATAACCCCCCTCTCTCTCTGGAATGCGGCCAGTGCAGGCTATACTCCTGAAGGCGTGACCGCGGCCTTGAACGAATTCACCCGCTATGCCATACCCTCGGGCGTTACCGAAGGTTTTTCCGATACCATGGCCCGTTATGGCAAGATACGCCTTGTCGCGGGTGAGGGCGCGGAGGAGCTTCCCAATGAGCTTTTTCTTGTATCAGAGGACGAGGCCATCGCCAGGGAAATCGGGGCTGCGAAAATTCTCGATAAGTACTTAGTAAAAGGCCCCGGCTTTTCCGGCTTCAAATTGAAATTTACAGACCGGGGCAGCGTGAAGCGTGAACTCATACGCCTGGGCTGGCCTGTGCAGGACGAAGCCCCTTTTGCAAAGGGCGAGCCGTTGGATATACGCCTAAAAGATCCCGCTTCTTCGGGCCGGCCTTTTGCGCCCCGGGATTATCAGGTCGAGGCTGCCAAGGCTGTGCTTGGATCGGGCGGGCCGGGTTCGGGCTACGGCGTGGTGGTGCTGCCCTGCGGTTCAGGCAAGACCGTGGTGGGCATGGCTTTCATGTCCCTCCTTAAAACCAACACCTTGATCCTTACAACCAATGTGGCTGCGGTTCATCAATGGATGGAAGAGCTCCTTGACAAGACTGAATTGAAAAAGGAGGAGATAGCCGAGTACACAGGGGATTCAAAATCAGTTGCGCCGGTAACGGTTGCAACCTATCAGATCATTACCTGGCGGCCCGACAAGGCTGCGGATTTTCCCCATTTCAAGCTTTTCAGGGAAAGACCCTGGGGGCTTATCATTTACGATGAAGTGCATTTGCTTCCTGCCCCTGTGTTCAGGGTTACTGCCGAACTTCAGGCAGTGCGCCGCCTTGGGCTCACCGCTACCCTTGTAAGGGAGGATGGCGCAGAGGATGCGGTGTTCAGCCTTGTGGGTCCCAAGCGTTATGATGTGCCCTGGAAGGATCTTGAAGGCAAGGGCTGGATAGCCGAAGCTTTCTGTACCGAGATACGTCTCGAGCTTCCCGGACATCTCAAGATACCCTACGCGGTAGCTGCCCCCCGGGAAAAGTACCGCCTGGCCAGCGAGAACCCCCTTAAGGAAGAGGCAGTTGTTGAGCTTATTCAGAACCACCCTGATGATCAGATCCTCGTCATAGGCCAATACCTAAGCCAGCTTGATTCGTTGGCAAAACTGTTAAAAGTCCCCCTTATTACCGGAAAAACCCCCAACACCGAAAGGGAAAAAATTTACAACGCCTTCAAAAAGGGAGAAGTACGGGTGATAGTGGTAAGCCGGGTTGCAAACTTTGCCATCGATCTTCCCGACGCTTCCATGGCGATTCAGGTGTCGGGCAGTTTTGGTTCCCGCCAGGAAGAGGCCCAAAGGCTGGGGCGTATATTGCGCCCCAAGGATGAAGGCCGCAGTTCCTGGTTTTATACCCTTGTGTCCCGTTATACAGTGGAAGAGGATTTTGCCGCCAATCGCCAGCAGTTCCTGGCTGAGCAGGGTTACAAATATTCCATTCAGCATTGGACTGCAGAAGAATTGGCCCTGCCCGCGCCGCAGGCAGAGGCGGCAAAATGAAGGTTTCGATTTTTCGTCCCATAGAGCAATGGAAGTCCGCCCTCATGACTCTGCCTGATTCAAACTTTTTTGAGCTGATGCGGAGCATCTTCGGCAGCGTTAAAACCCCCTTCAACAAACAGCGTCTTGTGGATGATCTTTTTATGCTCCTCTCCAAAGAGGAGATACGGCAGATCATTTCAGGATATCTTGATGAAAGGGATCATAAACTCATTGCGGCAGTGGCGCTGTTAAAAGAGCCTGAACCTGTTGATCTTGACAGTTTTTTTACCGGCGACCTGCCTTCGGGGGATCTTCACACACTTCTGCTGAACCTTGAAGAGCGGCTTATTATCTATCGCATACAGGATGGGGATCAAAGACGCCTTGCGCTTAACCCCGCGCTGGAATCCGTTCTTGCGCCTATTGCCCAGGATGGGAGCATACTTTTCCCTTCTTCGGCTGTCAAAGAACCCGGCGAGAGCAAGGGGCCTGCCTTTATCCCCGATAACAGGGCTATGGCAGCCCTCTTTGCCTTCTGCTCAGGGGAGGATGATTTTTTCAAGGCTGAGGGCGGAATACGCAAAAAGGTTTTGGAAGAAGGGAAGCGGCTCTTCCCGGGTCTCGACCTTGAACTGTCGGTAAGCGCATTGCTGCAGATGGGGCTTTTTTCCATGGGCGATGGAAGGCTTGTCCCCGAAGACAGCAGCATTAAGGAATTCGGAAAGCTCAGTTCCCGGGAGAGGAGGGAGTATTGGGCAGCAGGGATATACCTGAGCCTCAATGAAGATGCTTCCGATAATTTTGCATTAAACCGGGGGTGCATCAGGGTTATTGCTTCTTTCATACGCCGTTTCTGCGAACTTCCCGATCCTGAACGCCAGTACCCCAAGATCACCCTGCGGCGTTTCGCAGGAATACTGAACAGGGAAGATGCAGGAGCAGGAAATGCCTGGGGCTACAGGCTCTTTGAAAAATCAGAACCCCTTCCCTTTGATCCGGTCATGGAAGCAATGGAAAAAACCGGCCTTATTGACGGAACAGGCGGTTCCTGGCGCATCGTGATTTTTACTGATACTGATAGAAAAAGCAGCAATACTGCTATTGCCATGGATTCATCTTTTTCATTTATTATTTACCCGGAAATTCAATTTGCCGATGCCCTTGCCCTTTCCGGCTTTTGCTCGGCCAAAGGTATTTTGGGCACAGGTTTTGAGCTTACCCGGCGTTCGGCTGTAACCGGTTTTGACCGGGGCTTAAGTTCCGCCTATATGCTTGAAACCCTGGATCGCCTTTCGGGGGGCCGCATAGATTCAAACCTGGGCTGGACCCTGAAAGACTGGGAAACCCGCTATAACGCAGTGTCGCTGCGCCAGGGATTAGTACTAACACTGTCGGAAGATCGCCGTTACCTGGCGGAGGCGGAACCGGTAGCTTCCCTTATACGGATAACCCTTGCCCCTGGTGTCTATCTGATACAAGCCGAAGGGAAATCCGAAGCTGTCGCAGCCCTGCGCAAAGCCGGTGTGGACATCATAGCCCAGCCCGCATTCCTGAACACAGAAGGCAGCAGGATGCCCATAGGGCCAAGAGCTTTCCCCCATATCGACTCAGGCGCTGCTATTGAGCTTCCTGTTTCTTCAGCAGCTTCCACAGCATCGCAGTCAGGAATTAAAAAACAGCCTTCCCCTGTCCAGGAACGCTTCCGCCAACGGCTTAAGGATCTGCGCCTTGGCAAAGCGGAACGGGACGAATTATCCGCCCGTATAGAGCGCCGCCTTGTGTTGAGCGATGCCCAGCTTGAAGGGGCTGCAATACGCCACGAAAAGCTTGAAGCCCGCGGCCTCGACTATGTGGGGAAATCGGTCCTGGCAAAGCAGGCCATTGCTTCAGGATCTTTGCTGGAAGTGTCCTGGCCCCGCGCAGGCGGAGGCGTCAATCAGACCAGAGGTATTCCCTCGGGGCTGGAAAAGAAAGAAGGAGAAAGCGTGCTGGTTCTTAAGCCGGTTTTTAGAAACGATGACCAGGGGGAAGAGCTTGCAGACCTGCCTGCAGCGGAATTTTCCGCCGGCGAGATACGCCTGCCCCTGGGGAGAATAAGTTTATTGAGGCGTATCAAACAATCTATATTCGGAGAATGAAGGAGTTATTTATACTATGCCACTATTGCCATTTTCAAATCAGGCCGCTGAAGTCAGCCAGGCCAAATTAGCGGTTTTAATTGATGCGGACAATACACAGCCCGCCATTATCGAGGGCCTTCTTGACGAAGTTGCCAAATACGGAGTCGCCAGCGTTAAACGCATCTATGGCGACTGGACCAGCACCAACCTGCGCCAGTGGAAGGAACGGCTTCTGGAATATGCCATACAGCCCATTCAGCAGTTTGCCTATACCCAGGGAAAAAACGCCACTGACTCGGCAATGATCATAGACGCCATGGATCTGCTTTACAGCGAAAAACTCGATGGCTTCTGCATTGTTTCGAGCGATTCGGACTTTACCCGCCTTGCGGCGCGTATCCGCGAAAGCGGCCGCACAGTCTACGGCTTTGGCGAAAAGAAAACCCCCAAGGCTTTTGTCTCTGTCTGCGATAAATTCATTTACACAGAAATACTGCGCGATACCGGAGAGGAGCAGGATGAGGATGAAGCCAGGCCGGCTGCAAAAACCAAAAAAGAAATCAAAAAAGTGGACAGGAAGCTTTTAAAGCTTTTGCAGGACGTTGTGGACGACTTGGCCGAAGAATCAGGCTGGGCCTACCTCGGCGGCGTCGGGCAGAAGATAAACAACCGCTCCACCGATTTTGATCCCCGGCTCTATGGCTTTAATAAGCTGGGCGACATGTTCAGGGCCATCCCCCAGTTTGAAACCGAGGAAAGGCCCCAGGCCAACGGCACGGGCCGCCAGGTCTACATTCGCTGGAAGCGCAAGGCGCGCTAAGTTTTTTTCCCCAGCCCCACATAATAGGTCTCAAATGATCCGGGCCTGCATGCTTGGGGCTTAAAGCTTTTTCCGCTCTCAAAGAGGCTGCGGATTTTTTTGAGCAGTGAACTGGTATCCCCGCCCTGGAACACTTTTACCGCCATGTTTCCGCCCTGGGCAAGGGCGTTCTCAGCGTAATGCAGGGCCATTTCGGCCAGGCCGAGGGAGCGGAGGGTATCCACGGAACGGTTGCCCGTGGTGGCCGGGGCAGCGTCGCTCAGGAGGAGATTGTAGCCCCCCCGGGAAAATATGCTTTCGGTGTTTTCCGGGGATGTCATATCGCCCTGGATAAAAAAGAAATTGCTGCTGTCAAAAAGCCCCTGATCATACACCCGCGAAAGGGGGGAGAGATCGATGGAAACAAGAGTGGAAGCTGGCCGGTTGCTATTGGCAGCCTCTCCCCAGGCTGCCATCTTCCGCAGCACATAGAGGCTCCAGCTTCCGGGGGCTGCCCCCAGGTCGAGTACCTTCATGCCCCGCTTGAGAAGGCTGAACTTTTCGTCCATCTCCTTGAGCTTATAAACCGAGCGGGCAGGGTAGCCCTCTTTTTGCGCCTTGAGGGACCAGAAGTCAAGTTTTTCGTAGTTCGCCATTGTAACCCTTCCATGAGGAACGGTGCTCATGTAGAATAAGATACTGTATGAAAAATGAGTATACTGCCAGGCTTGAAAAAATTGAAGCGGTTCTCCGAACCTGGCTGCCGGAAAACCCCGGCCCTTCCTGGCTGGAAGATGTTTTTGCCCTTCCTGGGGACAGCGTCAGCGCCGGGCTTGAAAAATCCCTTTCCCTGCCGGGATGGGACCTGGTGAACCGGGGCGGCAAGAGGTGGCGGCCCCTGCTCATGCTTTTGGCTGCGGAATGTGTTTCGGGTGAACAGGGCGCCGAGGCTGCCCTGGCCCTGACGCCGCTGGTTGAATTCCCCCATAACGCCAGCCTTATCCATGACGATATAGAGGACAATTCGGACGAGCGCAGGGGCAAACCGGCGGTGCATCTTATTTATGGCAGCGATTCGGCTATCAATAGCGGGGCTTTTCTTTACTTTCTTCCATTAAGCTGTATTTCAGCCTGGCATGCCTCGGCGGAAGCGAAAAACAGGGTCTGCCAAATTTGGGGCGAATACATGCGCCGCCTCCATTTGGGTCAGGCCATGGACATTGCCTGGCACCGCGATTATGGCTCTCTCCCTGGGCTTGATGAATACGACCGCATGTGCCGGCTCAAGACCGGCTGCCTGGCAAGGCTGGCTGCGGTGCTTGGGATACATTGCGGCTTTTTCGGCGCAGCTCAATATGATGATCCCAAGGCTCTAGCCTTGGCCAATGCCTTTGGCGAGGCTGCTGAAAAACTTGGCGTGGGTTTTCAGATTCTGGACGATGTCAAAAACCTTACCACCGGCATTCCCGGCAAGAAGCGGGGTGACGATGTGGTGGAGGGGAAAAAGAGCCTCCCTGTTTTGCTTTACCTTCACCGGAACCCTGCCAAAAAAGAATTCGCCTCCCGCTGTTTTGCGGCAGCCCGAAAAGGGGGCGCAGGCGTTCCGGAGGTTGAGGAATTTATCGCGGCCCTTGATGTCGCCGGGGTTTTGGAAGATGCTAACCAGCGGGGGCTTCGACTTATCGGCGAAAGCCGCAAGGTCTTTACCGGGGCGGAGGCTGCGGGCTTTCCCCTAAAAAAAGAAGGCCGGGAACTCATGGCGGGCCTCGTAGATTTGATCAGTTAAAGGAAAAATATGAACGGTTTGCTGGAAGCTGAAATCTGGACTATTGCCCGGACCGAGGAAGGGAATGTGGTTTTCCTTAAGCCCCTTAAAGGGGAAGAGATAATCCCCATCTTCATAGGGCCTTTGGAAGCCCAGTCCATCATAGTAGCCATTGAAAATTACCAGGTCGAGCGGCCCCTTACCCATGACCTTCTTCTCAACCTGGCAGATAAGGCAGGCTTCATCTTTATGAGAGCCGAAATTTATGATATAAAGGAAGATGTCTTTTATGCCAGGCTTTTGTTTTCTGCCCCTATGAGTACCCAGCCCATTGTCCTGGATGCCCGGCCCTCTGACGCCCTGGCCCTGGCATTGCGCAGGAAATGCCCGGTTTTTGTCTCTCCCCTGGTGCTGGAAAAAGCCGGGAGCCCCATGGATTCCGTTATGGGAGGGAAGATCGAGAGCCCTTTGACCCTCCTGAGGCATGAACTTGAAGAAGCCCTGGTTGCTGAAGATTACGAAAAGGCTGCCTCAATACGGGACAAGATCAGCCTGCTGGATAAAGACCAGGGCAAAATGGTATAATGTTCCGATAAAGGGAGATGATGGCTGATTTTATATGGCTGAAGGATAAGAACCTTCTTCGTACCCTTCTCCTCTCTTGCCTCGTTCTCTATCTGCCTTGGGGTTGGTCTGCCCAGCCTGATACCCCCGCTGAAACTCTCGTGGGGAGGGCTAAAAACGGCATGGGCGGCGGGATGCTCCCCGGCGAGAATCCGGTTATTATCGAAGCTTCCATTGACCTTGAACTTTCAGGCCTCCCCGAACCCGAAGAATATTCCAGGCCCCATATACTTGCCTTTTCTTCCTATAAAGTGGAGAAGGGCGACTATATTGGAGATATCGCCATGAAGGCGGGTCTCAATCAGGATACCATCCTTTCGGTGAATGGGATTAAAAATTCCAGGCTCCTTCAAATCGGCCAAATTTTGAAGATACCCAACCAGGATGGCGTTTATTATGCGGCTAAAAAAGACGAGGCTGTTTCTGCCATCGCTGAAAAATATGAAGTCAGCGCCGAAGCCATTGTTATTGCCAACGAGCTTTTTTCCGATACCCTCGTTGAAAACGACAGCCTCTTTATTCCCGGCGCAAAGATGGATTGGGTTAACCGCCAGGAGATCAACGGCGATCTTTTTATCTGGCCTGTTTCCGGCTGGATTACTTCGAATTATGGCTACAGGGCGAATCCTTTCGGCGGCGACCGCCAGTTCCATTCGGGCCTCGACGTAGGTGCCCTCCAGGGGACAGCGGTCAGGGCAGCCATGGCCGGCAGGGTGAGTTCTGTAGGCTACAATGATACCTTCGGCAACTATGTAGTCGTTTCCCACCATTCAGGATACCGCACCCTTTACGGCCACCTGAGCCTTGCAAGGGTAAAAGCCGGGGCTTTTGTAGGAACCGGGGAAAGGATAGGGGATGTGGGAAGCACAGGAATCAGTACCGGCCCCCATCTGCATTTTACGGTTTATAAAGACGGTGTTACGGTTAATCCCCGCAATTTAATGAAATAAAATTTTTACACTTAGCTGCATTACTTTAACTGTATTATTGAATCTACAAGATTTTTAAAATCTTCGTTGAGCTGTTCTTTGGTACCCGAATCCAGTATAGCCTTGTTTACATAATGCACGCCTTCGCGTTCTTCTATAATTGCATCGTCATCCGCAGTGTCTGGTTTGGAGGCAATTTCTTCAATATCATCTTCCCCAGGCATGGCTTCAAGTTCTTCCGGATCGCCGTATTCTTCAAGGAAGAAGGGCTTGTAAATCACGGACATGCCCGAATTTACGGTAAAGGCTTCAAGTTTGGTGTTGGGGCCGCTTCCGGGAGCTTCAGCATCCGCAAGGTTCTTTAAGGGGTTTTTTTTTTCATCCGGTGATTCAAGCTCTGAAGGTTCTTCCGCAGGGGGCTCTGCCGGGATTTCCACAGGGAGTTTCGCTTCTTCCACGGCCTCTTCAAGCACCGGCTCTTCATCAAGTGTCGTTTCAGCTTTATCGTCGAACCCCGAAAGCATGGTTTCAAAGGGAGAAACTATTTCAAGCTCTTTTTCCAGGAGGGCTTCTTCTTCATCAGTATCAGGGAGGGTGCTGAATTCTATCTTGCTGGCTAAGTCAGCCAAATCCATTTCCGACATGCGGGGCGTTTTTTTGCTGTCAGCCGACGCCTCCCCTTCTTCTGCAATGCCGCTTTCGCCCTCTTCAAGTTCTTCCAATTCTTCAAGTTCAGCAGGTTCATCGCTTTCAGGCCGCATGGCCTCTATGACCTTGTCTATATCTTCGTCAACAAGCTCAAGGCCCGAGGATTCTACTATATAGGGGATGTCATCTTCGCCAAAGACCAGCTTCACATTGGTAGGTGGCTGGGTTGGGGCTTCGAAGTCCGCATTGGCGGGTTTTCCTGCAGTTTCTGTCGGGAGTCCTTCTCCAACTTCAGGCAATTCTTCGACTTCCTCAGCGGGCTCGGCCTCTGTTAGTTCTTCGACTTCTTCCACGGGCTCGGCCTCTGTTAGTTCTTCGACTTCCTCAAGAGGCTCGGCTTCCGCCAGTTCTTCGACTTCCTCAACAGGCTCGGCTTCCGCCAGTTCTTCGACTTCTTCCACAGGCTCGGCCTCTGTTAGTTCTTCGACTTCCTCAGCGGGCTCGGCCTCTGTTAGTTCTTCAACTTCTTCCGCAGGCTCGGCTTCTGTTAGTTCTTCGACTTCCTCAGCAGGTTCGGCCTCTGCCAGTTCTTCGACTTCCTCAGCAGGTTCGGCTTCTGTTAGTTCTTCAACTTCTTCTGCGGGGGCTTCCACAGGTATTCCCGTTGCGGCTGCGGGAGCTGACAGCGCTGCGGAAGCGGGGGGTACTGCGGCAGTAGGCGCTGCGAGAATTTTATTCAATATGGTCTGAAGCTTGGCTTCATCAATGCTGGTTTCTTTGCGCCCGCCTATGACACCCAGAAGCTCGTCCCAGGATTTGTCGATGAGGGAGTCAATATCATCTTTATCTTTGGTTGGGCCAAGGCCCCGCTTGAGTTCGCTGCGGATTTCGTCGCGGCGCTGTTCAAGCTCGCGGGTCCAATGACCCCAGTCCATGTCGCTCTTTCTGTCGTAGTACTGTTCAATAAGGGAAATTTGGAGCTGCTTGAGGCGGTTCTGAACTATAGTGAGGGGATCCTGCCTCAAATTAAAGAGGAGGAAAACAGTGAGATACACGGTGAGGAAGAACGAAGCCAATAGTATCATCTTCATCATTTGGGGGAAGGCGAAAAGACCTTCGTCCACAAGGCGGCCCGCAAAGATACCCTGGCTGGTTTTGGCTGAAATCAATGCCAATGAGGAAGCGGAGCCTGACGAATCAAGGGCAGTGAGGTTAAGCAGCCCTTCGTTCCATATCGAAGAAATCCGGGGAATTAAAGCCCCCTCGGCAGATACAGGCGCGCCTGTCACAATACCCGCAGGGCTTGTGATAACTGAAATATTCTCGCCGACCTTGATGCGCCCTTCGCTGATGAGCCTTTCGCCCACAGCCCTTATGGAAAGGGAAAAAAGCGCAGTACCCCGGAAGACATCAAAAGAATCATAAAAAGGAAGGGAAAAAAGTATGCGGTTGCCGGTCTCGTCCGGAATGAGGCGGGGCTTGCCCCGATCAGCCTGGGCAATGCTCTCGTAGGGGATGTTTCCGGTATCGTCGCTGTAATTGCGGTAAGCTGTCGAAAGCCTGTCCTGCCTCAATATGTCGGGCTGCCAGGTAGAATAGTGGAGCCGTATGCCACCTACATCAACAAAGCGTACCCACTGAAGCCCTCCGAGGGATTCCAGGAGCACGCCATATATGCGGGAACGCTCAAAAATATCTTCCGCGCTTTGATTGGGGAGAAAACTGCGTTTGATTGCAGCATCCTGCAAGCTGTCCTGGAAACGTCCCTCAAGCTCGGTCAAAAAACCGCCAATGGAATCAGCGTCCTTGGAAACTTCTTTTGCCAGGGATGAAGCGATGGAAGGGTTGTAGAATTTGGCCTCGACCAGATCGAAAAGGCCCGTATATGCCAATACGGTAAACCCTGCGAAGAGTACGACAGAGATAAGTAAGCTTAATGCTGCTTTCTGTGAAACCGTCACTCCAAAAATACCCTATGTATAGAATTTAGAAAGTCTCTACCTATTATCGGCCGAAAACCCTCAATAACATAGATTAGTATATAGCAAATTCCAGATTTATGCTATAAAGAGAGGATGAAAGAGACTCTCTCCACGGAAGAAAAAGCCCCCAGGGCCTTTCTTATAGGCATCAGGGACAATAAAATCTCCAAAAAAGAAGCCGAATCCCTTGGCCGCGAGCTTCTTGACCTCTGCGGAACCCTGGGCCTCGAAATAGCCGGCCAGGAGACCGTCCACATACGCGAGAACCACGCCCAATATGGCATGGGGACAGGAAAGGCGGCAGAGCTATCTGAAAAAGCCATTGAACTGGCAGCCGACTGCCTTGTCTTTGACCGCGACATCAGTCCGTCCCAGCAGCGCAACTGGGAAGAGCTTACCGGAATCTCAGTCATCGACAGGCAGGAACTCATAATCCAGATATTCTCGGGCCGCGCCCGCACCCGCGAAGCAGACCTTCAGGTAAGCCTGGCTGAACTCTATTATTCCCTCCCACGGCTTCAGCACAAATACATAGACCTTAACCGCCAGCGAGGCGGCCGCTACGGCACAAAGGGCTCAGGCGAAACCCGCCTCGAAACCGACCGCCGCCTTGTGGAACAGCGCATACACCGCCTGGAAGAAGAGCTCGAAACTGTCCGCCGCCAGCGCGACACCCAGCGCAAGCAGCGTCAAAAGCAGGGCATGCAGGTCTGTGCCATTGTGGGCTATACCAACGCCGGCAAGTCCACTCTCCTCAACGCCCTTACCGGCGCGGAGGTCCTTGCTGAAGACAAGCTTTTTGCCACCCTGGACTCTACCAGCCGCCGCCTCCTTCTCCCCGGCGGCCTCCCCATACTCCTGGTGGACACTGTCGGCTTCATACGCCGCCTCCCCCACAACCTCGTCAATGCCTTCCGTTCCACCCTGGAAGAAGCCAGTCTCTCCGATCTGCTCATTCACGTCCTTGACGCTTCGGACCCGGATGCCCCGGCTTATTATGACACTACCCTCCAGGTTCTCCGCGAACTGGGCGCCGACAAGGTCCCCATGCTCACAGTCCTCAACAAAGCCGACCGCCCGGAAGCTTCGGCATATATAGAAGATCTTAAAACCCGTTACGAAGGGGCCATCCCCCTTTCGGCCAGTACCGGCGAGGGCCTAAGCGATCTTCTGGCGCGCATGGAATCCCTCCTCGCCGGGGCAGTGCAATCCTTCCGCTTCCCCCATGCCCGCAGCGATTTGGCGGCAATGCTCCACCGCAGCGGCACAGTCCTGTCGGAGAAATATGAGGACGAGTTTATCGAGATGGATGCGCGGGTTGATGAGAGGACTGCGGGGAAGCTGAAGGAATTTGTGGTAGGCTAGAAATATAAAACGGAGGTTTTTATGGGTTTTAAGGAATTGGCTGCTGCGCGGTATTCGGTGAGGAAGTTTAAGGACAGAGCTGTAGAAAAAGAGAAGGTTGATCTTATTTTAGAGGCGGCCCGGAACGCCCCGACTGCGGCAAATAAACAGCCCCAGCGAATTCTGGTGATTGATACGGATGAGGAGCTGAAGAAGGTTGATGCCTGCACCCGTTTCCGTTTTGAAACATCCCTGGTGTTTCTTGTCTGCTATGATCAGAATGAATGCTGGGTGCGGAGTTTTGACGGGGAAAAGAGCGGCGAGGTGGATGCCAGCATTGTCACTACCCAGATGATGCTCCAGGCTGCTGATATCGGGCTGGGTACTACCTGGGTTATGTTTTTCGATCCTGCAAAAACCAGGGAGGAATTCAAACTGCCCCCACATATCATTCCGGTGGCGTTTCTTCCGACAGGTTATCCTGCGGACGATGCCGAGCCTTCGGATCGGCATGCTGTTAGGCATCCGCTGGAAAAGTTGATTATTTAAGCATTGCTTATATAGACTTTCTGTCTAAAAATACCCATTGAACACCCAGAAGAATTCTGTCAGCAATTGAGATGACATTAGTCTTTCTATGCGATGTACCGGTCTTCAAATACAGCGAATTGTTTACAAAAATAGAAAATTTTTTGGTTAATGGAATGGTATAGTCAAAAAATGATAAATTTAAAAATTCAATACCTTGGGATTCAGGTTTATTCCAGGGGATAATATAGAGTAAATAGCTGCATACACCTAATGTTAATTTGCCGTATTTAGAATTTTGCAGGGTAAAAAAGCTTTTGATATTACCTCCTATGCCATAATCATTATCTGTTTCATAGGTTTCTAAATGCATTCCGGACAGTTCAGCGAAAGGATAGTATTCTGATGAACCAAGAAATGTCAAACCAGCATGTGTTTTTAATGCAAATTCAGTATTTTTAAATATATGCATCCATTTAATGGACCAGTCAAGCGCATTACTGGCAAAATTGGTGTAATTGCCTACAATTAAATCATAATGCATGGACAATCCTGTAGATAATATATTTTTTTCAGAATGTATCGGATTAAACGATATAAGATAACCATCGCTTAATATTGTCCAGTCAAACCAGGGAAAAGTAAATGAACCACCCAGTTGCAATTTAATTTCAAATTGAGAATAAGGCTTTTTTGAATTCTGAATAAATGGATCCCCATAGATTATTTCGCCCCCTATATTTGCGGTGAATGTTTTTAAAGGCGCAGGATAATTATTATTACTTCGCAGTTGTTCGAATATTTGTCTGTCTTCTTTAATTGACTGTATGTGCCCTGAGGCTGTCATAACGGAAAAATAATTAAGATTATGGGTTTTTGGAGGTTTTTTTTTGAAAATCACATTATCAAGCGCATCCATAGGGCTTACTAAAGCAGCAGCCCAGGGCGATTCTATCTCCAGATAAAGAAGATGCAGCATTTCACCAAAAGCGGCCCCTCCAAATGAGGTAACAACAAGATCGTTTAATGAGGGTATATCTGTTTCGCCAAAAAGTTCCCATGTTATGCTTCCGGTCATATCAAAGAAGATCGACTCATAAAAGTTAAAGCCGTTTGACCTGGCTGCCGCATGGTATAACCCGCCTTGATATGGATGGCCGGGGTGATTAAGCAAAAAAGTATCATTATCCCATACCCAGGCCGATGTAAGATTTGTTTTAAAGCTTTCCAAACTTGTTTGGGAAAAATCTGCTCCAAATAAACGGCCTGTCAAATGAAATATGGTATTTGAAAACAATCCGCCCAACAATGCCGGATACAATTTTTTTTCTGATTTGTTATCTTTAATTTCCTGAGCATTTATCTGCCCAAATAACGCAAGGAATAAAATAGAAAATGATATAGTTTTTTTCATGCAATAATCCAATAAATTTGCCTCCTATTTTTTGGTCTAAAGGTACAATTTCCCTTTTTTCTGCCCGCCATACAGCATAGCGTACAGCCTGCAGAATATCCTCCCGTTCTAGATAGGGGTAATCGGTAAGAATTTCGTCAATGCTATGACCTGCGCCTATCTGCCCAACGATCATCCCCACTGTTACCCTAATGCCACGGATACAGACTGTTGGATTATACGATCTAATTGTTACATATCATAAATTATCCGGGAAAAAGATAGAAAAATCAACACTTGTTTTGTCGGCAATACAGCTCTTATTGCTTACCAGTTTAACTTTTCCCCGTTTTAGGCTATCCTTACCCTATCATGCGTATCGCCATTGCACAAATTAATTCCACTATCGGGGACTTTTCCGGCAACAAGGAGAAGCTCCTCGCCTTTGCCAACAAGGCCAGGGCCGAAAAGGCCGACCTGGTGCTTTTTCCGGAGCTTGCGGTCTGCGGGTATCCGCCCATGGATCTTCTGGATCAGGATAGGTTTGTGGAGCTCAATATCCGCACTGTCCACATACTCCAGCGGGAGCTGCCCCCTGATATTGCGGTGGGGCTGGGCTTTGTGAACCGGAACCCCTATTCCCGGGGCAAGAACCTGGTGAATATGTACGGCATTATCCATGGGAGGGAGCTGGCTTTTGAGCAGGTAAAAACCCTGCTTCCCACCTATGATGTTTTTGACGAGGCACGGAATTTTGAATCCGCCCAGAAGTGGAATGTGTTCGAGTACAAGGGCGAACGAATCGGGGTTGCCATCTGCGAAGATGTGTGGCGCGAAACCGATACGCCCGGCACCTTCTATGTCAAAGACCCGGTAAAGGAGCTTTTGGATCAGGGCATCTCACTGCTCTGTGTGCCTTCAGCTTCGCCCTATGTAGCGGGGAAACTCAAAGTACGCAGGAACCTGGCAGAACGTATTGCGGTGCGGGGGAACATTCCCCTCATTTACGTCAATGCTGTGGGCGCCAATGATCAGATCGTGTTTGACGGACGTTCCTTTGTGGTGGCTCCTACGGCAAAAGCCGAAGACTCCGCTTCCGCCAATGATTATCCTTTACGGCTTACTGCAAAGGCTTTTGAGGAGGATCTTGTTGTATGGGATTCCGGAGAAACGGCGCAGCCGTCTCTTTCGGAGGATGCAAAGCAGTCCCCGGGATTTTTTGCGGAAAAGGACGATCCCTACAAGGTGGGCCTTAGCCGTTACGAGCTGGACATTCTCGAAGACGCCCTGGTGATGGGCATTAAGGATTACATGAAGAAGTGCGGCTTTACCCGTGCCCACCTCGGCCTCTCGGGGGGTATTGATTCGGCTTTGGTGGCATACCTTGGGGTCAAAGCAATCGGCGCGGATAACATTGCCTGTTTTAGCATGCCTTCCCGTTTTTCCTCCCAGGGTTCCAAAGACGATGCGAAAGAGCTGGCGGATAATCTGGGCTGCCGTTACGAAGTCCTTCCCATTGAACAGACTTTCAATGCTTTTCTCTCCACTCTTGAGGGGGTCTTTGAAAAAAAACCTTTTGACGTGGCTGAAGAAAATCTCCAGGCCCGCATACGGGGCACCCTGCTCATGGGTTTTTCCAACAAGTTCAATTCCATGCTTCTCACCACGGGGAACAAGAGCGAGCTTGCCATGGGTTATTGCACATTGTACGGTGATATGGACGGCGCCCTTGGTCCCATAGGGGATGTTTTTAAAACCGAAGTATTCGCCCTTTGCAGGCGCATCAATGAACGCAGTATTGCTGCTAACGGCAAGGCTGTTATTCCCCCTGCTATCATTGACAAGCCGCCTTCGGCGGAACTGAGGCCAAATCAGAAAGATCAGGACAGCCTTCCGCCTTACGAAGTGCTGGATGAGATTTTGCGCCTCTACCTCTATGATAATTTGTCAAAGGACGAAATTGTCCGGAAAGGCTGGGACGCCGATCTCGCAGCGCGCATTATCCGTACTGTTGCACGGGCCGAGTTCAAGCGGCGCCAGGCGCCTCCGGTGCTCAAGGTTTCGCCAAGGGCCTTCGGCATGGGCCGCAGAATGCCGATTGCGCGGGTTATTTACGAGATATAGAAATTAAACGTGTTACTGTCAAATTAAACGTAATACTGTTAATTAAGTGTTTTTCTGCGAATTACCGATTTCCCGGACTTTCATGCGCACGGCGGCGCGCTTGAAGGAGGAAGATGCGTTGTCAGTCTCGAACTTCATGCCCCCCTGGGCCAATGTTTTTTCTGCCCGCTCTTTGGCTGCCTTGGCCCGTTCGTAATCAATCTCTTCGGGCCATTCTGCGGCGTCCGACATGAGCACTGTCTTGTGGTTTTTCACTTCCAGGACGCCCTCGGCGGTGAAGGCGGTTTTCCACGTGCCGTCCTTGCCTTTGATCCTCAAAGCGCAGGCACAGACAGGGGCGGTAAAGGCCGAATGGTTGGCGTAGACTGCTGCCTCGCCGTCAATGAGGGTGAGGGCAATGGCCTCGACCTCATCGCTGAAAAAGCGGCGGTAGGGGGTATGGACTTCGAAGGGAAAGAGATTTGCCATATCGGGCCTTACGCCTTTGCCTTCTCGAGTACGTCGTCGATGGAGCCTGCCATATAGAAGGCCTGCTCGGGGATGGAATCGCACTCGCCGTCAAGGATCATCTTAAAGCCTTTCACGGTATCTTTGACGCCTACATAACGGCCCTGGATGCCGGTGAATTTCTCCGCCACAAAGAAGGGCTGGCTGAAGAAGCGCTGCACTTTCCTTGCTCTTGAAACCATGAGCTTGTCCTCAGGGGAAAGTTCGTCCATGCCCAAAATGGCGATGATGTCCTGGAGTTCCTTGTACCGCTGCAGGGTCTGCTGGGCGCGATGAGCTGTGTCGTAGTGTTCCTGCCCGACTACTGCGGGATCGAGGATGCGGGAACTTGAGGCGAGGGGATCAACCGAAGGGTAAATGCCCAGCTCCACGATTTTGCGGGACAGGGTAGTGGTGGCATCAAGATGGGCAAAGGTAGTGGCAGGAGCGGGGTCTGTGAGATCGTCGGCAGGAACGTACACAGCCTGTATCGAAGTGATTGAGCCTTTCGATGTGCTGGCGATCCTTTCCTGCAGGGAACCCATTTCGTTTGCCAAAGTTGGCTGGTAACCTACGGCGCTGGGGATGCGGCCCAAGAGGGCGGAGACTTCGGCGCCTGCCTGGATGAACCTGAAAATGTTGTCGATGAAAAGAAGCACGTCCTGGCCTTCGCGATCCCGGAAATGTTCAGCCATGGTGAGGCCCGAGAGGGCAACCCTCATGCGGGCGCCGGGAGGTTCGTTCATCTGGCCGAAGACAAGGGCTGTCTTGTTGATGACCCCCGACTCGTTCATTTCTTTCCAGAGGTCCGCGCCTTCCCGGGAACGCTCGCCTACGCCCGAGAACACCGAATAGCCCGAGTGCTCTGTGGCTATGTTCCTGATAAGCTCCATGATGACGACGGTTTTGCCTACGCCGGCACCGCCGAAGAGGCCAATCTTCCCGCCCTTGGCATAGGGAGCTATGAGATCAATGACCTTGATGCCGGTCTCAAAAACTTCAGTGGCTGGTTTCTGCTCCGCAAAGCCCGGCGCCGCGCGGTGAATGGAAGCGTATTCTTTTGCGGTAAAGGGGCCCCTATCGTCGATGGCCTTTCCGGTAACACTAAACATGCGGCCAAGGATTTCTTCGCCTACAGGGACTTTTATTGGTTCCCCTGTATCTTGGGCTTCCATGCCCCGGGCCAAGCCTTCGGTGGCTTCCATGGCAACGCAGCGCACGCGGCTGTCGCCGATATGCTGAAGCACTTCGAGTATGGGCTTCCTGTCGCCGGCGTTCACTTCCAGCGCGTTGAGTATGGAAGGTACTTTTCCTTCGTCAAAACGCACATCCACTACGGGGCCAACAATCTGTGTTATATGTCCAATGTTTCCCATGCCTAACCTCGCTCTTTAATCGCTCAAGGCGGACGAACCGCCGATAATTTCCGTCATTTCCTGGGTGATGCCCGCCTGGCGGGCCCGGTTGTAATTAATTTGCAGACTGTCGAGCATATCTTCCGCGCTCTTGGACGCTTCGTCCATGGCAGCCATTCTGGCGCTTTGCTCGCTCACGTAAGACTCCACGAGGGAGCCGTAGATTATCCCCTTTATGTAGAGGGGAACAAGGGAGTCAAAGACTGCCTGTTCAGTGGGGAGATATTCAAATTGAAGTTCAGCCCGCTTGCCACCGTTGGCTTCGAATTCTTTCTGCATTTTCCCCACATTGAGGGGAAGTATCTGCCGTTCTGTGGGCAAAAGCTTTATGGAGCTGTGCATGTGGGTATAGACTATGTGCACTTCGTCGAACATGCCCCAGAGGAATTGGGATATTACATAGTCCGATATTTCCTTTGCATCGTCCAGTTCGGGCAGCCTCGATTTAAAAGAAAAATTTTCCAGTATGAGATAGGGCGAATGGATAAAATAGCGGTACCCGATTGAACCTATGAGTATCAGGATGGGGTTTCTTACTTTTGCGCATAGCTGGGTTACCTGGCGGAAAATGTTTGCATTGTATCCGCCCGCAAGGCCCTTGTCGCTGGTGACCACTATTATTGCGGTATTATAATTGCTTGTGTCGTTGGTATGGGCGAAGAATTCGCTTTCCAGCATAGTGTGGTGGACGTGGGCATCGAACTTGCCTGCTCCGGAGAGTATGTCGAACATGGATTTTTGGATACGGGTAAAGAAAGGTTCAGTGTCCTCAAGTATTCGGCGGCCCTTTCGCAGTTTTGCCGTGGAGATGAGGTTCATAGCCTTGGTTACCTGAAGGGTCTGGCGTATGGCCCGCATGCGCAGGCGTACGTCACGTAAGTTCGCCATCCCAGCCCCCTACCTGTTCACCTGTTTGAAGCTTTCAACCGCATTAGTCAGTTCTTCCTCTATCTCTTTTGAGGACTCCCCGGTCTTGTTGAGGGTCTCCATTGTCTTTCCGTTGTGGACCGAGAGATACTCAAGGAAGCCCTTTATGAAAGCCGGCACTTTTGCTGTCTCAATGCTCATTAAGTGTCCATTAAGGGAAACAAAAAGTATGGCGTACTGATCCGCTATCGCATAGGGCTGGAATTGGGGCTGCTTCAGGACTTCCATGAGCCGTGCGCCCTGCGCGAGCTTGTCCTGGGTTGCCTTGTCAAGGTCGCTTCCGAACTGCGCAAAGGCGGCCATTTCCCGGTACTGGGCAAGGTCGAGCCTTAAGCGGCCCGAAATTTTTCTGATAGCCTTGCACTGGGCCGAGCCGCCCACGCGGCTTACTGAAAGGCCTACATCGATAGCGGGCCTGAAACCTGAATTGAAAAGTTCGGAATCCAAAAAAATTTGGCCGTCTGTAATGGAAATTACATTGGTAGGAATATAAGAGGATATGTCCCCCGCCTGTGTTTCCACGATAGGCAGGGCGGTAATGGAGCCGCCGCCCCGTTCGGGCGACAGTTTTGCTGCCCGTTCCAAAAGACGGGAATGAAGGTAGAATACATCCCCCGGGAAGGCTTCGCGTCCGGGTGGCCTGCGGAGCAGGAGGCTTATGGTACGGTAAGCCACGGCGTGTTTGGAAAGATCGTCGTAGACAACCAGCACATCCTTGCCCTGATGCATGAAGTGTTCCGCCATGGCGACAGCCGAATAAGGTGCCAGGTACTGAAACGCGGCCGAGTCCGAAGCCGAAGCCAACACCACAAAGGTATAATCCATGGCCCCTGCTTTTTCCAGATTCTTTATAAGCGCCGCTACTGAAGAGGATTTCTGCCCAATGGCGCAGTACACGCAGTAAAGGTCTTTCCCCTTTTGGTTGATAATGGCATCAATGGCGACTGCGGTCTTTCCGGTCTGGCGGTCGCCTATGATGAGCTCCCGCTGGCCCCTGCCTATAGGGATCATGGCGTCCACTGAAAGGGAACCTGACTGCATGGGAGTGTCAACACTGCCCCTGGCAATGACCGGCGCCGCAGGGGACTCCACGGGGAGCCATTCTTCAGCCTGTATCGGGCCTTTACCGTCCACAGGGGCACCCAGGGGATTCACAACCCGCCCCATGAGGGACAAACCCGACGGCACTGATACTACCCGTCCGGAACCTTTTACTTCCTCGCCATCTTTGACCCCGTCTTCCCCCGAGAGGAGCACAACGCCCACGCCGTCTTCTTCAAGGTTCAAGGCAATGCCTGTAGCGCCGGACGCGAATTCCACAAGCTCGCCATAGATGGCTTTTGTAAGGCCGTAGACGGTGGCAACCGAGTCGCCTACCTCCACCACGAAGCCTGTGGATTCGGAAGAGGCGCGCCCTTCCCAGTGTTCTATTTGTTCCTGCAGGACCTTGGTGAGGTCTCCGTAATTCGCCATTAGCTTCCTCCAGCGGCCAGATCGTTGGCCATAAGCTTGAGCTGTAAGCGTATGGAGGCGTCGATGATTTCGTCCCCTATGCGCAGCCTGTACCCGCCAATGAGTCCGGGATTGATACTCTTTTCAAGGCGTATTTCTTTTGCCCCTGTGCTGTGCCTGACTTCTTCGCTAATGCGCTTTTCCGTCTCGCCGTCAAGCGGGAAGGCCGATTCGGCAAAAACACGAAGTACGCCCCGTTCTTTATCCAATAGTTTTTCTGCTTCTTTTATTACCGAATCGATATGACGGAACATGTTCCTTTTTATTAAGAGGGAAACGAAACGGGATGCCATTTTTAGGGCAGGATGAATTCCGCCGGTCTTTGCCCCCGCTTCAAGCACGAGGCTGTTGACTTTTTCAGCCTGAAAACTGCCGAAGACCGCACCGGGGAGCTTCTTCACCCAGGCAGAAACTGCCTTAAGCGCTTCAAGTCCTTCGCCCGAGTCAGGGCCGAGGGAATTGACGAAGGCCGCAGCCCACCGTTCCGGATTGAACATCTAGTTCTTCCCGATCCTCGAGGGAAGCCCGGCAGCAGCTTCTTTTAACAGCATTTCTGCGTACTGTTTATTATCGTCTGCTTTGAATTCCCTTTTCACCAGGCCGCCTGCCGCAAGGGTCACAAGTTCTGCAGCCTCTTTGCGGAATTCCGCAAGGGCCGCGCGCTGTTCGGCCTCAATCTGCTTTTTGGCATTGCCGAGTATGTTTTCTGCAGACAGCCTGCCCTCGGCGATGATCCTGTCTGCTTCAATCTGCGCATTCTCTTTGGCAGCGCGTATGATCGCCACTGCTTCGGATTCGGCGCTCTTGAGCTGCCCCTCGTACTGGGCAAGCAGGGCCTTGGCCTGATTCCTCTCCTTCTCGGACTGCGCAAGGGCATCCGCTATTTTGGCAGAGCGATCTTCCATAAACTTTGTTACCGGTTTAAAGAGCACAGCCCTCAGCACAAAAAAGAGCACCCCTACATTGACAATGGTTATCAGGAAGGTCGATAGAGAAAAGGCAATCATAATGCGCCGCTATCTCGTGACCAAAAGTATGGCGGTAACGAAACCGTAAATGGCGGTGGCTTCCGCAAGGGCTATGCCCAGAAAGAATGCGGTCATGATCTTCCCCGAAGCCTCAGGCTGCCGTGAAATTGCCTGCGCGGTTCCGCTTGTGGCAATGCCGATGCCAATGCCGGCTCCAAGGCCCGTAAGTACCGCGACGCCTGCGCCGATAAGATAAACCAGTTCCATTATAGTACTCTCCTTATATATAGCCCCAGGGGGCGTATTCCCTATTCCGTCTCTACCGCTTCAGCCACAAAGAGGGTCGTAAGGAAGGTAAAGACCACAGCCTGTATGAGGCCGTCAAAAAAATCAAAGTAAACCGAAAGCACTGCCGGCACTATGGCCGGAATGGGTAAAGCCTTTTCCACAAGAAGCATGATAATAAAACCGCCCAGTATATTCCCAAAAAGCCGGAGGCAGAGGGACAAGGGCCTTATAATGTATTCCAGGAGATTAAAGGGCAGCATCATGGGCACGGGGTTAAGCAGGTTCTTAAGCCAGCCTATGGGCCCCCTTGCTTTAAGCCCGCCGAAGAAAACCAGGAGTATGGACATGATGGCTAAAGCCGCCGTGAGGTTGATGTCCCGGGTTGGTGGTTTTATGACGAAGGGCGGTTCCGCCCCTATTATCGAAATTGACATAGGGGAAATAGCCGGAATAATGTTCGCAAAAAGGAGGAAGAGAAAAACCGTGCCTATATAAGGACCGTATGTTTTGGCCTTGTGCCCGAAATGCTCCCTGGAAAAAGAATTGCAGAATTCAATGGCCCATTCTAGAAAAACTTGGGCGCCCCTGGGCACTTCTTTGAGCTTCCGTGTAAGGAGGAGGGAGCCAATGATGAGAATCGCTATTATCACCCATGAAACGAGAATGGTTTCGGTGATGTCGAAGGAATGGATCTCCTGGCCCAAAAACTTTATGGAAAAGCCTTCGGGAAAGGGTATGGAGAAAATTACCTTAAACTCCTCAAGCGACTCCTTTATGTCCATCCGCGTAAGACCCCTTTTTCAAAATCTATCTTATTTTGAAGAAAAAATCATCCCTGAAATATTTCTTCAAGAGTTCCTCGGAAACTGAATCCTTGGAGTTCATCTGGGTATAGGTCGCCTCGAGGAAACCCTTGGTCAGGTAAAAACAGCCCAGAAGGAAAAATTCAGCAGCCTGGGTAAGTATCCCCATGGACGAGTACATGCGTACCGGGTTCTCGGGGGCAAATTCGGTCATCACATATTCGATAAAGATTTTCTGTGCCAGGTCTATTGAATAGATAACTTCCGAAACCGGAAAGGATTCCGCCATTCGGTCCTTGCCCATTTTGACGAAGAATTCACCCATAAGGGATCTGTCGAACCCCCGGTCAAGGGTGCGGCTTAAAAGAGGGAAGATACCCGCCCCCTCGTCAATAAGCCGGCTGTCGTCCAGGGCATTGTAACGCTTAAGCTGAGGCGCCTTGCGAATCGCATCCTTCCATTTGGCGGCAAAATCCCGGGATTCCAGGGTCAAAGCATCTATTAATACATGATCGACCATAAGAAACTATAGCACTTTGAATAGAAATAGCAATACCGCAATAATTAAGCCCATCCTGGGGCTATACGCCATGAAGTTGACGAATTTGCTATTAATGGGATAGAATATAAAAAAAAGGGCATTAGGATGGTCAATGTAATTTTAGTCGCTATTGTCTGTGTGGCCCTGGCTATGTCCTTTTTCATCGGAATTTACGTTTTGTTCAGGCGCCAGAGCGGGGATAAAAACGAGTTCCTCCTCCTCCAGACTGCCATCATCATCTTTCTCCTGGGCCACCTTCTGGAGCTTACTTCCAGCAATGCAGGGGAAGCCTTTACAGCCGTTAAGGTTCTGTATCTGGGCGCTTGTTTTGTGCCGGTCTTTGCATTCTTCTTTATCGCCGGTTTCTGCGAGGTCAAGCTGCCTCCCTTCCTTGTCAGGTTGCCGCTGCTCCTTTTGGCTGGTTTTTTTACCCTTGTTATGTGGACTACCAGTATCCATCACCTGATTTATAGGGATTATTGGTTTGATGCGGACAGCATTCATTACCTGAGGTACAACGCAGGGCCTGTTTTTGTCGTGATAACCATATTCACTACATTTTGCTTTCTCCTGGCGGTATGCCTTATTATTTTTCAGCTTGGAAAGCGGAAGAATAAATACCGCACCCACCTCGTGATAATCCTGATATGCGTCGCTATCCCCATGGTGGCAGAACTTGTTTATTTCATTACCAATGTTACTGGCATTAATACCCAGCATATTTATTTTACGCCCCATTCAGTGGCGCTCATGAATTTTTGCTGCTGCCTGGGGATTATGCGCTTTAATATTTTTGAAATTATCCCGAATGCGACCATCACCGCCATGGATCATATTTACGAAGGTTTTATTCTTCTTGATAGGGATAACAATTATCTCTCCTCCAATGCCCCTGCAGCCGAGATTTTTCCTGATATTGCAAAGCTGTCCAAAGGGGAGTCCATTTTTTCCCTGCCCCAATGGCCCGAGGAATTGAAGAGCATCGAAATGGGATCGACGGATTTTTCGCTTATAGGGGAAGGTACAAGATATTTCAGGGCCAGCGTGAGCCCTGTGCTTTCAAACACCAGGGATCTTAGGGCAAAGATCATTTTGATTCGCAATACCAGCGATGCAGTCGAATTTATGAAGGAACTTGAAAACGCCGCCTATACCGATGCCCTTACAGGCCTTTACAACAGGAAGCATTTCTTCGAGCTTGCATCCATGACCATGGAAAGATCCCGCAGGCTTTCCGAGTCTGTGTATGCGGTGATGATAGATCTTGATTTTTTTAAAAACGTGAATGACGCCAGAGGCCATGAGGCGGGGGATCTGGTTCTGAAGATATTCGCCGGCATTATAAGGCAAACCTGCAGATCCTACGATCTTGTGGGCCGCTACGGGGGCGAAGAATTCGCCTTGTTCCTCACGGGTACAGATTCAGCAGGGGCCAGGCAGCTTCTTGAGCGCATCAGGAACAATATATCCGAGAGCGCCATACCCTATGACGGTTCGGATATAAAAGTTACCTGCAGCATAGGTTTTGCCCCGTGCATAGAAAGCGATACCCCCGAGAGCGCGATTAAAAAAGCCGACGAGGCCCTCTACCGCGCAAAGAACTCAGGCAGGAACAAGGTGGTCATGTCCGGGAAATCATAATCTTTAAGGTTTGCTGCTTATCGTTCATATCCCCGCAGCAATTCTCTCGGCTTGGAACCCTGGGCAGGCCCTACAACCCCCTGGTGCTCCATTTCTTCAACCAGGCGGGCAGCGCGGTTATAGCCGATTTTTAAGCGGCGCTGTATATAGCTTGCGCTTGCCCGGCCCTGGGCCATCACAATTTCAAGGGCTTTATCATAGAGGGGGTCGTCGCCTTCCGAGAAAAGGGAAGGGGAGGCGTCTTCTTCATCATCATCGTAGAAAATTTCATCGTCGATATAATCAGGCTCGCCGAGGGTCTTTACAAAGTCCACTACCCGTTCCACTTCTTCTTCGGAGATGAAGGCGCCCTGCAAGCGGATCGGGAAGGGATCGACAGCGCCGGCATAGAGCATGTCGCCCTTTCCCAAAAGTTTTTCCGCGCCTACCATGTCTATAATGATGCGGCTGTCCATCTTGCTGGCAACCATGAAAGCAATACGGCTGGGTATGTTGGCTTTTATAAGGCCGGTAATTACATCGATGGAAGGTCTTTGGGTTGCCAGCACTAAATGTATGCCCACGGCGCGGCTCATGGCGGCAAGGCGCGCGACAGTGGATTCAAGCTCCTTCCCTGTTGTCGCCATGAGATCCGCAAATTCATCGATGACTACCACAAAGTAGGGCATGTATTCGGCAGCCATTTCCCTTTCTTTGATCCGTTTGTTGTAGCTTCTGATATCCCTGACCCCCATGGAGTCAAGACACGCGTAACGGCGTTCCATTTCGAAAATGCAGTACTGCAGGGCCTGGAAAGCCCGTTTCGGTTCGGTAATTACCGGTGTGAGGAGATGGGGAATATCGTTGTAGAGCTTGAGTTCCACCCTCTTAGGATCGATGAGTATGAGCCTGCATTCGGCTGGCGTCATCTGGTAAAGTATGGAAAGTATCATGGAATTGACGCAGACTGACTTCCCTGCGCCGGTGGCCCCTGCTATGAGGAGGTGAGGCATGGCAATGAGGTCTACAGTGATAGCATCGCCGGTGATGTCCTTGCCAAGCACCATGGGGATTTCAAGTTTTTTCCCCTCCCGGTTGAGGTCCCCTTCGATAATTTCCCTGAATGAAACAATGTTGCGTTTGGCATTAGGTACTTCTATGCCCACCGCATGTTTGCCTGGTATGGGTGCGACAATACGCACCGAAGAAGCGGCAAGGCGCAGGGCAATGTTGTCCTGGAGGTTTACAATTTTAGAAAGCTTTACTCCGGGCGCGGGAAGTATCTCGAACATAGTAATAACGGGGCCTTTTTTTATCCCCGTTACTTCCGCCTGTATGTTGAATTCCTTAAGGGTTTCTTTGAGGGTTACTGCGGCGCTTCTTGTAGCATCGTCAATGATCCAGTATTCGCCGTCAGGGTACTGGTTGAGTATACCCTCCACAGGTACTGAGTAGGGGCCGTGCCGTTTCCGCTTGGGCGCAGCAGATGTCGAGGGGGCGGCAGGGCTATGTTTTACAGCTGCTTCTTCGGCTTCTGCCAGGGCATGCGCAACATCGGGATCTTCATCATCCATATTAGCAGTAATAGTGTCAGGTTCAACAGTATCACTGTCAATGTCTTCTGCTGCAGGAATGGAAGGCTCTTCTTCATCGATAACTTCATTGATATCGTCAATTAAACTGTCAATTATTTCTTCCGCTTCCCGGAGATCGTCAACCTCGCTTTGTTCAGGCAGGGGAAGCAATATTGTTTTCGGTTTTGGCCTCGAAGCGGTAAAGGGCCTCCGCCTTATTGGGGATTGAAAAAAGAGGAAGGAGCGGAGCAGGGCGATGAGAAGGCCCTCCAGCACGGTGACAATCACGATGATAAAGGAGATGCCTGTTTTTCCGGCTTTGGCAAAAAAATTGGCGCCCACCGCAATGGCGTCAAAATTGCGGACCCAGTAGAAACCCAGGGCAAGGGTAAGGAAGGGGACAATGACGCTGGTAAGGAGAAAGATGCGATCGGGCCTGTAACGGGGATCTATCAGGAGAAAGGCTGCATATATGAGGTAAGCAGGGATGATAAAAGCCAGTACCCCGTAGGAACGGACAAAGAAATAGCCTGGGGCAGAAAGGGCGCCCCCCAGATCGAAAAGGGCCGAAATTATGGAAAAACCCAGGAATACGCCTATGATTCCCATCCCTAAAGAGCAGGCAACAGCGGTGAGGCGGATTTTAGGCATATTGGGCAGAATACGGTGCATCATATATTAATTGTCGGAGAAACTTGAAAGAAGTTGCCTGTTTTGTGAATTTTAGGGCAGAGCGGACAATTTGCCGAATACAGTACATGAACAAGTTTCTTCTATATAATTAATTCTCTCCCCCGCAAGCGGGCTCTTCTTCGTATCCCTTTGCGGTTTTATTCGTGGCGAGAGGGTTAATACCCCGCCCCTTGATGTTCGATTCGGATTGAAAGTTAGCAGATGTCTCAGTCATTGGTTCTACTGTAATCTGTTTAAAAACCCATCCAGTGAAAGGTAATTGCTATCGCTTGAAAAAACGCCATCTTTGTAATAGCGCATATACGGAATTTCACGATTGTTGAAAGTATCTTCTTTGAATGTCATAAAATCTTCGTGGGCAAGGCGGTGCCACTCGGCAATATCGTATTCAACAGTATAGATATTAATAGCTGTTCCGAGTCTTTCCGCCGCTTGTTTTTCAGCTTCTTTGAGGTATGCTTTTACAGCGATCCATTGGGGGCACCAGCTTTGGGTTAAAATGAGGATAGCTGCTTTTCCTTTTAGCAGGCTTTCTGCAAAATCACCATTATTGATAGCGTACTGGCATTCGTCTTCTGTTAAAGTTCTAATCATGATAGTAGTTTAGCATAAAAAGGGCTTTGGAGAAAGAGCGTTTAACGGTAGATATCGGCTACCACCGCTTCCATGCTCTTATTATAGTAGAGAAAGCCATAAACTGCGGCGGCCCCCAGCACTCGCCTGCCGTATTCCCTGGTTTCAGTATATTCAATGGATTCAAGGAAGGCATCCTCAGGCAAATTCCCTGTTTGGCGATCCCCGGCCCTCCAGCGCCTGAGACGGCCCATGCCTCCGTTATAAGCCAGAAGAGCCATCATGGGGCTGCCCATCTGATCGATGAGGTAATTAAGATAAAAAGTGCCTATATGCACATTTGCCTCGGGGTCCTTGAGGTCAATCGTGCCTTCGGCGCGGTAATCCGGCCCGCCCCGCCGGGCAATGCGTCCGGCCATATCCATAGCTGTGGGCTCCATGAGCTGGGTAAGGCCCACAGCCCCGGAACGGGAGACCGCCTGGGGCATGAAGGAGCTTTCGGTACGTACCAGGCCAAAGAGGAGTTCAGGCTCCAACCCGGCATCCCGGGCATTCTTTTCGATGAGCTCCAGAAAATGCCGGGGATAAAAGAGCTCCAGATCCGCATGGCTGATTTTATAATCTTCCCTTGCCATATAACGGGACACAAGGCTGATGGATTCGTCAAGCCGGTCTGCTTCTGCCAAAGCTTTTGCAAGGATGCGGAGTTCGGGATATCCAAGGTTCTTTTCGAACTTCCTGATATAGGGTGAAATTAATTTCCCTCCGCCAAATTCAAAAAAGCCCAGGAGGAATTCCAGTTCAGGGTTGATTTTTTCAGTCCCTCTGTTTTTGGATTCCGCCTGCCCTATGGCGCTTTCGCCGGTTGGGATGAACCTGGCCCCCAGCCTGGAAGCAGCCAGGACACGGTAATAGATAGAAGCATTCCCCTCTTCAAAGGCTGTCCTGAAAAAAGCATCCGCATCGCCGGCTTCGGTTTCTTTGAGATAGCCTTCCTGAACCGCCCTGCCGAGTATCCATGCATATTGGGCAAGGATAGCCCCGTGGGCCCTTTCCCCCTTCATGGTGTTGTAAAGCTCCAGCAGGGTTGCCCACTGCCTTTGGCTTACAAGCTGCTGTGACAAACGATCCATTGCATCCGCAAAATACGGCGCAGAATTCCAGCGCGGCATGGTTTCCATGACTAATTTTGCAGCATTGCTGCTTTGGGCCGAGAGTGCGTTCATCAGCATATACCAGATGCAAGCGTCTGATTGGAGATGGTCAGGGGCAAGATCCAAAGCCCTGGCAAAGTATTCGCCCGATTCCCTGTACTGTTCCCGCTGGCGGGCTATTCTCCCGGCGTAATAAAGTAGACGGTAGCGGAGATTTTGGCCTTCATCTTTCGTAAGGGGGAGGGGAGCGTTTTCCAGGAATTCATCCCACTGGCGAAAGAGCCTGGCGCCTTCTTCGCGGGCGGGAAGGGTATACTGGAAGGATCTGCCTATGTCTGTGATGAGTTCAGGATAGCGGAGAAAAAGCCCGCTCCCGGTTTCAAGAACTGTGCGGAAATGGAGCACACCCTGTCTATAATCCAGGCGGATGACTGCTTTCCTCCCTGCAAGGGCCTCGGTTTCAGCAGGGCTCAGGCAATCGCCATCCTGCTGCTCCAACTCGTCCAAAGCCCATTGCCAAACAGCATCCACAGGGTTTGTAAAGAAAAAATCCGCCAGCTCCCGGCGCAGATCGCTATCCCCTTTTTTCGAAGTTTTAAGACGGCCCAGGAGGGCAAGTATTTTATCAGCGCCCCCTGTGCTATTTTTCAAATTAGCCAAATCCGGGAAACGCCCAAGCCTGTAATAGCAGGCGGCCTTGAGGCTGTCGAATTCTGTGGTTTTCTTTGCATTGATGAGCTTGAGTATTTCGCCGGCAAAGGCAGGATCGTTCTCCAGAACCGGCAGCATCAATTCCCCGGATGCTTCAGCACGCACCAACCGGGAAGCGCTTCCCAGGGACAAGACAAAGAGAAGGTTTGCCCTGTCTGTATCTTTTGCCAAAAGCCCCGCATAGAATGGCGCTTGGGGATGAATGCGGGCAAGGGTTCTTAATTGGGCAAGGGCTGCGGAAAACCTGTCGGGTAGTTTGGCTTCCAGTATAAAGCCTATATCTCCCTTTTTAAGCCTTTCGGCTGCCTCTTTTTGGGGAAGGCCCAGAATCTCCTGGGCTGCCCCGCAAGAGGAAAAATTCAGCAGAAAAAGGAAAGCGAAAAATAACGCGGCCCGGCCCCTGATTATGCCCTGCCTAGTTCCTTGGCGGAATGCGTATGGTAGTCCCGGAAATGATAAGATCCGGGTTGCGGATATTATTGAAACGGGCTATACGGGGATATTGCCAGGGGTTGCGGTAGAATGCCTCGGCAATGTCCCAAAGGGTGTCCCCCCAGCGTATCTTGTAAGGCGCGCCGTTCTTGGGAATGGTGGTAGGCACTTTGTAGGAAGCTACAGGCGGAACCGGCCTTGTCCTGGATTTTGCCGCTGCGGGGGCAGGGGCCTTGGCAGGGGCTTCAATCACCGGAGGCGGGGCCACAGGTTTTGGGGCTTCGGCTGCAGGCTGTGCCGGGGTCGCAGGCTGGGCCGGCTGTGCGGGTTGGGCTGGCGGCTGGGCTTCCTGAGGCGCAGTCTGTGCGGGCTGGGCAGGAACTGCCGGTTGTGCCGGAGCCGCAGGCTGCTGAGTTGTTGTCCTTGAAGAACTCGAGGATTCTGCTTTGGAAACCCCCGGCAAGTACCCTCTCAAGAAGAAGAGAAGGACTGCCACCAGAAGCAGGCCGATCAAAATGACAATGAGCCAGGGGAAGCCCTTGTGATCTTCCTCTTCTTTTGCAGCCTGGGCCTTTTCGTAAAGCCCCGAGGGGGGCGCTTCGTTCTGCTCAAGCTCAAAATCCGGGATCTCAATGTCGCGGTCGTCTTCATCCATGGACTTGAGAGACACATTGAGGAACTGGTGCTCGCCATTGGCGCTGGAATCGAGATCTATGGCATCGGCAGTGATGTTCCCCTCTTTGTTGGAGGTAATCACCATTTCGATAGAAGGCTCGCCCTTAGACTTTGGCTTGATATTCTCTACCACGAGGCTGCCTATATAGAGAGCGTCGGCCATGGTCTTGGTGAAGCTTTTATAGAGATCGATCTGAACGCTGCGCTGTTTGTCATGGACGGTAGTGAGAACCAGCCGCTTTTTTACCGCAGAATTCTCCTCCACAATGGAGTAGAACTCCCCATTAGCGATTTTTATACCAATAGTAGAAGGCACCTCATGCTCCTTTGAACTCAATGGAGTTTCCTTCTTCAAATTTCGGTCAAAACGGCCTAAATCTGAACCTAAAATTGAAGACTATTGAAGAATATCACTATTTACTCCGATAATAATAGTATGGATTCCTTGATTCCCATACTGGCAGCAGTAGTGGTCCTCGTCATCGGCATTTTTCTGGTGATGATAATCATGGGCCGCTCCAAAAGCGGGGGCGGCAACGGAAAAGGCTCTAAGGGCCGTGACGCAATTATCAAAAACACCACTAAAAGGCTATCACAAAATCCCCATGATCCAGAAGCCCTCAGCGAGCTGGGGGCTCTCTATTTCAAGGAAGAGGATTGGAACCAGGCTTACAAGACCTATGGCACCCTGACCGAGCTTGGCTCAGCCCAGGGCGAAAAAGAATTTGAAAACAACTATCGTTTCGGCCTTTCTGCCCTCAAGCTTGGCATGACCGACGATGCGTATAAGGGTTTTTCCGCTGCCAGGGGCCTTAATCAGAATAATTTTGATGTGAACTACAATCTGGGTGTTCTGGAATTCCAGAAGAAGAACTACGAGAAGGCTATACAGGTATTGAACCAGGCAAGGCTTCAGGATCCTGAGCACGCCCCCACGTTAAGAACCCTTGGCCATTCTTTTTTCCGCTTGAAGAAGAACAAGGAGGCCATGACTTTTATACGCAAGGCCATAGACCTTGCCCCGGATGACAAGGAATCCCTCTACACCCTTGCGGAATGCTACTACGAGGCCAACCAGACCGAGCAGGCCCAGCGAATTTTTAGCCATCTCCGGGGCGATCCCGTCATGGGGGCCAGCGCCTGCCTTATTTCGGGCACCATCAACGCCCAGGCCCGCCAATACGACAAAGCTATCCAGGATTTTGAGCTTGGCCTTCGCCATGAGAACATCAAGGCCGATGTGCGCATCGAACTGCGTTACCAGGCTGCCACGACCTTAATCAAGCAGAATGAAATCGGCAAAGCCTTGGGGTATCTCAAAGACATCCAGCTTGAGAACCCCAACTACAAGGATGTGTCCCCCCTTATAGGCCGTTATCAGGAACTCAACGCCAACAAAAATCTCCAAATTTTCCTCATGGCCCCTTCCGGGGATTTTGTGGCCCTCTGCCGGAAAATCGTCATGAGCTATTATCAGAAAGCCAAGGTGAAGGTCACCAATATCTCGGTCAACAAGAACGAGTGGGCCGACGTACTCGCCGAAGTCGATACCGCCAAATGGGAAGATCTTATCATGTTCCGCTTTATACGTACTCCAGGTTCGATTGGCGAGCTCATTGTGCGGGACTTCCATTCCCACCTTAAAGAAGTGAAGGCCGGCAAGGGCATCTGCATTACTGTGGGCAATTTTACTGAAGAAGCCAAACGCTATACCGAGGCCCGCCTTATCGATCTTATTGAAAAGGACAGGCTCACTGTCATACTCAATACCGTAGACGCCAAGGTTGCGGCTGCCGCGCCGAAAACCCCGGCAAAGAAGTAGTATTTTTTTATATACAATTGCTTGTTTTTTTCCTCCGTATGGCCCATAGTTAGATATGCTTAAACCTATAGCTAAATTGATAGTCGCCCTGAACGGCAATCTGAAGAAAAGCCAGATTGCAGCAGGGTTTTCCTGGGGCGTCCTCCTGGGCCTTATTCCTGCGGGGAATGTATTCTGGATTTTCTTCTTTGTTATTTCATTCTTTTTTAAGCACCACCACGCCTCAAAAGTCCTGGTGCTGGCGATTATCAAGCTTTTGATAAATTTGATTAACCCCGCCCTGGACACTGTGGGCTGGGCCTTCCTTCATGTTGATTCCCTCCAGCCTATTTTGACCACCCTGTACAACATGCCCTTTGTGCCCTTTACGGGATTCAACAATACCCTGGTAGCCGGGGGCCTTGTGGGCGGTATAGTCCTTTTCCTGCCAGTGTTTTTCCTCATCTTTTTCCTGATTCCTCTTTACCGGACCAAGCTGGTTCCCAGGATACAGAACGCCAAGCTTGTCACCAAGCTAAAGAAGCTGCCTTTGATTTCCGCCCTTGGCGAGGCGATAGCGTCTGTGGCAGGCGTCAAAGGCATAGGGAAATAAGGGGGATATTATGAGTGATGAAAAACCGGCAAAACCAGCCAAAGCAAAAAAAGCAAAATCTGTTAAAGAGCCCAAGCCCAAAAAGATAAAAAAAGCCCCTGGTTTTTATAAGAAAGCTCTTTCGCAAAAGCAGCTTGAAAAAAGGTACCTTAAGTTTATAGAAGTGCCTACGGATAAAGCCTTTATCAGTTCCTGTTACGAAAAGAAAACCGAAGTCAAGCCCGCCAAGGGCAAGAAGCCGGAACTTTCCGCCGAACGAGGTTCCCCTCCGGAAGAAACCTATGAAATCCTCCGTATACGCACCGATCTTGATGTGAAAGAGGTTAAACGCCTCAACCAATTAAAAAACTTTATAAAGCGAAACCGCAAGAGTTCTGTGAATGTCCTGCCCCTGGGCATCGCTGCCATTGTTGCTGCAGGCATCGCAGTATTTGTGCTTTTTTTCATGGATCCCCTGCTTGAAAAAGCCCTGGAAACCGGCCTCGAAATGATCTTCGAGGCGAAGGTGGATGCTGATAACTTCAAGCTCAGTATTATAAAGTTTGAGATAGCCATGACCGGCCTCACCATTGCGGACCGCGACAGCCCCATGAAGAACCTTGTCCAGTTTAGCCGCATGGACATAAGGCTTAAACCCCAGGCTGTCCTCAGGGGCAAGGTATATATAGAAGAAATACGGGCCGATGCCTTACGTTTTGGCACTGCCCGCACCGTGTCCGGGGCTTTGCCCGCGAAGCCCCCCAAGGAAAAACCGCCCAAAGAGGACAAGCCTATACCGCCTCTTGTAGACTTGGCAAATTTCGACGCCATGGCCCTTCTCAACCAGGAATTCGAGAAACTCCAGACCCCCAAACTCTACGACGCAGCAGCGGCTTTTTACACCACTACCTACGATAAATACAAGGGTCAGGCTGAATTGGTGCAGACCAGGAGCAAGGAACTCATAGCCCGCGGGAATGAGGTACTCGAGGAGGCCAAGCAGTTTTCCAATATCAACCTGGGCAATATAAAAGATATAAATGAATTGAATCGGATACGGACCCAGATTCAGGGTTTTATAGCCGAGTTGAATACTACTACTGATACGGTTAAGTCTACTGTTGACGAAGCCCAGGGTATCATTACCGGAATTGAAGGCGACGTGAGGAGCGCCGAGCAGATGGTAAGAAATGCCCAGGCTTCCATAGGCGCAGATCTTGCGCATCTCAAATCCTATCTGGATCTCTCTTCGGGGGCTGCTATGGAAGTGGTGGAGCCGGTGATTATGAATCTGCTTACCGACAGCGCCCTGGTTTATCTGGATTATGGGAATAGGGCTTTGGAAATTCTGGAAAAGGTTAAGGAGATTCAGGCAATGATCCCCAAGTCCGATAAACCCGTAAAGGCAAAAAAGGAAAAATTCAAAGGCCGGGATGTTGCCTTTCCCACTTCAAGCTATCCCCAGTTCTTCCTGGGCGAATTGGCCACTGATGTGTTTACCCCCGGGAATTGGCACTGGGGCTTCGATCTTAAGGGTGTAAGCTCAGACCCGGATCTTTCCAATGCGCCTACCAGTTTGGCGCTTTCTTTGGAAGAAACCGGGGACGGCCTTAACCGGACAGCTTCTTTTAATGGCGCAGCGGATTTCCGTTCCAAAGCCGCTGAACGTTTCAATGCCAATATCAATGCTGGAGGCTTCCCTGTCAACATGAGGGCCGGCGGATTAAGCAAGATAGGCGTTGGAGGTTTTAGCGGAAACGCCGATTTCAGATTCAGCCTTACCGGCATGGCAGGCGGAAGCTTTACGGGAACCGGCGGAGCAGCATTGGCGCACTCCCGCATAATCGACCCTTCCAATACAATAGCCAAGGCCATAAGCGATGCCATGACTGAAGTGGAAGCTCTGGATTTGGGCATCAAGTATGAGCATAATGTTTCGGCTTCGGATCACTTTTCGATAAATACCAATATTGGAAACATAGTAATGGAAGCCCTCAAAAAAGCTGCCCAGCAGTACATTAAGAAAGCCGAAGAAGAACTCGAAAAGGCCCTTCGGGCAAAAATCGATCAATATATCGACGGGCGTTTTGTCAGCAAAGAAGAGCTTGATATGGTATTTGCAGCAGTCAAGGGCGACAAGTCCGCCATGGACGGGATTAGGAATAACCTTAACAACAAGAAGGACGAGCTGGAGAACAAGCTCAAATCCGCAGCGAACGAGGCCATAAATCAGGCAAAGGACGAAGCCAAGGAGCAGGCCCAGCAGGCAATTGAAGATTTACGCCAGGGCAAGACCCCCAGCATCCAGGCGCCGACTGCGCCGAGCTTGCCCAGTTTGCCGTTCAAGAGGTAGGCAGGATTTAAAGGTTAAATGCTAAGCTGTCAGGGGTTTTAACCCTTGACGGCATTGCTGTTATGTAATTATTATTCATTATTGTTTGCAAAAAAATAAAGGAGAAACCCATGAAAACATTAAACACCAATAACCAAATTATTCTTTATCAGGCTGGGTGTTAAGCTTCGGATCATTGATTTTTTTAATTCCGGCGCTATTCCCCCGCCTATAAATCCAGTGGAGGAAATTTATATTCTCAGGTTCTAAGGGAAGCTCTGCCTCCCCACGGTTAAAAAAATTCTTTTCTTTTTATAAACTTTATCGTGTATTGTTTATAGCCGATATCTCATGTGCAGCGTTAGTATCAGCTATTTCCCTTGCCTTGCCCCTGTGTACCCGATACCTCACAGGAGAGGTGTTAAAGACAGGGGCATCGGATTCTCAAAATATAATGAGAATAGTTCTCTATACGGCATTAACCATGTCAGGCCTTATACTGTTGCAGGCCGGAGGTGGTGTGTTTTATGACGGTATGGGTCACTCCATGGGCGCCATGATGGAAAGGGACATGAGGAGGGATCTTTTTGCCCATATCCAAAAGCTGCCCTACAGTTTTTTTGATAATCAGGGAACAGGTTCACTTATGTCCCGCATTACCAATGATCTTCTTAACCTTGCGGAACTCTATCACCATGGTCCTGAGGATATCATTATTTCTTTTTTTCCGGTTTATAGGGGCTCTCGTGATACTTTTACAAATAAATGTGAGCCTTGCACTGACGATATTCGCCTTTCTGCCTCTGATCCTCTTGTATTCAATGTTTCTTCAGGGCCGTTTGCGGAGGGCTTATCGTGAAAGCCGGGAAAGGATAGCTGAAGTTAATTCCCGGCTTGAAGACAGTCTTTCGGGTATCAGGGTGGTTAAATCTTTTGCCAATAATGAATTCCTAAACACCAGAAATTATATTTATAAAAATGAAGCCTGGTACTGGTCGCAGTAGTTGTATTCGGAGGTTTAAATATTTCACAGGGGAGACTAAATGTTTCTGATTTAATTGTTTTTATGCTTTACGCCGGTTATCTGACCGTTCCCATTCTCCGTATAGCCCAAGTGGTTCAGCAATACCAGGACGGAATTGCTGGTTTCAACCGTTTTATGGATATCCTCGAATTGTCTCCCGAACCTTCAGGCGGTAAGATAACCCTTCATGGATCAGCCCTCAAAGGCGATATACGCTTTGAGGATGTAAGTTTTAAGTACCACAATGAGGGGGATACGGTCCTAAAAAATATCTTCCTAAACATCAATGCCGGAGAATATGCGGCCGTGGTAGGGCCATCGGGTACGGGCAAGACCACCCTCTGTTCCCTCATCCCCAGGTATTATGAAGTGAGGAGCGGTATAATTTACATTGATGGCAAGGATGCAAAGGATTATACCCTCGAATCCTTAAGGCGCAATATTGGCGTAGTCCAGCAGGAGGTCTACCTTTTTGCAGGGACAGTGATGGAAAACATTATGTATGGTAAACCTGGCGCAAGGGAAGAAGAAGTTATCAGCGCTGCCAAAAAGGCAAATGCCCACGATTTTATCAGTATCCTGCCTCATGGGTATAATACCTTCATAGGCCAACGGGGTGTTCTTCTTTCAGGGGGCCAAAGGCAGCGTATCAGCATAGCCAGGGTATTCCTAAAAGATCCGCCTATCCTCATTTTCGATGAAGCCACCAGCGCCCTTGATAATGAAAGCGAAGAAGTGATACGCCGGAGCTTTGGGGAGCTTTCGCTTAACCGCAAATTGGATTAGGCTGTACAAAATAGGTATCTTGGAGATAGAATAATCCATGCTCGACTTCGGCATAATCGACACCCATCTCCACCTCTGGGATCTTGATAAACTCCATTACCCCTGGTTAAAAGACAATCCCTTCCTTAACCGCACTTTTACGCTTAAGGAATATCGCGCCGCCTGCGGGGATATAAAAATCGACAAAATGGTTTTTGTCCAGTGCGAGGTTGATGCTTCCCAGTATAAGGAAGAGGCGGCCTGGATCACGGAACTTGCAAAAAATGTTGACCCCGGAATCGCAGGCATCGTACCCTGGGCGCCCCTGGAAAAAGGAGCAGCTGTTGAAGAAGACCTTGCGGAATTTGCAAAGAATCCCCTCGTCAAAGGCATACGCAGGATCATTGAATTTGAAGATGATATTGATTTCTGCCTGCGCCCTGGTTTTATCGAAGGCCTGAATCTTCTCCCCACATACGGCTTTAGTTTTGATATCAATATCAGTTTCAGGCATAACCGCAATGTGATAAAAATGCTTGAAAAAATCCCCGAAGTGCCCTGCATTCTGGATCACATCGGCAAGCCCCCGGTTAAAGCGGGAACCATAGAACCCTGGAAAAGTGAAATTAAACGTATGGCGGAATTCCCGAACCTTTTCTGCAAGGTTTCAAGCCTTGCCACGGAGGCGGATCATAAAAACTGGACGATTGATGATTTAAGGCCCTTTACGGATGCAATTTTTGAAGCCTTTGGTTTTGAGCGTACTGCCTTTGCCGGCGACTGGCCCGTATCGAGCCGGGCAGCTTCTTATCCGCAATGCGTGGAAACCCTGCTCACCCTCGTTAAGGGGGCAAGCAGGGCGGACCTTTACAAACTTTTCAGAAAGAACGGAGAGGATTTTTACAGGATTTAAGACGCGGCTTTAGCCGGTTCTCGCATCAATACTACCTTAACTTCGGCCCTGGAGCCATAGAGATTGTTTAGGGGCTGCAGCAGTTCCCTTCCGCCTGAGACTTCTATGCCTTCCGGGGTATAGTATCTCTTGTTTCGCCTTGATTCGTAGCGAGGGTACATACCCAAGAACTCGCTCCCGCGAGGGAGCCTTAGGGCGTTATAAAGGGTATGTACCCGAGTCTAATACCTTTAAAGAACAACCATACCCCGACCGCTCTGCGGTGGGGTTGGTTGATTGTTCCAGCCTTATGGCTTACTATTTTTCTCATGCTTAAATTTCTCCACACTGCCGATCTTCACCTTGGCAAACTTTTTCACGACCAAAACCTTGAGGAAGATCAAAAATTCATGCTCCGGGCACTGGCTGGAATATTGTCAGATCCTTCTTATAAAGCCCTGATCATAGCAGGTGATGTGTATGATCGTTCCATACCCTCACCCGGCGCTATGGATCTTTTTGGTTCTTTTCTCGGTGATGTGAAAGCGCGTAATCCGAATTTGATCGTCATGGTTATTCCCGGCAATCACGATTCGCCTCTGCGCCTTGGCTATGGCAGGGAACTCTTTTCCCCCATGGGGGTAAAGATCAATTCCAATCCTGACGACTGCTGCAATCCTGTGATCGTCGGCGAAGGGGATGAGGGCTGCGCTTTTTTCCTCCTGCCCTTCCTCAATCCGGGGAGCTTCATGGGCAAAGATGGGGCGCCTATCCATTCCCAGGAAAAGCTTGCGGTTTTGGCCGCAAAGAAACTTGAAGACGCAAGGCTCGAATGCAAAAAGAAAGGCATAAACCATTCCGTACTTTTGGCCCATCTTTTTGCGTCGGGGGGCAAAGAATCAGAATCGGAACGGATATTTCTGGGCAATGCAGAACAAGTGAACATGGGGATTTTTTCCGGTTTTGATTATGCTGCCCTGGGGCATCTTCACCGGTATCAAAAAGCCGGGAAAAACGGCTGGTATTCGGGAAGCCCTCTGGCTTATTCTTTTGGAGAAGCCGGAACTGACAAGGTGTTTCTTTCTGTGGAATTAGGGGAAGCCGGGCCTAAAGTAACGCCTGTCCCCATAGAGCCATTGCGGAAAGTGAGCCGCCTTGAAGGCGCTTTTGACTGGCTCCAGGGCGAAGCATTGCACGATCCGGAAATACAGAAAATCAAAAATGATTATCTGGAAATAAATCTCACGGACAAGGAAATCAAGGTTAATGCCATGGCATTTCTGAAATCAAATTATCCGTATATTTTGAACATCAATCAAAAAACTGCTTTCGACTCTGTTAAAAGGGGAAATAACGAGGCTTTTGAGGCAGCCCTGCCAAGCGGGGAACGGAGGGATACAGCCGGGGATTTCGCGGTTTTTCTCGAAGAATTGTACGGCGGCACGGATGAACAGAAACTCTCTTTGTTTAAAGAGCTTCTTGCGGAAGCGGAGGCCGCTGAAATCAAGGCATGAAACCAGAAAAACTTTTCATGGAAAATTTTGGCCCCTTTAAAGGCAAGGTTTCCCTTGATTTTTCCAAACTCGAAAACATTTTCCTCATAACCGGCGAAACAGGTTCTGGCAAAACTACTATTTTTGATGCTATTTGTTTTGTTCTTTACGGTGAGGTTCCGGGCAGCAGGGGGGAGCATATAGCCAGGCTGAGAAGCGATCACGCTGCGCCTGACGAAGACTGCATGGCTGCCCTTGAATTTTCCCTGGGCGAAACCCGTTATTATGCGGAACGGTATCCAAAATACGAAAGGCCCAGGAAAAAAGGCGATGGTTTCATTTTAAAAGGTGAATCGGTAGATGTTTATGAATTTATAAACGGAGTCAAAACCAAGCTGTCCCTTTCAAAAAATGAAGCTGATGACAAGCTGCTCAGCCTCATAGGCCTTGAAGCTGAAGAATTTTTCAAAATTGTCCTGTTGCCACAGGGAGCCTTTGCGGAATTCCTTAAGCAGAATACCACCGCCCGCAGGGAGGTGCTGGGGAAACTCTTCCCGGTAGAAAAAGCAGCAGCAGTAAAAGACTTAGCCAGGGAAAAAACAAAAGAAGCGAAATCCCGGCTTGTAGAAGCTTTGCACTCATACCAGGAATTACAAAAACGCATCAGTGTTGAAAGCTATGAAACTGGGCGCAGCAATACTGAAAAACTTCTCGACCAAGCCAAAGAAAAGATTATAAAGCTTCAAAAAGAAAAAGAAAAAATTACTTCTTTTGTAGGGTATAAAAAAAGATGGGAAGATGCCAGGGCGCAGCTTGACGATGCGGAAGAAGAAGTCCGGCAGAATAATGAAGAAAAGACGGCAATAGACGGGAAAGAAGGACTATTGAAACTTTCCCGCCGTTTAAGGCCTTTGGAAGCATTGCTTCGTGAGGAACAGAGAGCGGAAAATGCCGGACAGGAGGCCATTGCCGAATATGCCGAAGCTGCCGGAGCCAGATCCGCAGCCCTTGCTGAAAAAAAGGATGCCGATCGGAAAGGAAAGGAAATCCCAGCCCTTGAAGGAAGGAAAAACCGTCTCCAGGCTTTTAAGGTCCGGCTTGTCCAGGAAAAAGAAAACGAAGAAAGATCATCCCATGATAAATCAGAGCTTGAAGCCATCGAAAAGAAGCGTCTGATCCAGGAAAAACAGGCAGAAACCATCAAGGAAAAAATCAGTTCCCTTAAAAAAGAAATTGACGAATTGGAGAAAACCTCCCAGGGTGCTTCCAAAATAGAGAACGATATTGAAGCCGGGAGGCTTGTTAGGGATCATTTGGATGACCTGATAAGGCTTGCAGGGGAAAAAGACAAGCTTCAGCAAAAGGCTGCTAAATGCAACGAAATAATGGGTAATCTGAATAAACAAAGGCCGGATATGGAAAGACGGATTTCCATTTTCGACGAAGAGATAGCCAGGCTTGAAGCCGAAAAATCTGAATCCGAAAAGGCCGAAATGGCAGGCTGCCTTGGGGCAATCCTTAAGCCCGGAGAAGCCTGTCCTGTTTGCGGTTCAATGGAGCATCCCCGCCCTGCAATAATTCCGGAGTCGCATTTTTCTGCGGATGACAAAATAAAGGAATTTCAAAAGTCCCGGCGGGATGCGGAAAATGGGCTTTCCCGGATAGTGTCGGATACGGCTTCCCAAAAAAGGGAATTGCAGGGATATGAGGAAAACATTTCCCAGCTTGACAGGGAAATAACGCGGAGCAGGGATATTTCTGCTATCCCGGCATTCGATCCAAAAGAAGAACCCCAGGCGCCGTTTAACTACCCCGCACCCTTGCCTTCGCTGTCTGTGCTTAAGGGCATCATGGAAAAGCATGCTAACGTGTTAAACAAGTTGTCAGCCCGGCTTAAAATATGCAAAGAAGCAGCCGGCGCAAGACCTGAAAAATATCGGGAGTCGGAAAATTTAATGAATTCACTTGCCGAAGCAGAAAAAGAGTCGATCCTTCTCACTGAAAGAAAGGCCAAGCTTGCCGCAAGCCTCAACGAAGCAATGGAAAAGCTCCATCTTCTTTTAGACAGCCTTCCCCCGGAATTGTCACAAGGCAAAATACTTACCAGCGCGGCTGAAGCCCTGGAGAACCTGGAGAATTATCTTCAGGAAACCGATGGTCTCATAGCCGCAACCAGGGAAGCAGGGGAAAGGGCGAACCTCGCCTTGGCTTCTGCTGAAGCAAGGGCACAGGAGGCCCAAAAAAAGCAGGAAAACTGCGAGGCAGAGAAAGCAAAGTCTTCTGCGGCCCTTGCCAATGGCCTTTCTCAATCCGGCATAAAGGGCAAGGAGGCTTTGGAAGCTGCCCTTTTACCGATTGAAACAGAAGAAGAATTAGCGGGGGAAATAGAAAACTGGAAAAAAGACCGGGATAGCTTCAAGGCCCGCGTAGAGGAAATCAAGAAACAGCTTGCGGGGATAGAGAAAGAGTTAAACGTATTGCAATTTGTTTTTAGTTTGGATGACGCAGTATTGCGCTTAACTGGTCTCGAAGCTGAACAGCTTGAAGCGGAAGCTGAACGGGGTAAAGCCTTTGCGGGCCTTTCAGGTTTGGAAAAAGATTTTAAAGCCCTGGGGGATGCTAAATCCCGCTATGAAGAGCTTGAATCAAACCATTCCCGCCTTTCCGGCCTTGATAACGATCTTAATGGGAAAAATCCGAAAAATATGACATTTGATTCCTGGTTATTGAGCCGTTACTTAAGGGAAGTTGCAGACTATGCCACCAAACGCCTTGAAAAGATGAGCGAATCCCGGTATTCCCTGCTTTTGGATAATGAAACTTCAGGCAGGGGCAAGCAGGGTCTCGACCTTGCGGTTTTCGATGCCCATACAGGTAAGACCCGGCCCTGCGCCACCCTCTCGGGGGGCGAAAGCTTCATGGCGAGCATCAGTCTTGCCCTGGGCTTGGCGGATTCCATACAGAACCGTTCAGGGGGTGTGCGCCTTGACGCAGTGTTTATCGATGAAGGTTTTGGCAGCCTTGATGAGGGCACCCTCGACAAAGCCCTCTCCATTCTGGATGAACTCCAGAGCCAGCGCATGGTGGGCCTCATCTCCCATGTGGGGGAGATGAAATCCCGCATACCGTGCCGTGTGGAAGTTATTAAATCCGCATCGGGCTCTTCTATTGAATAACCTTGTCCAGACCTTCCTGCCTCAACGCGTTGAGCTGATCCTGGGCTCGTTTTTTTACATCGGGACGAAAGTCTGGGAAGCGGGCAATCTGGGTCAGGAGCAGAATGCCGTCTCCTGCCAGAGGCGGTCCCGAGAAACGGCAGAGGGCCGCAATCGAGTCGGAAGCCGAAAGCAGGGTTTGCGAATCCCTGTTGGCATTGTCCCGGGAAAGGAGAAAGGTGTAAGCCTGGATAGCTTCGCCCTTGGGATCCACGCCGATTTTGCCAATGGCTTCACAGCAAGCCGCTTTAATTGAAGGCTCAGGATCGCGGTTATAAATCGTAACAAGGAATTTTATGGTTTCCCGTGAACCCATGCGGGCCAGAAGGCGCAGGAGATCGATCCTTTGAGGAACCTTGATAGGCGCTCGCACGAGGGAAGCATTGGGATTATTCAAAAAGTATCCAATCATCTCCATAAGGTAGCCCACGTAAAGAGGTTCGTTCTCGCCCACTTGTCCGCTCGAAGTGGCTTTGTCTATTTCAGCATAAAGAGCAGCCATGATGGCCTCGTCGTAACGGCCTGAATCGCTGGCCCAGGGGGAGGGCGGGGGGTTGCCAAGGCCATAGGTCCCTTCGGGTTCAGGGCCGTACATTGAGCGGGGAATTTTCCTCACCTGGTTATCTATCTTGTAGGTGCGGAGTACCTGATCCTTTCCGCAGGCATAGACAAGGCCTTCGGTGCTTAAGACCGGTATTGCGGAGGTTTCAGGAACCCGAAGCAGCCAGCGACGCCTGCCGTCTTCAGCAAAAGCTGTTCCCCCATGGCGGCTGAACGAGAAGATCCCCCTCTCGTCGAAGGTCATGGAAGCATCACCGGGGTTGAGGTTCCCGGCGCCTTTTTCAGCTGTGGTCTCGTGGCTGTTTCCAGTCCAGGCTATCCTGGCGCTGGTGCCGGAGATCAAAGCTACCCTGCCGTCTTTTAGAGTTACCGCAGCCTGATCCTCATAGCCTATAGCAGCGATGGGTGTCACCGGCAGGGCAGGCAGACGGCTCCGCGAAAGCATGCCGTTTCTTGAGCCTTTTAAATCCAGTTTGATATTTTCAACTTCGCCATTCTGGTAGAGGAGAAGGAAGCTGTTGCTGTCGCCGGTGATGATGGGAACGATGATTGCAGGCTGCCTGTCCAGCCTGATGCGCTCGATGGCCCCCAGGTGGCTGATGCGTACAAAGTCGCTGTTCTCAAGGAAGGTGGCAACCCCCCCGGCATGATCCAGGACAGGCGCCATGGCCATGGGGCTTCCCAGATCCTGGGTCCACAGGGCAATGCCCGAAGCAGTGCGACAGAACATTTCCTGACCTACCGCAATGAGGAGCCTTCCGTCCCAGCCCACCACCGCGGGGAAAGACATGGGGTTTCCCAGTTGTATGCGCCACAGTTCCCGGCCCACCCGGTTAACCGCCATAAAGACACCTTCCAAGTTGCTTGCATAGGAAGTCCCTTCAGGGGAACGCGAAGTATGGGGGCTCGGTTTGCCGTGGGGGTCGAATTCCCAAAGGGCAGTGCCGCTCATGCTCCAAGATTTAAGAGAGCCGTCCTGGCATGCCACTACCACCGATTCAGCCTGGAGAAAAGGCAGCCCCACCACGATATCGTCGATGTCCCGTTCCCATATAGGGGCAGAGCTTACGGGCATATCAGCAGGCGACACCCTGCCTGAATTCCGGTTCTGGGCATTTGCGAAGCCCGCAAAAAGAGTAAGGACAAAAAATGCCAAAAGGATTTTGGTTTTATTCATCATCCCCCCTATTGTATTTTAGTGAATTGGGTATAAGCCACAGCGGAGCTGGGGTAGACCGATGGCCCGCTGAAATTATCCCCGCATGAAAAGCCTGCGCTCACCAGCTCAAAGTTGTTCTTCTCTTCATCAAAATTGAGGTTGAGCCTCGACTGGCTTAAGGCAGTATATTTTGGGAGGGCATCTTCAAGTTTAAGATTGATAGTAACAAAGCCATCCACCGGCACGCCCCGTACCGTCCTGCGGGCATGGCCCCAGTAGGAATAAGCGCCGGTCCCAAAACCCTGGTAACGCAGGGCATTATCACCCCTGTGCTCCCAGGTATCGTAACGTTCTACTATTATAGTGCGGTTTGAACGGAATTCCAGAATACAGGTGAGAGGCCCATCGTCCATATTGATAACCGCCCGCCACTTTCCCAGCAGGTAATTTGGGAAAGGCACATTCTCGGTCACCTGGGCAGCAAAGACGAACATTTGGGAAGACAAAGCCGCAGGCGTATCAGCCTGTGCCTTGGCAGTATTCAAAGCTTTATTGGTTTTTGCGTCGTAAGTGGTAGCGGTCAAAACCACCTGGTTGCTCTGCCTGGCAAGCTGGCCCCTCACAAGGTATTCAGCGTTTTTCGCGTTTTCGGGGTTATCCCCGATCAAAAGGTTCAGTGTGCCCCAGGAATTCAGCTCAGTTATGAGCTGATCCGTCAGGCTTGCGGCATCCCCCGCAGTAAGTCCTGTACCGGTGAATTCAAATGGGAATACGGCTACTATCGAAAGCCTCTGCGAGAAGGCTGTCAGGGCGGTGAGGAGGAACATCAAGGCAAAAGCTGTTTTTTTCATGTATTTTCCCCTATATGAAAGCATGGGCTAAAACATCGCATAGCGTAAGTATAAGGGAAACAGGCAATTTTTGGAATAGAGGGGAAGGTACAAAAAATCGCAAAATATGAATTTTGCGGTTAATCTTCTAACTAGCTGGTTTTTCTGAAGATCTCATTCAGAAAAACCTCTCCTGGTTCTGAAACACTTCCGCCATGGCCAGGATATTTTCTACAGGCACATCGAAAGGCAGGGCATGGGTAGGCGCGATTATGAGGCCCCCTGATTCGCGCAGGGCCTTTACTATGCGCACAATTTCACTTTGCAATTCTTTGGGCTTCATGCGGGGCAGGGCCTGCTGTGTCGATACACCGCCCCAGAAGGTTATTTTATTTCCGTAACGTTTTTTAATATCAACAATGTCATAAATTTCGGGCTGAAAAGTCTGGTAGCAATCAAGGCCTATTTCGATTAAATCGGGAAATATCTCGTGACAGTCCCCGCAGGAATGCTGGATCACGTATTTTCCTTTTTGTTTAACCCTCTGGTAAAGACGGGCCATGCGGGGTTTTATAAAATGCCGCCAATGATCAGGCCCCATAATAAGCCCCTGCTGCTGGCCCCAGTCGTCGCCGAAGTAAATGCCGTCCACATCGTATTCCAGGGCTATATCCAAAAGCGCAATAAAGAAATCGCAGATACGGTCGAAAAGTTCGTCCAGGGCCTCGGGGCTTACAATCATGGAGGCCAGAACATTTTCCATCCCCATAAGGCTCCAGATACGCTCGAACATGCAGAAACCAAAACCCATAAAGGTAAAGCGATCCTGTTTGGTTGCAAGCAGGGTTTCGATATCCCTGCGCAGCCTTGCGGTATCGGGAACGGGGAATTGATAGGTGTTGTTTTCCACATCCGCAATTTGGGGATTCTCCACAACGCCGATATCCTTGTCGGCGCCGCTGCGGTTCCAGACTACGCCGAATTCATCCCTGAAGTGTTCGGGTTTCCCCGGCATCTCGGCGGGCCAGCCCCAGTATTGGGCATAGTGGAGATAAGTTCCGAGTTTTGCTTCAATGCCAGGATCGCCCGTAGTGTCTATGAGACGCTTCAGGGATTGGGCGGTGTATTCAATATGATACGGTATAGGTTTTGCAGCACGGTGGTTCAAGGCTTCCAGGACAGTTTCCCTTCGATTCATACAATCAGGATACGGCTTGAAGAAAAAATTCCGCTAGGGTAAATTGTTCATGTTATAGAAAAATTGTCCGCAGTGCGGACTAGGGGTGATATGGATGTAGTCTGGAATCAGCCGCGCATGATGAATCTATTGCAGAGCTTTCACCGGATCAGCAATGTGAGGAGCGGTTTTTTCGATCCCGATGGAAAGGAGATCATAGCCTATCCCGAACCGCGCAGTGATTTCTGCAAGCTCATTCGGGCGGACAACAGGGGCGAGACTGCCTGCCGCCGCTGCGATCTTGCGTCCTATCACTATGCGGTGAGCCATCACGGTCTCTACATCTACCAATGCCACGCAGGGCTAACCGAGGCTATTGCCCCCATTCTGGGCTCCGGCGAAGAACGCATCGGCTATCTTATGATAGGACAGATCCAGCCGCCTCTGGGCGAGGATCGAGCCAGGCAATGGGAAGAGATTTGCGGCAAGGTAAAACCCCTACATACCGATTTGTCCAAATTAAAAGCGGCCTATCAAAAACTTCCTTCTATAAAGATGGATCAGCTCAGAGCCAGTGCCAATGTGCTTCAGGCTCTGGCGACCTATGTGTGGCTCGACAACTATATCCGCGTCCAGAACGAGCCTTTGTCGGCCCAGGTGCAGAAATATATAGCAGAGCATATTGCCGAACCTTTGAGCCTCTCGCTGCTCATGGAGCATTTCAAGGTGGGGAAGACATCGCTTTGCAAAAACATCAAGAGCGATCTTAACCTTACTGTGGGCGAGCTAATCCGCTCTGTTCGTATTGAAGAAGCCAAAAATCTGCTCCATTCAAGCAATAAGCCTGTGGCGCGTATTGCCGAAGATGTGGGAATTCCCGATTTCAATTATTTTACCAAGGTGTTTAAAGAAGAAACCGGCGTTACCCCCACAATATACCGCCGGCTTTGCAAGGGCGAATATCTCCAGATTGTCCATTCCTGATTTTCGAGCTCAACCATTGACTTAAAGCGTTCAAAAAAGGATACTAAGAGGAAGAAATATCAAAAGCGGAGGAAATATGAGTATCATTGAATATGTGGAAGCCAGGGAAATCCTTGATTCCCGGGGAAACCCCACGGTAGAAGTGGAAGTTTTCCTGGAAGACGGTTCTTCGGGAAGGGCTGCAGTTCCTTCGGGTGCGTCTACCGGCGATTATGAGGCGGTGGAACTTCGGGATGGCGACAAGAGCCGCTATCTGGGCAAAGGCGTCCTCAAAGCTGTGGACAACGTGAACAACGTGATCGCCCCGGAGATTCAGGGCCTCGATGCCCTTGAGCAGGTTAATCTTGACCGCACCATGATCGAAATCGACGGTACCGAGAACAAAGGCAAGCTCGGCGCCAACGCCATCCTTGGCGTGTCCATGGCGGCAGCCAGGGCAGCGGCCAATTACCTCGACATCCCCCTCTACAAGTACCTGGGGACTTTCCATTCCAACCTGCTCCCTGTGCCCATGGCCAACATCATCAACGGCGGCAAGCACTCGGACAACAAGATAGACTTCCAGGAATTCATGGTCATGCCCGTGGGCGCCGAATCCATAAGGGAAGCTGTCCGCTGGACAGCCGAAGTTTTCCACAACCTCAAGAGCCTTCTCCACTCGGCCGGTAAGAACACTGCTGTAGGCGACGAAGGCGGTTTTGCTCCCGACATCGGCAACGAAGAAGCCCTGCAGTTTATCGTCAAGGCTATTGAAAAGGCCGGGTACAAAGCTGATGGGGAGCAGTTCGGCATTGCCATGGACTGCGCTTCTTCCGAGCTCTACGGCGAAGGCGGCAAGAAAGGCTACAAGTTCTGGAAATCCAACCCCGACAAGCTTTTCAGCGCCGATGAAATGATTGGCATTTATACCGACTGGATAAAGAAGTATCCCATCATCTCCATCGAAGATCCTCTTGATCAGGACGATTGGGACGGCTATGTGAAGATGACCAAGGCCCTGGGCAACAAGATCCAGATCGTAGGCGACGACTTCTTTGTAACTAATACCAAGCGCCTCGAAAAAGGCATTGGCCTCGGCGCCTGCAACTCCATCCTCATCAAGGTGAACCAGATCGGCACCATCACCGAGACCTACGAAGCGGTCGAAATGGCCAAACGCGCCGGCTACACCGCCATCGTGTCCCACCGTTCCGGCGAGACCGAAGACAGCTTCATCGCCGACCTCGTGGTAGGCCTTGAAACCGGCCAGATCAAAACCGGCTCCATGAGCCGTACCGACCGTGTCTGCAAGTACAACCAGCTTATGCGCATCGAGGATGAACTCGAAGGCGTGGCCGAGTACGCGGGCAAGAAGGCGTTCTACAGCATTAAGAAGTAAGATTTTTTCAGGTAAGTGTAAAGAAAGCTGCCCGTAATGGGGCAGCTTTCTTATAACAGCGCCGCCGCGTAATTGACTCCCAATGCCTTTTTTACTATTCTAAAATCATGGTCATAGAAAGAACCGTCGAAATACCTGCCGATCGGCATCTGCATTTGGATTTTGACCTGCCGGAAGCCTTTACCCCAGGTGCAACAGTGGTATTTACCATTGTGCCCCCGGCAGAACCCCCTAATGCGTATGATACCTCTGCCGATCCTCCCTCGTTGGAAGAAATATCCCAAATTCGGGAACGGGTTGAGCAGCTTGACCTTCCCCTTTCTTTCACTTCCATTGAAAGCGCATTGGAAGAAGCGGCGCGGCGGACAGTAGGTGCGGAAGCCGAAGAATTCCGACGTATGGCGGGCAGATTCCGTTATTATCTTGAACATAGCGAACTTTGGGACGAAGCGGTCAGAACCGTACGTGAAATGCGTGCTGAATGGGATGACCCCTGGGACCCGGCGGTGCAAGCGGCTTGGGTAAAGCCCGTTAAGACGGCGGCTAATGGCTAAGGCCCGGTTCACACCCGATTCCAGTATACTCATAAGCCATATCAACAAAGCATTGGATTTATCCTTTCTTGATGCACAGGGGGAATCTGACCAATATGCGAGTATTATTGCGTCTATAGAAGTCTTGTCAAAACCGAATATGCTCCAGGAAGAACAGAAAGAAGTAGAGGATTTTCTAGCCCGGTTTGTCGAGATTCCCATTACCGATCCCATAAAATACGAGACCATTGCCATTCGCCGATCTACCAAGCTCAAACTGCCGGATGCAGTCATCGCCGCAACCGCCGTCATATTAAACGCTACGCTTCTTTCCAATGATCCTCATTTACTAAACCTCCGTTGGCCCGGACTTACGGTTAAATCCATTATCTGAATATGGTTAGGGTATTGGAATTATGACAGAGGGTCCAGCTTGGTCAAAGCATTTGACCAGCTTCGTTAAAGTGTTTAACCCCGTCCCTTAAAGCATTTATGCCAAACATATAAACATACTGTTCAACAGGTATAAACAACGGTGTGTTTCAGCCCATCGGCGGGGTAAAATCCATGATAGACCATACATTTTTATCCGCAGAGCCGTCTGCCGGCATGATATACCTGCAAGCGTGTATAGTAAAACCTTCCCGGTAATGAATCAATACTCTGTTTTGATGGCTGTTTTGACCGTTTTTATGAATTTTTATACCACCGAGTTAAAGTGTTTAACCCAAAGGCTTAAACCAGCCAAGGGAAAGGTACGGCGCCTTCGCTTTTTTATAAAATCTTGTGAATTCCTCTTGACATATTTCCCCAAATTATCTATCCTATCTGTGAAATATTTCACAGGAGGTGGTGCCTGGCACCTTTAATTCCTTTCGTAGCAAAAGCACGGCTTCTCCACCTTATGAGGATACTGGAACATTCGGGGGAACCTCTCACCTCTGCCCAGATTGAAGCCCTCACGGGCTGGTCGAGCAATACCATCAGGAAGGATATTTCCTACCTTGGAGGCGATGAGACGGGCGCTGCAGTGGGTTCGTCCTCGGGTTATGCGCCTGAGGTTCTGCTTCCGGCTATCAGCAGGGCTTTGGGCCTTGATCGGCGGCGGAAATTCTGCGTAGTTGGGTTGGGGCGGCTGGGATCGGCATACCTTAACAGCGGAACCATGGAATTCGGCGGTTTTGAGCTTGCCGCAGGGTTCGACACCAATGTGAACCGCACGGAGATCCTGAAGTCCCCTGTTCCCCTGTACCCTGCCTACAAGATGGGCGAGGTGATTGGCCGTTTCGAAATTGAGATTGCCCTGCTCTGCGTTCCCGCGGAGAACGCCCAGGCTGCGGCAGAGAAGCTGGCCGCTTCGGGGATACGGGGCATTGTGAATTTTGCGCCCCAGGTTCTGACCGTGCCGCCCTCGGTGGCGGTGAGGAACGTCTATGTGGCGGATGAATTGAGAGCTTTGGCGATAGCCATAAATTAAAGTAGCGGCTTAGAACCTGCTTACGCAGGGGAGGCTAAAAAGGAGTTCTGCATGCGTGTATACAACTTTTCACCCGGGCCTTCGGCCCTGCCCCTGGAGGTGCTTGAACGCGCCGCCAAAGAGATGACCGATACCAACGGCACAGGCCAGTCGGTAATGGAGATGAGCCATCGTTCCAAGGACTATAAGCCCATCTTCGAAAGGACCGAGGCCCTTCTCAGGGAACTCATGGGGATTCCTTCCAATTATAAGGTTCTCTTCCTCCAGGGAGGGGCGTCGCTTCAGTTTTCCATGATCCCCCTCAATCTTGCGGCAGGGGAGCAAGGGAGCGCCAAAAAGAAGGCTGTTTATATTGATACGGGGGTATGGGCAAAAAAAGCTTCCGACGAGGCCGCCAAGTATGCCGAGGTTTCCATTCCCGCTTCGTCCAAGGATAAGGCCTACGCTTACATCCCGGCTGCGCCCAAAGCCGATTCCGATGCGGCTTACTATCACATCACCTTGAACAACACCATTGTGGGTACCAAGTGGGCTTCCATTCCGGACACGGGGGCTGTGCCCCTGATCTCGGATATTTCAAGCTGCATACTTTCGGAGCCCCTGGATGTCTCCAAATTCGGCCTGCTCTATGCCGGAGCCCAGAAGAACTTGGGGCCTGCGGGGACAACGGTGGTTATAATCCGGGAGGATCTTATAGGCCATGCGCCGGCCTGGACTCCGGCCCTGCTCCGCTACGACATCCACGCTGCGGAAGCTTCCATGTACAATACGCCGCCTTGCTACGGCATCTACATCATAGGGCTGGTGCTTGAGTGGCTCAAAAACCTGGGGGGCGTTTCGGTTATTGCCCAAAAAAACCGCGAAAAGGCCAATCTCTTCTATTCGTATCTGGAATCATCAAAACACTTTCTCTCCCCTGTGGAAAAGGTCAGCCGGAGCCTCATGAATATCCCCTTTGTACCCAGGGAAACCGATCCCGAAAAGCGCAAGGATATCGAGACCCGCTTTGTCAAAGAGGCGGGAGCTGCGGGATTGGTGAACCTGGCGGGCCACCGCCTCGTGGGGGGCATGAGGGCCAGCATCTACAACGCCATGCCCATCGAGGGGGTTAAAGCCCTCATTGCATTTGCTGAAAAGTTTGAGGGAAGCCTTTAGGCTGGGAAGCCTTCGGCTTCAAAGGAGCAGCTTGTGTTTAAAATCAGGACCATGAATAAAATCAGCCCCATAGGGCTGGATCTTTTCCCCAGGGACAAGTACGAAGTAGCCAGCGAGATACCCAACCCCGATGCCATTTTGGTGCGGAGCGCCGATCTTCACTCTGTGGAGATACCCGACACAGTGCTGGCTATTGCCCGGGCCGGCGCGGGCTACAACAACGTTCCGGTCGATGCATGCAGCAGCAGGGGCATTGCGGTTTTCAATACCCCCGGAGGGAATGCCAATGCGGTCAAGGAGCTTGCCATCACCGCCATGCTCCTCTCGTCCCGCAACATAATCGGGGGCATCAACTGGTGCCGTACCATAGCGGACAAGGCCGACGAAGTGCCCGACCTTGTGGAGAAGGGAAAATCCAAGTTTGAAGGGCCCGAGCTCAAGGGCAAGACCCTGGGAGTGGTTGGCCTCGGGGCTATCGGGGTTATGGTGGCAAACGACGCGGTGGCTCTTGGCATGCAGGTCATAGGCCACGACCCCTACATTTCGGTGGAGGCTGCCTGGAACCTTTCCCGTGCGGTGGTCCGGGCCGACACCCTGGAAGGGCTTCTTGCCAAATCCGACTATATCACCCTCCACCTGCCCCTGGCTGACACTACCAAGGGCCTTTTGGATGCTGAAAAATTCCGCTTTATGAAGAAGGACGCCAGGATTATCAATCTTGCCCGGGGCGGCCTTGTAAACGAGGGGGACATCATCGACGCCCTCAATGCCGAGTGGCTTGCGGCTTATGTTACGGACTTCCCGTCGGCTGAGCTTCTCGCCTGCCCCAAGGTCATTTCCATCCCCCATCTGGGGGCGTCTACCCCCGAGGCCGAAGACAACTGCGCGGTCATGGCGGTTCAGCAGATCATGGATTTCCTCGAATCCGGGGCCATCAAGAATGCGGTGAACCTGCCTCGCTGCAGGCTCGACCAGCGGGTGCCCTACCGCCTCCTCGTGGTGAACCGCAATATCCCCAACATGGTGGGACAGATCACCACGATACTTGCCGCAGCCAGCATCAATATCGGCGACCTCATCAACCACCACCGGGACGACTATGCCTACAACATCATCGATACCGAGCAGGCGATCTCCCCGGATGCCCTGAACCAGATTAAGGCTGTTGAAGGCATAATCCGGGTAAGGAGCATCGAGACCAGGGCAGGGTGAAAAGCTATTTACCCTTGCCGTAATTATCAGTATATTAGGGGCATATTGAGGACAAAAGAAATTTTTACGGTTTTTTGGGTGTTTTTGGCAGTTGGCTTGATCAGTTTATCAATCTTTTCCTGTACCTATGAGGAGAAACCTGCGCAAATAGCCGCCGAGCTAAGCGAAGCTGAAAAGGAAAATCTTTTCTTCAGGGAATTGGCAGGCCCTGTTTCGGGCTTTACTGCCCACGAAAACGCCGACACCATACTCGACGCCTACAGAAATGAAACGACCCGGGATCAGGTGGTTGCTTTCTTTGAGAAGATCACCAATTCCAGGGAGCTTGCGGCAGTGGTTTTAAGCAATGCCGCTGCCGTCGGTGTCTCCCCGGCCCTGGCTTTTTCGCTCTGCTGGGAAGAAAGCTGCTATAACCCCCGGGCTGTCAACAAAAAAAATCGCAACCTTACCATAGATCGGGGCCTTTTTCAGCTCAACAGCGCCTCTTTCCCGGATCTTGAAGAAGAGGATTTCTATAACCCCAGCATCAATGCCTGGTACGGCCTTTCCCATCTCCGCTGGTGCCTGGATAACGCAGGGACTGAGGTAGCGGGTTTAGCCATGTATAACGCAGGCACAGGGCGGGTACGAAACGGGGGACCCCAAAAACACCCTGGACTATATTTCCCGCATACTCAAACGCCAGCAGAAGATCGAGGATGCTTTCCTCGCCGAGGCCCTCAAGCTTGCTGAAGCCCAGGAAGCGGAAGCTGAAGACGCTGCTGGTTTCAGGTTCAGCCTTTTAGCGCCCCTGGGCGGACGCTGACCTCGGCTTCGCCTTCAAAGCCTTCATTATAAATATAGAGCCTTCCTTCTTCGCCCTTGTATTCATGCTTTAAGGTTGTGGCAATTTCCACATCGGTTCCAAAACACTCCAACGGAATGAAAATCTCCGTGGGGGCTTCTATTTTTGGGTCCGCCGTAAAGCGGTAGCTAAAGCAACGTGTTTTCCTGTCCCACCCAATGGAGAGAGGCATGCCCGCTGTTGCCATGGGGTAGGGCCGCCTCCAGCCGTTGAGGGCCCGGGGCTTGCCGCCGCTTATAATAGAAAGATCTTCCCCGTTCCAGCGATCCCCTTCTTCGGGCGTGCTGTCCGCAGTGTAGTTCCAGATAGTGGAGTGGAGGAGATTTTTGTCTATCCCATCGTAATAAAGGGACAGGGCCTCCTCGTGGAGGCTGTAATCGCCGGTTTTATACCCCCGTCTATTGTTCATGTCGAAAGGAAGGCCGAATTCCCCAAGGAGGCTGGGCATATTCCCCATTTGTGCCTTTGTCCAGTCTTTTGCCGCTTTAAGCTGTTGGGCATACAGGGCTGCGACCTTTTTCCTACCCAGGATTATTTTGCCTGTGAACTGATCCGCCGTAAAACCCGGATGGAAGGACTTGAGGAAAAGGGTAGGGCCGTCATAATGATGAAAGGCATTCACCACCCCCTCGCCGTCAGCAGCCGACCAGGTGGGATGCCTCCCGTTATTCACGCCTTCTATAAAAAAGAGGCTGGGCCTGTCCGCCTCCTTCATCCTGTCAATAAAATTCACGATGAAGGGCTTGAGAAAATCTTCCACAAAATCTGCGGGTTTCCCCTTATACAAGGCAAAGTGATCTTTTTTGAGAAGCTTCGGGCAGCCTTCGTCCGTCCAGATTCCGGCTTGCTTCCAGGGGCAGGCGTACCCTTCCTTGAAAAGCGAAAGCCCTTTGGGGTTGATGGTTTCGCTGCCCTTTTTTATATAGCCCTTGATCCAGGGGGCGCAGACCGGGACTTTAACCGCATACCCCGATGCCGCCTTCATGGCTTCGAAAGCGCTGGGCATAGCGCCAAAAGCCACCACGATATTTTCAAGGTTTTCCAGGTTCTTGTACCCGATGAGGCCCGGATGAGGTTCGTTCATGGCGCCCCAGCCTGCCAGGGCTTTGCAGTTCTTGAGCCGCCGATAACAGTGCCTGAAAGCAGCGAAATAATGCTCCTGGAGCCAGTCCTGGGCGCTTTGCCCCTCGATTTTCAGGTCCGGGGCATAGGCATTGCCGGCAAAAAAGAGGGTAAAGAGGGTAAAAGCAGCATAGCGGTTGTAATTGACCGGCCAAATCATGCGGGGATAGGGCTTGCGGCGGACTTCTTCATAATGCTGGCGGGTAATGGCCGCCCCGGTCTCGTCCAGGCGGCTTAAATCCATGCCCAGCTTCTCCAAAGTCCAGGCAGGGGCCCCATCGCCCCCGGTCCAACGGCTCCATGAGTCCTGGTGGGGATCCATAAAGACCGAGATTCCTTTTTTTTCCGCTATGATGAGGAGCTTTCGGAGATAGGCAAGATAGGATTCATCGTAGATGCCTGGGCCTGCATGCTCCAGGCTTTCCCAGGTAAGCACAAAGCGGATAAAGGTGAAGCCCCAGGAACGGAGTTGATCAAATCGCTCCTCTGCCTCCTCAAGGGGGAAAGGCCTGCCCACAAAGGAAACTTCGGCGGGGTTTTCCAGGGAATGCGCGTTCTGGCCGGCTGCTTCGACGGGGGCGGAGGGGAGCTTGGAGCTGCCCCCCAGGTTGCACCCCCTGAGCAGCAGGGTTCTGCCTGAATCGTCGAATATATGGGGGCCTTGTATTTTCATAATTCTCCCTTGAAAATAATAACTTACTATATCATAATAAAAACACTATGAAACGTATATTAATTGTAGTTTTACTGGGTTTTGCCGGGATGGCTCTCTTCGGGCAATCTGAAGAGGTGGCTGTCTGGTCCGATATGTTCGACCAAGCTAATACTGTGGAAGAACAGCTGGTTTACATAAAGAATGTTTCCGAGGGAGCCCTTTCGGAGGCCGAGGAATTCTACGCCAAGGCCCTGGACAAGCTCATCAAGGAGTTCCCGGATCTAAAGACCCGTTCCGAATGGGATGCAGCCGATGCCGCCGCCCGCATACTTTCAACCCGCCTTGGCGAGGCCAAGTACGCTGACGCTGCAGGCAACCTCTGGCAGACTGTGGAATACTTCCCCAATGCCCTGGTCAAGTCTGATGCCCTGATAGCCCTGGGCCAGACGGGGAACAAGGCTCTTTTGCCCCAGGTTGTTCAGCTCCTCAAGGATCTGAATGCCCAGCCCCAGGCAGACCGGGATATGCGGGAACGTTTTGAACGTATTGCCTATGGGGCTATAATTTCCCTGGAGAATTACAAAGATCCTTCAGGGTATCTCCCGGTGTTTTTTGCTTCTGTAGGCTGGTATGCTGAACGCATCAAGAGCCAGGCTTCTGTCTCCCTGCCCAATATCATGGATGACCCCACCGAATTCCTCCTGGAAATTCTGGCCAGCCCCGGCTACGCCTACGATATCAAGCACCTGGCCCTGCGCACTGGCCAAAGGTCTCAATCCACGGATGAGCATAAAGCTTCCGTGGCGGTGGCTGCCCTTACCGCCGGCTGGATAGCCTCCACAAGCGATGTGCACCAGCGCCTGGAACTTTCCCAGATGCGGAAGCTGGCCCTCGCCATGATCCGCAGCTACGGCACCCAGGACACGGCAGTTTATCCCCAGATCGACAAGTCCTACAAAAACGGCGACAGGGATGAGCAGCTTGCAGCTCTGGAAGCCCTTAAGGCCCTGGCCTCGGAAGATTCAGCGAGGCTCCTTTCCGAGTATCTCCTGAACCTCCATCAGAGGGTGGTGGATGGCACCAATACAAGGAGCGACGATCAATTGGTCCGGGTAATCATTCCCGCTCTGGGTGATATCGGCGCTACAGGCCGTGCCAGCTCCCGCCCTGTCCTTCTCCGGGTACAGGCGCACCCCAAGCAGACCGACAGCGTTAAAAGGCTGGCCGCAGATGCCCTGCGTAAAATAGGGAATTAAGGAAGAGGCTGTTATTCCGAAAGTACTTTGAGTATTTCTTCGGAAGACCCTGCGTTCAGGATTTCCTGCCGTTTTTCAGCGCTTTTGAAGAGCAGGCTGATTTCGGCAAGGAACTGAAGGTGGGGTCCGGTTTTTTCTACCGGGGAAAGGGTCATGATGAAGATCCGGCATGGCTCATGGTCAAGGGCGTCGAATTCCACAGGGTTATCGGATACACCAATACAGGCTACCAGATCGTGAATGGTGGGGCTCTTGCCGTGAGGAATGGCGATGCCGTGCTTCATGCCGGTGGACATTTTTTGTTCACGATCCATGATGGCTGTAAAGGCCGCCTGGCGATCCTCTATTTTTTTGGCCCCTACCAGGATATCGAGAAGCTCACTGATGATTTCTTCTTTGCTGGTTCCCTTGAGGTGGAGGCTGATGGTTTCTTTGGTTAAGACTGTTTTCAGGTTCATGATATCTAGTGTAAAGCCGTAATAACGAAAAGTCAAGATTTGTTAAGGGGATTTGAATAATGGATGGGAAAATCCGCTGGTATAAGCAAGGGCAGGCCCTTTTGGACGAAATCAGGGGGTCAAAGCCGAACCCCAACAGTGCCCATATCTGGTTCCTGGGGCAGCATGGTTTTGCCCTGAATCTGGGCGGGGAGACCCTCTATTTTGATGTGATCCTCAACGATTTTCTTGATGCCCAGGGGAAAAGCCGCCGTTGTTTTGATGCCCCCTTTGGCCCCCAGGAGCCGCAAAAGGCCGATTATGTGTTTTGTACCCATGACCATAGCGATCACCTCAACCTCGAAACCCTCATCCCCCTGGCAAAAGCCTGTCCCAAGGCCCGCTTTATCGTGCCCAACCCCAGCCGGGACAAGCTTATAAGGGCTGGAATCGATGAATCCAGGGTTATTGGCGCAAAAGCAGGGGAAAAAACCAGCCTTGGGGGCATTGTTGTGCATCCTGTAGCCGCTGTCCATACCCGTTTTATCCAGGACGAGGCTGAACAAGACGCAAATGGCGATTGCACCAGCCTGGGCTTTGTGATCGAAGCAGATGGCCTCAAAATTTACCACCCTGGGGACACCTGGGTTACCACGGCCCTGGTGGAAACCCTCAAGGCCCTGGGCCCCCTGGACATAGCCATGCTCCCCATCAATGGGACTGACTGGATGCGCACAGCCGAAGATTGCATAGGGAATATGAGCGCCATTGACTCGGTAAAGTTGGCCATGGCAATCCCCATAGATCTGGTGATCCCCACCCATTACAATATGTTCAGCAATAACAGCGAAAACCCGGCGCTCTTTGCAGATTATATGTACCGGCTCTGCCCCTGGAAGCGGTTTCATATCTCGGCTTTGGGGGAGAAGTTTATTTACGAGAAGGGCTAGAGCTTCTCCATCTCTTTGTAAAAGCCCAGTATATGCTCTTCCATATCCCCAGGCTTGAAGATCAGCGAAGTGCCGGCCACGAAAATATCCGCACCGGCTTTTCGCATTTTTACTGCGTTTTCCGGGGTCACGTTTCCATCCACTTCGATTTCGACCTTCTCAAAGCCTTTGTCGTCCAGCAGGGATCGCAGTCGGCTGATCTTTTCCAGGGTTTGGGGAACCAGCTTTTGGCCAGCATAGCCGGGGTTTACGCACATGACGAGGATGGCGTCCACATCGGGGAATATCTCTTCGATCATGGAGAGGGGGGTGGCTGGGTTCAGGGCCGCCATGGGCTTTGCCCCCAGGCTGCGGATTCTGGCGAGAACCCGCTGGATGTGTCTTGTGGTTTCAACGTGGACGGAAACATAGTCCCCTTTTTGCGGGGCAAACCATTCTATCTTGTCTCCCGGTTCTTCTATCATGAGGTGTATGTCCATGGGGATGCCGGAAAATTGGCGCATCTGTTTTACTTCGGCTGTGCCCAGCATGAGGTTCGGAACAAAGGAGCCGTCCATGACATCGATATGCAGATATGGCACATTGAGTTTTTCAAAGAGCCGTATGGTTTCGCCTAGCTTGAAAATGTCCGCGCACATCATTGAGGGCGCGAGTTGGGCTTTTCCCATTCTAGGCTCCCCAGGGCTGGACAACTACCCGCATGCCCTTGTGCCCTTCGGCGGTTGCAAAAGCTTCGTTAATATCATCCAGGGCAAAATGATGAGAGATGAAGGGCTTGATGTCGGGCCTTCCTGCGGCGATGAGATCCAGTGCCTGCTGGTGGTGCCGGGGCAGGGAACCGTGGGCACCGCATACTATGAGCTCTTTATAATGAATGATATTGGTATCAAGCGTAACAGTGCTGCCGGCTGGGAGGCCGCCGAAAAAGTTGATACGCGCGCGGTTCTTTGCCATCTTGAGGGAATCCGCATGGGACTGAGGCGAAGGATTCGCAGTAAAAATAACATCCGCGCCAAGGCCCCCGGTTTCTTCGAGCACCCGGCTGATGGCGTCTTCTTCGCTTGAACAGATATAGGCATCGGCATTGAACTTCCGGGCGTTTTCGAGCCGGGGGCGGGAACGCTGCACTACAATTACTTTTGAAGCCCCCGACATATAGGCGATGGGGATGATCATGCAGCCTATTGGACCTGCGCCGATTATGACCACCGTGTCGCCCAGGCGTATATTGGTGAGTTCTACCGCGTTAAGCACGCAGGCAAGAGGTTCGGCCAGGGCTGCTTCGTCCCAGCCCAGATTGGCGGGTATTTTATGCACCGGGCCGTAGTTGACCACTGTTTTATTGAGGAGCACATATTCTGCAAAGCTGCCTGCAAATTGATAGCCCATGGCGTAATTTATCTGGCAGTTGTTGCCTATTCCCGCTTCGCAGAAAGGGCACTCGCCGCAGGGTACATCCGCACCAATGGCGACCCTGTCGCCTTTTTTAAAGCGGGTCACATTGGCCCCGGCCTCGACAACCTCGCCGGCTGCCTCGTGGCCCAGGATTTGAGGGGGCTTTACCCGGGAATTGCCATGGTGGAATATGCGTATGTCCGAACCGCAGACCGCGCAGGCCCTCACCTTTACCAGTATGCTGTCTGCATCGGGCTTTGGCGTGGGGACTTCCTTTACTTCCATTTTATCTTTGTCGAGATACACTGCTGCTTTCATTGCTGCTCCTTGTTCACAAACATAATTTTAACCCAAAATTCTTCCCGCTTTCGGGCAAGGTCAAAAGCCTTGCCGCATTCAGCAAGGCTGAAACGGTGGGTTATCAATTTTGAAAGATCGAAAACACCGTTCTCCATGCACTTGATTGCAAGCCGCCAGTCATTGTGGGCATCATTATACCCTGAATTCCAGGTCCCTTTCAGGGTAAGCTGCTTCCTTAATATTTCCCAGTAGGCCTTCTGGCTGATATCCATATTTTTCGCCGGATTCCCCATCAAGGCAACCTTCCCAAAGGTTTTGACTGATTTAAGGCATGCTTCCACTGTAGCGGAAACCCCTGCGGCTTCTAGGGCTGCGTCCGCCCCCCGGTTCGCAGTAATGCTTTTAATGTACTCGGCGGGATCAACAGTTTTACTGTCAATTATGTGGGTAAAGCCCAGTTCGCGGGCAAAATCAAGCTTGGCCTTGTCCACATCCGCCAGCACCACCTGGCTCGCGCCCCAGCCCTTGGCAATCTGGGCAGCCAGGAGGCCTATGGTCCCTGCCCCAAAAATCGCGACTGTGTCGCCCAAGCCTATGCCTACCTGGCTTAAGGCATGGATAGCCACTGCGCAGGGTTCGCACATGGCAGCATGCTCAAGGGAGACGCTTTCCGGCACAAAAACAAGGTTCCACTTTTTAACGGCGATATATTCCGCAAAAGCGCCATCGCGCCTCGAACCGTAGTAATCGTAATCATGGCACTGGGCATACTCGCCAATCTGGCAGGCTTCGCATTTCCCGCAGGGGATGAGGGGGAATACCGCCGCCGCCTTTCCTATGAGGCTTTCGTCCCCAGGGTTGACCTGCACTATTGTCCCTGCAAATTCATGGCCCGGTATGGTGGGGAAGTGGTAGGTTCCTTTTTCAAAGACCCTGGGTATGTCCGAGCCGCAGATGCCCGCTGCTTTTATCTCCAGCAATACTTCATCTTTTTCAAGCTTCGGCATTGGCACTTCTTCATAACGCAGATCTCCAATGCCGTGAAGATTGCAGGCCATCATGGTGTTTTTCATGCTTCCTATTCCTTTATCACAGCCCTGAAGTAATCAACGCTTTCTTTATGATCCTGGATAATCTTAAAATCCGTGTCCCAATGTTCCCGGTGGGAAATTTCAAAGGCAAAGAGGGCATCAGTGCAGCCCGCCTTTTTTACGGTTTCCATTACCTTTTCGCGGGTTATGATCCCGGTTTTGTTGTTCTCTGCGGTAAAAGGGGCATGGTTGGACTTATGCAGCACCGTTTGCTGCAGGTGTATAATGGGGCTTACCGCAGCCAACTCTTCGATCCATGGATAAGGGTCCCGCTGGGAAGGATGGGGAGCATGGCCCACGTCAAGGCATACCTTGAGGGGAACCCCGGAGTGGGCATTCACCAGGGCCAGGAGCTCTTTTGTTTCCTCGATGGTGTTCGCCATTTCACGGGGCACACTCATGGGTTCGAAAATGAGACATTCATAGCCCTTCTCTTTGGCATAAAAAGTCAGCTCCTGCCAGCCTTTGACAGCCTCGTCAAGAATGAATTTGCGCTTGTCCTCATTATTATAAGTGTCAAAAGTCATAATCCCAAAATGGGAGCCCGCGTTTTTCGCGCCGAACTTGCTGCCAATATCCAGGAAGCTTTTGAACCAATTGATCCAGAGTCTGCGGGCTTCGGCGTCAGGGTTCATCAGGTGGTTAACACGGGTGAACGAACTGGTAAAAAGGCTTTCTATAAAAATGTTGTTTTCTTTCGTAGCTGCCAGAATCCGCTTGATTTGGCTTTCGATATATTCCTTGGGCCAAAAGGGGTTGAGGAGATCCGCGACAAACTGCACGTACCTGAGGCCCAGGTCCTTCCCCACTATGGAAGCCCAGACCTCGGGCTCAATGTACTTGTTGATGGCAAAGCCAAGATTGATTCCAAGACGGTAGCTCATTAATTTAATACCTCTAAGTTAAAATAGATAAGTTGACCAATTTTTGCAATAGGGTTACTCTCTAGCTATGCCTTACGACAAGAAGCTTAACCAGTTCCAGATCGCACAGACAAACAAGTACAATGTTTTCAGGTGCATCTCCAGGGAAGGCCCCATCAACAGGTCTGCCATCGCAAAGCGTTTGGAATTGAGTATCCCTACGGTCATGGCTATTGTAGACGATCTCTTCGAAAAGAAAACAGTCCGCTCCGAAGGCAAGGTTGAATCCGGCGTGGGCAAGCAGCCCGAGATCCTCGCCATAGAGCCGGAAGCATTTTATTCCATAGGAGTCGATATAGGCCGCAGTACTGTCCGCATCATTGTGAATAATGCCGCAGGCAAACAAACCGCATCCATGAAGGAGCCTACAGGGGACCCCTTCCCGGAAAAAGAATTCATCACCCATGTAAAAAAGCTCATGCTCAAATTTGTCAAGAAGCTCAAGATCGATCCTGCCCGCATACTCGGCGCAGGCATGGCCATGCCGGGGCTCATCGAAAAGGGCACGGGGAAACTCATCGTAGCCCCCGACTTCGGCTGGAAGGACATACCCCTTCAGGACTGGCTCCAGGCCGGCGTGCCCTATCCGGTGCTGGTAAAAAATTCCACCCATGCCCTGGCGGTGAACGAAAGCCAGGCTCTGGGAACTGACGAAATCCAAACTACCTTCTGCGTAAACCTGGGCTACGGCATAGGCGCTGCCATCATCACCGGCGAAACCCTCAACGACGGCGCTGGGGGAATTTCCGGCGAACTTGGCCACTGCGTGGTTGATCGTGACGGCCCCCTCTGCAAGTGCGGCAACAGGGGCTGCCTCGAAGCGGTCTCTTCGGGCGAAGCCATAGCCCGCCAGGCGCAGACCATTATCTCCCACCATGCCCGATCAAAGATCGCGGAACTCTGCGGGGGCAATGCTTCGCTGATAGACACCAAAATGGTTTTCGAAGCTGCAAGGAAAGGCGATGAACCCGCCCTTAAGATCATCAATTATGCGGCAGTAAACATCGGCATAGGCGTCTCCATGGCAGTCAACATCCTCGATCCCGACAGGGTTGTGATCTGCGGCGGACTCATGTGCGGGGATTCTACATTTCTGGACAAGATAAAAGCCAGCATGGAAGAGCACCTGGTGACCAAAGCCAACCGCAGCGTCATCCTCACCGCTGGGACCATGGATGAATACTCGACTGCCATAGGCGCTTCACGGGCGCTTACCAACGCCCTTTGGGCAAGGCGAACCCTGCCGATATAGCAGCCCGCTGCGATAGCATCGCCGGCTTTTTTCAAGACCAGGCGTTTACTTGACAAATCATCAAATCTGCTTTAGTGTTTTATTAAATGCTCTAATTTAATAGGTTGAAGTAAAGGGAAAGATTATGATTAAACTTGGAGGGCCAGTCTTCATGGCCCAGCAAAAGGCCGCAGGGGCAGGCGAAAGCCACGGCGCGGCAGGGATTGATCCGGTACTTCTTGCAAGGAAACACAAGGAAAAAGGATTCACCGCTGCCTATGTTCCCCAGATCGATGCCAAAGATACCGCCCTTGTCATGGCAACAAGGGAGGCCTTTCAAAAAGAAGGTGTCATGCTTTCGGAAGCAGGCTATTGGGAAAATATTATGGATACCGAAGCGGAAAGCCGGGCTTATCACCGGAACCGCCAGCTTGATTCCCTTTATCTTGCCGAGGAAATCGGCGCCGTCTGTTCGGTGAATATTTTTGGCTCCTACTGCCATGGCAACGGCAATTCCCAGCATAAAGCCCTGAATTTTACCGACGAAGCATTCGAGGCAGCAGTGGAGATGGCCCGCTATTTCCTTGATACCGTCAAACCCAAGACTGCCTTTTTCACGTACGAAATTTTTCCTTTTGATATTACAGATTCGGTTGAAAATATCGAACGGCTTATCAAAGCGGTGGATCGCAAGCAATTCGGCGTCCACCTGGATCTGGTAAATCTTATCAACTGTCCCAGGGCATATTTTTCCTCCGGCGATATAGCCAAGGAATGCGTACGCCGTTTCGGCGACCGGATCGTGTCCTGCCATGCAAAAGATATCAAGATGAAGGAACCCTCCATCAGCGTGATTCTGGAAGAAGTGCTCATGGGCCAGGGAAATATAGATCTTAAAACCTTTATGCGGCAGATTGAGGGACTTTCCCGTCCCATCCCCTTTATGCTGGAACATCTTAAAACTGAAGCTGAATATGACAGCGCTGCAGAATATGTACGCAAAACCGGAAAAGAACTGGGTATAAATCTATAACAGGAGAAGAAAACGATGAAACATACTATTGTGCAAGCCGGCCTTGGAAGCCGGGGAAAGATCCATCTTAAAGGCATTCTGGAAAACCCCGATCGCTTTGAACTTTTGGGTATTTTTGATCCCAAGCCGGAAGCAGTAAAACTGGCAGTCGAAAAATTCAATGTCAAATGCCCGGTCTTTTCTTCTGCCGAAGAAATGCTTTCAAAAACCAAGGCCGAGGTTTTTGCTTTTGTCACCCATCCTGAGATCAGGATGGAGTATGTCAAGCTCGGCGCCAAGTACAATGTCAAGGGCCTTTCCTTTGAAAAGCCCATGGCTGTCTCCCTCGCCGATGCCCGTGAAATGGCAAAAATTTGCAGCGCCCACAAAATAAAGGCCATCATCAGCCATCAGCAAAAGTACATGACCCAGATGCAGCAAATGTATAATGTGGTGCGTTCAGGCGTCATAGGCGAGCCTGAATTGATCCGTATCTTTATGCGCCCCTGGGCTTCCCAGCTGGGTACCCACTTCGTGGATTATGCCCTCTGGGCGAACGGGGGCGTAGGCGCCGAATGGGTGGTGGGCCATGCCCACGGCCGCACCAAGCTCAGCGACAACCACCCATCGCCGGATTTTCTTTTTGGCGAAGCCCGCCTAAAAAACGGCGCCACCCTCCTCATCGAAAGCGGATACCTTGCCCCCTTTACCATGAGCGACGAAGAATTCTGGTGCAATAACCGCATTACCGTTTATGGGAAGCACGGTTACGCCTGGGCCGAAACCAATGGCTGCTGCGGCTTCTTCACCCCCGAAACCAAGGGCAAGGTGGAACTCTTCCAGTACCCCAAATTCGGCATCCAGTGTGAAGATACCCAAACCCCCTATTACCGCGACTTTGCCGAATGGCTTGACGATGACAAGAAAAAACATTCCTGCAACATCGACATAAGCCTCCACGGCTTTGAGATCATCGAGGGCCTCTACAAGAGCGCCCTGGAAAACATCCGTGTGGATATTCCCATTCAAGGCGAAGTGAAAGATGCCATCGCGGAACTGAAAAGGGTACTGCCTGAGCAGAACTACCCTGCGGGATTCAAGGACGGGGCTTTTTATAAGATGGGGAATCCATTTTAGGGAAAACCCAGAAGCCTCGCGTTTTCTTTTTTGCCATCTCAAGGTATACTTTGGATAAGATGGAAAAGCGGAAAGTTCGGTTTTTTAATACTACCGGTCCCTGTAATCCTTTTGATCATTATATGCTGCCTCCTGAGGAGCGCTATCTCTTTATTTTTGGCCGCCGCAAGAAAAAACCGTCCTGGGGCGAGCGGCTCAAGTGGTTAGCAAAAGATGAGATTACGATAGTAGGGTGTTGATTCATTCAGCGCCGCGTTCATTGCCATGATATTGAAAAAAACAATGCAATAATAACAGTATTATATCCTATAAATTATACTGAAATAATACGAATTTATATTCAACAAGATTGATTCGTAGCGAGGGTATGTACCCGAGTCTAATACCTTTAAAGAACAACCAACCCCGACCACTCTGCGGCGGGGTTGGTTATGGGTTTTATAAGCTTTTTGAAAAGTTTTTGAAAATTTTACTTGACAAATCCATAAACCGAGGTTATTATTATCTTATCTGGTCTAACTTAAAAGATTTTGTTTAGATGGTTTAATATAAGGTGAGGAAGGGAAATCGGAAGTGCGGAAAAACTCCTTTAGCGTCAGCCAGAGTGTCATTATCCTTATCATGCTGGTTATAATGATTTGTTGTTTTTTCCCCTTGATATGGATGGTTATGAATTCATTCAGGACCAATAATGAATTGTATACAAATCCCCTGGGCTTGCCGACCGGTTTGGATTTTAGCGTTTTTGTCCGGGCATGGGATAGGGGCCATTTTAGTTATGCTTTGAGAAATTCCATTATCCTTACCGTGACAACGGTAATTATTACGGTAGTATTATCTTCTCTCGCCGCATATCCTCTGGCCCGTATGCAGTTTAAGGGGCGGGGTTTTTTATATATGGCCATTATCAGCGGCCAAATGGTGTCGGCCCAGATAATTTTGATCCCTCTGTTTGTATTGTTCCGCGATATGCATCTATTGGGCACTTTGGGGTCTGTTATGCTTGCTGTAGCTGCGGGGAGCATTCCCTTTTCTACATTGCTCTTTGTAAATGCCTTTCGGGAAATACCCAAGGAAATAGATGATTCCACTGAAATCGATGGCTGCTCCCGGCTGCAGTATTTTTTCCGTATTCTGCTGCCCCTTACGATGCCTATATTTGCCAGCGTGATCATTTTTCAGGCCCTGGGTGTCTGGAATGAATATTTGCTGTCCTTGACTTTCCTTAGCCAGCAACGTTCCCGCACCATAACCCTGGAATTGAAGAATTTCTTCGGCGCATATCAAAGCGATTGGCCCGGGGTTTTTGCAGCATTGACCATGACTGTTGTGCCGGTACTGATATTGTATTTATTTTTGCAGAAATATTTTATTAAAGGCCTCACTGCGGGTGCGGTAAAAGGTTAGGGGATGGTTATGAAGAAAAGGAATTATACACCCTATTTGTTTATTCTCCCTGCAGCGGCAATGCTGATACTATTTTTATATTATCCTATAGCTGGCGCTCTGGAAACTTCCCTGAATGATTGGAGCGGCATGGGGCCTAAGAAATTCATCGGCCTGGGAAATTATGCCCACCTTCTGACGGATGAAACTTTTTGGCATTCCCTGCGGCTCACTTTTTTATGGGTGCTTTTGAGTGTCGTGATTCTTCCTATCGGTGGCCTTATTCTGGCAATGCTGGTTGAATATACCACTACAGCGCGGGTAATGGCTGGCTTAAGCAGGACCATTCTTTTCATGCCCATGATGATGTCCCTGGTGGCTGTGGGGTTGCTGTGGTCTCTCATTTTCAATCCGACCTTGGGTTTGTTAAACGCCTTATTGGTTAGAATTAATTTGATTAATCCCATGGAGCCGCTGAACCTGCTGGGTACAGCCAATACCGCGATATTTGCCGCTTTTTTTCCTGCGGTTTGGCAATGGTCCGGATTTGGCATGGTGATTATATCGGCAGCCCTGATGAATATCCCGCAGGAGCTTTTGGAGGCGGCTGCCGTGGACGGAGCCAGCAGGCCTAAACAATTTTTCCGTATTATATTGCCCCTGCTGATGCCAACCATATTTACCTGCGCTACTCTCCATCTGATTGGAGGTTTTAAGGCCTTTGACTTAATTTATACCATGACTGCCGGAGGGCCCGGCGGCGCTACCATGGTTTCTGCTTTGTATATATTCCGGCAAGCCTTTGTTGATAACAAATTTGGATATTCCACGGCCATCGCGGTTGTTATATTTATAATGATATTTATTTTTACCTATGTTTTCAATAAGTTGAATGAGAAGGTCAGAGAGAATGTCGGTTATTAGGGTGAGCAGTCACAGATCTCATAGAGATTAGGTGATTACGATAAAAATTTTTTTTTGGAGGAAAGTATGAAGAAAATCTGTAGTTCTTTGGCTTTGATCCTGGCAATAGCAGCCATGGTCTTTGTAACCCAGAATGCCTTCGCAGGCGGCGGCTCAGCATCATCGGGCAAACCGACATTATCTGTCATGTGGATGACCAATATCCAGCCAAATACCTTGGCACATGAAGAGGGGTTTGCCAAAAAGTATCCGCAATACGGTTTTAATATGGTTCGCTATCCCAGCGAAGATTTGAAAACCCAGACTAGGCTTGCCTTCCAGTCAGGTGCTGCTCCGGATGTTAGCCAGACCAATGCGGGTTCGGATTTTATGGAGTATGTGGACAATGGCTTCGTATTGGATATTACCGACGAATATTTTAAACGGGGCTGGGACAAGAGAACCTATCCTGAATTTCAGCAAGCCAATTCAAAGAATGGCAGAGTGTATGGAATAAGCTTTGCAGGTATGCACCTTTGGCAGACCGTTTATTACAACAAGACCAAGCTTGATGCCGCAGGTATTAAGATCCCCAATAAGATTACTATTGAAGATTTTGTAAAAGTGGCTGCCCAGGTAAAAGCAAGCGGCATGCAGCCTATTGCATTTGGCGATAAAGACGGATGGCCCGCAATCCTTATGATCGGTGATTATCTGCTGCAAGCCAGTGATCCTTCCCTCATTGATCGCCTGAATAACGGGCAGGCCCATTGGGATACTGCTTCCGAAACCAGGGCTGCTGTTGATGCCATGGTCCGCCTTGCCCAGGGCGGCGGTTTTGTCCCCGGCTGGGAATCCCAGGATCATACTGCTGCGATCCAGTCCTTTGTAGGCGGCGTCAGTGCAATGCTGTATATGGGTACCTGGTGGTCCGGAAATGTTGAGGGCGGCCTTGAAGCCCTAACTTTTGAGTTGGGATCCTTTTCCTTGCCTTTGATTAATTCCAGTTCAAGCATCAAAGGAACTCAGTTCTGGAGCGATAGTACTATCTTCATCAATTCGAAGACCAAGAATGTGCAAGCCGCGTATGACTTTGTTGATTATCTTGTCAGCGAAGATTATGCCCGGGCCCAGATGAAAGACAGCGGTACTTTTACCTTTAATCCTACTGTTAACCAACATCTTGATTTGGCTCCGATTTTTATGACTGAACCCCTTACCATGCAGGCTAGCCTGCCCAAGATGGGGTATATGGATCATGCTGTACCAGTCCCAACCATTGAGGTTATCAAGGTTGAACTGCAAAAGGCTATGACCGGAGCAGAAAGTGTCGATCAGGCTTTAAAGAATATTGAAGCCTCCCATGCCGCAGAAAGGACACGACGTTAGCAATATATAATTCCTGGGAAATTTTCCATTTGGAATTTCCCAGGAGCTGTTATTGGATTTTATTGTTTGTTTTGGGGCAATAAGGCATTGTATGAAGGCATTAAAATTTTTAGGCGGTGGTAAATCCGCAATAGAAGATGTTCCCATACCTCAGCCAGGCCCCGGCGAAGCGCTTATAAAAATTGCCGTTTCCGCAATCTGTGGCAGCGAACGGCGCGATTATCTCAATGGCTGTGATTTTATTTCCGGCCATGAGTTTGCCGGTGAAGTTGCTGAAATAAACAATTGCAGGAATGTTAAACCGGGAGATCGTGTATCTATTAATGTAATAAAGGGCTGCGGGGAATGTTTGTATTGCCAAACCGGCAGTCCGCAATTGTGCCATGATTCTGCAGGTTGTGCGGGGGGGCATGCTGAATATGCAGTTGTTGCAGAACGCTGCTGTCTTCCACTTCCCAAAAATATGCCATGGGATATCGGTGTTCTATTAGGGGGCGATACATTTGGAGTAGCCCATCGTGCTGTGTCAAAGCTGCCTTCCGGTACTGGAAAGATAGCGGTGGTGAGTGGGGCCGGCCCTATCGGTATTGGCGTATCGCTGATGTTGAAATATTGTGGTTATTATGTTCTGGCTGTAGAGTCAATAGATAGGAGACGGAATTTTATTCTTAATGAAATTGGCGTCAATGAAGCATGTGATCCTGCAAAAACAGATATCAAGAAAAGGCTTTTTGATTTGTACGGGCAAATAGGCCCTGATGTTGTGATTGAATGTTCTGGCAATGCAGAGGCTCAGAAAAATGCGTTGTCCTGGGTAAAAGCGGGTGGTACTGTAGTTTTTTGCGGGGAAAATACTAAAGGGCTGACTATTATACCGTCTGTAGATATTATTCATAAAGAAGTTACCCTTACCGGGGCTTTTTACTTTAATAAAAATGATTTCTACAATCTCTGCCGGCTTTATTCGCTCGGTTTCGATCCTTTGAAAGCAGTCGGCCAAAAAGTACCGTTGGATGAATCCCCACAGGCATTTGAAAGTTTTTTTGGCGGCCAAGCAGGGAAAATACTGTTAACAAGAATATGAAAGAGATACAACTGTGGTAAACCAACAAGACAAAAACCTGCTGCAGGAGCTGGCTAGACAAACAGCTGAACTTTCGGCAAGAGATATTAATCAGGAACGTATCCGGCGCATGCGCCAAATGAACGGCCTGAAGCCTGTGCGTCCCTTGGTCTGGATAGATGAGCTTCCCTGGCATGAAATGGATATAGACGGGCAGCTTGCTTTACGCTGTGAATCTGAAAAAGCAAAAGAGATGGAGCGATACTTTAGGCGCATTCTTTTTAGATGGAAATATATCCAGGCAGATATGGTTGTAGAAAATGCCTATTATATAGAAAAAGCATATACCGACAGCGGCATTGGCATCGAAGCAAAAGAAAATATCCTCTCTTCGGACAAGAATAATAGCATCGTGTCTCATCAGATGATTGATCAGCTTGATACAGACAAAAAACTTGATTCCCTGAAGATGCCTGTTATTAAGGCTCTGCCCGATATTGATAAAGCCAACTTTGAATTCGCTGAAGAAATGATTGGGGATATTATGCCGGTAAAGCTTAGGGGTTATCCTTGCCTTCATTCCCCCTGGGATCATATTTCCTGGCTTCGGGGGGTGGAGAATTGTTTTATTGATATGGCGGACAGGCCTGAATTTGTCCATAAGATGATAAGAAAATTTACAGATGCGGGCTTATGCAAATATACCCAGATGGAAGAGCAAGGGCTCCTAGATTTCAATATTTCTGCTATTCATTGTACTCCCCCATATTGCGATGATACGCCGGCAAAAGATTATACAGGCGGCAAGATCCGGCTTAAGGATGTGTGGTTTCGGGGTGCCGCACAGCTTTTTTCTTCAGCTTCCCCTGCCATGCAGGATGAATATGATCTTCAGTATATGCGTGAATTGATGGATAAGTGCGCGATATCTTATTATGGATGCTGCGAACCTCTCGACAGGTTTATCCCCTATTTAAAAAAGGTTCCCAATCTCCGGAAAATTGGGGTTAGTCCCTGGGCAAATGTCAGAAGTTCTGCTGAGCAAATAGGCGGAAACTATGTGCTGGCCCGCAAGCCTAATCCGGCCAATGTGGCAGGTGTTTTTAACCCGGAGGCAGTAAAAAAGGAAATAACCGAAACAGTGGAATGCTGCATCGAAAATAAATGCCCTTATGAATTTGTGCTAAAGGATATTAGCACGGTAACTTATAAACCTCAAAACCTTATTGACTGGAACAATACGGTTATGAGTATCATTAATAGTTTTTACAATTAACATAAGGAGTTAAATTATGACAAGCAACGAGAAAAAGCAGCTGGTTCAGAGTGAACTGCAGAAGAACGGCGGGGTATTGCGTTTTGCCCCCTGCTGGGTGGCCCGTAACTTTATGCAGCCCGGGCGCAGGCTCAAACTTGATCCAAGGGATTACTACGCTTACGGCGGGGCCAAGGGAGGCATCGATGAGCGCTGGTTCGCTTCTACCACCCCTGCGGACAATGCGGAGTTCACCATTGAGAACGAAGGGCTAAGCTTTGTCACGACCAAGACTTCCTCAGGAATAGAGCAGGTCCTCTTCAAAGAAATTATCGACATCATGGGGAACGAGATTATCGGCGAGTACATGATGAACAAGTACGGCCGCTGGATGATGTTCTCCAAATTCTTCGACAATATGGGGCCCATTGCCCATCATGTGCACCTCAAGAATGAGCATGCCGCAAATGTGAATATGCTGGGCAAGCCCGAAGGCTATTATTTCCCGCCCCAGCAAAACAATGTGTACAACAACTTCCCACATACCTATTTCGGGCTTAACCCCGGCGTTACCAAGGACGATGTGATCAATTGCCTTAAGATTTGGGCTGACAGGGGAGATAACAATATCCTCGATTTAGCGAAAGCCTACCGCCTCGAAATCGGTACCGGCTGGGACGTACCCCCCGGAACGCTGCATGCCCCCGGTTCCCTGCTTACTTACGAGCCCCAGCGTGCCAGCGATGTGTCCATCTTCTTCCAGTCCCAGGTTGAAGGCCGGCACAATGACCGGGCAACCCTGGTAAAGGATGTGCCCAAGGATAAATACTACGACTACGAATATCTTTTTTCCATACTTGATTGGGATCTCAATGTTGATCCTAACTTCAAGGAAAACCGCTTCCTCAAGCCTGTACCGGTAGCGGACACAAGAGCAATGGAAGAAAAGGGGTATTCAGAAAAATGGGTGGTCTATGGCTCAAGCCATTTCTGCGCCAAGGAGCTTACAGTATTCCCCGGAAGGAGCGTTACCATAACCGATGCCCAGGCTTACGGCCTCATCATGATGCAGGGTTATGGCACTCTCAACAAGGCGAAGATCGAGACCCCCAATATGATACGCTTCGGCGATTTGACTTCCGACGAATTCTTTGTCACCGAGGATGCTGCCAAGAAGGGTGTGGTAATCACGAATAATAGTGATTATGAGAATATCGTGATGCTTAAGCACTTTGGGCCGGATAACGCCGAAGCAGCTCATCTCGTCAAAACAAGGTAAGAAGGAAAGGACATGAATAACCCAAACTGGCATAAAAAGAATTATCGCAGGAACCTTGTGGACATGCATATCAATGCATGGGATCCGGAATTCATGAGCCAATTCGATCCCAAGGCCTATGTGGATTGCATGGTTGCAGCCAATGTAAGCTGCTGCATGGTTTATGCCAATTCCCATGCCGGCTATGCGTACTGGCCTGCCCCTGACGGCAACCAGCATCCTGGTCTTAAGGGCAGGGATATCTTTGGCGAGGTGGTGGATCTCTGCCATAAGAACAACATCGAAGTCATTGCCTATTACACCCTTATTTATGATAACTGGGCGTATAACCGCGATCCGGTTTGGCGCATTGTTCAGGCTGACGGAACTTCGGGCATGGAGCATGAGGATGAAAATCAGGGCCGTTATGGACTGGCCTGCCCCAATTCTGAAGGCTACAGGGAATTCACCAAAAAACAGGTGACAGATTTAGTCACAAAATATGAATTCGAAAGCATCTTTTTTGACATGACTTTTTGGCCTTCGGTGTGCTATTGCCCTAATTGTAAAGGCCGGTTTGAAAAAGAAATTGGCGGCGTAATGCCCAGGATCATCAATTGGAAAGATGATAAATGGAATGCCTTCCAGGACAAGCGCGAGAAGTGGCTTAACGAATTCGCCTTTTATTGCACTAATATTGTCAAAGGTCTTAAGCCCCAGGTGACAGTGAATCATCAATATTCCCTCATTACCCAAAGCTGGATACGCGGTGTTGTTGAAGATCATACCGACCCCTGCGATTATGTGGGCGGAGATTTTTATGCAGGTACTACCGAGCAGGGGCTTATTTGCAAGCTTTTCAATTCCCTTTCGGGGAGTTTCGAATTTCACACGTCTCGCTGCATAGGCCTTGGGGATCATACTACCATCAAGACCATGGAGCACCTCAAGCTTCAGTCCTGCATTGCCCTGGCTCATAACGGCGCTTTCCTCTTTATCGATGCCATAGATCCTGTAGGTACTATGAACCTAGATTTCTATAAAAAGATGGGAATTATACTGAAAGAGTTCCAGGAATATGAAACCTACCTTGGGGGCAGTATTATTGCCGATACGGCCATACTCTACGACATGTGGTCCAAGTTCGATTTCCATGATTCTGGCAAGAGCGTTATGGATCCTACTGCCCAAAAGATGCCTCACCTTGACGCGGTAGTCAGCGCTGCCCGCTGTCTTAAAGAGAAGCATATTCCCTATACGGTCATAGGCCGGAGGAACCTCAAGAATGCGATTGCTAAATACAAAGTCATTATCATGCCCGATATTTTGCGCCTTTCCGATGAAGCCGCGGAAGATATCCGGGCCTTTGTAAAAGCAGGCGGCAAGGTTTATGCATCAGGCCATTCGGGGCTTTCAAGGCTCGGCGACGTGTTTGGCATAGAATATCTTGGCGAGACTACCCAGCGGCTTACCTATCTTGCCCCAACAGATAAGGGGAAAAAATACCTGGCTGACTCAAGCGCCAAATATCCCCTGGCCCTTAATACGGAGCAGCAGATAGTAAAAGCCTTGCCCGCTGCGGAAGTGCTTGCCACGCAAACCCTTCCCTATACCGAGAGGACCGACACTGGTTGCTTTGCGTCGATTCATTCCAACCCGCCCGGTAAAGCCACGGGCAATCCTGCGCTGGTAAAAAACAATTTTGGCAAGGGCAGGATCATCTGGGCGGCAGGCCCCATCGAAAGCCACGGCCAGAATTTCCAGGACAAGGCATTTATCGCCTGCATCGAAGATCTTCTGGACAATGCCAAGTCGGTGGAATTTGAAGCCCCGGTTTCTACCGAGGCTATTTGCTTTGCCCAGGATGACGGCATAATCATCAGCGTTCTTAACACCCAGGCAGTACTGCCACCGGTTACCGTCCATGATTTGCATATCGCCCTGGATTTGAAGGGCAAGCAATGCGCAAGGGTGCTGCTCCTCCCCGGAAAAAAGGAGTTGGCTTTTACCGAAGCAGGGGGCAAAATCAAATTCGATATGCCGCCCCTGGAATTGTTCCATATGTTCAAGGTGTTGTATAAATAGCGCCGAGGCTCCGAAACAGGTAACTATTTTTTCGAGGCTACCGCATTCCGCAAGGCACTGTAGAACAAATCCACATCGATGGGTTTGGTCAGGTGATCTTTCATTCCCAAACGAAGGCAGCGCTCCCTTTCTTCAGGGAACGCATGGGCTGTCAGTGCATAAATCGGCATATCGTTGTATTCAGGCATTTCCCTGATGATCCTGGTGGCCTCGTAACCGTCCATGACCGGCATTTGAAGATCCATCAGCACTACGTCAAAAGGCGGAAGGCCATGAGTTTTGGCCGCATCCGCCAGGACATCCAAAGCTTCTTTGCCGTTTTGCGCCGTAGCAACTTCCATGCCGACGGTGTTTAAAAGTTCCATGACGATCATGACATTGATCTCATTGTCTTCTACCAGTAAGACGCGCGCGCCATGCAATACAGCATTCCTGGTATCTGCAGCCCCGTCTCCCGCAAGGGGGAAGGAGCAGGAAAACATGAAGGTTGTACCGTGTCCTGCTTCGCTTGTGACAGAAATCTTCCCGCCCATGAGCTCGACTATCTCGCGGGTAACGGCAAGCTCAATACCCGCTCCGCCGTATTTTCGGGTTGAGGAATTATCTGCCTGGGTAAAAACGGAGAATAACTTGTCTGTCTGCTCCCGGCTCATGCCTATGCCCGTGTCTTCAACGGCGAAGTCCACATTCACACTATTGCTGTTACGACCGGAAATGGCAGCCCGGATTGTGATGGAACCCTTTTCTGTAAATTTATACGCATTGCCGGTGAGATTAATAAAGATTTGCCTCAGCCGTCTCTCGTCCCCTACGAGGGAGGAAGGAAGGGCAGGATCAAGTTCAAAATACAGGGCAAGAGGAGAGCCAGGGTTTTTCTCCCGGAAAAATGCCTGAAGTTCATCAAACATCTTGCGAATATCAAAGACGCCGTTTTCGAGTTTCATGCGGCCGGAATCAACATCAGAAAAATCGAGGATATCGTTGACAAGGCGGAGCAAGGTAGCGGATGAGCTTCGCATTTTTTCTGTGTAGTCCCGTTGTTTATCATCCAGCCGAGTTTTAAGCAGGAGGTCATTCAACCCTATGACAGCATTCAGGGGCGTACGAATCTCATGGCTCATGTTGGCCATGAAGAGACTTTTTGCCTTGCTTGCGTCCATGGCTGCCGTCATGGCGCTGTTCAATTTTTCTACCATAAATTTAAAGGCTTTTGACAAAGCGCCGATTTCATCATCGCTTTGTATGAGGGGAACCTCGGTATCGAAATGGCCTTCACCGAGAGTTTTTGCAGTTTCCGAGAGTATAAGTATGGGTTTTGTAACGCTTTGCACGATAAAATACAAAATAGTCGCAATTACGCATATTGCGATAAGTGAAACCAGGATAACGTAATTACGTATCCTGTTGGCATTATTCAGAATTTTCGCCATGGGAATACTGACCGCAACCGACCAGGGATTGGTAACAATACTGAATTTGATCGGCATATATACGGTATAAAAATCTTTGGCCCTTGAAATATACATTTCGCCTTTTTTTATGGCGTCTTTTGCTTCTTTTGAATATGCCAGAATTTCTTCCAAATCCTTCCCTAAATATTCTTTATCAGGATGCGCAATAATAGTACCTGAGTTTGAAATAATTTCCGTATACCCTTCCTGCCCATGGGGATTTACTTTTGAGATCATTTCCTGGAGTTTGTCCAGTACGATGTCGGAAGCGATGATGCCGATAAATTCTTTGTTATGAATAATCGGGAAAATCAAACTGGCCAGCATAACTGTTTTTCCCTGAAGCCCATAGGGGTAGGGATCGGTGATATATTCGTGCCGCTCAGCCTTTGGAACAATATACCAATCCTCGCTATCGATATCAGGCAAGAACTCAACGTCAATAGTGCCGCCCAGTTTATTCCAATAAGGGGCATAGCGTCCTGTCTCGTCATAAGCCGGCCCTTGCCCCGCATACTGGTCGTCCTTCCCGTCCAGGGCGTCAGGATCGTAGGCTATGCAAAAAGCGGTGATGTATTCTTTTTTTGCCAGCGCATTCCTGAGTATGTCGTTCATCATATCCCTGTCGGTGAGGTTATGATCCTTTAATGTTTCAAATACCGTCGAGAGTGTTTCGGCAGTTATCCGGGCGCCTTGCAATTCCGCTATAATTTCATTCTTGTATTTATCGGCCGTTTCCTGGGCCAGATTGAAAGCGTCTTTCTGAGCCATTTCGATGGACCTGTTGGAAACGATTATGGTAAGTGTCAAAAACGAGACAATGACAACAGCCGAAACCAGGAAGAACATTTTGGTTTTCAAGCTTAAATTCTTAAACATAGGACTACCTCTGATAAAATTTTTAAAGATAATACTATCGTAACATACGAATAGTACTAGATCAAGAACTCAACATATTCCCATTGGGACCCGGGGATACGGATAACCCCCTGTTCAACTTGTATTTCGGTTGGTGTTCCTGCTCCCCGGATGCCTTCATAGAGGCGGACCGGGTACTTTCCGGGGGGCGGCAGAATTCGGCCCTGGGCGGCAAGATCGTAAACGCCCTGGGCGGATGAATCGCCGGCATCACTAATGTCAATAACATAGGGATGGCCAAGCATGGCTGCAGCTTCCTGCAGATTCCCCTGGGCGATGGCGCTGCGTATGCGGCTTGAGCTTATGGGCAGGGAATCTTCCGAAAGGACCTCTACAACATCCGTGGGGATACCCAGCTTTTCGTTTATTTTTTGAATCATCGGCGCATCGGTGTCCAAATGATAGCCGCAGCGGAAGTTGCTGCCCACCGCCAGGTAGCCCATCTTTCCATGCTCCTGCAGGATCCGGATAAATTCCAGCCCCGGCATGTGCCTTATGGATTCTGAAAAATCAATCACAATGGCCAGGGCTATGCCCAGATTTTCGAGGCTGTCCATTTTTTGCCGGAAACTGAATATATCCCCCCGGTGATTAAGCGGGGTGTGCTGCTGTTGCAAGTTTTTTTTATGATTCTGCCTGAAGGTGACAACCACAGGGGACGCAGAGCTGACGTGGGAGACTACGCGGTCAATAAGGGCTTTATGCCCCCGGTGTATACCATCAAAGACCCCGATAGTCATGGCGGTGAAATTCTTTGTACCCGGAAGACCTTCCGTTAAAAATCGGGACCATTCGATTATCCGCATAGGAACCTTACTTGTCCCGGATCAATAGCCGCCGGGTCAGGGTGTCCAGCATATCCCGGTTTTTTCCTGGAGGGAGTGCGCTGATTTCCCGGAGAGCCCTGTTGGTGTATTTTTCGGCATATTTGCCGGCCGCTTCCACCCCGCCGGAATTGTTGACCAGATTAAAAATAACCGCCCCTTCCTCAGGAGTAAAGGAAGCCCGGGAAAAAATTTCCTGCAACGTTCCGGTATTGTCAAGGGGCAGGGCGCAGAGCACCGGCAGAGTTATAAGCCCGGAGCTGATATCGTTCCCCAGGGGTTTCCGTACCAGATCCTGCTTCCCGGCATAATCCAGTATATCGTCGATAATCTGGAAGGCTATGCCGATGTTATACCCAATCCGCCTGAGGCGTTCGCAAGTATCCCTGGAAGCCTTTGCCTCGAAGGCCCCTGCATAACAGGCAAGAGAAAAAAGCAGCGCCGACTTTCCCAGGATTTTCCGCATATAAGTCCGCAGGGAGGTATTGCTCCTGAACCTGTCATTGTTCTGCTCAATTTCCATCAAGCATATAGTCGAAATGAGTTTGGCCAAATTGACGGCATTCTGCGGGGACGTGTATTCCGCAGTAAGGATAAAACAGCGGGAAAGAAGGTAGTCCCCTATAAGGACAGCGTCCCGTTTTCCGTACCGGGTATGCACCGCAGGAACCCCCCGACGCATAGGGGAATCGTCAATCACGTCATCGTGGATGAGGGTTGCCATGTGGAGCATTTCGAGGGAAGCTGCCAGTTTATAGTGTTTTTCCTGGGGCTTCCCGAATTGGGCTGCCAGCATGAATAAACCCGGCCGGAGCAGTTTGCCCTTTCCGTTAAAAAGCGAACTAAGTCCCTCAGAAATTATTGGATTTTGCGATTCGGACGAACTCCGTATAATACCGGAAACTTTTTCCAAAGCTTCCGGTATTCCGGGGAAATCACTCCAATACGAAGACATCGATTTTACAAAGGCCTATTTTGAAGGCCCATCTTGATACCAATAGAGCCTGCGGGCAATCTTGGTTCCATTCCACCATTTCTTAAAGAAGGGAACCACCCAGCAATCCAGGCCGAAGGCCCTGCCGCCGCCGCCGAGGAACAAGATCCCTGCAAATAAGAACCATAGCTGATACCAGTAAAACAAGCCCGAAAGGGAGAATATCACGCACATGACACAGGAAACTGCAGCAGCCCACCAGGTGAACAAACCGCCTACCAAGGCCAGCCCAATCAAAATCTCCACCAAAACTACCATTAACTGGAAGCCCTGGAAGGGGACATAGGCAAGAAGATTATCCATGAAAGTCGTTCTGAACCAGGTTGCCACCGCGCCATCGGTAGCAAAAATCGTCCTGGAAAAATCCCAGACACCTTCAAAGGTGGTGTTCACCGTAACCGTGGCGGAACTCACCGCATCGGCTGCTTCCACGGCAACCGACCCGAAGAGATCCTCGGCAGCCCCAAAGAGATCATCCGCAGCCGGGGGCACGCCGGACTGCACTATCCCCGAGGAGAACATCCAGCCCGATTTGGAACCCTGGGCCCAGTTTAGCCAGCCTTCGCCAATCTTGTTGATCCCTTCAAAGACCCACATAAGCCCCAGCCATAGCCGGATAGGCAGAAGCCAGTAGCCCCTGGTTTTGTAGGAACCGAAGCCGTGGACAATGGTCCTGCCGCTGTCGTTGTTGAGGAATTCGTGCTTCAGGTATTCCCAGCACTGGTTAAAGCCCGCCACCCCGATCAAGTAGTGGAGGTTGACGATGTGCTTCATAGCCATGGCAAACAGACCCGAAAGCTTGATCCCCATGGCGTTGGACACGGCGTATTTGCCTCCAACAGAAACCATAAAGCCATGGAAGTTGGATTTGAACTTCTTCGGCGCAGACCCGTCGATAGCGGCAATGATATTGTGGGCCGCGGTTTCTCCGGTCTGCACTGCAGTTTCCACGATTTGGGGGAGGGGCTTTTCATTTTCGATGAACCAAATGTTGTCCCCTACAGGGAAGACATTGGGGTGATCCACGGAACGGATCTCATCGGTGATGAGGAGGCGGCCCCTGCGGTTCCGCTTGCCTTCCGGGGCATCCTTGCCGAAGGGGCCATTGGAAAGGCCCAGGCCATCGGCCCAGGTATTGCCATCCACACCAGCGGTCCAGATAAAAGTGCTGGTCGCCAGGGCGGAACCGTCCTTGAGCTTTACCAGCCCCGGTTCGCCGCCTACAATCGCGGTACCGGTCAAAAGCTCTGCCCCGTGCTTTTTCATGTAATGCTCGACCTTGTCCCGGAGGTCTTCCTCCAGAATAGGCAGGATGGAGTTCAGGGCTTCCACCACAATGATCCGCACTTCGGAAACGGGAACCAGCCACTTGGCGCACATGGTATCGCGCCATTCGATGAGTTCCCCGGCCATTTCGATACCTGTAAAGCCCGCGCCGGCCACCACAAAGGTGAGCATTTTCTGCCGTTTGGCCCGATCCTGTTCGGCGACAGCCTTTTCAAAAACATCATCAATGTGATACCGGAGCTTCATTGCATCGTCAAAAGACCAGAGGGTAAAGGAATTTTCTTTAATTCCCGGAATGCCGAAGAAATTCGGTTCCGCCCCGCTGCCCAGGACCAAATAATCGTAGTCGTAGACCTTCGTAGCGGAACGGGCCTGGTTTTTGCCAAAATCAATGGAATCGATAGTATCCAGCGATACCTTGACCTTTGACGCCCCGAAGACCTTGGCATAGGGAACCCGCACCGAATCCGGCTCTACCCTGTGCCCGGCAACCTCGTGGAGTTCCGTCATCAGGGTATGGAAAGGCCGCTTATCCACCAAGGTGATGGTTACATCATCATTGTGCTTGTACTTTTTCTCCAGCTTTTTCGCGGCAGATATGCCGCCATATCCCCCGCCGACAATGAGGATATTTTTCCCGTTTCCCATTGAAAACTCCTTTTTGCTTTACCGGGCGCCCTGCAGGGCTGCTTTTGCAACGTCAACATATTCTTTGATATGAATGGATACCCCGGAAATCCCGTCGGCAGCCCCGTCGGCTTTCAACTTCAAATTATCAGGGCTTTGGGCTTTGACCAGGGCATTGGTGGTACTCACCGCCTGCTGATCCCAGGTCTTTTTTGCCCCGGTCATGGGGTATCCCTTGGCTCTGGAGGTGATCATTTTTGAGGGATTAACGCTTGCAGGCATACCCTGCAGTATCCCGTTCCAGAGGGCGTCCACGATAGTGCCGTTTACCACCGTGATAAGGGCAGTATTCTTGGTATGGTACCCATCGACCTCGGAGGATTCATTGTAATACCAGCCGTCTTTGGCATAGGACCCCTTTGCAATAGCCTTGTCCTTCAACGCCTTTTTTGCCAGGTCAAAGAAGGGCTTTACATTGCTTGGCCCCCCCGGCACAGATGCGGCGTTGACATTTTGGCTCGACACCAGAAAAGCCTCGACCACGCCGGCCTGGGTAGCCCAGGTTGCGGCCGCAGGCACGCTGCCCGACTGGGCAATGGACTTAAGATCCCGTGAACCCGCATTCAGGCTGAGGATATTCCAGTTTGCAGAGGCGATTTTGCCGCCTTTGACCTCAATAACCACCTGGTTCTTCTGGTTGCTGGCATAGTCCGAATCCTGGGCAAAATAGAACCCATCCTTGTAGGTCTGGGCAGCCAGGGCAGCGACACAGAGCGCGGCAATCGCCGCAGCTAAAACGAGCTTTTTCATAGTCTTCTCCTCAATGATAATTAGTCTGAATTAAAAACATTCGTAATAGGGAAATAGTAACAAGGATACAAAGATATGTAAAGTGACGGCGCGTTGGCATGACCCATGTTTTCCCGATGCCATATAGCTGAAACTTTTAAAGGATAATGTTGGGTAGGAACGTTCATTTGCCCGCTGTTTGTGTACTCATTGTCAGAGCCAAATCTTGTATTGCCTTAAGGGGCAATCCGGTGTATTGGGCGACCTTAGCAGGGAGTATATTGTCGCGCAGCATGTTTCTGGCATCTTCTTTGCGGCCTTCTTCACGGCCTTCTTCGCGGCCTTCTTCGCGGCCTTCTTCGCGGCCTTCATTGTACCGGTATTCCAGAGCCTCTTCCTGGTTCCATTCAGTGAATAGCATGTTCAAAACCTCCTTGCTGTGGGCTTCCAAAAAGTCTTTAAGGATGTCGCTTTCCACACAATATTCCACGGCCTTTTTAATGGCCTCTTCCAAATTGCCTAATTCCTTTTCGTATTCCCGGACCTTGTCAATAAAAACGCTGTATCCGGAAAGTTTCTTGCTCTTGCGGACTATATCCTTGTTGTGACCCTGATTAATATTGTACGCAGTCGCGGAAAGTTCAAGCGATATCGAAGAACCCGTCCCCAGGGCGGAAGCATCCTCAAAGGCATCGGACAGCTTCAATTGCCGGGTGTCCCAATCGGTATCCGGCCCATTGTAGATGATGAAGAATTCAGGCCGGGGGATTTTGATAAGCCCTTTGGCGTAAATGTCCTTATTCTCCACGATTTTTTCGTATATCCGGGCAATGTACATCAATATCCTGAGGGGCATGTTTTTGTTGAGTGTGCTCTGGTGCTCAATTAAAACGACCAGCTTTTCGCCGATGGTAAACGAGAGATCGTTGATCCGTTTCATATAAAGGGCATTTTCGAGGGTATTGATGGTGATGGGTTCTTCGGGGTCAATGGTCACCCCTTCCAGGGCGCCGTAGACCTCCCGCAATGTTTCGGGATTCCCAAAAAGCAGGGAAAACACACTGTCTTTATACTCACGGTTTGCCGACACCAAAATACCTCATTCTAAAATTAGCATATTTTTGCTGAATTTTCAAGGGATTGCGGCTGGAAGAAATCGCCAACCTTGGGTCGCAGTGCCATAGCCCCCTTAGACGGACACAAATAATTACGGTAGAATTGAAAAAGATAGAGAGGATAGCAGGCAAATCAGCGGCTACCATAACCAGGAAAGAGCTGCTGGAAGCAATAATCCGGCAAGAGGAGGACATAGCCATGGCAGAACAGGTGGTAGAACTAATGGACGAAGCGCAGCTGGCATATCTTCGTGAAACCCAGGCAAACGCCGACATGATGAGCTATTGGTCCGCGATAGAAGAGGCGAAGGAATGGGAAGAAGCAATCGAAAAGCAAAAGCAGCAGCTTAAGAGCCAAGACCAACAGCTTAAGAATCATGACCAGCAGATTAAGAGCCATGCTCGGCAAATTAAAGAGCTGGATCAGCAGATACAGGAAATGAGACAGATGCTCAAGGATGCGGGGCTGTTCAAGGATCTCTCGGCTACCTCCGCGCCAGAAGCATAAAAGCCCAGGGAAACCACGACAGAATCACCACCGCCGCGAGGACAATAAAGCCCGGAACGCCGGTGCGCTTGCGGGAAGCCGTTCCCGTGGAGGAAACATCCTCCGACACATCGTCGCTTAGTTCTATCAAAAGCTTGTCAATATCGCCCATAAGGTTTTTGCGAGTAATCGCCTTTTTCCGGTCCATGATGATTGCGAAAATGCGGAAGGATTCGCCGATAAGCTCCCCGAATTTGCCGGGGATCCGGAGATCCCGCCTGATGGAAAACCGGGAAAGCATGATCAGCCCTTCCAGGGTTACGGCCCTTTGAATACCCGCCATAAGGGCCCCAGTGGTAATTTTGAAGGGGCCGATAGCCGCCAGAACCCGCCCGTATGGGACAATAAGGTTGAAGGCCACAATGAACAGCATTACCAGGAAGGTTATGAGAGGGTTGTTTTTTTTCCCCGAAAGCCAGGCCAGGAACCAAAAAAACAAAAATTGAAGTATCCTGAACAGGGGATATGGGTTAAAGAGCAACGCGGGCATGATAATGAGCCCGGCAATGCATAGGGATCGGGGGCTGAACAACCCTTCGTAGACTTCCCGGCGGCGGGCGCGGAACTTTTCCAGGGCCTTCATAACGCCCCCTCGGGCTTATGCAAAGGGCGCCTGCGCTGGGCGTACCATTGGGAGCTGCGGGTAAAATATTCACAGAACAACCCCAGGACAATTCCCGTGATTACCCCAGCCGCCAAAAAGGGCGGCGCAATATAGAGCACGCTGTCCCGGAAAATGAAGACCCATGCCAAAACCAGCTGGCTTATGTTGGACATCATGGCCCCCGCAGTCCCCACCCCGATAAAGCTGATCCGGCTCTGCCCCAAAACCCGGCGGAGCAGGTACATGGACACCGCAGACAGGGCAGTCCCTGCCAGGGAAAAAAGAAAGATATACGAAAAGAGGGTCCCGGTAATCAATGCCTGCCCCAGTACCTTAATGCCCACAAGGACCAAAAATGCGGGGAAGGGGAAAATGTCCAGGGCCAGCATGAGGGGCAGGTTGGCGATGCCGACGCGCATAAAGGGCAGCGGCTTGGGGATCATATACTCTATTGTAGAAAGAAAAAGGCAAAAGGCCCCCAAGAGGGCCAGGGTTTTCCGGGTCGTGAGGTTCCCTATGGCCCCCGCCGGGGGAATCCTGCTACCAGGCTGTTCTGTCAAGGGCGTTTGGTCGGTCATTGCTACCTTCTATCATAAGCATAACATTATTGGGCAGGCAGGCTGCCCAGTCCCCATGGCGGCCAATATGGCCCACAGCCACGCAGGTCTTGTTGTCGCAGGGCGAGTCTTCCACCCATGCCTCGTTATCATGGATTCTGATTATCGTATTCCCCAGGGGCCCGGGAACCGTTACGGTCTCCTCTGCGTCCAGGGGGAAAACCCAGCTCCGATCCGGGCCCTGAATCACCACCTGGGTGGTATTCCGGGGCTTTGCGTACACCCTATAGGCAGAAAGCCCGGTCAAAGCAAGGGCAAGGAATATCATCACCAAATCCAGGAATTTCAGGGGAAATTTCCCTTTCATGCATTACCTCATATTTTAGCACCAATTGGATATAAGTAGTAGAAAAACCAGAGAAAATGATCCTGGATTACGGCCTTACCCGATAACACCCATGATCCTCTCAACAACCAAACCGCAGAGTAGAGAATAAAGAATAGTGAAGATTATATAATAGACAAAATGTTTAATACCCAGGACAATTTTAAGAGCACCCAAGTTGGTAATTTTTGTAGCTGGACCGGTTATCATAAATGATGCTGCTTGTCCCAGACTCATACCGGTCCGGAGCCAGGTTTGCAATAGTGAAATGGTACCGCCGCCGCAGACATAGAGAGGAACCCCAATAGTGGCAGCCATAAAAAGTCCAAAGGCACGGTTGCCTCCAAATAATTTTGTCATTAATTCTGCAGGAACGTAACGCTGAAAGAGGGCGGATAAAAATATCCCAAAGAGGAAATAAAGGCTGGTGGCCTTTATGTTTCTTCCCATGTTTTTTAAAAACCGCATGAACATATTAGGGTCCGTGTCATGGTCGGACACGGCTTGTAACTTGGTAAACGTAAAAAAATTTTTCTTTGGGAAAAAGAAGCGGACACAAAGCCCAGCGGCTATGCCGCCAAAAAAGCACGTAACAAAACGAACGATTACTGCAGGTAAACCCAAGGCCGCACTATTAATAAGGAGCTGAGGGTTCAACAGTATGGAACTCATCATGAAGGCGGCAAGCCAGTCTTCTTCCATTCCCTTTTCCGCAAATGAAGAAGCAATAGGGATGGTGCCATACATACAAAGAGGTGAAACAATACCAATCATAGAGGCTGGGATTACTCCCAGCACTCCAAGTTTTTTTTCTTGTATAGAAGCAAATAACTTATGTATTTTGTCTTTTCCGAAAACGGAGATCAGGGAGCCCAAGATCATACCCAAGATCCAATATCCAACTATTTGTTGGAACTGAATCAGGAAATAATACATCACAAAGATGAATTCGCGGTGTAGTATCTCCAAAATGTGATCCACTGAACTCCCTCTTACCGTTTATTTCTTGTCTATATCTATCAATTCATACTGTAAATGCCCTAACTTGAGCTTTGCCGCATGCAAGACCTGGTGCGGACCCCGAAAGGCTAATATCCGTTCCTTTACATGTTTTGCTCCAACGGCGTTTTTGTCAGCCGCATCAAAAATCAAATCCAAACTGGCTTTTTCCAGGGCCACCGGATCAAGAGAAGCAAGAATTCCGATATCCAGCATCTCCACATTATTAACTAATTGACCTGTTGCATAATCCATGGGCAGCTGACAATCGCAGTTATCCGCTATGTTGTTCAGCATATTGATGTAGACGATCTTGTTCTTGAACTTGGTGTTCTGCATAAGGGCCTGGTTATACTCAACAACTTTTTCCTGGAAAGGTTCGGCAACGGTGGTAAAAAAGACCTCTGCAGGATCACCATTTTGATGAATATCCTTTTTACCATTATATGTGGCCATACCAATGGCAAAGTTCTTAAAGACACCGCCGTATCCAGCCGAACTATGCGCCTTAAAATGGACTATTGAAAGGAGCCAATCATAGTTCTGAATATTAGCACCCAAAAGGGCATTTTCCAAATGGCGGCCCGGATAGTCGGTAATGGGAATTGACCATTCGTTGGGGGTTGCGGTACTCCATTCGTCATTTAACCCGGTTTCGTTAAGGATATCGATTTTACCGAATTTGGCCTCGGTAAAGCCGTTCGTTTGAGCGGCTGACCGATATAACGCTGCAGTTCCCCGGCTCAGGAACATTGGATCGCCAATAGTTCCGCCAAATATACCGGGCATTTGAACATCATAAAAGGTAGTGCTGTCTACCAAGGTCCCGTTTACGTCTTTAACGAGTTTTTCAATATAATTAGGATTAATAACATTGGGATGGCCCGCTTCGGCCATGTTGAGCTTTACCGCTGTTTTTGCGCCTTTCGGAATCGGCGAACCAAGAGCCTTGTAGACAGCCTCTATCCCCGCCGCGCTGACATCCCGGGTAAAATAGACCGGAGAGCCTCCAACGACTTCGGTTTTGTCAAGAATGCCGTATGTGGCGTATCTGCCTGAATACAAGGCAGCCAATTCCGCTTCGGTTTTTGCACCCGGAGCAAACAAACTCTCGTAACCCGCCTCTAGCGCCGGATAAGCCGGGATTTTATCCCATTCGGGCCCTGATGATGAGGTACTGCCATTATTACAGCCCCACAAGGCTACGAAAATAGCCCCTAAAATCATAAAAAACACCGGATACCGCATATTTTTGGTATTCATTACCCTAACCTCCTCACTTCATATGAGTGATTGATAGCGTTCCACATCGAGATCGCTTTTGATGCAAGTATTATTATTATACCAGGATCAGTAAAATGTCAACAAAAAAGGCGCATCTTGCGTAATGCCTCAAAATAAAATCTAACCGAAAGGAACGGCTGCCTCACAATAAAAATCTAACCGTGGCTAAACATCTTCAAGAGCCGAAGCAGCAAGGGACTTCTGGCTCTGAAGCTCGAAGAGAGCCATCAGTGCATGGTTGACCAGGCGTTTCTGCTTGACCGGATTGAGACGGGCAGCCCTGCGTCGAAGCTCGTTCTTAAAAATATCAGGAAGGTCAGGGGATTCCAAGAGGCGCCTGTAGGGCGACTTGGGTTTGTCGTACACCTTCTTGACCCTGGCCCCTATCCGCTCCTTGGCGATTATTTTTTCTGAAGGGTAAAAATAGTTGAGCAGGGGACAGAGATGGCGGTAGACCTCGGCCAGGGCGTCTCTGGCCTGGAGGGTGTCATAGCGATAGTACCCCACGGTCCTGCGGACGGTCATGTCGTTTTTCTGCTCCACGAAGCAGTTGTCGTTCTTGTGGTAGGAACGGCTGCGGGTGAACTGGACGCGGTGTTCGTCACACCATGCCTTGAGCTGGTAATTAATGAACTCCCCGCCGTTATCGCTGTCGATGCCCAAAAGGGGGAAGGGAAACTGGGAGGGGAAGAGAGACACCTCCTCTTTAACCCAGCGATGGGCCTTGTTGAGGAGGGCGCGGAGCTCCACCCAGCCTGAATAGACATCGGTGGCATTGAGGGTACAGCAGAACTCGCCTGAGGCGTTTCCGCCGTCATGAACCACCGTATCCAGCTCAAAAAAGCCCGGTTTCCTCTCATCCCAGGCATAAAAGACACGGATGGGGATCTGGTGCTTGAGGAGGCCGCCGGGCCGTGTGGCGCTCCGTCCTTTTAATTCCAGCTTCTTCCGTTCAGGCTTGAGCTTCCGGTCGATGGTGGCGGGGCTTATGGCAAGCAGCTGCGCCTTTACCTCCTTGGTGATGCCAAACTCCTTGCAGGGATTGAGGAAAGGCATCTGTTCCCGGAGGAAGGGGGAAAGCCTTTTCCCGCACATGTAATCAAAGAACTCCCAAATCAGTTTGAGGGCTTTTATCGTTGCCGCCTGGTAGACCGGCTTCCGCCCTCCCCCTGCTTTTCGTTTTTTAAACGCATCGGCCTTGAGCTTAACAACCCTTCCGGCCAGTCTGACCAGTTCCGTTCTCCCCCAATTCGCCAAAAGGTGCAGGGCGTATTTCCGGTTGTACCCTGTGTTCTGGACAAACTCGTCCAGGATAGCGGTCTTGCCCTTTTTCCCGGCTTTGCGATACCGCTTGCTGATTTCTCTGGCAAGCGCCTGTTTCTCTTTCATCGTTAACCCCATTGAGCCCTCCGGTACCCTTGTTACCGGATATAGGCTACATAATTTGGGTTAGAATTTTATTATGAGGCATTCCCTGTTTTGGGTTAGATTATTTATGAGGCAACGCGTCTTGTTGACATTTATCCAAATGGGATGTATATTCTATTTTGTATTTATGTTATATTCTTTTTATGTTTAGTAGGATATTTAGTCCATTGGGTTAGATCTTTGGACTTTATATACATCAATTTTTTTGGAGGCATTGAATGAAAGAGTTTCAAAAGACGATGGCAAGATTCGCAGTCCTATTCCTGGGACTTCTGATTCTTGGATTTGCAGCCTGTTCCACAGATTCGGATTCGGATGACAATTCCGCACCGACAGTTGATTCACTAGTACCGGGTGAATATGTGAAGACAGCTACAGGGTTTACCGGGCAAAGCTATGACGTCACGGTTACGGTCATTGAAGATGAAATTCTCGATATAGAAGTATCTGATATTTCTAAAGTCGGAAGTGAACAAGTGGGCCAAGCCGCTGCTTCTGCTCTTATTGAGGATATCCTTAAGGCTCAAACCGCGGGGGTAGATATTGTTGGCGGCGCCACGATTACCACCAGCAGCTTAAAAGCTGCGGTTGATGCGGCATTGGTTGAGGCTGGAGCCTCTTCGAATTTCATCAGCCCGCCGAAAACTCAGGCAAAGGGCACTGTAATAGTGGATGCTGATATCGTTGTGATAGGCAGCGGTGTGGCAGGTCTCAGTGCTGCCGTCCAGGCTAAAGCCGTTAAATCTACCGCAAATGTTATTATCCTTGAAAAAATGGAAATTATCGGCGGTTCCACCAAACTTGCTGCCGGGGTTGTGTATGGGGCAGAGACCGATGATCAAACAGGATATGATGAGTTAGCTGAATTTTATATGGAACGCGCCCAGGGCTATGCTGACGAGAATTTGGTAAAGTACTTTGCGAAAGAATCCATTAACACCCTGAATTTCCTTGGTATGGATCCTTTCCCTCCTCCTTCCCCGTGGGGACCTCCTGATGCTCCAAATGGGAATATGTCCTCCGGTACTGCTTCCGCAGCTCGTATGCGGATGGACTTTACTATGGGTGGAGGCGCTGGTCTGGTGAACCGTTTGGTGGGTAGATTGCCAGCAAATACCATAAGAACTGGTGTAAAAGCGACTGATCTTATCGTTACTGGCGGCAAGGTCACTGGAGTTAAGGCTGAATCGAAAAAGAGTAACTATATCTTCAATGCGAAAGCGGTAGTTATCGCAACCGGTGGTTTTGATAGTGATTTTACCGGTCTTATGGCAACGTATAATGCCGATTCCAAGAATGATGTTCCTCAGTCCAGTTCACAGAATGTAGGCGATGGTATCAAAATGGCTCAAAAAATTGGAGCTGCTACTGTGTTCAAGGGCGGTAAAATCGGCTGGGTAGGTATTGACAACAGTCTCGGCGAAGCCATGCACTATAGTTCAGTGGTTGTAAAGCAGGATGGCGAAGTGCTTCCCTGGGCGCCGAGGCCGGCTGGTAAGTCGTCTGATGGCAAGTTTGACCTTCTCCCGGGTTACTATGAACAATCTGAGGATGACTATGCGGTGGTGCACAATAGGATGGTTGAAGCTCGCAAAAACGGTGCGACCGCGTTTTGGGCTATTACCAATGGCCCTTCACAATATCCAGATTTTGCACATACCAGTGACAGCATATCAGGGCTGGCAACATTGATTGGTGCGGATGTTGACAAGTTAACTGCCGCCTTTGCTACTAAAGGTCCTATGAAAACTATAACGGAGACCGGTTCCGTCTTTACCGCAACAAAAGCGATACCTTCTTCCATCGGTTCCATGGGTGGTATCAAGATCAATACGAAAGCAGAGGTACTTAAGGCTGATGGTACGGTTATTTCCGGCCTCTATGCCGCAGGTGAAACCGCTAACGGCGATTTCTTCTACCAGGAGTATCCTGGTTCCGGTTCATCCCTTGCCATTGGTGCAACCATGGGAAGGACAGCGGGTAAACAGGCTGCTGGTAAGCTAGAGTAAATTTGTTCTTTGAACTAATTTAAGTACGTAGATTTCTGCCGCCCCATATGGGGCGGCAGTTTTTTTGAGGGGTTTGAGCACAATAATCAAAAATACTCGGAAACTGGACTATATTTCCTGTCCCGGTTGCAAAACAAATACTCGCTCCCATTGAAAGGATTGTTCCATCAGGCGGGATCTCCGGATCCTCGGCGAATCTCTTTGTATTTTCATAATTATCATGGACCGGGAAAGGTGATTACCCGCAAAAACTCTATGGGTGATATTGACAAGCTTATTTATAGAACTAACCTTTTCGGCTAGAAATTTTCTAGGCAATGGGGGGTACTTGTATCGCATTGAAATTTTATAGTATTGTTAGTATATAATTTTTTTTGGAGGAGAATGATGAAGAAATTGTTGATAGTGTTGGTTGCCGCGCTGAGTATTATACTCGTGGGTTGTTTTATTGAGGATACAGGTATAACAGCCAATGATAATCCCTATCTTACTACTGGCGGTCAGCCTTATTCAGGACCTCCGGTAGTGGGTTCCGCTCAAGGTCGCAATGTCCTGATTACGGTAACACTTACCTTCACTAATGGGGTCATCACCGAAGCAACAGTCATTGATGAAAAAAATGCTAAAGGTGAGGGTGAATCCCCTGGCTATGGCAGACCTGTTGTAGATCAGGCGGCGGCCAAAATTATTAAATATAACTCCGTTGATATCGATATTGTTGGCGGTGCCACTATTACCAGTAATGCGATCATAGAAGCTGGTAAGAAGGCGCTTGCCCAAATCCCCTGATCCGCAGTACCGGACGCAGGTATCGGTTTTGTAATAGTGTTCCCAATAAATCCATAGGAGGATATAAAGAATGAAAGTGCGTAATTTAGTCATTGTTTTCGCAATCGCGGCCTTGCTGGCCGGGTTAGCAGCCTGCGCGTCAACCGGCGGTGCGGTTACCCCCATCGGCAATGCAACAGGAACCGCGTCGGCCACCGCCCCCGGTTTTGGCGGCGATGTTTCGGTCACTGTTACCTTGGCAGCCGGAATAATCACCGATGTAGTCGTTGTTGGCGCCGCCGAAACCCCCACAGTTGGGGGGATCGCAGTCACCAGGGCGCCCGGGATCATCAAGAAGTACAATTCCGCTGCAATTGATACTATTTCCGGCGCCACTGTCACGACCAGCGCTATCAGCGCCGCCGCTCAATCAGCGATAGACAAGGTCGTCGCCGGTAACTAATCGGTTTATCTTGCTATAAAAAAAGAGGCTGTCTTTTGGACAGTCTCTTTTTTATGTGTACTCGTCTTTAGAATTAGAAGGCTTTGATTTCCAGGCCGAGGCCAAGGATGTGTGAAGGGTTTTTGAATTCGGGCAAAGCCAGGGTATACTGCAGATAGAGCAGCGCGGGCCCTGAGAGGGAGTATTCCAGGCAGGGGGTTATCTCCAGGTTCGTTGTCTTAAAATAATCGGGGGACTCAATTTTTACATCCAATGACGCGGTCAATTGGGGGATAATCTTATAACTGAGACCGGGGATAAAGGTCAGATCCGCATCGGTATTCTTTACGCCGGAAAATTCCTGGCCCAGGTGCAAGGACGCAGTGAAGGCCCTTGTGACCCGGTATGCCGCTTCTTCGTCAACCCTCAGCAACCCGAGCGTATCCCAGAGCGCCATGTTGCTGGCCTGGAGCTCTATTCCTGCGGTGGACAGCTCATCAATGCCGGTAAAATTGAAGCCGAAGATTGTGGTTCCATTGCTGCCCATATCGTAGGCGATCACCGTATTAAAGTACGCAGTGACATAGCTGGCGCCGAGTATTGTCTGCTTCAGGAACTTTTCGACCTTGTAATCCCCGGCGTCAAAGGCGACCCCTACGCTAAGCCCTGTGAGGGGCGTCTTGTACTCAAGACGGAGGCCGTTTACATCATCGAGTTTGTATTCATTGTCCAAGCTGGTAACCCATACCGCATCGCTGATTTTGCCCAAGCTGAGGCGGAGTTGGTTGTCAAGGAAATTAGCCCAGCCATAAATGCCGTTAAGCCTGGGGTTATCCGGAGATGGGTAAACAAAGGTAGTGTCAAGTTTTGCCCCATAATTGTCAGTGACCACTGTACCGGTTAAATCCAGTTTGGTGTTTCCCTCCTCCCTATGACGCATACCGACTGATTCATCTCCAGTATTTGGTACGTTAAGTTCAATACCAGTATACAATGATCCGCCAAAGTTCACCTGGGCAAAGGCACCACAGGCCAAAACAGCGAATAAAACCGAGAGAGCAAAAAACTTTTTCATGAATCCTCCTTAATTTATTTATAGTGCATTCTTTTCTTGGAACGATATTACAGCACACTGTTTCATTAGGCGCCGCCTTTCCCTGAGGAAAAACATACTGTGTCAGAAAGGAATTGTCAATCCGTCCGGCGGTACGGTCGTTGCCGGTCGTAATTAAAAATCCTAAACCCCTGCTGGTCTGCTAGCTATTTGTATGGTATATAATCTTCACTATTCTTGATTCCCTATTCTGCGGCTTGGCTATCCGCTTCTTTTTGATTTGCTGGAAGAAGAGCTCGACACCGGTAAAATTACTTTTCCCGAGGAGCAGATATGATAAAAACAAAAGGCGAAGTTTGGTTCCTTGCATCCTGCGTGGAGTTTTATAAAGATGAAAAAGGAATGAGTGGACAGGAAGCCTATAATTACTTTCGTAAAACAGGGGCAGTCAATTTTATTACCGGCTGCTGGGAAGGTCTGCATACAACAAGTCCTGAGTATATTATTGACAGTATAGATGAATATATTGAAACACATAGAACCAATGCATAATTTTGTACAGGAACAAAGAATTAGGCGCTCTCCGGCGTTTCCAGCCGCCAGGGGCAAATTATGGCCTCCAGAAGATCAGTCAGGACAAAAAGCAGCAGCCCCATGAGGCTTAGGGCCAAGATGGCGGCGTACATTTCAGCGTAGGCAACACGGGTCCAGGCGTCAACAATAAGGTATCCAAGGCCGCTTTCGGCGGCAAAGGTTTCTGCCAGGAAAAGGACCGCCACGGCAGTGCCCAGGCTTACCCGGAGGGCAGTGAAGAAGTCGGGCAAAACCGACGGGACTATCACCTGCCGGAACAGGGTAAGCCGCCCGGCCCCGAGGGAACGGATGGAATCCAGCAGTTCCTGGGGGACTCTCGTGGCCGCGTCCCGGATGGATACCAGGATCTGGCTAAAGATAATGAACCCTACCAGGAAAATTTTGGAGGCTTCCCCAATGCCCATGAAGAGCATGATGATGGGCAGGAATGCCGCTTTTGGCAGGGGGTGGAGGAGATAGATAGCCGGGGAGATCAAATGGTTGAGCCGGGGCGAACGGCCTGCGGCAAGACCCAGGGCAACGGCGGGAATGCTGCTGAGTGCCAGGGCCCAGATGATCCGCGAAAGGCTGGCGCCAAGGTGCCGCCACAGCTTCCCCTCCATGCCAAGGCGGATCAGGCTTTTTATTGTGTCTGCAACACCTGGGAGGAAGGGACGCTTTACCAGAATCGAGGCTAGCTGCCAGAGTACGGCAAATGCCAGGAGCGACAGGAATATACCCAGATACTTTTTCACGCCGGTTCCTTCAGGGCTTTCCGTAAAAGGGTACAGCATTCCAGAAATTCGGGCGCTCCCCTGAATCGAGCCTGGGATGCCCCGTTCCGGGGTATATCGATGCTGCGGCCCAGGGTGCCGGGGTTTTTCCCGCTCATCACATAGACTGTATCCGCCAGGAATACTGCTTCTTCAATAGAATGGGTGACCATGATGATGGTCAGGCGACGTTCCTGCTTTACCGAAAGGAGAAAGTCCTGGGCATCTTCGCGGGCAAGGGCGTCCAGGCTGGAGAAGGGTTCGTCCATAAGCAGCAGTTGGGGGTCGGCTGCCAGGGCCCGGACTATGGCCAGCCGCTGCTTCATGCCCCCTGAAAGCTGGCGGGGATAGTATTTTTCGAAGGAATCAAGGCCGAATTCCGCAAGCAGGGCGTCAAGCCCTTCCCGGCCTTTTCCTTTGAGGCCCTTGATCCGCAGGGGAAGTTCCGCATTGGCCCGGACTGTTTTCCAGGGGAGGAGCCCGTAATCCTGAAAGATAACTGCTGTGTTTTTCCTGACCCCCCTGACGGGGCTTCCATCAATGAGGACAGTCCCGTCAGCCGGTTTAAGGAGTCCGGCCATAATTTTGATTAGGCTGGTCTTGCCGCAGCCTGAAGGGCCGATGATGGCGGAAATGGCCCCATCCGCAAATTCGGCGTTTGCGTTGTGAAGCACTGCCGCCTTTTCCCTATGGGGAAGGGGATAGTTCAGGAAAAGGCCCTTGAGTTCTACCATTCGCTAATTGCCCGGGGATCGGCAAGATCCTCAGCCCGGATTTCCGCTTCCAGGAGTTTCCGGGTTTTAAGCCAGTTCAGGGCTTGTTCAATCTGGGCAGGGGCCGGCAGGGTTGGTCTCCGGTAAGTGACAAAACGGTAGGCATCTTTTACCGCTGCAGGGAAGCCGGCCTTTTCTACCAGATAGTCCCGGTAGGCGTCGGGGTTGGCGTTTATTTTTTGGGCTGCCTTGTCATAGGCGCGGTAAAATGCCTTGACCGCTTCCAGCCGGGTATCCAGGGTTTTTTTTGAAAAGAGCAGAATCCCTGCGTCAATGCCTGTGGCATCGGTGGTGGAAAGAAGCAGGGCGCCCTGGGCGGCGGCGGCAGTAAGGAGGGGCTCCGGGAGGCTCGCCCCTTCAATCTGGCCCTCCAGGACCATTTCCAGGCGCAGGGGCATACGGGGCACTGAAACTGCCTCGTATTCCGTCATGGACACCCCTGCGGCTTCCAACTGGGCATCCACGGTATACTGGATAATCGTATTGGCGGAAAGGCCAATGCGCTTCCCCCGGAGGCCCGAAAGGTTTTTGATTTGGGAATTGGGGGATGCCACAATTCCGTAACGCCCATCGGTTAGACTGGTAACTTTGGTATCGAATCCGCCGGCGGCAAAGAAGGCGGCTGACAAAAGGTCCGAAATTGCCCCGTCCAGACGGCCCGCCTGGATCGCCGCGTCCCGTTCCTGGGGATTGGAAAAATTGACCAATTCCACAGTTACCCCTTCCCGGTCAAAGAAGCCCTCGTCGCGGGCAACCATAAAGGGCAGGGAATCCGCATCGGGCATGATACCCACCCGCAGGGGGAGCGCCGAAGCAGCCTCCGCCTGGGGCCTGGCCTGGAGTGAAAGGCTTATTAAGCCCAGGCAGCAAGTCAAAAAGAATATCCTTTTCATGTTTATGTACCCCAACGTGTATATAGATTATGATCAATGCCAAGCCTGTCGAGAATTTTTCCCGCAACAAAATTTACCATATCATCAATGTTTTGGGGAACCTGATAAAAGGCCGGGGAGGCAGGAAGTATCACCGCCCCAGCTTCGGCCAGGACGGTGAGGTTCCGGAGGTCAAGCAGGGACAGGGGGGTTTCCCGGGGAACCAATACCAGGGGCCGCCCTTCTTTTAGGCTGACCAGGGCGGAACGGTGTATCAGGTTAAGGCATAACCCTGAGGCAATCGCCCCAACGCTGCTCATGGAGCAGGGGACCACCACAGTTCCATCGAGCCTGAAGGAACCGCTGGCCGGGGGCGCCGCCAGATCCTCCGGGGCATAGACCCGTTCCGGCGGAAGCCCCAGTTCTCCTATCCATGAAGCAAGGGATTTTCCGGTTTCACGTTCCATAACCCGGTTCCCCCAGGAAGAAACGATGCTGTGAACTTCATGCCCGCCTTCGACAAGGGCCTTTATCGTACGGATTCCGTAGACAGACCCGCTGGCGCCGGTGATGCAAATCAGGTACTTTCCCATTTTTGCCTTCCTTTAGAAGTATATGCCCAAAACAGTCCCGGCAAGGACGATAAGGGGTAGTATTTCGTTAATCGAATAACTGGCAATCCTGATATGCCGCTCGCTGCCCCCCAGGGCGATAAGGTGTTCTGCAACAAGCAAGGCCCCGGCTATCCCCGCGGCGATAAAATACCAGGACGAAAGAGGCCAAAAAAGCGGGAGCAGGAAAAGACCCAACAGGGTTCCCAAATGGGAAACTATGGCCAGAAACCGGGCCGGCCCCGCTCCAAACCGGGCGGGGATCGAGTAGAGCCCTTCCCGGCGATCAAATTCAATATCCTGGAGCGCGTAAAGTATATCGAATCCTGCTACCCACAGGGCATGTGCAGATGCCAGGACAAAGTACCGGAAAGCGAAATGGCCGGTAAGGCCGATGAATGAACCCATGGGCGCTATGGCACAGGCCAGGCCCAGCCAATAGTGGCAGAGCCAGGTAAAACGCTTGCTGAACGAATAGCCCCCGACAAGAATACCTGCCAGGGGCAGGAGGATCACGCAGAGGGGGTTGAGCAGCACCGCCGCGACGATAAGGATGATGCCCATGCAAAGGCTGAAAAGGAGCAGCGCCTTTTTGGAGAGCAGCCCCTGGGGCAGGTGGCGGTTTGCGGTGCGGGGGTTTTTTTTGTCTATGTCCGCGTCTATCACCCGGTTTAAGGCGTTCGCAGCATTCCGGCCTGCAGCAGCAGCCAGCAATATAAGGATAACTTTTTTTAGCGGCGGCGCCCCTCCGCTTTCGAGCAGTATAGCTGTTGCCGCAAAGGGGAGGGAAAAAAGGGTATGCCTGAAGATAACCGCATCGCCAATAAGGCGCAATTTGCCGGCAATGCTAAAAGCCATATTCCTTCCAGCGCTGCTTTACCAGTTCCTCGATTGACTTTTCCATGACCAACGGGGCAGGCCAAGGCCGGGTATGCCCTTCGTCGGGCCCCTTGCGGGTTGCGTCTATGCCTATCCTGGTTCCATAGCGGGGGAGGGGGGAGGAATGATCCAGGGCATCCAGAGGTCCATCGCTCAGCGCCAAATCCCTTTTGCCATCCACATTATTGAAGGCCCGCCAGGCTACTTCGGAACTGTTTTGGGGATTCACCTCATCATCCACTACGATGATGCATTTGGTGTACATCATCTGCCCCATGCCCCAGAGGAAATTCATCACCTTTCGGGCATGGCCGGGGAAACGTTTTTGGATGGACACGATGACACAGTTATGGAAGACCCCTTCAAAGGGCATGGCAATATCCACAATTTCAGGGCAGAGCTGCTTGAGCAGGGGCAGAAAGAGCCGTTCCGTGGCCTTGGCCATCCAGCAATCCTCTTTTGGAGGGATGCCTACGATGGTGGCAGGGTAGACCGGATTTTTCCGCCTGGTAATGCGCTCCAGGTGGAACACCGGATATTCGTCCTGCAATGAATAGAACCCCGTATGATCCCCAAAAGGCCCCTCAATGCGGCTTTCTGCCGGATCAACGTAGCCCTCAAGAACAAACTCCGCATCCGCGGGGATCAGAAGATCGCTTAAGGTGGCTTTGCAGAATTCCGCCCCCTTGCCCCGGAGGAAGCCCGCAAAGAGGAGCTCCCATACACCCTCCGGGAGGGGCGCCGTGGCGGCGTATATCACCGCAGGATCGCAACCCAGGGCAACTGCCACGGGCATGCGCTCCCCCCGCTCGCGGTACTTCTGGAAAAAATGGGCTCCGTCCTTATGGAGATGCCAGTGCATCCCCGCAGTACGGTTATCGTAGATCTGCATACGGTACATCCCCATATTCCGCCTGCCCGTTTCCCGGTCTTCCGTGCAGACCAGGGGCAGGGTGAGGAAGGGCCCTCCGTCCTGTGGCCAGCAGGTAAGCACCGGAAGGCTGTCGAATCCGGCGATATCATCTACCACTTCCTGGCAGAGGGGGTGGGATTTTTTTTGAGGGATCACGCTCAGGGCGGTGGGCAGTTTGGGGATGGCTTCGGGGATAGCCCTGAACACATTGAAATCCCGGGCCAAAGACCAGGCCCAGGCGATAAGATCGCTGATTTCCCGGGCCTTGGCGTCCAGGCTTTCGGCGTTTAAGGCCATGGCCATGCGCCGCTCGCTCCCCATGAGGTTGATCGCCAGAGGATAGGCAGAACCCCGGACCTGCTCAAAAAGGAGCGCCGGCCCCCCTTCCCGCATAATCCGGTCGGCAATAGCCGTAATCTCAAGACGGGGGTCCACCGGCACGCTGATCCGTTTCAGTTCACCCGCTTTTTCCAGAGCCCCGATAAAATCCTGTAAACTTTGATAAGCCATGATAAAGTCAGTATAGATCAGTCGGATACAAGCTGGTAGGCATCATCAGTGAGGATAAAATCGGTTCCCTTGGTCAGGCGTATGCTCATATCCTCAAAGACAAAAACCGCCTGCACCCCCTCCAGGGATTCAACCAGGGCTCTCCCTCGCTCGTAGCCCAGGGCGAATACCGAGGTGGAGAGGCCGTCCGCGTCCATGGACCTGTCGGTAATGATAGAAACCGACAGGAGCCCATTCCGCACAGGATACCCGTCGGCAGTGGAAAGAATATGATGATAATGGACCCCGTTTTCCTCGAAAAACCGTTCGTATACCCCGGAGGTTACCATGGTTTTATTACGGAATTGTATGATCCCGATATAGGACCCCCGCAATCCGTTAGGGTTCTGGATGCCCACCCTCCAGGGGCTATGGTCTGCCTTTTCGCCGTAGGTAAGGATATTTCCCCCTAAATCGATAAGCGCCCTGGGGATTTTTGCCTTTTTGACAATCTCCTCCACCTCGTCCGCTGCATAGCCCTTGGCGATAGCCCCCAGATCCAGGGCCATGCCGGGATGTTTCAGGAAAATCGTGCCCTGTTCCCGGTCCAGGACTATATCCCGCCAGTTTATCAGGGATATAGCCGCATCAATTTCCCCCTGGGAAGGAACCCTCGGAGCATCGCCTCCAATCCCCCAGAGGGAAACCAAAGGTTCAACAGTGGGATCAAAGGCGCCCCCGGAAATCTCGGCGTAATACATGGCCCGTTCCACCACCTCAAACACATCGGCATGAACCTTCACCGGCTCAATCCCGGCAGCTGCATTTATCCGGGATATATCCGAGTCCGCCAGGCCAACGCTCATCCGCTTTTCGATTTCCGCCAGCCTGCCGAAAATATCCTGGTATACCCGGACATTCCCCTTTTCGTAGAGTGATATTGAGCACACCGTACCCAGGGCAAACTCCACCCGTGTCGGTATTGGTTTAGAACAGCCCATAAGCGCCGCAGCGAGCACCCCGGCGAAGATGACGTACAGCAGGGAGAACCTATTTTTCCGCATAATTTCCTTAAAATATTTTCCCTACTATCCCAATCCTCTTGTTTTGTGTCAAGGGAATTCCCTGTATGCTTCTTTTTTTCACCTTTCCAGGGTATACTTTATAATTGAGATGGAAAAACGTAAAGTTCGGTTTTTTAATACCACGGGTCCCTGTAACCCGAATGATCATTATATGCTGCCGCCCGAAGAACGTCTGGTAGGCGCCCAGCTTCACCGGTATATTGGGGATAAGCTCTATTGGGTGCTTCATGCCCCCCGGCAGACAGGGAAGACTACCTTTTTGCAAAGCTGGATGCGGCAGATCAACGTCGGCGATGATGTTGTAGCCTGTTATGTGAGCGTAGAAACCTGTCAGGGTGTACCCGAAGCGGAACGGGCAATACCCGCAATGTGTGATGCCATTAGAAGGTGGAGCGCCCAATTCGGGTTGCCGGTTCCGGTAGTAGGATCAGAGACCCCCTTTGCTGCTTTGAATAGTATTTTGTCCAATTGGGCTGAATTACTTGCTCCTAAATCTTTAATCGTTCTTTTTGATGAAGTGGATGTATTGCAGGGAGAAGCTCTCATTAGTTTCTTGCGGCAGCTTCGGGACGGTTTCGCCAATCGGGGGATAGGCAAATTCCCTGTTTCCATAGCCCTTGTAGGCATGAGGGACTTAAAGGACTATATAACTGCGACGAAGGGCGGAATCCCGCCTAACCCCGGCTCGCCCTTCAATATAAAAGAAGATTCCGCTACGTTGTCCAACTTCCGGAAGGAAGATATTGCCCGGCTTTTCGCTCAGCGCACTGAGGAAACAGGACAGCAAATTACCAGGGAAGCCCTTGAGTATGTTTATGATCAGTCCCGGGGCCAGCCCTGGATTGTCAATTCCCTGCTCCAGCGTGCAACCATGCGGGTATTGGACGTGGATAGCCGGGATACTGTCACTGTAGAACACATCCGGGAAGCTCGGGAACAGATGGTATTGGCCCGGGAAACCCACCTGGACGCTCTGGCATACCGGCTGGAAGATTTGCGGATTCGCAAAGTTATGGAATCCCTTATAACCGGAGAACCCGATCCTCTCATGGCCCAGGGAGAGCCATTCAGGCTGTGTCTTGACCTGGGTTTGGTCACGATAGAAAAGGGTACTCCCGGAGTGGCGAACCCGATTTACCGGGAGGTCATTGCCAGGGAAATTACGTACAGTACCCAGCTGGCAATACCGGCGCCTGAATGGCGGTGGGAGAAACCTGACGGTACCCTTGATATGGATGCATTGCTTAAAGCTTTCCAGGATTTTTGGTAAAGCAATTCGGAAGTGTGGGAATCAAAACTGAATTACCCCGAGGCTTTTCCCCATCTCTTGCTGATGGCCTTTCTGCAGAGGGTTACCAATGGTTCGGGGCGTATAGAACGGGAGTATGCAGCTGGCCGTGGGCGCATGGATATAGCAGTAGAATACCATGGCCAGTGGAATATAATTGAGATCAAGCTCGTCAAGCCCGGTCGATCTTTTGAAGCTGTGCAGGAAGATGGCATTAAACAAACCCTGGGATACCGGGACAGGTTTTCCCCGAATAGCAAGACCCCGGTACATTGCTATCTCGTCATTTTTGACCGCCGCTATGCGACGCCAGGCCAGGAAAAACCTGCCTGGAAAGAGCGGCTCAAGTGGATGGTTAAGGATGGGATAACGGTAGTGGGTTGTTGACTTAGGACGCTTTCATAAAATGTTTAGTTTTGGCCGGATCGAATTTCCATACATCCAATTCGCCATCGTATCAGCAGACGCAATTACGGGCAAGAAGGCGAACCGCATTTTTTTTCGGTGGACGCATAACATTGTTGTCAAGCATCGTATCTATAAAGCAATTTTGCTCCTGCCACGAGGGTCTTTGCTTTTGTACTCATGCTAAACTCATCCCTGCCCGGTGTGGAAATCTGCAGAGCGGTTGACTTTGCCTGGCTCGATTTTGAAGACTGTGTTTAGTTCACCATCGGGGAAAGCCTCGCAGTGAGCTACATCATAACCCGAGATGCCGAAGGATTTGCTGCCTCGAGAATTCCGGCCTTTAGCCTTGAGAAGTTTTTTTAATAATTACCGTTGATTCATATCTTTTACCATTCCTTAAGGTTACAATACATATATCATATCTGTGTTCTTAGTTTCAAAACTTGCCTTTTTCCAACAATTTTGTACATATCGCAGAAATGTTTTTCGGACAAGACTGTTCAAATTTTCTAATATGTCTAGTTTTAGCCTCTTCTTCAACAAGCGGGATATCATCTCTTTCAATTGTATAAATATCAAGGACTTTCTTTATGTTAGCAGAAGATTTTTGCCATTTTGAACTCTCAAAGATATTTTCGGCGATGATTTTGTCAGAAAAGTTTCGTTCATCATCTGATAGCTTGTTATAAGCCTTTCTCCATTTATCAGTAAGTCCGCTTAATTCAGCATCCCAGCGTTTAATAATAAATGCTTCGGGCATTCTGAGAAGTTCCTCAAATTCTTCCTCATTTCGCCCAAATGCCTTAAAAAAGAATGTTCGACCTTTCCCGATTTTGCCTGCAGTAGAATTTAATACAGCTTGAATAGTACGGATTGATTTTCGAGTCCAATTGGGACGATCAATATAATCCCGATTTTTATACCACTCTTCCTCCATTATTGGGTGATATTTCATTGGAAATGAATAAATATTAACGCCTAATGCGTCACAAAGGTCAATATTAAGGAGCAAACGACGATATAGATCTATTGGTGCATCACGAAAGTTATAAAGTAAATAATTACTCATTTGTGTTATGTCATTTTCTTTTGCAAGCCGAATGGCACGGACGTATATTTCCCGTTCACTCCACGAATCAAAGGCAATACGAAGCGGCCTTATAGCAATAGTAGCCAGTTTTTTCATTTTTTCCTGTGTTGCTAGCCTGGGAGCTGCATCCATACCCTGATTAAAATCTATAAATCTCACAAGCGGTCTTTTTGAACGAGCTTTTTCATAATCATCTTTAATAAATTTATAAAATGAAAGGATATTATCTTTTGTTGCAGTATAGTTATGCAATAATCCCATGTCCATTAACATGGAGTAATAAGCATCATGCCTTTCACCTTCGAGTTTTTCAACAAACTCATTTATAAGCCTAGTTGCCATACGGATATATGCTCGATCATTCCACCCATCCTTCAATTGTCTAGCTGCTATATCCAATTTATTCGGAGGTATATAAGTTGCTCCCGTATAAAAGCCAGAATCATGGATTTCATCTATTATCTTATCAAACTTTTCCGATGCAAATACATTATTATCTAATAAAAGCAGATTTCGTTGTTCCCCAAAACGCTTTTTTATTTCATTAAGTTTTGATTTTATAGGAAAATTTCTCATGTGGCCAGGTTCTAGAATTGGAACGGCACAAAACTCGCAGCGGTTTATGCATCCACGTGTTGCATAGGCATAATAAGCATCCGAGGCTGGATATTGGTAATCAATTTCTTCAAGTATTGAATAATCTAAAGGAAGAGTATCAATAGGCTTTCCTATTGGAGGATCGCCACGGAGACTCTTACAGTAAAGACATCCTTCGATTGGCGTAATACCTGTCTTTTCCTTAACTTTTATTGGTATGACTGAAGCTAGGATACCTCCAACAAGTACTTGATCTGAATATTTACAGACTTTTTTTGCAAATTCAATTGTTTCTATCGTGATATCCCAATAGAATGTAAAAAGCGTGGTCACACACACACGATCCCAGCGTGGTCTTAAGTAATAACCACCTGTATGATAGTATTTTTTAAAATGCTCCAGCCATTTTAAAACAAATGGTCGTTGTGACGCTAATTCAAATGCCGTGTCAGAATTTATTTTTCCTATTTTTATATATGTTTGAATCTCCGGCGTCATCTTTTTCCAGTCGACAATACTATAAATTTCCGACAGCTTCAGAATTGTATCCTGTACAACTTCCATTAAAATGAATTGTGATAATTCACCTTTGTAGAAAACAACATCATCCCCTTGAAGGCGATGATACATTGCCAATTTCATAAGGCCCATAGGTGGATATTTATTTCTATAATTCGGTTCTATCAGTAAAACTCGACGATTCATTTACCGATCACTTTTTTAATGATTGCCTCACGAATTGGGGCAGCTTCGTCCTCAGGCAGCATTTTATTCAACACTTCAAAGACTGTATCAAGAACATCTTTGACATTCTTCTTGATCTCATCTTTGGTATATCCTTTTTTGGGACGAGCGGGCGGATCAAAAGCATGAATACGATCTTCCCGGGTTTCATTTCTATATACATCAACAACTTGAGCCAGAGGTTCAGCATCTTTCTCCCCAGAGTTTAGTTTAATTTGAAATTTTTCAATGGTTTTTTTAGCTTCCTCGGCTTTTTCCAAAGCTGTTTGCACTTTTATTTGTGCTTTATTCCGTTCTTGCGAATCAAAAAAATCGCCTTTCTTCTCTTTAATTTCATATTCCTTTTGTGCAACACTTGCCCCACGCATAAGATTATAAGCTGAACGGACGGTACTGGCGTCATGATAGAGCTGGTATAAACCAGAAAACTCACTTTGCAAGGCGATTTCAAATCTACGACAGGGCATATCTTGATTAAAATAATCCCGGCGGGAATTTGGTATCAAGTTATCATCCAAAGCATGAATTTCACCTAAAAAATAATTATTACCCCGATCTTCTTTCCAAAGAGCCTGGCCCCTCTTGGGGTGATTTGAGAGGCAGTCCGCTTCGCCAATCTGGATATTTGCCTTACGAAGCCGAATATTTCTTTGCCAGCATTTTTTAGGTAATACACCTTCAAATTTGCTGATACAAAACCAATACCACCCAATGGTCTCTCCACCTGATATAACTTTTCTGCATACTATATCCAAAATATCTATTGTCTTATTATCATCTATAGCTAGCGGTGTTTCATATCCTTTACGAATTTCATCACTATTTATATTTAACCTGTATTCATGCAAAGATGGTAACTTTTCATCGCGGATAAATTTTTCAATCTTTTCAATAAATGGGAATTTCGCATAATCAAATGGCACTGGTGCAACCATCTGCAAATACTTTGCGACTTCCTCAACATCCAATAATTCATCACTGCTTTCATTAACATTTATCAATGAAACAATGAAAAAATGGGATTCAGTAGGGCATTTTTCTTCCCATGTGCTGGTAATACGTTTTATAAGCTGCCCTGCATTAATTTTTTCATTTTTATCCGCCAAAATCTCATGCAAATTTCGGGCATCCCATTCCAGAATGCTTTTTATTGGTTCACCTTTAGATGAAGTCTCGAAGCGTACTTTTTGGCAGTATCCTAAACCGCCAAGCCGCCCAATTCCTCTAAATCCCTTATCTGTATTACGATCCTTTTGTGAATCTCCGATATTTGCCAGCATTTTCGAAACATTATTATGAGCTATACCGATTCCATTATCTTCAAAAGACAATAAACGTTTATCAATATCAATGGTGATTTCAATTTGCCCTTCGCCTTTTTTCAGAGTACCCTGTCGAATAGAAGCATCTATAGCATCTGTTGAATTTTGTACATATTCTCTAAAAAGAAACATCGGGTTATCATACATTCCCTCAGAAAGAGTTTCTATAACGTTTTTTCCAAATATAGGCTCATGTTCAAACATTATTAACCCCTCTATTCATATTTTCAAGGTATTTGCGAAAATCTTGATCCATAATATCGCCTAGACTCATTTTACCAATAGAAACAAGAATTGCGTCTTGGATACGTTTGCGCCCTCTTCCAGAAGATTCAAAAAGAGTGATATTTGAAAAATCTAATTTTCCAGCCTTCTCCAAGATAGATATCCAAGTTACTTGTTGCAAGTCATTTTTCTCAAGCTGATCTGGCAATAATTCCCTGAGGACTCTAAACAACGCTTGAACTCCAGCAGTCTTACGAATCAAGCCACAATTTTCCTTTCCCCAAAAAAGTTCATTTGCCGCCGAAAAAAAATTAATAAGCGTTTTGTATATCACAATATCGTGATCTGCTGCCAAATATATTCCTCTAAATGGAGGAGGCTCTCCATGTATTCTTATATTGCTGAGCGATTTTCTTGATCGGGAATTAATCGGATATTTATGTAAAATATCACGATCTTGTTTGGCATTCTTAGTAATTAATAAAAGAATGCCTTCCACAATCGTTGCAGTAGAAATTGACCATTCTTTTTGACGCAATTTATTTATTTCTTCTAAAACTCTATCGTCTTGAGCTGCAACTTTTATGTGATCTTTAAAAGGTGATTCATTGTCAATATTTAACTTACGTGCAAAAAAAACGGCCAGCTTGTCTGGGGACCATGATGCTTCTAATTCATCATCAAGATTGTACCCAAATAATTCATAAGATTGACTTTTATTTACAGGTTTTTGGTTAAAATTAATCGTTGCAAAAATGGCTGCCTGCTGAGGTGTAGGAAGATCAATAAATATAGCACATGGCAACAAGATTTTTTTCAATTCATCTGATACATTTTCAAATCCCCATAATCGATGTTGTCCATCCACAACGGCACCTAGTTTATCTGTAGTTGGAATGTTTATTCTAACAATTTCTCGGTCATCACCTTCTTTTGGCGCAATTATCCAACGTTTTACATTTTCCTCTCCATTATTTGGGTCAAGGATAGTGCCATCTTCTTTGCAGTTTGCTGCAATTATAATAGTTCCTGGCAATGTTGCATCCTGTGTTTCAAGATACCTAGATATTTCATTTAGTCGCAGTATGCTAAGCCTTCTTTGATGCCCTTCATCTTGAACATGCCCTTTTTCATCTGCATCATGCCTAATATGACGATGGCTGAAACATATTTTCAGTAAATATTCTGCTGGGATAGCCGTTAAATAAAATTCACCTAAGGGCTGGAGAATACGAATTGCTGGAAAGGTATTCATAATGCTATACCTCCTGAATTTCCAGACACTTTTTCTGTTGGATCTCCACCTACAGCAGATAATGGTTTTCCAATATCTGATAATTTAGGATTTTCAGCATTAGCAAGCCACCACAAAATAACCAAAAAAAAAACATGCCAAAAAAGCTAAAAAATAGGATGATAGAATACATATGAAAAAAGCCAATAAAAACAGAATGAACCCACTGATAATTGCAAATCCTTTAACAAATTTTTTTTCACTATCTTCAAAGACAAAGTCCATACACGATGCAACTGCCGTAGCTGGATAGAATGTTAACATGGCGATAAGAATGGCAGGAAGTGAGTTGGCCTTATTAATGAATGAAATCCAAATACCTGCACCACCCGCACCAACGATACCAACAAGCAAGTAAACCCAGAAATTAAAGCGACGCATTGGTTTTTTCATAGTTGTTGAGAACCAATTCCACCACATTGCGAATCCATCGTCGGTGTTATCTAGCTCTGTATGACTATCACTCATAGCTAATTATCTCCTTTATCTTGTTTATAAAGCGGCATGGGGAACCTGATTTTCAAAAGCGAATGAAACACCGGGTTCTGGATTATATAATGCCCCTGTTTCAGACGAGTCATCATATTTTTATAAGTTGCAGGTACAAACGAATATGTTTTGTCTGAGACTTCAATACTATTGGTACGTCCATAGGCATGAGTAGAACAGTTCCCTGTTATTCTCTTGTGGATTGCACTCTTGAACTGCTCTGCCGAAAATAGAATAATACCCAATGAACGGCCACGCTCTGCGATATCAAGCAAAAGCCTTAAAATCGGTGATGATTTTGGCGTATCGCCTGAAGCGTATTTGTTCAATTCATCGACAAAAATCACAATACGGTCCGGTATTTGCCTGCGTTGCTTTTCGTCCATATCCTCATCAAATTCACCAAGTTTGAGTTTTGTAACTGCCTGCATCACAGAACCAAAAACAAATGCCTGCATATTCTCATCTTGTTTGGCAATATCAACAACAAATACATCATTGGCTTTCAGCTTTTTGATTTCTTCTTCAAGCCGCACTTCGCCTTTGCTCTCTTCTACAGAGTCATTAAACATTTTTTCAGTTTCCACAGATTTACGGACAATACGTCTGAATTTACGCCAGCTCATTACTGATATTTCTTTATTCCCTTTATCACTGCCTCTTGAGCCCATTTCCTGCACTTCTTTGAGCATGCTTTCCCATGAATCAACCCGATCAAAGGGCTGTTGCTTGGAGATGATATAATTGATAATGGATTCTATTGTCTGGTTTGGATCTTCTATGTTGGAAAAGAGCAAATCAAGGCTTTCATTATCTTCATTAAATGTAAACTTGAATTTCTTGGCTTGATTGGACTTTATTTGGTGGTCAAGAATTTCTGACCGAACATAACTTTTTACTGTCCCGCGTTCACCATAGGGATAAAAGTATTTGACATTACAAAATGGAGCTTCTGATAATCCCATACTTTTATACATAACCCGATCGTTCTCAGTCAAATTTTCACTTGGCTCATCAATTGAAAGCAAATCGCGCCCCTTAACATTCATAAAAATGTAGGCGACGCTTTTCTTTTTCTTTTTTTCATCTTCAGAAACTGCCTGCTGCTGCAAAGTTTGCTGTTGTAAGGCATTCAATAGGAACATTGCATACGAGGTTTTTGTAGCAAGCCCGGAGATTCCTGAAATATTCAAATGTGCGCCTTCCGGCCCGATAAGGAAATCCGAATTGACATAAACAGGAAGATCAACCTTGTCCTCGTCCAGTCCGCTATACATTTCCAGATACCCGCAGACAACAGGGTTCTTAATTTCATCTAAACCCAATGCCGTTTGTATGTCATCTTTTAATCCAAGCGAAACTTTTGCACCATTCTGAACAGGGATATAGATGTTCTTTGTGTTCCCAACAACTTTAGCCGCTACATAATTCATTCCAATACGGTCAGTATTCATTACTGCGTCTAATTGTCCAAAATCATTGGATATAAAATTTGCAAGAAAACTGTCAGAATCGGTAATATGTGAAATTTCTTCCACGACACCGTATGTCTTGCTATCGTTTAAATGGTCAACTACAACGACATCAAAAGGATTGAGGAGAGTATCCTTGTCGGTCCAAAAACAGAAGTTGTCTATTGTTGTCGGACATTTTTCCAAGGCAGCGATTCTGCCAATTACTTTTCCTGACATAATAATTCTCCCTAAAAAAGATTGATAAAATGCAAAGTGCCGCGATATCGGCTTTTTATGTATGTTTCTGTAAGATACACAGGGTAGAGATGATTTGCCCAGCGTTCGTCCTTGCCATAACAGACCGGATTCCGCTCATTCACAAGCCATGCACTGATATTGTCAACTTCTGAGCTTTCCAGTCCAAATTCAGCTTCATGATCGGTCACAAGGATTTTTTCGACCTTAACGACCCCATCGAAGGGACCGCGGCTTTGACGAGGTTCGCGTAACCGCACATACCATACAGCAAATTTCCCTTCTACCCGATCGGTTGAATACATGAGTGCGGGAGTTCGTTCATGCGGTTTAAGGTTGGCAATCATTCCTGCGGCGCTCTTATTGTTCTTGAGTTTAGCCAATTCAGGATTAAACGATTTTGACACCCCAACCACACGTTTGTAATTACTTCGTATTCTGCTGAAAGAAAATCTATCATCCTTATTGGTAATCCGGTTATATTCAAGCGACCCATCTTTGATAAGCCAGGAGCGGTCATTGATGATGTTCCTGTTGACAAGTTCCTGTACCATATCCTTTTCCCGCTCGACCATGTAGTCCTGGATACGGGCAATTCCTTTATCCTCAAAATCTTCGTTTGCCTGTGTTGGATATAATAGCAACCTATCCAAGTTGATGCGATTTTGGCCAGCATTCAACTTGGCTGCCAGATTGGCCAGGAAAGCTCGATGTTGCTTTTCGTTCTTTCCCTCGGTATCCAACTTATCCGGAAGCGCCAACACAGTTTGCAGAGACAAATCGCAAGCGGAAATACGGCGATTTTCCCGTTTGCAAACCCCAACACCGACTTGTCCAGCGATGATGGGGAAAACCTGTGTTCCTATGGGAATATCAGCGATTTTATAGGTACGACGGGAACCATCCATAAAGAGCCTGAAAGCAGGCTCACGTTCTACCCAAGCGGCGGCAATTTCGGAAATATCACGGGATTTCCCGTATCGGGTAGTCTCACCCTGTTCGGACATGAACTGCCGTTCCAAGTCATCATATTCAACAACTGAGGCCCGTTCCCGGTCGAGGCAGCGCCGGAATGTATTGAAACATTCTCTTCCGGTTTCTTGTTCCAATGCTGACATTACAGATTTACCAGCAGTTGCCATTAAGCTTGCCTCCAACTATGTGAATATACCTGTAATTTTGTTTCTTTTCTAGATAGCTAGGAATATGTAGAATAAAATCAGGGGGACAACGTGTATGAAATATGGTTACTGAACGTTCTAATAGTAACAGAGCCTTATTAGGGGGCTTTATCTCAAAGTTAAAAAAATGATTGAAAAATCCTAGATTTTGGTCATTTTCTTGATCAAAATCTAGGATTTTTAGATAAAATTTCTTCTATCATCTTGTCAATTGGATAAAACATAAATAAATAGGGATTTATAAGCTTAACAACTTGGAAATCGACCGACCGATCAGATTAAAGAATCGTAAATGCTGAAAAAAACTTATTTTTTTAGCATTGAGCCAGTCTCTATGAGAACTATCTAGGAAATATCAGGTCTAAGTTGGCTAAATTAGCCTCAACAGGGTAAAATATACCTATTCATCACCCTCAGACTCTTATTCGTGGTACTATATTGACTTCCCGCTTCCCTTCAACATCTCTAAACATACTTCTCAAGTGGACTCATACGGCCTGCGGCTGTTTGCTCATAGAAATAGATTTAACATCGCCATCACAAAAGCAAACATATCAGACCATCAGATTTTGTAAGTAAGAGGAATACCTCCAATTACTCCCTTAAAATGATCCTCGATGGGTTAAACGTATATTTATCACCTGCTTTCGGTACGATAAAAAAATAAGTTAATTCCTTACAACGTAAGGAATTAACTTATTGCCCAGAAGAAGACTCGAACTTCCATGCTTTTAACGGCACTGGTACCTGAAACCAGCGTGTCTACCAATTCCACCATCTGGGCGATGATTTTTAATAAATTACCGCAAACAGCCTGAAAAGTCAACAGGACGCAGAACGCGGTTTGCCGCTGTCAGGATATGGCGGTCTCCAGGGCTACTTCCATCATGCGGGTAAAGGTGGTTTGGCGCTCCTCGGGGGTAGTGATTTCGTGGCTTACGAGGCTGTCGGAGATGGTGAGGAGGGCAAGGGCTTCGCGGCCGTATTTGGCGGCCAGGGTGTAGAGCTCGGCGGCTTCCATTTCCAGAGCCAGGCAGCCGTATTTGGCCCAGAGCTTCCACTCTTCGGGGTTTTCGGTGTAGAACATATCGGATGAGACCACGGGGCCTACGGCGGGAATCCAGCCTTTGCTGATCGCCGTGTCATAGGCTTTTTTGACCAGGTTGAAGCTGGCGGTAGGGGCGAAATTGCGGCCCCCGAAGCGGATGCTGTTGGCGCCTGAATCGGTACAGGCGGACATGGCAATAACCAGGTCGCGGATTTTAAGGCTTTCCTGGATGGAGCCTGCGGTGCCTATGCGTATGGCACGTTTAACGCCGTAGTCTTTAAAAAGTTCGTTCACGTATATCGAGATTGAGGGGATGCCCATGCCGGTTCCCTGGACTGAAACTCTTTTGCCCTTGTAGGTTCCGGTGTAGCCGAACATGTTCCTCACTTCGTTGTACTGCTTTGGGTTTTCGAGGAAGGTTTCGGCGATGAACTTTGCCCGCAGGGGATCTCCGGGGAGGAGTATGGCGTCAGCGATTTCTCCTGCTTTGGCTGCAATATGTATGGACATGGCAACTCCTGTAAATTTAATGATGCATACTTTCTTCTATATTGGTTCAAATTGATGAAAAAGTGAAGGCGGCAATGGGCGATATGCGATGTTTTAATGGCGTAAACTGGACATTTATGCGAATGGCGGTTTATATTCTCTTTATGGACAGCAGAATAGGGATCGGCATCGATACCGGCGGTACATACACTGATGCGGTGATATATGATTTTAATGAGGAAAGGATTTTAGGGACTGCCAAAGCCCTGACCACAAGGCAGGATCTGGCTATAGGGATACTTGAAGCCCTGGACAAGCTCCCCCCGGACAGAGTTAAGGAGGCGGGGCTTATTTCCCTTTCTACTACCCTGGCAACCAATGCCTGTGTTGAGGACAAGGGGGGCAGGGCAAAGCTTATATTCCTTGGGGGCGACAAGGATGTAATTGGCGAATTCGGCAGCCAGTATGGCCTCCCGCCTTCTGATGAAATTTACATCCAGGAAAGCTTTACCCATTTTTCCGGAAAAATCGACAGGGAACTCGATTGGGAACTTTTTGAAAAAGGAATCGAAAAAGAATTCGGTCATCTTGACGGAGCGGGGATCATAGAAATTTTTGCCATGAAGAACAACGCGGCAGTCGAAAAGAAGGCCATGGAAGTCTTTAAGCGTAAATTTGATATCCCTGTGGTCTGCGGGTATGAACTTTTTTCTGAACTGAATTGCCTGCAGCGGGGGTCGAGCACTCTCCTTAATGCCAGGCTTTTTCCGGTTATCAAAGAATTTCTACTGGCGATAAAGAAAGCCATGGGAGAACGCAGTATTACTGCGCCAATAGTAATAATGCGAAGCGATGGCAGCCTTATGTCCGAAGAGTTTGCCTCTGTGCGCCCCGTGGAAACATTGCTGTGCGGCCCTGCTGCCAGTGTTGCAGGCGGTACCTGGCTTGCAAATGAGGCTAACAGCGTTATTGTCGATATGGGGGGCACTACCACCGATATTGCCCTGGTCAAGGACGGCATGCCGGTAAGGGTTACTGATGGCGTCAGCATTGGCAAGTGGCGGACTTTTGTTCACGGCTTCTATATCAAAACCTTTGGCCTTGGGGGCGATACAGCCATACATTATAAATATGACAATCTTTTCCTGGAAGATTACCGGGTCGTCCCCCTCTGTGTGGCGGGCAGAAAGGATCCAAGGGTAATAGAAAACTTGAAGAAGCTAGTTGAAAATTATACCGCCCATTCATTCTATCTTCATGAACACTTTATTCTTTCAAATACTATTAAGGACCCTGCCCGCTACACCGAAGCGGAACTGCGCTTTTGTGAAGCTTTGAAGAATGGCCCTCTTTCCATAAGGGAAGCGGCGGCTGCATGCGGCACTGATATTTATAATTTTAAAATGGACAGGCTGCTGAAAGAGGGAGTGGTTCAAATTTGCGGGCTTACCCCTACGGATATCATGCACATCAATAATGATTTTTCGAGTTATTCCCGGGAGGCTTCTCTCCTGGGGGCTGAATACATGGCTTATAATCTGGGTATTTCCACTCAGGAATTGTGCGACAGGGTTTACGATGAAGTAAAACGCAGGCTTTATGTAAATATTGTAAAGATGCTTCTCGAGAATCAGGACAAGCATTATATGAAAAAAGGCGTGGATGGGGAGGCTGAATATTTTATCCTTCAAAGTTATGAGGCTGCGAAGAAAGGAAATAAACTGCTAGGCCTGGATTTTAAAACTGATTTTACCCTTGTGGGCATCGGTGCGCCTGTTCATATTTTCTTGAATGATGTAGCAAAACTGCTGGGTACCAAGGTGCTTATTCCTGAGCATTTTGAAGTAGCCAATGCTTTGGGCGCGGTAGTTGGGAATATCTATGCCTCCTATTCTGTAGAGATTCGGCCTAATTACACTAATGCGGGAATCACGGGTTATATAGTTTTTGGCTATAACCGCAAAATCTCATATAAAACCCTTCGGGAAGCAGAGGATTTCGCAGTTCAAGAAGCCAAGGCGGGCGCGATGGATGAAGCGGTCAGGCGGGGTGCAAAAGGTGAAATTGCCGTAAGCTGTGATTTTCATAAGAATGAAGGTTCTGCAAGGGGAGGGGCAGTGCACTTGGGCACTACAGTTACTGCCCATGCTGCCTGTAGCTTGGGTTTTTAGCTTAAGACTATTCGAGCTGTTTAAAGGGCAGCTCTGCATTGAGGAGACGCCTGTTTTCTTCTTCATAGTGATTGACATTGGCTATATTTCCCTTGAAGAGCCTTTCCAATGAAGGGTCAAAAAATTTATGCCAGCTTCTGTCAATTACCGACTTAAAGCCCCTACGTATCTTATGAGGCGATCCTGCGCCGGGATCGAAAAAATGTATCCTTTCCCTGATGCACCACTCCATAGGAGTGTAATAACAGGCCGCAAAGTGGAGGTTCTTTACTTCTTCATAAGCGCCCCAGAAACGCCCCCAGATACGGCCGCCCTTGCGGACCAGGAATGCCAGGGCAATAATCCTGCCATTACGGCTGGACTCCACAAAGGCAGTCCCCTTGCGGTAGGTCTTTTCGAGGCTTAGGAAAAAATCTTCGTTTACCCAGCGGGCATCCCAGGGTATGAATTTATCATTGGTAAGCGTGAAAAGTTCAAACATTTTCCGGTAATGTTCTTCTTTTGCTTCTTCACCTGTCACAATTTTGATTGTTACCCCTTGTTCTGCAGGGCTGCGGTATTCTTTTTTGATATTTTTCCGCTGGTTTTTTGAAAACAATGCAAGGTAATCGTCGAAACTGCGGGACCCGGGGTTTTTCCAGAGAAAGTGCGAGTGTTCCCATGGCATAAATCCCAGGCTGCTTAGATCTTTAGCCCATTCAGGATCGGCGAAGAGAATATTGAGGCTTACAATGCCGTTTTTCCTGCAGAAAGATTCTGCCGCATCAAGTATTATCGCGCTTGCAGTTTTACTGTCAATACCCGAGGCAAAGAGGAAACGGTAACCTTCTGCGGGAGTGGCAGCCACAGTTCCTACCAGCTTGGGATACCATTGCCTCTTCATGGAAGCTGCGGCTTCTGCCCAAAAGTAATCGTACACATATTCGCCATCGCTGTTGGCTTTAAGATAAAATGGCGCAGCAGCTATAAGCTTTTCACTCTCCCATAAACAGAAGTGGAGAGGCTGCCAGCCGGTTTCAGGGGCTATGCTTCCCGATTCTTCCAAAGCCGCAAGCCATTCCCATTCGAGAAAGGGGACTGTATCGGGGGTAACCAAACTGTTCCAGAGCTGCGCCGGTATTTCGGTGATAGACGTATGGATTTTGATATGGTACTTGCTTTCCGCCATAATTATATGCCGAAAAAACGCTTCGTATTGTCAAATGTTTCTTTGGCAAGCTGTTCGGGATCTTTACCTGTATGGCGGGCAATGGTTTCTGCAATATGGGGAAGGTATTTCGGTTCGTTGCGTCTCCCTGTTACCTTAAACGGAAGATCCCGGGGAAGTATAAAAGGCGCGTCGGTTTCTATCATGAGTTTATCTGCGGGGATCTTCCTTACGAGATTTGCCAAATGCGTACCCCGCCTTTCGTCGCATATCCAGCCCGTGAGCCCTATGTAGCAGCCCAGGTCAAGGTATTTTTCAAGCGCTTCTTCGCTACCTGTAAAGCAATGCACTACCATGGCAGGAACCTTGCCCACATATTTTTTAAGCAGGGAACTGAAATCAGGGAAGGCATCACGCTCGTGGAGGAAGAGGGGAAGCTGAAGCTCTACGGCCAATTCAATCTGCTTTTCGAACCACGTGCGCTGAATGTCCCGGGGAGAGAAATCCCGGTTGTAGTCCAGGCCGCATTCGCCTATGGCTAAAGCCTTGTATTTAATTGCCAATTCTTTAAGATTCGCAATTGTCCTGTCATTGCAAAGCCGCGCTTCGTGGGGATGCACACCGGCGGTGGCGTAGAGTTTCCCCGGCATGGAAGCGGCATATTGCAAAGCTTCCCTGCTGGCCTTTTCTCCGGTACCGGTGATGATGAGAGGTGAGACGCCCAGGGATTCGGCCTGACGTATGACTTCTTCCCTGTCGGATTTGAATGACGAATGCATCAGATTAATGCCAATATCAATTATCTTCATACTATATTTTTCCTTTTTCGCCAGCGGATTCTGCCAGTAGATCGTTACTGCCTTGAGATAGGGCCATAATGATCCTGCGCTTTACCGCGCTTGAATTATTTGTAAAATCCGCAATGCGCTTCCGTATGTCCCTGCGTTTGGAATTGATGCCGAAAGGGCAGGTGCAGGCTGCTTTGAGAATTTCCTTTTCCTCGGCGCATGCTATTATTTGCTGTTCTTCCACATAGCCCAGAGGCCGTATAAGGCTTACAGGATATTTGCGGTAACGGAGGAGCATGGGCATGGCCAGGAGCGTGCCTTTGTCTGCCATGTTCATAAAAAATGTTTCAATTATATCGTCCAGGTGGTGGCCCAGGGCAATCTTATTGAAGCCATGTTCCATGGCATATCGCAGAAGCTCTGTGCGCCGCTGGGTAGAGCACCAGTAACAATTCATTTTGCGGCCGGGCTTAAGCCTGCCTATGATGGGAACTGAAAGATCCGTAAAAGGCACGCCCCATTCTTCAAGCCTTTGGCTCAGTATGGATTTTTTGCAGCATGCGCAGAAATCGCTTGAGATGTGAAAGCCCGCAAGATCATAGTTTATTTTCAGCAGGGGCCGCAGGCTCGAAAGCGCCCAGGCGAGAACGGTGGAATCCTTGCCCCCAGAAACCGCAATGAGTATGCGATCCCCTTCCTCAATGAGTTTCCGTTCAAGTATGGCCTTGGCAGTTAGTTTTTGTACTATTTCCTGGGCCCCGGCCCTGCGCAAAAAGCGGTGGCTCACGGAGTCTCCGTGTTGGCAAAGCGATCGTAGACGTCCCGGATCACCAGGCTTGCCAAAATCATCCCCGCAGAAGCGGTAACAGGAACTGCGCTGCCGTTGATTATTTTCTTGCTGCTGCACCATTCTACAGGCGCATTGGGATCAGAGCGGTCCCTTTCAGGACAGAGGCATTTGCCTGATCCGCAAACCACAGGGATTTCATTCTTTTGGGGAAGCTGTTCGGCGCTGAACACAGTAATAAAATGGCCTTCAAAGCCCCGCTTCCTCAGGCCCTGCCGGACCAGCCTTGCCAAGGGACAGCCTTCGGTCTCCCAAACATCGGCGGTCTTGAGCCGGGTAGGATCGAGTTTCTGCGCCATTCCCATGGATGAAAAGAGCTTCACCCCTGTTACCGCTGTGGTCTCAATAAGATCGAGCTTATTGGTAAGGCTGTCTATGGCATCGATAATATAATCGGCGTTTCCAATGCCATAGGCTTCTGCGGTTTCTTCGAGGCTTCGATCCTGCCTGGAAAAAACTTTTGGTATGGAAATTATTTCGCAGCCAGGGTTGATTTCCTTAAGCCGCTTTTCCAGGACCTCGGTCTTCATTTGGCCCACAGTAGAACTAGTGGCCTGCACCTGGCGGTTAATATTGGTAACGCATACCGTATCTGAATCAATGATTGTAACACTGCCGATTCCTGAACGCACCAAAGCTTCGGCGCACCAGCTTCCCACGCCTCCGACTCCGAAGACCATCACTTTTGTACGGGCAATAGCTTTTGCGGTATCGAGGCCTGTGAGAAGGGCAAGGCGCTGAAAACTTGGATTGATGACCATTGATTCATTGTACCTCAATCAGCATCTGAATCTCAACACTGGCTGCCGCGCTGCCTTTACATCGTCGGGACGGCCTATTGCTGAATTCATAGGCGCGGCATGGAGGCTTTCGGGATGCTTTTCGGCCTCATCAAAGAGGGAAAGGAAAGTTCGAGCCGCATCGTCCAGGGTTTCCTTCGATTCTGTTTCCGTAGGCTCTACCATGAGGGCTTCGTGCACGATGAGGGGGAAGTAGATCGTAGGCGGGTGCATGCCCCTGTCCTGCAGGGCTTTGGCAATATCCAGAGCAGAAACGCCATGAGTCTCCTTAAGTTTTTCAACAGAAATAACGAATTCATGCATGCAGGGGCCTTCGTATGCCGGAGGGAATTTTCCCCTGATCTTTTCCATAAGGTAGTTGGCGTTGAGCACTGCGTTCTTTGCAACATCCGGAATGCCTTCTTTGCCCAGAGTGAGAAGATAGGCCGCGGCCCTGACTACAATGAGGAAATTTCCGTTGAATGCCCGTACCCTGCCTATGCTCTGGGCTTGACCTGCAACTTCAAGCTCTGTTCCCGAGCGGGGCAGGAAGGGGGCAAGGTTTTTCTCGCAGCCTACTGCGCCCGAGCCTGGGCCTCCGCCTCCATGGGGGGTGGAAAAAGATTTGTGGAGATTAAGGTGCACCACGTCAAAACCCATGTCTCCGGGACGGACTATGCCCATGATGGCATTGAGATTGGCGCCGTCATAATAATTGAGCCCCCCTGCTTCATGAACAAGGCGGGTGATTTCAGTAATATTGGGATCGAATATCCCCACCGTGTTGGGATTGGTAAGCATGAGGCCTGCGGTATCAGGGCCGAGTACGGCCTTTAATGCTGCAAGATCGACACAACCGTCTGCACCGGAAGGTATGTTTACTACTTCGAATCCTGCCATGGCGGCGCTTGCAGGATTTGTGCCATGGGCGCTGTCGGGAATGATTATCTTTGTCCTGGCACTGTCCCCCCGGCTTTGATGATAGCGTTTGAAGAGGAGAAGGCCCGTCAATTCGCCATGGGCGCCTGCTGCGGGCTGAAAACTCATGGCATCCATGCCGGAAATTTCATTGAGATAAGAGGCCGCCAGATCCAAGATCCTGAGGCAGCCCTGTACCGTGCATGCATCCTGCAGGGGGTGTATATCGGTAAAGCCGGGAAGGCGGGCAAGCTCTTCATTGACCTTGGGGTTGTACTTCATGGTGCATGAGCCAAGTGGATAGAATCCGTCATTAACACCAAAGCTGCGTTTTGCCAAGGTGCTGTAATGGCGGGAAATTTCATTTTCATCAAGACAGGGGAGACCGGCTGGTTTCTTTCTTGCAAGGCTTTGTGGGATTGATGCTTCAGGCACATCACAGGGGGGCAGTATGCTGCAGCCTCTTCCGGGTCTGCTTTTTTCGAATATCAGTTTCATAAGGTGGCTTCCTTCAATATGCATGCCATTCTGTCAATTTCATCTTTGGTGTTAAGTTCTGTAACGCACCAAAGCAATTGGCTTTTGCCAAGGGGATAACCCCCCAGTATGCCGTCTTTTTCCAAAACCTTGAGGGCTTTTTCCGTATCCGGGCATTGGGTAACAAATTCATTGAAGAATTCGCCATCGTAGACGAGAGAATACCCCGAAATAGCCGAGATTTGTTTTGCTGTATAAATTGCCTTGGAATGGCATTGGCGGGCAGCCTCGGCAAAACCTTCTTCGCCCATAACCGAAAGATAAACCGCTGCGGTCAGGGCGCAGTGGGCTTCGTTGGAACAGATATTGCTGGAGGCTTTCTCGCGGCGTATGTGCTGCTCCCTTGCCTGAAGGGTAAGGACAAAAGCGCGTTCGCCTTTAGTGTCGGTGGTCTCGCCCACGATCCTCCCAGGGAGTTTTCGCATCAGGCTGTTCTTGCAGGCAATGAAACCCAGGTAGGGTCCGCCCCAGGCCAGGGGCATTCCTAGGGGCTGACCCTCGCCAAGGGCAATGTCGGCGCCCAATGCGCCGGGGCTTTCCAGAAGCCCCAGGGAGATGGGGTTTACCCCTGTTGCCAAAAGCGCGCCATTGGCATGGGCGATTTCTGAAGCGCCGGGAATGTCCTCAACAAGGCCAAAGAAATTGGGGCTTTGAATATAGATACCGGCAGCTGCCTTGTCATCTGCAAGAAGATTTTTAAGGGCTGTCAAATCTGTCTTCCCGTCTGTGTTTTTCGGAATCATGATGACGGGGATGCCATAGCCAAAGCAGTAGGTACGGATAGTTTCTATCACCTGGGGATGGGCAGTCCCGGAAACATAGATGTTGTTCTTTCCCCTGTCCCTGCACATATTCATTGCTTCGGCAGCAGCGCTGGCGCCATCGTACACAGAGGCATTGGCCGCATCCATGCCTGTGAGTTCGCAGATCATGGTCTGATACTCGAAAATTGACTGGAGTATACCCTGGCTTATTTCTGCCTGATAAGGGGTGTACGCAGTGGTAAATGTTTCATTAGCAGTAATACGCTTAACCGCCGCAGGGATATAATGTTTATACGCCCCGGCTCCCCGAAAAACGACAGAAAAAATTTTATTTTCCCCTGCCAAAGAAGCAATTGCCCGTGTCACATCAAGTTCCGCCATGCCTTTGGGAATGTTTAAATCTTTTATCCTGACATTTTCGGGTATGTTGGCGAATAATTCATCGATGGATTTCCGCCCCATGGCGGCAAGCATTTCGCTCCGATCAGTTTCGGTATTCGGTATATATGAGCCCATGAACTTGCCTTAGCCCAGAAGGGCTTTGTATTCGGCAGGGGAGAGCAATCCCCCTGCGGGAATATCCCCCTGGGCTCTTATGAGCCAGGCCTCGTAAGGGGCGGAATTGATTGATTCGGGGTGATCCAGCACCTGTTGGTTGGCTTCCTTTACGGTTCCGTTCAAGGGGCTGTAAATATCGGACACCGCTTTTACCGATTCCACATCGGCAAAGGAAGTCCCGGCTTTCAATACATCCCCTGCCTTGGGCAGGTTGACGAATACGATATCGCCAAGCTCGGATTGGGCAAAATCGGTAAGGCCGATTTCTACGATTCCCCCTTCAAGGGATTTTACCCATTCGTGGGATTTGGTAAACTTCAAATTCTCTGGCACATCCATAATTATCCTCCAATATGGTATTATTGCACTTAAATCAAAGAAAAAGGCAAGGCGCAGGTTTCGGCTTTTATGATCCTGCCCCGTACATCCACATCTACGATATTTCCGGGAGCAGCAATACTCGTATCCAAAAGGGCCATGGCCATAGCCGCCTTGAGATGGGGGCAGAAAGTCCCTGATGTTGTTTTTCCAACGTTTTTGCCATTGACCGACACCGGGCAGTTTTCCCGGGCTATTCCTCTGTCTATTATTTTAAGCCCTGTGCGTATGCGGCCTGGCTTCTCTTTTCCCGTGAGCCCTTCCTTGCCAATGAAAAAATCTTTGTTCATTTTTACTGCCGAAGCAAGCCCTGCTTCAAAGGGAGTAATGGTTTCGTCCATTTCATGGCCATAGAGGGGCATGGAAGCCTCGAGCCGCAAGGTATCCCTCGCGCCCAGGCCGCAGGGAATCAAGCCGGAATTTTTTCCTGCTTGCATGATTTTTTCCCAAAGTGCAATGGCATCATCGGGCTTGCAATAGAGCTCAAAACCTGTTTCGCCGGTGTAGCCTGTGCGGGAAACAATGCAGTCAATGCCCGCAACACTGCCCCTTTCGATAAGGGTGTAATATTTTTCGGGGATTGTGTTTGATAGGGAAGAGAGTATGGCAGGCGCCAGAGGCCCTTGCAGGGCGATTTGCGCAAACTTGTCGGAGACATCTTCGAAGGAAGCGCCGTCTAATTTAATTTCTTTAAGCTTGGTTTTAATCCAGGCCGCATCCTTGTCGCGGTTGGCCGCATTGACCACCAGCATATAGCGGCCTTCGTCCATCTTGCAGACCACCAGATCGTCGATGATGCAGCCTTGCTCATTACACATCAGGGAGTAGCGCACCCGGCCTATGGCCATGTTCGTGAAATCGTTGGTGAGGATTTTCTGCAGGGCTTCGAGGGCAGCCTTGCCGGCAATGGCAAATTCACCCATATGGGAAACATCGAAGAGGCCGGCTTTTTCGCGGACAGCATTGTGCTCGGCTATGACGCCGCTTTCATACTGGACGGGCAAAAGATAACTCGCAAAGGGGACTATCCTTCCTCCGTGAGATTCATGCCATGGATATAAGGGAGTTTTCTTTTCCAATTCGGCCTCCTTCAGGCAGACAGCGCATCCCTCGAAGCATAAGCCCCAAGTCCCGGTTTCCCGGCATGCGCTCCGTCTTTAACCTGAAAGATTCTTTCCTTATCCGCAGTGGGACGGGAAATTGCCTCTTCGGTGCTTTGCTGTTTTTTCAAAAGCCGGCGCTTCTTTATAGAACAGCTTCGCTTTTCGGAGTTTCGTCAGAATTCGGTACTTTTGCCTGAGAGTTTTACGCGTTTGCCCCTTCGGCGACTGAAGCGCCGGCCCAAGCCGGACAGCCCTTGTTCTCTCCCGAATTCATCATTCGAATCTATTTGTCATAAATAACACTTTATCTCATCTTGGTCAAGAAGAAGAAGCGAATTTTAGAGGCTGACAGAGAATTTTCCATTCCCGGTTCAGCTATTAGCAAAAGCCCCATTAGAATATTTTTCCAATGCCCGCGCAAGCTGATCCGCGCAGGATGTGCCTTTGTCTTCGCATTCAAGGCCCTTGAGCTTTTTTACAAGTTCCCCGGCCTCCATGCCATCGGCTAATATGGACAAGGCTTTAAGATTCCCATCGCAGCCATCTTCAAAATGAAGGTTTTTGACTTTGCCATCCTGTATGTCAAATAAAATTTTTGATGAACAGGTTCCCTGGGGTATAAATTCGTGCATATCAATAATTCACACCGAATTGGGCGGCTTTGCTCTTGGCCTCGGGGATCCAGTCCCGAAGTTGATTGATCCTGGTAGCATCCGATGGGTGGGTGCTGAGGAATTCGGGCGTGCCCCCGCCCCCCATGGCCGCCATCCTTTCCCAGAAGGGGACAGCTGCGTCCGGGCTGTACCCCGCAATTGCCATGAGGAGCAGGCCGTAATGATCCGCCTCGCTTTCGTGTTTCCTTGAGAAAGGCAGGGTGCCGAAAAGCTGGGAACCTACGCCATAAGCGGTCATGGCCAGGGCCTGGGTTTCCGGCGATCTTCCGCCGGTCACGATGTTCAAGCCCGAAGCGCCTAACTGGCTAAGCACATCGGCGCTCATGCGCTGCTGGCCGTGGTTGAGGAGGGCATGGGAAATTTCGTGCCCCAGGACTACCGCAAGTCCGGTCTCATCTTTGGTAACAGGGAGTATCCCTGTGTAGACCACTATCTTTCCCCCGGGCATGCACCAGGCATTAACCTGATCATCCTGCACAAGGTGGTATTCCCATGCGTAGCCAGCCAGGTAGCTGCTTTGGCCTTCTGAAGCGAGCCACTTTTCAGCAGCTTCCTTGAGCCTGGCGCCCACCCGGTCAACCATAAGCGCAGCCGCAGTTCCGGTAACCACCTGGCTCTCGTTCAGGACTTCATCGTACTGCTGGAACGAAGAAGGGAAGAGCTGGCTATTGTCTACAAAAGCCATGGTGGTTTTCCCGGTAAGGGGATTGGTAGCGCAGGCTACAGCAATTATCGCAATGATAATCGCAGTCAGCAGAACAACAATTTTTTTCATAGCAACCTCACAAAAATGTATATCCAATCCACGGATTTTCCCTTGGGAAAATCCTTTGCGACACGGCCGACTCGAACGGCCCACCTACGGCTTAGAAGGCCGTTGCTCTATCCGGATGAGCTAGTGTCGCTTCTATCAGCCTTTATACCACAGATTTTCCCTCTAGTCAATTCCTACAAAAATGTAGTACCCTTTTTTTATGGATTCTTCGTCCCACGAAATGGAGGAATTGGAGCTACTCTTTGATATAGCTAGAACCTTCGACAAGCATGTGGAGCTGCGAACCGCCCTGGGGCCTCTCCTAAGCCTGATGGAAACCAGGGCCGGCCTCACCTGGGGCATGGTAACCCTCCTTGACCGGGCCACAGGGCTTCTCAAAATCGAAGAGGCCTACGGACTCACGGCTGAGGAAAAAGCCCGTGGCATATACCGGCTGGGCGAAGGACTCGTTGGCAGGGTCTTTGAATCGGGCATAGCCATCATCGTCCCGGATCTTTCCAGGGAAACCCACTTTTTAAACCGTTCCCGGAACCGTACCAGGGAAGACATGGTTGGCCTTACTTATTATTGCGTGCCCATACGTTCGGGCGGTTCGGTCATCGGCACCCTCAATGCCGAACGGCGCATACAGGACGACGATCGTTCAGCAAAGATGGCCCAGGACAAGACCTTTCTCGAGAAGGTTTCTTCTATAATAGCGGACTCTGCCAAGCTCCGGGAACGGATTATGGAAGAGCAGTTCCGCTACCGCAGCGAAAAGGTTCCGGATGACCGGCTGAACGAGGATAGATCGGCAAAGGCCCAGGGTGGCGGTCGCATAGCTGCCGGCAGCGACATCATCGGCACTGACAAATCCATGCGGAGCCTTTATGAGATGCTCCTTCAGGTTTCGCCCAGCGATGCGACGGTGCTCATCACCGGGGAGAGCGGTACCGGCAAGGAGCTGGTCGCTGCCGAGATACACCGCCTTTCCAAGCGGGTAGGGGCGCCCCTGATCAAGATAAATTGCGCTGCCCTTCCGGAGTCCATCATAGAAAGCGAGCTTTTCGGCCATGAGAGAGGGGCTTTTACCGGCGCAGTGAGCCAGCGCAAGGGGCGCTTTGAGCTTGCCAACCGGGGAACCATATTTTTAGACGAGATAGGCGAGCTTCCCCCGCAAATCCAGGTAAAACTCCTCAGGGTACTCCAGGAAAGGGAGCTTGAAAGGGTGGGGGGTACCCAGACTATCAAGGTGGATGTGCGCCTTGTGGCCGCTACCAACCGGAACCTGGAGGAAGAGGTCAAATCCGCCCGTTTCCGCGAGGATCTCTACTATAGATTGAATGTCTTTCCCCTCCATATTCCGCCCTTGCGGGAGCGGAAAAGCGATATCGTGCTTCTGGCTGATCATTTCGCCGAGAAATATGCGGAAAAGAACGGCAAGCTCATCAAGCGCATCTCCACTCCGGCCATCGATCTCCTCACCAGCTATTCCTGGCCCGGCAATGTCCGTGAGCTTGAAAATTGCATGGAACGTGCGGTTATTCTTTCCCAGGATTCGGTTGTCCATTCCTACAATCTGCCCCCAAGCCTCCAGTCCGCAGCCTCTACCAATACCGAACCCACTACCACCCTGGAAGCGGCTCTTTCGCGGCTTGAGAAAGAGCTTATTGTTGAAGCCCTGAAGATAGCCGATGGCAACATGGCTGCTGCTGCCCGGCGTTTGGGCGTTACCGAGCGACAGATGGGTCTCCGGGTCCACCATTATGGCATCAATTGGCGGCTTTATAGAGCTACAAGAATGTAGGATATTTCCCCCATTTCTACATAATTGTAGAAATTTTCCAGAAAAACTTGAAAACCTTGCGGTATTTCGCAATTTCCCCTTTTTTCTGTAATGATCTGTCTCATCGTTTTGTATTCAAAGACCTCCAAATTATGCCGATTTTCTCTTGGTTTGCTCTTTTGGGTACAATTTGTGCGATTTATTCATAAATGTCGCTTTTTATGATGATCTTGGCACGATTTTTGCTAAATATATAGATAACATTCTTTAGGAGGATACAAAAGTGCGAAAAAAATTGCTTATTGTAGCTGTGCTTCTTGGGGTTGGGGGCGTTGCCGCCCTCTTTGCCCAGGAGACCCTTGAAACTCTGGGGTTTTCCCTGGATGTAGTTTGGCTCTTTATCGGGTCCATTCTGGTCTTTATTATGCAGGCTGGTTTTGCCTTGGTTGAGACCGGTTTGACTCGTGCAAAAAATGCCACCAATATCACCATGAAAAACGTGATGGATTTCTGTTTTGGAGCCATTGTGTACTGGGCTGTTGGCTGGGGTTTCATGTACGGGACTTCTGCGGGAGGACTCATTGGTACCGATCAGTTCTTCAACGGCCCAATGCTTCTGGATATGGAAAGCGGGAATTTCTACAAATCCTGGTTCTTCCAGGTTGTGTTTGCCGCTACTGCCGCTACCATTGTTTCGGGCGCTATGGCTGAAAGGACCAAGTTCAAGTCCTATCTGATCTACACCTGTTTTATTTCCGCCTTCATCTACCCCATCTCGGGCCACTGGGTCTGGGGCGGCGGCTGGCTCGCCAATCTGGGCTTCCATGATTTTGCCGGTTCCACTGTTGTCCACTCTGTGGGCGGTTGGGCGGCTCTTATGGGCGCTGCGGTTCTCGGCCCCCGTATTGGAAAATACGTGAAAGGCGCTGACGGTACGGTAACGGTCAAGGCATTCCCCGGGCATAACATCCCTTATGCGGCTTTGGGTGTGCTCTTGCTGTTCTTCGGATGGTTCGGATTTAACGGCGCGTCCACCGGCATTGCCACTATCGGCGAAGGCGGTATCTGGAGCGGTCTTAACATCGCCCGGGTTGCAGTAACTACCTGTCTGGCTGCTTCTGCCGGCGCAGTTGGCGCTCTCGTCTTCTCCTGGATATGGTTCAAAAAGCCCGACTGCTCCATGACCCTCAACGGTCTGCTTGCAGGTCTCGTGGCCATCACCGCCCCTTGCGCGGTTGTAAGCCCTGGCGCTTCCATCATCATCGGCCTTATCGGCGGCGTGCTGGTTGTGCTGGCTGTTGAGTTCATCGACAAGGTACTCAAGATAGACGACCCGGTTGGCGCTGCCTCAGTCCACCTTGTGTGCGGTATTTTCGGAACCTTGGCTGTAGGTATCTGGGCAAATGCTCCTGATGACGGCGTTGTCGGCATTCTCCATGGCGGCGGTTTTGCCCAGCTTGGTATTCAGGCAGTAGGCGTTGTATCTGTCGGCGCATGGGCAGCTATCACAAGCCTCATCCTCTTCTTGGCAATCAAGGCCGTTGTCGGTCTCAGGGTCAGCCCCAAGGAAGAAATGGTAGGTCTTGACCTTTCCGAACACAAATCAGAAGCCTACACGGGCTTCCAGATCTTCAGCAACATGTAAGGAGGCAGAAGAATGAAATTAATTATTGCGTACGTACAGCCTCATATGCTGAATGAGGTAAAACAGGAACTTTTTAAGGCTGAAGTTTTCAAGATTTCAGTAACCAATGCTATGGGCTGCGGACAGCAGAAGGGTTATACCGAACAGTACCGGGGCGTAGAATTGGAAGTTAACCTTCTTAAAAAGGTACGCATCGAAATCGCGGTGAATGACAACTTTGTCAAACCCACCATCGATGCCATTATCCGGGGCGCCCGCAGCGGGGAAATCGGGGATGGAAAAATCTTCGTACTACCCGTCGAGGAGTGCATACGAATCAGAACCGGTGAAACCGGCTCAGCAGCTATCGGTTAAACAAAGTCCTCAATATAAGAATTTATAAAGAGGCAAAAAAAGGAGCGGGTTCCGGTGACGTGCAGTATATCTGAAACCCGGAGTTAAAAATTGGGGCTGTCCATGAAGAAAGGGCAGCCCCTTCTTTTTGTTTTTACGGCATCTTTTTTGCTTATGCATCTTCATCATTTATCAGAATCGCATTATCGAATTTAATCTATAGTATAAACATTGTACCTCCTCCGATCCGTCCTATTGACAACCATCTCATTTAGAGACTATAAAGAGAGATGGTGAAGTGTCGCTGGGGGTTGTGTGTTGCAAAACATAACCCCAAAATTATTAAAGGGGGTAGTTTATGAAAAACTACAAGTTTATCATCATGCTCAGCGTGTTGCTGGCAGTTATGGGTGTAGGCACTGCGAGTGCGCAAAACAATTGGATTTCCGGGCAAATCGGCCTACTCGGTGCTGGTGTTGGATATGAAAGGGTTCTTACGCCTTCAATTTCAGTCGGGGGTGAAGTATACTACAATTCACTTTTCTTTTTTTGGAACAGTTTTGCAGTAGAAGCAAACGCAAAATTTTATCCTTTTAAGGGTGTTTTTTATGCTAAACTCGGTTTAGGATTTGGAACAATAACAGGCACTGAAGATGTTGACGCTGGTGGGTATACATATTCCTGGGTATATTCAACCAGCGGATTTTTAGTTGATCCGGGTATTGGCTGGAAAATTGACGTAGGAAGTCCCGGCGGTTTCTTTATTGAACCGAAAATAGGTATTCCCATAGTTCTCGGTAAAAAAGACTATTCTACATCGGGATTTACATACGCGGGAAATGGCGAGTTTAAAGTTGGAGTCAATTTTGTTGTTGCCTTCGGCATGGGATATGCATTCTAATTAAAGAAGCACCTTCTAAAGAAAAACCTCATGCAAGGATTTGCATGAGGTTTTTTTTATGCTACGGCACGCTCATTCCTGTAATAATATACAATGGAACATTTATTGTTAATAGGAGTAATAAATTTATAAAATATAAATAGCAGAATGACTACGCTTAACTGCGCATTTTTTTAAAAAGTGCGCAGTTGAGCGTAGTCGGAAATATTTGCTATTTTATCCAAAAAAAGAATGATCCACAGATGTCAATGAATACAGCTAATTGTTATGTACCATTTGCCCTAAAATTTGTTTGAAAACATTGCAAAAATATTATTGTAAACTATGGCGATTTAGACCCACCGATCCGGCGCAAGTGATCCAGCAGTCCGGCCCAAAATGATCCACCTATACGGAGAGTGATCCGCAAGCAAAAACGACCATCCTAAAATATGACTTGCGTCCATAGGCCGTAGTTTCTATTCCGTGAAGTACATCCGCTTGCCTGAATTGCTGGATGACCTTGCCGTTGCGCGGGGCGAAGGGGTGTTTCCCAAAATAATACAGGTTTATAAAAAAAACGACCTGCTCATTCTGGACAAATGGCTGTTGACCCCCCTTTCTGAAACTGAAAGCCGGGACCTTCTTGAAGTAGTTGAGTCCCGCTGTTCCAATAATTCCACCATATTCACAAGCCAGGTAGAACCATGCGGCTGGCATGGAAAGATTGGCTCTGTTCCCATTGCTGACGCTATTCTCGACCGGACAGTTCATAATTCTTATACCGTCAATATCCGGGGAGAAAAATCTATGCGTAAACGCAAGAGTGTCATTTAATAATTCGCGATTTAAAATGGTCTCCGGGGTGGATCTCATCCCGGAGACCTGGATCATCTTTTTCCGTGCTCGTGGATCACATGGACCGGACTGTTGGGTCATTTCGACCATAGTTTACAGTTGGCGAAGGAAATTGATGAGGGTTTGATCTACAAGCATATCGACTTCGTCAAAAAGAAGATCAGGGGTTTGGGGCAACCAAGGCAGACCAGTTTGTTAGTATAGTGCTGAGCATTCTGCCAGGATTGGTGTCAGTTGATTCGTAGCGAGGGTACATACCCAAGAACTCGCTCCCGCGTGGACTTTCCCGGTACAATAAACGTGCATAACCTCTCTACATTTTTGTAGGTTTTTTATTATAAGCTACATGGATGTAACTTTATCGCACTATTCTTAATATCTCCTATTTTCTCCTGATTTTGTAATTCATTATAATATAAGTAGTTACGAGATATATCGAGAATTATGCAGCCATCTTCAGTCTTGGCACGGTATTTGCTAAGTATGTGTAGGACTATTTATTCTGTCAATATATGGAGGATTTTATGAGCTGTTCTGAAGATTGCTGCGGGGGTATCGATTTTACCCAGACCCCGGTAGCGGACCTGTACGGTACCAATTGTTTTTCCAATGCGGTTATGAGGCAGCTTTTGCCCAAAAACATTTACAAGGAAATTGTAACTGTTCAGAATGGCGAAAAAGAGCTGACCCTTGAAGTAGCCGAGGTAGTGGCTGCGGCCATGCGGGACTGGGCCATCTCCAAGGGCGCTTCCCACTATACCCATATTTTCCAGCCCCTCACCGGGCTCACTGCAGAGAAGCACGATTCCTTTATCGCCCCCACAGGGGACGGCAAAGTCATCATGGAATTTTCAGGGAAGGAACTCATCAAGGGCGAACCTGATGCGTCCAGTTTCCCCTCGGGTGGTCTGCGGGCTACCTTTGAAGCCCGGGGCTATACTGCCTGGGATGTGACGAGCCCCGCCTTCCTTAAGCAGGACCCCACCGGCACCACTCTCGCCATTCCCACTGCTTTTATCTCCTATTACGGTCAGGCCCTGGACGAGAAAGTGCCCCTTCTCAAATCCATCGATGCCCTTTCCAAACAGGCTGTCAGGGTTCTCAAGGCCCTGGGTAATACCACTGCAACTCGCGTCTTTACCACGGTCGGCCCGGAACAGGAATACTTCCTGGTGGACAAATCTTTCTACGACAGGCGCCCCGACCTGATACTCACAGGCCGCACCGTATTCGGCGTCCTCCCCGCCAAAGGCCAGGAGATGGAGGATCATTACTTCGGCGCCATCAAAGAACGAGTCGCCGTGTTTATGAGGGAACTCAACTACGAACTGTGGAAGGTGGGAATCCCCGCCAAAACCCAGCACAACGAAGTCGCGCCCAACCAGTTTGAAATTGCGCCCATCTACGCCAACAGCACTGCTGCGGTAGACAACAACCAGTTCGTCATGGAAACCATTCGCAACGTTGCCCGCCGCCACGGCATGGAAGGTCTGCTCCACGAGAAGCCCTTTGCCGGCGTTAACGGAAGCGGCAAGCACAACAACTGGTCCATGGCAACCGACGACGGCGTCAATCTTTTTGACCCCGGCGAAAACCCCGAGTCCAACGCCCGCTTCCTCCTCTTTGCCACGGCGGTGGTAGAAGCAGTTGATCGCTATGCCTTGCTGCTCCGCTCCTCTGTCGCCACCTCCGCCAACGATCACCGCCTGGGCGCCAACGAGGCCCCTCCCGCCATCGTGTCCATTTTCTTCGGCGGCCCCCTCACCGAAATCCTCGACAACATCGCCGAAGGCAAGGCGTCGGGCGCATCCACCGCAGGCCAGAAGATCAAGATCGGCGTTACGAGCCTTCCCCAGCTTCCCAAGGACGTGTCCGACCGTAACCGCACAAGCCCCTTTGCCTTCACGGGCAACAAGTTTGAATTCCGCATGGTCGGTTCTTCCCAGTCCATCGCTGCTCCCAACACTTACCTTAACGCAGCAGTGGCCCAGATTCTTTCCGAATACGCGGAGAAGCTTGAAAAAGCCTCCGATGTAAACCAGACCATCCAGGCCATCATCAAGGAATCCTATTCCAAGCACCGCAAAGTGGTGTTCAACGGAAATGGCTACACCGACGAATGGGTGCGCGAAGCCGAACGCAGGGGCCTCCCCAATGTGAAGAACGCCGTAGACGCCCTCACGGTTCTTACCCGCAGCGAAACCATCGCCCTCTTCGAGACCCACAAGATTCTCACCAAAGAAGAGACCGAGAGCCGCTATCACATCTACCTTGAGAAATACTCAAAGCAGATCAACATCGAAGCCGGCGTTACCACCGACCTGGCCCGGAGGGAAATCTTCCCCGCCGTCAGCTCCTACTGCGCCGAGCTTGCCCGTGACGCTTCTGCCCTCGCCGCCATTCACGCCGTGAGCGCCCCCCAGGAAAAACGGGCCAAGAAGATCGCCGAACTCTCCAACGAACTCTACGAAGAGACCGGCAAACTCGAAGCGGTCCTCGCCGAAGCCCAGGGAGTCGAAGAAGCCTTTGCCCAGGCCAAGGCCTACTTCGAAAAAGTCCGCCCCGCCATGGACGGAGTGCGCTCCAAGGCCGATGCCCTGGAGAAGCTGGTTTCCAAGGAAGCCTGGCCCTTCCCGGGTTACGAGGATCTGCTGTTTAAGCTGTAAACGATTCGTAATGTTTTGAAATGAAAAAAGGCTGCCTGCTTTGGCGGCCTTTTTTGTGTTTTCTTCGTTCTATTGACCCCAAGGGACTGCTTGGGTAGAATGATCTTGGACACGCCGGGAGGGCGCAGACGGCCGGGATGGTGGAATGGTAGACACTGGAGACTTAAAATCTCCTCCCCGCAAGGGGGTGCGGGTTCGAGTCCCGCTCTCGGCATAGCTGTACTTTGAAAGGTTTCAGCAAAAAAGGAGTCACTTGATGAAGAGGAAAATTCTCGTTGCAGCGTTGTGTTGCGCCGCCATAGCCCAGGCGTTTGCCGGCGGCGGGCAGTCCCAGTCCCCGGCGCAAGCAGGAACCAAACAGGTTCGTGTCGGCATTTCCAAGATCATGGCCCATCCGGCCCTGGACGCCTGCGAGCAGGGCATTCAGGATCAGCTCAAGGCCAGGGGCTTTAACGCCGTGTTTGACCTTCAGAGCGCCAATGGCGACATGAGCACTGCGGCCCAGATCGCCAACAAGTTCAAGAGCGACAAGGTCGATGTGGCGGTGGGCATTGCTACCCCCACAGCGGTTGCTTTGGCCAACGCCATCAAGGATGTGCCGGTGGTGTTTTCGGCGGTGACAGACCCGGTGAGCGCGGGCCTTGTTTCTTCCCTGGCCCATGGCGACGGGAATGTTACCGGCATGAGCGACGCAATTCCCACTGCGGATCATATCGCCATGTTCAAGGAGATTGCAGGTATCAAGACCCTGGGTTATATCTACACCGGTTCAGAGGCCAATTCACTTGCGGCTCTTGAGCTGGTCGAAGCGGCCTGCAAGCAGAATGGCATTGCCCTGGTTCCCCAGGCCATTAACACTTCCGCTGATATTCGCCAGGCTGCCCAGGCTATTGTGAACCGCGTGGACGGTATCTACATGACCACTGACAACACCGTGTTCTCCGCTGTGGCTGCCATCATTCAGGTTTTTGGGGATGCCAAAAAGTCTATCTTCGCCGGTGATGTTACCGGAGTTAAAGACGGCGGCTGTCTCATAGCTTCGGGTTTCAACTACTACAAAGCCGGTATCGCTACCGGCAACATTGTGGCTGATCTTCTCGAAGGCAAGAAGGCTGCGGATATCCCCGTGAAGTTCCTCACCGAACCTTCAGAGTCGGATCTCATGTTTGATCTGGACAACGCAAAGAAGCTGGGCATCACCATTCCCCAGAAGTATCTTTCCCAGGCCAATCTGATTTTCGAAAATGGCAAGCTTACTGAAAAGTAAGCAGCTCACCGAAAAACAACAATGCTTGAAGGGATATTAACCGAAGGGTTCATTTACGGCATCATGGTATTGGGGGTGTTCATCACCTTCAGGGTGCTGAATTTCGCCGACATGACTGTAGACGGATCCTTCCCTCTGGGGGCCTGCATCCTTGGGGTGCTGCTTTCCAGGGGGCTTCCCTTTTCAGTTGCACTGTTCACGGCCTTCGCAGGCGGAATGGCGGCGGGGCTTGTAACCGCACTTATACACACGCGGCTCAAAATCCCCGACCTCCTCTCGGGGATACTCACCATGACCATGCTTTATTCCATTAATCTGCGGGTCATGAGCAACAGGGCGAATCTTTCGCTCATCAAAGTGCCCACCCTCTTTTCGAGGATAATAAGTTGGGCAAGCGCTTTTATGCCCGGTGAGTGGGCAATAGTCATTTTCTGTTTGCTCACGATTGTTATAATCAAAATCGCGCTGGATCTGTTTTTCCGCACCGACTTCGGTCTTTGCGTGGGCGCTTTGGGCGACAATCCCCAGCTTATCATTTCGCAGGGCATGAACCCCGATGTGATTAAAATTGTGGGCATTTGTCTTGCAAACGGGCTCATGGGCATAGCGGGCGCCTACGCTGCCATGTATCAGGGCTTTTCGGATATTAACTTCGGAAGCGGCATGATAGTGTCGGGCCTTGCTTCCCTCATGATAGGGGAATTCCTCCTTCGTTCAAATCGCATCGGCATACTCACCCTGCGGGCCATTCTCGGGTCGGTGCTGTACCGGGCGCTCATGTTTTTTGCCCGCAACTACGGCTACTATATCCACATGACCGCCAACGATCTCAAACTCATCACGGGCATTCTCATCATCGTGTGCATCATGCTTTCGAGGGCGGGCTATGCAAAGGGCGGGCGATCGGGCTGGGGTATCAAATGATCAGGCTCGAAAATCTCAAGGTGGTGTTTGCCCAGGGTACTCCCGATGAAAACACTGCCTTAAAAAATATCAACCTTAAAATCAATTCCGGCGAATTTATTACGATTATTGGCTCCAACGGGGCGGGTAAGACCACCCTCCTCAATGCCGTGTCGGGGACCCTTATCCCCACGGATGGCAAGGTCCTGATTCGTGATGTTTCCCCGGAAGGCATAGAATATGCCGAGCGGGACATTACCCGGGAAGCCGAGCATAAGCGGGCCATGTATATGGGGCGGATTTTTCAGAACCCCCTTCTGGGTACCGCAGGAAAAATGTCTCTCGAAGACAATATGATCATTTGCCACAAAAAGGGTTATAAGGGCCTTAAAATAAGCCTCAATAAAAACATGAGGGAACTTTTCCGCGAGCGCCTCAGGGAGCTGGACATGGGCCTTGAAAACCGCCTTGGCGACAATGTTGAATTATTTTCAGGCGGGCAGCGCCAGGCCCTGACCCTGCTTATGACGGTCATGTCAAAACCCAGCCTGCTCCTCCTTGACGAGCATACGGCTGCCCTTGATCCCAGGAACGCAGAAATAGTGATGAACCTTACCCGCCGTTTTGCCTCGGAGTACAAATTAACCGTAATTATGATCACCCATAACATGGCCCAGGCCCTGGAATACGGCAACCGCCTCCTCATGATGGATTCGGGCGAAATTATCCTCGACCTTGGGGAAGCTGAGAAATCGAAACTCACCACCGCAGACATAGTGCAGCGTTTCAGGGATATCAAAAAGCAGGAGCTTTCCAACGATGAGCTGCTTTTGAGCGACGCGTAGATAATTATAAAGCAGTATTAGTGTTCAAGCCTCGCAACCATGGAAATATCCTGCCTGTAGTTGCCAAAGTGTTCGCCAAAAATATTGATGCCCCCGCGGCATTCCGCATCTTCCTTGATGCCTATTTTGAAGGATATGTATTCGCCCTTTGAAATATCCAGGGATTCCAGGCCGAGATCGGATGTTTTCCTGCCATCCCCGAAGCAGCCCTGGGGGCTTATTTCAAGGTGGTGGAGTTCGCCGTATTGGGTTGATTCATCAGGCCACCAGCCGGGGTTGTATATGCCCCGTTTGTCCCCATAATCGCCGGCGCTGCGGAAGGTGAACACCTCGTTGTGATTTATCCAGATGGTTATATCACTGGGCCATTCGTTGTTATAGCCTGCTGTTTCGGAGCATGCTTCGAAACTGAAAATGATGGATTGAATAACTTCGGATTTAATCGAATGATTGGGGAAGCGGTATTCCAGATACCCGGAGCTGAACCAGACCAACTGGGCGTGAATGCGCTCGGGGCTGTAAAAGGCATTTTCAGAATCCTCTATGCCAATGTAAGATTTTTTGCCTGCAATACCGCAGGGCTTGGTAATGGAGCAGTCAAAATAGTAACCCAGGGGCATGTTGTACATAATTTCCCTGGCTTGCTTTTCTACACGCTTGCGGTGAAATATATCAATGTAAATGTCTTCAACCAGAATGGCGCAGGTTTTCTGCGCCCCCCTGAGCCCGGGTTTTTCCTGAATCAGTATGAGGCCTGCTTCTTCAAGTACCCGGACATTGAGGGCTGCAGATGAAACAGGCAGGGTGAATCTTTCAGCCAATTCGCTGATGTTCATTCCCGGCTTTTCAACGATTGCCTTTATCATCTGCAGCCTTACAGGAGAAGAGAGAGCCCTGAATACCTTTGCTGCTTTTTCACCCTGGTCAAGATCCAGATTGATGCGGTTCTTCAACGGGTATCCTTTACAATACGGTGTATGCTTCCTGTTTGCCGTTCATTGATCTCTTTAAGAATTTCCGGCTCCACTTTAAAATTGCGATCCATGTCCATGATGCCGTTGATCTCCTGCTGGACATCGGTAACCTGGGTATAGCAGAAACCGCAGATGTAATCAATTTCTTTAATGGCAGTAGTAATGGAATCGAAACGTTTAATGTAATCATCCTTGGATTTAACCTTGTTGCCATAACCCCAGCCCGATTCTCCATTGTTAAAAGCTATGCCGCCGAATTCGCTTAAGATGACAGGCTGGCCTTTATATTTATAATTTCCCGCAAAGGCAGATTTGAATTTGTTGTGGTAGATCATATTGTCAAATATGTCGTCAAGCTTATCCCCGTAACGGTCAAGGAAATCCTCTCCTTTTTCTTCATAATCATGCAGGGTGATAATATCGGAGATGGTATGCTCCCAGCCGTCATTGCAGATAACCGGGCGGTATGGATCATAGGATTTGGTGAGGTAATAAATGGCCTCGGTAAAACGCTGCTGGGTAATATCGGTTTTAATCTGCGGAACCCCCCATGATTCGTTGAAGGGCGTCCAGGTAATTATCGAAGGATGATTGTAATTCTGCCGCACAATCTCCATCCATTCACGGGTAAAATTCGTTACTGCTTCATCGCCGAATTCGTAGGTGGCAGCCATTTCGCTCCAGACAAGGAGACCTTTTACGTCGGCCCAGTAGAGGAATTTTTCATCCTCGATTTTTTGATGCTTCCTGACGCCGTTGTAACCCGCGGCCATAACCTTGTCTATGTCCGCAATGAGGGCTTCTTCAGAGGGCGGCGTGAGGTGGCTTTCTTTCCAATAACCCTGATCCAGGATGAGACGCTGGTAAAGGGGCGAACCGTTGAGGAGCACGTTGGGGCCGTCTATGCGTATCTCCCTCATGCCGAAATAGGAGAGGGCCTCGTCAATCGCCTTGCCGTTCTTTAAAAGTTTAAAACTGATATCGTAGAGGTCAGGATGTCCGGGGCCCCATGTGCGAATGCCCCATTCGGTGAGGGAAGTGGAAACCAAATCGGCATTAAAGCAAAGGCGATCTTTGGTCACCGGAACAGTAACGCTTGTTACAGGGATTCCTTTAAAACTGATGGAAGCTTCAAGTTCATAAGCTTCGCTGACGGATGCGCGCACTTCTGCTTCTATCTCTATTTTTCCCGAACTGAGCACAGGCGTCATTTTTACCGATGCGATGTGATCATCGCTTACATATTCAAGCCAAACGGTTTTCCATATCCCCGTAGTCTGCACATACCAACAGCCGAAGTTTTCATTCCGCCAGCGCTGCTTGCCCCTGGGCTGGAAAAGGCTGAACGAATCTTCTGCCTTGACCGTGATGATGTTCTCCCCGTTTTTGGAAAGATTGGTAATATCCAGGGAGAAGCGGGCATAGCCGCCCTTGTGGCCTCCTGCGAATCCGCCGTTGACCCAAACACTGGCGATATAATCGCAGCCTTCAAAATGGAGGACTATGCGTTTATCCCCGAGCTTGGCTTTTTCTATAGTAAGCGCCTTGCGGTACCAGACCGTATTATGGGGCGCTTCGTCGCCAATGCCGCCGGCGCTTGTCTCGTAGGTAAAGGGGACGGTGATTTTTTTCCCCGAGGGGAAGGCGCTGAACCACCCTGCGGCAGTTCCTTCATTCTTGTCATCAAAAGCGAAATCCCAGGGGCCGTTCAGGTTTTCCCAGGAATTCGAATCCCGGACGAATTGAGGACGCGGATAATTGGGCTGGTAGCATTGCATTGTATACCTCGTAGTATTTATAAAAGATAATAATTACATAAAAATTGTAACTATTATAATAATATTACACCCTGATTAGGAAGCATGTCAAGAAAACGGGTATGAAAAGTATATTTTCTTTAAGAAAACTTCAAAAAAACTGTTGACATATACAATATTGGGTGTTATCATTTTTATATGCAGGTTAAAATTACAGTATTTTTGTAATAATTGCCGGTATAATTCATTATTTTTTATGGAGGAAGCTATGAAAAGTGCAAAGACAATGACGATTCTGCTGTTGGGATTAATCCTTGCAGCAAGCCCGCTTTTTGCCGCAGGCGGTCAGCAGGGTGGAGCCGCTCCTGCACCCGCAAGCGGGGGCAGTACAGCTGCGGTTAGCGTAAATGAGGACGGGACCGTAAATAACCCTGAAGACGTAAAGGTCGATCCCAACAAACTGGTATTCTGGTCTCTCTTCTCGGGCGGCGATGGCGCCTGGATGGATAAGATTATCGCTGACTACAACCAGACCGGGCCTTCAAAGCAGGTACAGTCGGTCATGCTCGTTTGGGCGGACTACTATATCAAATTTGGGACTGCGGTAGCTGCAAGGAAAGGTCCGGATATCGGCGTTTCCCATGTCTCCCGGCTGCCCGAACTGGTAGAACAGGGAATGGTCGTTCCTGTCGATGCCTATGCCCAGAAAGCGGGGGTTAATTGGAATGATTTTGCCCCTGCCATGGTAGAAGGGGTTACTTTTAACGGCAAAAAATATGCCATCCCCCTGGACACCCATGCGGAGATTATGTATGTCAATACGGATATCCTGACCGCTGCCGGGGTTGCTTTAACCAACGGCCAGATTCGGGTGAATAATGCCGCAGAGTTTAAGGCTGTTCTGGATAAAGTAAAGTCTACCCTGAAAGCCGGACAGACCGTAATATCCTTGCCCCAGAGCGGAGATGAGCCCTATCGTATTTGGTGGGCTACTTATTTCCAGATGGGCGGAACTCCCCTGGTAAATGCTGCAGGTACCCAGGTGACCTTGAATCGGGATATTGCTATCCGGGCTGCCGAATATGTTAAGAGCTTCTTCACCGATGGTTATGTCCTTCCGGGCATTTCTGACGGCGGCCAGATGTTCCAGAATGGCCTTTCGGCTATAACCTGGAACGGGACCTGGATGACTGGTGTGTTCAGTGAGACATCGGGTCTCCATTTTGCCGCCCAGCCCTATCCCCGGGTTTTCGGCACCAATGACGCCTGTTGGGCTGATGCCCATGTTTTCGTAATTCCCACCAAACAGGCCCGGAACGAAGCGAATACCCAAGCGGCAGTGGATTTTACCGCCTGGGCAGTTACCAAGGGCGGGCCTACCTGGGCCGGCTCAGGCCAGATTCCCTCGAATATTCCTGTCCAGTCGAGTCCGGCTTTCACCGCGCTTCCCTATAGGGCAGATTATGCCAGGGCTGCAACCACTGCAGTACTTCCTTCCAAGAACGTCCATTTCGGCGCATTCAAAGATTCCATGATAACGAATCTTGATCTTGTGTGGGGCGGTCAGGCTACTCCTGCTGTGGCGATTCAGAATATCACCGATGCAATTACCCAGGCTATCAGGAACTAAAGCCGATTCCGGCTTTTAAGAACGGCTAAATCAGGGAACCTCTGAATATAAGTTTTCAGAGGTTCCCTTGTTGTTTGGCGATACTTTCTTTACCATGGGGGATTCTCAAAATGGAGAAGAAACGAGACAAGCATATTGGAAAAAAGACCCTCACCGCTTTTTTGTTTATTTTCCCTTTCCTGCTTTTGTATACGCTTTTTATTATCTGGCCGGTAATCCAGGGGATCTATGTGAGCCTCCATAAATGGGGCCTCATGGGGAAGATCCGTTTTTTGGGCATCAGCAATTATACCCGGTTTCTTACGGATAAATTCTTTTGGGAAGCCCTCTGGCATACGACCTGGTTTGTAATTATTTCTGTTCCCGCCCTCATCGTTACATCATTGGTTCTGGCATTATTGGCAAACCGGGCAAGCGGCTGCAAGAAACTCCTGAGAGTTTGCTATTACATCCCCACTGTAATTTCCGTATCTGTAGTTTCATTAATCGTGACAAAAATATTTGCCCCCTATATGGGGTTTTTGAGTACCATGCTCCATTCATTTAATATATTGAAGCCTGATCAGGAAATTACCTGGCTGATGAGCCCTCCGCTTATCTGGTTTGTTGTTACCCTGACTACCGTTTGGTGGACTATTGGTTTTTCCATGATGCTTTATATATCGGCCCTTCAGGATATACCCACCCAGGTATATGAAGCGGCGGAATTGGACGGTGCAGGCAGCGGCGGTCAGCTTTTTAAAATAACGCTGCCTCTTTTAGCGCCTACTACGTATCTGGTTCTTCTTCTGCAGATCATTGCGTCCTTTAAAATATTCGGGCAGATTTACCTTATTTCCCGGGGAGGGCCTGGCAGCATGACCCGGCCGCTGATTCAATATGTTTATGAAGCTGCCTTCCGTCAAAATGATTTGAGCTATGGCGCCGCCATGTCTTATGCTCTCTTTCTGATTTTGGTGATACTTTCATTTATTCAGATTAAGTATCAAAATGTAAAGGAGAAAGCATCATGAGCAATGTACGCAGGCATAACCCAGGCAGTGTCTTATTAACGATCCTTTCATTGATCTTTGCCTTTATTTTTATTTTCCCCCTTTTGTGGTCTCTTTTTGTTTCATTGAAAGCCGAGGGAACCCCCATGCGGACTGTCTTTGACTGGTTTAAGCCCCCTTATACACTGGCCAGTTATCCTACCATACTGCTTAACAGCAAAGTTCCGATTTGGTTTTATAACAGCATACTCATTGCAATTATCGCTACCATAGCGACGATCCTTATTTCTTCTCTTGCAGCGTATCCCCTGGCGAAGATGGAATTTATCGGGAAGAAAAAAATCTATTTTTATTTCCTCCTGGGGCTCATGGTACCCACAGAGGCGACCATAGTCCCTCTCTTTATTACAGTGAATGGACTTAACCTAATCGACAGTTATCCGGGAATGATACTCCCCTCCATTGCGGGGTCTATGAATCTGATAATCATGGTTACTTTTTTTAAGGGAATTCCCCATGAATTGATCGAGGTAGCCCAGCTTGACGGTGCGCGGAATATTTCCATTTTTACGCGGATCATACTTCCTCTCTCAAGAACTGTGCTGGTGACGGTAAGCATCTTTGCTTTTATGGGAAGCTGGAATAATTATCTTTGGCCCCTGCTTTGCGCCATGGGAGAACGGATGTTTACCTTGCCAGTGGGACTTCCAACCCTGTCGAATACCTACTCGGTGGATTATGTTATTCCATCTACTGCTACAATGGTTGCCTCAATTCCGGCAATTATTGTATTCCTGATTTTTGAAAAGCAGATTACCCAGGGTATCGCTATGTCGGGTATTAAAGGATAAATGGGTCTTTCAAAGCCTTTAATTTTCGCCATGATTTTAATTATGGCTTCATGTTCATCATCTCCAAAAGGAAATTTTCCTTTAGAAAATAATCAGGCAGGTATCAATATGAAAACGAGAGTTCCCAGTGTTCCCTTAATCACATGCGATCCGTATTTTTCTGTATGGTCCCCGGCAGACAAGCTTTATGATGCTGATACAGTCCATTGGACCGGAAGAAAGCAAAATATGAAGGGTATTGCTTCTGTAGACGGAAAGAATTACCGCTTCCTCGGCTATAGTTCTGATCCTGTTTTGGATCAAAAAGATTTCTTTATTACTGCCACTTCTTCCCAATACCGTTTTGAAGGCGCGGGGATAATCCTGGAAATTGCATTTTTGACCCCCCTTCTGCTGGATGATATTGATCTGCTTTCACGGCCCTTGTCTTATATCAGTGCTAAAGTGCGGTCTGCCGATGGTAAGCCACATGAAGTTGAGCTCAATTTTTCTTTTGACAGTACTTTCTGTAAAATGGGAGATGATGCAGTTCCCCTTGTGAGCGGCATTCACAATTTAAGCAATTCTTTTGCCGCATGGATGGGTCAGCGAAAGCAGGCGCCTTTGAGCCATTCAGGCGATGATGTGAGCATTGACTGGGGTTACCTTTACCTTGCAATTCCCGAAGGGCAGGGCAGGGTTTTTATTTCAGGTGCAGGTGAAGCTCTGACTGCAAAATTGAAATTTTCTGTCTTGTCCGGAGGGGAACCTCGCTCTGCGAGCTCGGCGGCAGGTTCCGGCGCCCAGGAAGGTTTTTTTGCCGCCGCCTATGACGATACAGCCTCCATTAATTATTTCGGGGAAACCCGACGAGGTTATTGGGCCAGGGATGGCAAAACAATACTGAGTGTTATCGAAGAAGGAATTGAAAATTATCCATCAATTAAAAACCGCTGCGCCCAATTTGACGCTGAATTAAATAAAAAGGCTCTTGCTTCAGGCGGCCCTGATTACCAGCTTATAACGAACCTTGCTTATCGGCAAAGTATCGCTGCCCATAAACTCATAGCCGATGAAAAGGGGGAGGCGCTATTTATATCCAAAGAATGTTTTTCCAATGGCTGCGCCGCCACCGTGGATATAAGTTATCCTTCAACGCCGCTCTATCTTCTCTACAATCCTGAACTGGTTAAGGGTATGTTAAGACCCATATTGCATTTTTCCGGGCTTTCTGTTTGGATTTATGATTTTGCTCCCCATGATGCGGGACGTTATCCGTATGTAACCGGACAGGTCTATGGGTTAAAGAATTTGGACATGAAGAATACCGAAGTATATCCCCATTTTTATGCCTTCCCTGCAAATAGTGACGCCTATGATCCTCGTTATCAAATGCCGGTGGAAGAATGCGGAAACATGATCATTATGATGGCGGCAGTTGCAAAGGCTGAAGGCAACGCTGATTTTTCAAAGCCCTATCTCGCCCTTCTTGAAAAATGGGCGGTTTATCTTGAGACATACGGCACTGACCCCGGTGAGCAGCTTTGTACCGATGACTTTGCAGGTCATCTGGCCCATAACTGCAATCTGGCGGCCAAGGCAATCATGGGTCTTGAAGCTTTCGGTCTTATTCTTGATATGGTCGGTGACAAAGCCAAGGCTGCCAGATACCACGACAAGGCAAAGACCTTTGCCCATGAATGGACTGCCAATACTGCCAGGGGCGATCACAGCGCGTTAGTGTTTGACAAGCAGGATGGCTGGGCACTGAAATACAATTTGGTATGGGATAAACTTTTTGGCACCAAATTATTTGACGACAGTCTCTTTGCGAAAGAAGTACAGTGGTATATCAAGACGCAGAATAAATACGGCGTTCCCCTGGATTCACGGAGGGAATACACCAAGTCTGACTGGATACTTTGGACCGCGGCATTTACCAAAGATGTTAAAGAAAGGGAAGCCCTGATAGCGCCCATTGCAGCATTCCTGCACGAAACTCCCGATAGGGTTCCTTTCTCCGACTGGTATGATACCATCAGCGCCAAGCACTACTATTTCCAGAACCGTACTGTGCAGGGCGGTCTCTTCATGCTTCTCCTGGCTGATGAGTGGATGCGTTAAACTGGGCCGCGTGTAATTCAGCATAGAGCCCGCCGCTTTCGAGAAGCTCGCTGTGGGTTCCCTGCTGGCGTATGCCTTCGTCGTCTATGACCACGATGCGGCCGGCGTTCCTTATGGTCGAAAGTCTGTGGGCTATTACCATGGTGGTGCGGCCCCGGGAAAGTTCTTCCAGGGCTTTCTGTATTTTCAATTCCGTTGCGGAGTCAAGGGCGCTTGTGGCCTCGTCGAGTATGAGTATGGGCGGGTTTTTTAGGAAGATGCGGGCAATGGAAACCCGCTGCTTCTGCCCTCCCGAAAGTTTTATTCCCCGTTCGCCCACAAGCGTATCATAGCCCTGGGGCATTTCCATAATATCATCGTGGATCTCGGATTGTTTTGCAGCTTCCATGATTTCTTCATCTGTCGCGTTAATTCTGCCATAGGCAATATTTTCTTTAATGGTTCCTGCAAAGAGAAAAACTTCCTGCTGGACTATGCCTATATTGCGGCGCAATGATTCAAGGGTCACATCCCTGATGTCGTGGCCATCAATGGTAATGCTGCCTTTTGAAGTTTCGTAAAACCTAGGCAGGAGATGGCAAAGGGTGGTCTTGCCTCCGCCCGAGGGGCCCACCAGGGCAAGGGTTGTTCCTGCGGGAACATTCAGGTTGATGTTCCTAAGCACATAGCGTTCGCTGGCAGCAGCGTCCTGAGTATAGGCAAAGGTGACATCCTCATACCCGATATTTCCTTTAACTTGATCCAGGGTGAAGGCATTGGGCCTGTCCTGTATATCGGGCATTATCCGCATGATTTCCGCAAAACGGCCGAAGCCCGCCATACCGGTGGTGAACTGTTCCACAAAATTCTGAAGCCGCCTTATGGGCTGGAGAAAGGCGGCAACAAAAAGATTGCAGGTGATGAGTTCTGCAAGGGTCATCTTGTCTCCCATAATAAGGAAGCCTCCAGCCGCTATGACTGTTACTGTAAGCAGGTTGGTCATAAACTCGACTTTGCTGTGGAAACCCGCCATGGTCTTGTAATAATTCTTTTTGGCATTTTTGAAATTTTCGTTGCCCCCTTTGAACTTTCCGGTCTCGTAGGATTCGTTGGTAAAGGCCTTGGCAACCCTGGCGCCTGAGATGCTTGATTCAAGGGAAGCGTTTATCTCCGCAGTCCGCTCCTTTACTTTCCGGGAAGCCAGCCTCATGGTACCCCGCGAAACGATGGTAATGACGATCATCAGGGGAACCATCACTAAAAGGACTGCTGCCATCTCCCAGCGTATGGTAAAGACCAGGATGAAAGAGCCGATTAAGGTAAGGAAGGAAATGAACAGATCCTCGGGTCCGTGGTGGGCAAGTTCTGTTACTTCGAAAAGATCCGTGGTCACCCGGGACATAATCTGCCCTGTGCGGTTGTTGTCGTAAAAAGAAAAGGGCAGCTCCTGAAGATGGTTAAAAAGATCCCGCCTCATGTCAGCCTCGATATAAGCCCCTACGGTATGCCCCCAATAAGTCACAAAATAGGTAAAGCCCATCCTGAGGAGGTAAAGCGCAACCATAAGACTTATAAGGAAAAAAAAGAATTGGTAACGTCCTGTTGGGAGGAGCTTCTCTATGGTAAATTTAGTCATCATGGGGAAGGCAAGATCTGTACCCGAGATAAGGGCGGCGCAGAACATGTCGGCTGCGAACAGCTTCCAATGGGGCTTGTAATATCCTGCGAAAATTTTCAATAGGGGTTTGTCGAAGTTGATTTTTTGATGCATAATGCTAGTGTATCAATTTTAGGGCACTGTTTGAAGTGCCAAAAGGATTCCATGGGACTGAACGATACCCCTTCGGGGAACAGGGTGCATATAGGCTTTTTCGGCAGGCGCAACGCGGGGAAGTCGAGCCTTCTCAATGCAATCACAGGCCAGGATCTGGCGGTGGTTTCCGAAGTTAAGGGCACCACCACAGATCCTGTTTCCAAGGCCATGGAGCTTCTCCCCCTGGGGCCGGTGCTGGTTATTGATACCCCCGGCATCGACGATGAAGGGGAGCTTGGCGCCAAGCGGGTTCTCAAGGCAAAACAGGTTCTCAACAAGACCGATGTCGCTGTTCTCGTGGTTGATGCAGTGCTGGGCAGGGATAAGGCTGACAATGATCTATTAGATATTTTTAAATATAAAAATGTGACTTACATTATTGCTTACAATAAGTGCGATGAGCTTCCCGGAGGTTCATTGAATTCCGCCGCAGTTGAGGCAAATGAAATTTATGTCAGTGCAAAGACAGGGCATAATATAGAAGCATTGAAAGATCTCATCGCAAGCCTTGTGCATACCGAAGACATGAAGCTTCAGCTTGTGGGGGATTTGATAAAGCCCGGCGACTTTGTGGTATTGGTAACTCCTATCGATAAGGCTGCCCCCAAGGGGCGGCTCATACTCCCCCAGCAACAAACCATCAGGGATGTGCTTGAAACTGACGCAATTGCGGTGGTGGTCAAAGAATTTGAGCTTAAGGAAACTCTGGAGCATTTGGGAAAGAAGCCAAGCCTGGTGATTACAGACAGCCAGGTTTTTGCCAAGGCGAGCGCCGATACGCCTCTTGATATTCCCCTCACTTCTTTTTCGATAATTTTTGCCAGGTACAAGGGCTTCCTGGCTCCTGCTGTTCGGGGTGTCAAACACCTTGACCATATAGGGGAGGGAAGCCGTATTCTGATATGCGAGGGTTGCACCCATCACAAACAGTGCGACGATATAGGAACGGTGAAACTCCCCCGTTGGATAAAGCAATATACGGGGGTGAATCCCGAATTTGTGTTTACATCGGGGGGTGATTATCCGGAGGATCTGTCCTCTTTTGAGATGGTCATACACTGCGGCGCCTGTATGCTCAACGAAAGGGAAATGCGTTACAGACAGGAATGTGCTGCAGACCAGGGCGTTCCCTTTACCAATTATGGAATCAGTATTGCGTTTATGCAGGGCATACTCAGGCGCAGCCTTGAAGTATTTCCCCATATACTTGCTGAATTGGAGGTTTTATGAAAACGGCGGTTATTTATTATTCTTTTGAGGGCAACAGCACGGCGGTTGCATCGCTTCTTGCGGAAAGATTCAAGGCGGATATTTTTCCTGTGGAATTAAAAGATGCAAAAAAGAGGAAAGGTTTTGCCAAATATGCCTGGGGCGGCAGCATGGTGTTTATGCACAGGACCCCTCCAGTTAAGCCGCTGGCCATCAATATAGACGCTTATGATTTGATCATCCTGGGCTGCCCCGTATGGGCTGCCTCCCCTGCGCCTCCCCTGGTTTCCTTTTTAAAGGGAACTAAAATAACGGGCAAAAAAGTTGCCCTCTATTGCTGCCATGCAGGAGGCAAAGGCGGAGCTATGGAAAAACTCAAGGCCCTGATCCCGGGAAACACCATTGCCGGTGAAATTGATTTTCATAATCCCGGCAGTATTGATAAAAACACATTAAGCGCCCAGCTTGATGAATGGATTAAAACCATTAAGCTCTGATGCGCACTGAAAAAGATGAATTGGGGGAAATTCAAATACCTGATAATGCCTTTTACGGGACACAAACAGCCAGGGCAATGGAGAACTTTTCTCTCGGATACAAAAGGGTAAGCCTTAAATTGATCTACGCCATGGTAAAGGTGAAGAAGGCGGCTGCCCTTTGCCTTGTCAAGCTGGCTTCTCAAGACGAAGCCCTTAAATACCGCGCCATTGCCCAAGCCTGCGATGAGGTACTTCAAGGCAAGGCTGACGACCAATTCAAAATTGACGCCCTGCAGGGCGGGGCAGGGACTTCCACCAATATGAATGTGAACGAGGTTCTCGCAAACCTCGCCCTTGAAATATTGGGGAAGCCTAGAGGCGCTTATGCCATTATTCATCCCCTGGATCATGTGAACCGCCTCCAGTCAACCAACGATGTGTACCCCACGAGCCTGCGCATTGCCGCCATAGATTTACTGCGTGAATTGAGCGACAACTGTGCCAGGCTTCAGGAAAGCCTCCAGAAAAAGGAAACCGAATACAGCGGTATAAAAAAACTTGGGCGCACTGAGTTAATGGATGCAGTCCCCATTACCTTGGGTGAAGAATTCGGCGCTTACGCCCAAGCCATAGGACGTGATCGCTGGCGTCTTTACAAAGTGGAAGAAAGGCTCAGGCAGGTAAACCTTGGCGGCGCCGCAGTGGGCCTTGCAGGAAAAAATGAGAAGCTGTACCACCATGGGGTTCTGGAACAGCTCAGGGAAATAACCGGCATGGGTCTTGCCGCAGCAGAATACCCCATGGATCTGACCCAAAACTGCGATGTCTTTGTGGAAGTTTCGGGGCTTCTTAAAAGCCTGGGTGTAAATTTGACCAAAATAGCCAATGACTTAAGGCTCATGAATTCGGGTCCACGAGGCGGTCTGGGTGAAATACGGCTTGCGCCCATGCAAAAAGGGAGCAGTATTATGCCCGGCAAAGTAAACCCCGTGATACCCGAGATGGCAATACAGGTCGGGATAAAAGTTGCCGCCAATGATTTTGCCATTACCGCCGCTGCGAGCCGGGGGGAATTCGAGCTTAATGCTTTTTCCCCCTTGATTGCCGATGCGCTTTTGGAAAGCCTTTTGCTTTTATGCAGGACAGTCCGTATATTCCGCACCAAATGCATAGAAACACTTGAACCTGTAGAGGGGCGCTGTGCTGCCCTGCTTGAAAATTCCTGCGCCTTTGCAGCTTCTTATGTCCCCCGTTTGGGTTATGACACAGTAAACCGGATTATTGCAGAGAACAATGGCGATCCCGAAAGGGTAAGGCAAGCCCTGGATTTGCTGTAGGCGCTATGACCGCTTGAGTGGGGTTGTTGATTTATTTTTAAAAACAGATTAACATGAAACATCCATTTCCAGTGAGAGCAATCTTGCAGGAAGTGGCACTAAATTATGACCTTGCGGGCCAAGTTAATTCTGGCAAGCTTAGGAGCGAAAATGGAACGAATTGCAGTAATAGGGGCGATTTTGCAAAACCCCCGGACAAGCCAAAAAAGCTTTAACGAAACAGTGTCCGCCTTTAGGGGCATAGTCAAAGGCCGCATGGGCATTCCTGTAGACGAGGAAGACCTTGCGGTCATCTCCATTACTCTCCAGGGTGATTTGGACGAAATCAATTCCCTCACAGGAAAATTGGGAAATCTCAAAGGGGTAATCGTCAAGACTGCCGTTTCCAGCGAATTAAAAGGCAAGGAGGCGGACAAATGACAGCGGAACTGGACAGAGCCTTTCTTACAAACACTAAAAATTTTATCGATCAAGCCTATATCGAAGGGCTTCTTGAAGAATCAAAAAACACTGCGAGTTCAGAAATTGAAAAAATACTGGACAAGGCTGAGCGTTTTGAGGGCCTCAACCATATTGAAATCGCAAGCCTTTTAACCACCAAAGATCCCGTCCATAATGCAAGGATCTTTTCTATTGCGGGGGAAATAAAGCGCCATATTTACGGCAACCGTATCGTTATGTTCGCTCCCCTCTATGTGAGCGATTACTGTGTAAACCGCTGCGCCTATTGCAGTTACAACTGCAGCCATGAATTCGGAAGGCGTAAGCTCAGCATGGATGAAATCAGGGAGGAAGTGAAGATACTCGAGTCCATGGGGCACAAGAGGATTGCCCTTGAGGCGGGCGAGCATGACGAAATTTGCCCCATTGATTACATACTCGACTGCATGAAGACCATCTATGACATGAAGTTTGAAAACGGCGCCATAAGGCGCATCAATGTGAATATCGCCGCCACCAAAGTT